>NZ_JBVJIU010000022.1:0-185449 GCF_055586105.1 Actinoplanes sp. NPDC051537
ACGCTCATTCGACGGCTTCACGCGGGCACCACCTCTCGGGACATGAAAGAAGACGGCGCCGGGAGCGGGAACAGTTCGGCCTGAACCGCCGGCTTATCGACCGGCTCACACAGCCACGACAACAACCGCGGAAGATTCGTGTCCGGGCCGAACGCCAGGAACGTGCCATCAGCGGAGTCGCAACCCATCCGCTTAGCCGCCAGCATCCGGCTGCGGGTGTTCACCCGGCCCATGTGCACCCACTTACCGCGGGCCTTCGCCTCCGCTGTGATCGCCGCAGCGGTTTCGCTGGTCTTCCACTCGGCGAGCTGGTGACCGAACGGGCACGTCTCGAGCGGCAGGTCAGCAACATCGGGGACATAGCCGCACGTGGCGCATTCGACGATGCCAGCAAGGAAAACCGCGTCTAGGTAGTCCCACGGCAGGTCGTCGGCGGTGGCGCCGTTCTGGGCGCACAACGCAGCCGGCAAACCCGCCTCGCGGATGCGGCGCAGCATCGGCCACGACCGCTGCAGGGTGGCGTTGTGGTCGGCCACCACATCCGGGGCGACCGCGAACCGGCAACGCAACGGGTCGGGCAGCCGGGACAGCCAGCCCAGATATTGGCCGTCGCCGGGGTAGGCGTTGGAGTAGATGCCGTTGTCGGCGCACCAGGTGGTTCCCGGCTCGAGGAGGTTCTGCGACGCCGGTGTGGTGATCTGGTCGAGGAGTCCGTTACGCATCGCTTCACGCACCCTCGGTCCGGACGCGGTCGCGAAGTACCGCACGGGCCACCCCCAGGGCGAGCAGGGGCAGTGCTACACAGACCACCCACTTGACGGCGACCTGCCCGACGACCGCCGGCCAAATCGCGAACCCAGCCAGGGCGAGGAACAGCAGGCTGTCGACGACCGAGCCGACCAGGTTCGACCAAGCCAACGCCCGCAGCCGATTCCGCGCCCGCAGCGGCTCGTAAACCGCTGTGTCCGCCAGTTCGGACAGCAGGAACGCGGCACCTGATGCCAGGGCGAGGCGCAGCGGTGATGGGCCGCCGGGGAAACTGCCCGCGGCGAACGTCATCAGCGCCGACAAGCTGGCGCCGGCGGTGATGCAGCCGAGCACCCACAGCCGCCAGGTGCGGCCGGCGCTTTCGCGGACGATGTCGCGGGCGGCGAGGGTGAGCCCGGCGGTGAAAGTGCCGGCGGTGACGAACCCGCCGACGAGGCCGAACCGGGCGGTTAGCCAGTTGGACGCGACGACCAGCGAGATGAAAGCGGCAGATGCCAGGCCAGTCAGAAGGCGCGAGCGGGTCATGCGGCCAGCTCCAGATCGTCGCCGGTGATCGCCTCAACAACAGCGGCGACCAGGTCGCGGGCGGCCGGCGGAGTAACGGCGTTCCCAAGCATTCGGACGCGTTCCCGCTTCGTCCCGAGCAGGATGTAGCCGTCGGCGAAAGCCATCCCCGACCGGATCTCATCGACCTCGAGCATCCGGAACGTGCAGTCCTCCACCGCGATCGCCGCACCCAGCAGACCGTCGCCCTGCACCGTCGTCTGCGCCGGCATCGGCACATCCAGGGGACGCAGCGACCGGCCGTCGTACGGGAACAGCACGTGATCCCAGCGGACAAGTGACTGCCGCGGACCCTCCGCGAGGAGCACCCGCATCGGTTCGTCCAGCGGCGTGGACATCTGACCTTGGTCGCCGCGAGCGGTGTTGTTGCGCATCAGCAACGCCTGGTGGGTGCCGTTCGCCGCGAACGTCAACAGCGGATGGTCGGCTGCGGGCTTCGCCACACCGTTGTTGCGCAGCGGGATCACCAGGGCGTTCTCGTGCCGGGCGGTCTGCGCTCGCAGCGGCTGAGATACCGGCCGGGCCTGCTTGCCTTCCCGGCCCTCCATGGGCACCAGCATCGGCTCGATCAGCGCATGATTGCCGCCGTCCGCCACGATCGTCGCCAGCGGATCTGAGCCAGCCAGCGACGTTCTTGGACGACCCGAACGCAGCGGCGCGAGAAACGGGGGGCAAAGAACACCCTCGGTTTCGCGGGTCGTCCGCGCCCGCATCGGCGCATCCGTCGGCATAGCCGAGTCGTTCCAGGTGCCACCGGAAGGCACAAGCATCGGCGGACAGGCCACCGCTTTAGACATCGACGTGTGCAGCGTCGTCAACGGCCGGTCCGCCGGCCACGAACGAACACCCGGACGACGTTCGAACGTGTGCCCCGCGGCCTCAAGCGTGACGGGCCGCGAGTAGCGCCGTAGGCCGGCCTCGATCCGGGCGACCGTTTTCGGCTGCAACGGCTTCGTCCGATCTCCGATCCGCTGACCGATGATCGACCAGTCGATCGCCGAGGCCGCGGGCAGAGCATACGGGTGCACCTTCGCCCCGCGGCAGCTCAGCGACGGGCAGACGAAGTGGTACTGCTGGCCGTACCGCATCGCGCGCCGCTTGCCGGGTTTCGTCATCATCACGCCGCGCACATCACCGCATGTCATGCACCACGCGAGCGGTCGGCACCACTTGGCGAAGTCCGGCCGCTTGTACTGCTTGCGCCAGAAGACGAAGTACACGCGATCGCGTAGCTGCGGGGCACCAGGGCCGAGTGCGCCGGCGAACGCCGAGTTGAGCACCTGAATGTGGTGGTCGTAGCCGAGCTTGTCCATGCGCAGGAGCCACTCGTCCAGGTGCTCCCACATCAGAACGTCGGTGACGTTCTCCACCAGCACGGCCCGGTACCGGTGGACTTCGGTGAACCGGGGCACGTCCTGCATGAGCATCCGGGACCGCTGGGCGGCCTCGTCCGGCAGTGGCTCCGCGTACTCCTCGCCGAGCTCGAGCTGGACCGGTTTGCCGTCGTAGTCGACCTTCTTGCCCCGGGCAATGGACCAGTTTGTGCATTCGGGGGAGAACCAGGCGAGGTCTGATTTGGGGTGCCGGCGCGGGTCAATCTCGGCGATGTCGGCCCGGTCGTGATCCATGTCGGGGAAGTTCTGGTTGTGGGTTTCGATCGCCAAGTCCCAGTGATTCGCGGCCATGATGCCACGTACGCCAGGAACCTGGTGGAAGCCCTGGCTGGAGCCGCCGCCGCCGCAGAAGTAGTCGCTGATCGTGAGCATCAGGCCGCTACCTCGCCGCGCAGGTCAAGCACGAGCGGCTGGGCGAACAGGCCGGATACGTCATCGCCCGGCTCGGGTTCGCAGCAGCACTCACCCAGCAGGCCGGCACCACACGCGCAGGTCGGCAGCAGGTAGGACGACTGGAGCGGACCGCACAGCACACACCCGGGAACCGGGTTGTCCAGGGAGTGGACGTGCTCGGCGTGCCAGGCCCGGGCGAACACCTCCGGGTCCAGCTTCAGAGTGACCGCCGTGTCAGAAGCAGGGGAGGGGGTAGTCGATGCCAGCACGGCACCGTTAGAGTGTGTATCGATCAACGTCGCTCCCAAGGTCGGGTCGTGGTGTTGAATCAGGAAGCGAGCCCCAGGTGGTTGCGACATCTGGGGCTCCTGCACGTTCACGGGTTGCGCGAGTTCAGCTCCTCGAGCGCGTCGCGATGCGACGGGAACCAGCGGTCCACACCGTTCACGCTCAACATCGCCCCACCCGACTTCAGCGGGGTGATCGACGGCTGGTTCCGGGACAGCGCCTTCAGCTCGCGGCGCTGCTCAGGCGACAACTTCGCCCAGCCGTCCACCTCGCTGTCGGCTGCCGCGCGCATCCGGTCGGCCTCCGGGCGGGCGGTCACGCGGCTGTCCTGCGAGCGGAGGTTCCCGCCTGACGTACTGCCGCCGAGGTGTCGGTCGGAGCCAACAGCAGGCGCAGGCGCGAGATCTGGTCCTCGGTGAGCGGAGGGGCCGCCAGCGTTCGCCGCCGGATATGCGCCTGCGCGGCTTTGTCCCCGGTCATGCGGCCGGCCAAAGGTCGTCGACGTCGACATCGAGTTGGTTAGCGATGTGCCGGGCCTTGAACAGGTTGGGCGCGGTGTGGCCGTACTGGTAGAGGTAGACCATCTTCGGGGTCGTTCCGAGCAGTTCGGCTCGGGCGGCATCGGTGGTTGCACCCTTGGCCGCGCATGCCTCGACGAAGAGGTCGCGGTTCACCGGCACGGCGCCATATGTGGCGGCTTTCGGGCCGGTCTTCACGTCACTCATGACGGAAATACTGGCAGTGGATCCGCCGCACGTCAATAGTGACGTGCGAGCGACGACGCCTTGGGGGTGTAAATTTACCTCTGTCTATGATGACCGTTGGCGGGGGCGACAGTTCGGCCCCAGGCTGCTGGAGGCAGCGCATGTCACATGTGACCAGAACACACTTGCCTGCAATCGAGCCTCTGCCAAACCCCTACGATGACGTCATGAATGACGCGGCGTCGACGCAGACCTTCGCCAGCCTGATCCGCAACGCCAGAGAAGCAAAAGGGTGGTCCCAGGAACAACTGGAACAAGCCATCGCCGACAACGGCGGCGAACGAATCAGCGTCAGCACCATCTCCCGATGGGAGCGAGGACAGGCCGGCCGGCCCGAGCCCCTGCATGTGCGCATCGTCTGCAAGGCACTCGGCGTCGACCCGAGGCGCGCCGCTGTCGCACTCGGCTACCTGGCGGCGGACGAGGTCGACGGGCCGCACATGCGCCCAGAAGTCGAGGAAGTCCTAGCCATGCTCGAGGACCCGCGCCTACCGCCCGAAGACCGCGATCGGTGGATCGACTACCTCAAGTTCTTGTACCGACGTGCCAACGACCAGGCAATGTAACACTGTGTCTAGACACGTCACATCGTGATCCTCGCGTTCGCCTGCGCGCAGTTCGGGGTGGAGTGCGAGGTGTGGCAGGTCCGCGCGTCGTACGACCAGAAGCCGTACCGGAAAATCATGATCGAGACGTTCGGCGGCACCATCCACCCGTCGCCGTCCCCGCTGACGGCGGCGGGCCGCAAGGTGCTCGCCGACGACCCGGCGTCACCCGGCTCGCTCGGCATCGCGATCAGCGAGGCGGTGGAGGTCGCCGCCCAGAACGCGGACACCAACTACGCGCTCGGCAGCGTGCTCAACCACGTGCTGCTGCACCAGACGATCATCGGCGAGGAGGCGCTGCTCCAGCTGGCCCAGGCCGGCGACGTGCCGGACGTGATCGTCGGCTGCACCGGCGGCGGCTCCAACTTCGCCGGCCTGGCGTTCCCGTTCCTGCGCGAGAAGCTGGCCGGCCGGATGGCGCCGACGATCCGCGCCGTCGAGCCGGCGTCCTGCCCGTCGCTGACCAAGGGCACGTACGCGTACGACTTCGGCGACACCGCGGGTATGACGCCGCTGATGAAGATGCACACGCTCGGCCACGAGTTCATTCCCGACCCGATCCACGCCGGCGGGCTGCGCTACCACGGCATGTCCCCGCTGATCTCGCACGTCTACGAGCTGGGCCTGATCGAGGCGGTGGCCAAGACCCAGAAGGAGTGCTTCGAGGCGGGCGTCCGTTTCGCCCGCAGCGAGGGCATCATCCCGGCCCCCGAGCCGACGCACGCCCTGGCCGCCTGCGTCGAGGAGGCGCTGCGCTGCAAGGAGACCGGCGAGGAGAAGGTGATCCTGACCGCGCTGTGCGGCCACGGCCACCTGGATCTGCCCGCTTACGGGAAGTTCCTGGCCGGCGACATGGTCGACCACGAGCTGTCGGACGAGGCGGTGGCCGCGGCGCTGGCCGGCCTGCCGGCCGTCCCGGCCTGAGACGCGATGATCGGTCATGCCCGCCCTACGATGCGGGCATGACCATCACGCGGCTCGATCCGGCCGACTCCGGGGCGATGGCCCGGTGGTACGAGCTGACGGTCGCGGTCACCCGCCATGATCGGCCCGACTTCCCGGCGCCCGGCCGGCGGGCGCACCTGGCCCGCTTCGAGCACCCGTGGCCGGCGTCGACCGAGCAGGTGCTGCTGGCCCGGGACGGCGACCGGGTGATCGGGGCGGCGTCGTGCCTGCTGACCGGGGTGGAGAACATCCAGGTGGAGTTGATCGTGGACCCGCGGCACCGGCGTCGCGGCGTCGGGACGGCGCTGCTGGACGAGGTCTACGCGGCCCACCGCCGGCGCCTGCTCGAGATCGAGACGGTCCGCGACGAGGCCGGCTACCGCTACCTCACCTGCCGCGGCCACCGGCCCGGCCTCACCAGCATCCGCTCCCGGTGCCGCGTCGGCGACGTCCCGGGCCCGGTCACCGCGGACGGCTACTCGCTGGTCCGGTGGCGGGACGCCGTGCCGGAGGAGATCATCGAGGACGTCGCCGCCCTGCAGAGCCGCCTCATGCTCGACGCGCCGACCGGCAACCTGAAGGTCAAGCAGCAGCCGTACGACGCCGGCCGGATCCGCGATCAGGAGGCGGCCGAACGGGGTCGCGGCCACCACTGGTACTCGACGGCGGCCCGGCACGACGCGACCGGCCGGATCGTCGCCCGCACCAAGCTGGCGTTCGAGACCGACGACGACACCCACGCGCGGCAGCGGACCACGATCGTGGAGCCCGCCCACCGGGGCCGGCGTCTCGGCCTGAGCGTGAAGTCGGCCAACCACGCGTACGCCCGGGCCGGCGAGCCCTCGCTGCGGGTCATCGACGCGTGGAACGCCGAGGAGAACATCCACATGCGAGCGGTCAACGCGCTGCTCGGCTTCGAGCCGGTGGATCGCTGGTCGGTCTTCCAGCTGCGGGCGCCGGCGCCGTAACCACCCCGGCGCGGCGCAATGGGGCGTCCGGGCGGGCGGATCGATCCGTCCGGGTGATGCCCGGACCTCGGCGCGCGCCGCCATCGTGAAGGCCATGAATCGTCGACGCGCCGCGTTCGCCGCCGCCTTCGCGGCCCTGGCATCGAGCACCCGTTGACGGCCGGAGGAAACGTGAGCGCGAACGATCTGCGGCTGACCCTGCACGGCGACGGACTCGACGACTCCCAGGTGGCGGAGCTGGCCCGGGACCTCCGCGCGGAACTGATCAAGTTGGACGTCGACGACATCGCCATGGCGCCGGCCCGGGAACGGCCGGACGGGGCGAAGGCCGGCGAGGTGATCGCCGTCGGCAGCCTGGTGGTGACGCTGGCGCCGATCGTCGTGACCTCCGTGCTCGAGGTGATCGCCTCCTGGCTGCGCCGGCAACCGGCCGACGTCGAGATCGAGATCGACGGTGACCGGTTCAAGGGGACGGTCACCTACGAGCAGCGGAACGCTCTCGTCCACGCCTACCTCAAGCGGGTGAGCCCTCGGCCGTGACATCGCGACCGATCGCGGGCCCGGTCCGGCGGCGTGTCCGGACGGGGGACGTGCGAAACGGCCGGGTGAGCGGACGCGTCACGGCTTGCGGGCCACCCCGCAGTAGACGTTGAGGTGCTGGGGCGTCTCGCCCGCGCCGGGGCGCCACAACGGGGTCGAGACCACGCCCGGCTCGACCAGCTCGAGGCCGGCGAAGAAGCCGGTCATCTCGGCCGGGGTGCGCAGGTGGTAGTCGGCGCCGCCGCTGCGGGCGGTGCTCACCGCCTCGGCGGTCTCGGCGGTGATGACGCTGTCGTTGAGGATCAGGTAGCTGCCGGACGGCACGGCGCTCACGAAAGCATTGACGATCTCGGCCGGGCCGGGAGTGTCCTCGTCGGCCACGTTGCCGAGGATGCCGAGCATCATCAGGGCGATCGGCTGCGAGAAGTCGAGCGTGCCGGCGGCGGCGCGGAGGATCTTCTCGGGGTCGTGGACGTCGGCGTCCACGTAGTCGGTCACGCCCTCGGGGCTGCTGGTGAGCAGGGCGCGGGCGTGCACGAGCACGAGCGGGTCGTTGTCGACGTAGACGATTTTGGACTCGGGGGCGATGCCCTGGGCCACCTCGTGCGTGTTGTCGGCGGTGGGCAGGCCGGTGCCGACGTCGAGGAACTGGCGGATGCCGGCCTCGCCGACCAGGAACCGCACGGCCCGGCCGAGGAACTGCCGGGACGCCCGGGCCACCTCGACCACGTCCGGGTAGACCTCTTTGACCTGGTCGCCGACGGCCCGATCGGCCGCGAAGTTGTCCTTGCCGCCGAGCCAGTAGTTCCAGATGCGAGCGCCGTGCGGCACGCCCGTGTCCAGCGTGCCCGGAGTCCCCGTGTCGCCCATAGCCCGCGCCTCCCTGCATCGGCCGATGTGAGCGCGATCATAGCGAGGCCAGTCGATCTTGAAGGCCGCGCGGTGGGCGAGGGGCACAAAATGAGGAGCATGACCTTCCAGATTCGCCGGTACGGTGGCCCGACCGTCCAGTTCGCGGTAGGCGGCGTCACGTTCCTGACCGACCCGACGTTCGACGAGCCGGGCGACTACCCGATCGGCGACCGCAAGCTGACTCGGACCGCCCCACCGCTGCTGCCGCCCCCGGACGCCGGGACCGTCGACGTCGTGCTCCTCTCGCACGACCAGCACCCGGACAACCTCGACCGGGCCGGCCGCGCGTTCGCCGCGTCGGCGCCGCTGGTGCTGAGCACGCCGGCCGCGGCCGCGCGGATGGGGGCGCGCGGGCTGTCGCCGTGGGAGGCGGTCGATGTGGACGGCGGCGTGACGGTGACCGCGGTGCCGGCCCAGCACGGTCCGGACGGCTCCGAGCACCTGGTCGGGGCGGTGACCGGCTTCGTGCTGCACGGCGAAGGGCTGCCGACGGTGTACGTGAGCGGCGACAACGCCTCGCTGCGGGTGGTCGGGGAGATCGCCGCCCGGTTCCCGTCGATCGACGTGGCGATCCTGTTCGGCGGCGCGGCCCGCACTCCGCTGATCCCCGGCGCGAACCTGACGCTCGACGCCGCCGGGATGGTCGAGGCCGCCCGCATCCTCGGCGCCCGCGAGGTGCACGCCGCGCACATCGACAGCTGGGCGCACTTCACCGAGGGCGCGGACGAGGTGCGGGCCGCGTTCGCCGCCGCCGGCCGGCCGGACCCGACGCCGCCGCAGGGTCAGGCGTAGGCGGCGCGGGCCAGGGCCAGCAGCTCGGGCAGGTGGCGGGGTGGGTCGTCGCGCCACCAGGCCAGGGTCACCTCGATCGGTGGGGCGTCGCGGACCGCCCGGTAGGCCACGCCCGGGCGCGGGTTCTGGTTGGCGGTCGCCTCCGACGTCACGCCGACGGCCTGGCCCGCGGCGATCAGCGTGAGCCACTCGTCGACGCCGTGCGACTCGCGGGTCGAGGCCGGCCCGGCGCCCGGCGGCCACAGCTCGGGCGTGGTGGTGCCGGTGCGGCTGTCCAGCGCGACCGTGTAGCGGGCCAGGTCGGCCATCCGCACCGAGCGGCGGCGGGCGAGCGCGTTGTCGGTGGCCACCGCCGCGCAGCGGGCCTCGGACCCGATCGGCGCGCTCTCGAAACGCCCGTCGGCCAGCGGCCTCCGGAGAACCGCGACGTCCGCGACACCCTCGGCCAGACCGGCGGTCACGGTTCCCGACTGCACGAATATCAGCGGTACGCCGGGATGCGCCGTCCCCCAGGAACGCTGCAACCGCCTCGTGTGCTTGCCCAGCGCCGCCCAGGCGTAGCCGACCCGGAGCTCGGTCTCCGCCCGCTCGACGGTCCGGCGCAGGTGGGCGACCTCCTCGAGCACCCGGCGGGCGGCCGGCAGCACCCGGGCGCCGGTGGCGGTGAGCGAAACGTGCCGGGTGGTGCGCAGCAGCAGGCGGGCGCCGAGCGTCTCCTCGAGGGCGGCGATCGACCGCGACACCGCGGCCTGGGAGAGGCCGAGCGCCGCCGCCGCGTCGGTGAACGTGCCGGCGTCGGCCACCGCGACCAGCGCCTCGAGCTGCCGCAGCCGCACATTCATGCGTGCAGCGTATAGGTGGCGCGGCCGGTGCATTTCTCTTCGCCGCGGCCCGCGCCGACGCTGGGAGCATGAACGCCCGGACCACCGCCGGCATCGCCACCATGCTCGGCAGCGCGGCCAGCAACCAGGTCGGCGCCGCCGTGGGCGCGCACGCGTTCCCCATGATCGGCCCGGCCGGCGTGGTCGCGGTGCGCCAGTTCGTCGCCGCCGCCGTCCTGCTGCCCGTGGCCCGGCCGTCGCTGCGCCGTTTCACCTGGGCCCAGTGGTGGCCGGCGCTGCTGCTCGCGCTGGTCTTCGCGACCATGAACCTGAGCCTCTACACGGCCATCGACCGGATCGGGCTCGGCCTCGCGGTGACGCTGGAGTTCCTCGGGCCGCTGAGCGTCGCGATCGCCGGGTCGCGCACCCGGCTCGACCTGGTCGCGGCCGCGGCCGCCTGCCTCGGCGTCTACGTTCTGGTCCGCCCGGGACCGTCGAGCGACTACGCCGGAGTCGGTCTCGGTCTGCTCGCGGCCGCGTGCTGGGCGGCGTACATCCTCCTGAATCGTCTGGTCGGCGCCCGCCTCGCGGGCCTGCAGGGTCCCGCCGCCGCGACCACCCTCTCGGCCCTGCTCTATCTGCCGGTGGTCGCGTTGCGACCGTTCGATCTCGCCGGCATCGGGTACGCGGTGGTGGCCGGCGTGCTCAGCTCGGTGGTGCCCTACGCGGCGGACCTGATCACCCTGCGGCACGTGCCGGCGCGACTGTTCGGCGTCTTCATGAGCGTGCACCCGGTGATGGCCGCGCTGGCCGGGGTGGCGCTGCTCGGCCAGCCCCTGCGCCCGCACCAGTGGGCCGGGATGGCACTGGTGGTGACGGCCAACGCGGTGGCCGTCGGCGCGGGACCGGTCCGCCGTTCCGGGCACCTGCGCCGCGTACCGGATCATCAAGGTTTTAGGATGTCGGAATGAGCGACGAGACCACGGCCGAGCAGCTCCGGCAGGAAATCAAGGACGTCGACGCGGAGATCGCGGAGCTCCGGCGGCTCGGCGGCGACGCCCAGGCACGCCGGGGGCAGGATTCCGACACCTCCGAGGGCTACATCGAGCCGGAGGAGATCGCCACCGAGCTGACCGGCATCGCCGAGAACGAGGCCGTCATCGACGTGCTGACCCAGCGCCGCGAGCGCCTCGAAGAGCAGCTCAAGGCGCTCGGCTGATGGACGTCCGGGCGATCAACAAGCGGGTCGTGGAGCAGTTCCGGGCCGGCGGCGAGATCGAGGGCATGCACCGCGACCGGTTGCTGCTGCTCACCACCGCCGGCGCCCGCACCGGCCGGCGGCACACGACGCCGATGATGTTCCACCGCTCGGGCGACCGGCTGCTGGTGATCGCCTCCAACGCGGGCGCGCCGGCCGACCCCGACTGGTACCGCAACCTGGTCGCCGACCCGGAGGTCACCGTCGAGATCGGCGACTCCTCCTACGACGCCACCGCCGCGCCGCTGACCGGAGACGACCGCGCCCGGGCGTGGGACGAGATCAAGGCGGCGTACCCGTTCTTCGCCGACCACGAGGTCAAGGCGGCCGGCCGGGAGATCCCGGTGGTCGCGCTCAACCGTCGCTGATCGCGGCGGCCTTCCGCAGCAGCACCGAGCGCTCGCGGGCGTTGCCGCACAGGCGGGCGGCCAGCTCCAGCTCGGCCCGGGCCTCGGCGCGGCGGCCGAGCCGGGTCAGCAGCTCGCCGCGGACGGTCGGCAGCAGGTGCGAGCCGGCCAGCCGATCGGTGGCGACCAGCTCGTCGACGATCTCCAGGGCCGGCCGCGGGCCGCTCGCCATCGCGACCGCCACCGCCCGGTTGAGCTCGACCACCGGCGACGGCGCCACCCGGCCCAGGGCCTCGTAGAGCAGGACCACGCGCTCCCAGTCGGTCTCGGCGACCGAGGGGGCGGCGGCGTGGCAGGAGGCGATCGCGGCCTGCAGCCCGTACGGGCCGAGGCCGCGCCCGGCCTTCGCCGCCTGCCCGAGCGCCGCCAGTCCACGCCGGATCGCCGACCGGTCCCAGCGCCGGCGATCCTGGTCCTCGAGCAGGATCGGGTCGCCGTCCGGGCCGGTGCGCGCCGGGAACCGCGAGGCGGTCAGCTCGAACAGGGCCAGCAGGCCGTGCACCTCGGGTTCGGCCGGCAGCAGCGAGCCGAGCATCCGGGCGAGACGGATCGCCTCGTACGCGAGATCGGTCCGCAGCAGTTGATCTCCGGCCGTCGCCGTCGCGCCCTCCGTGAAGATCACGTAGAGCACGCTGAGCACCCCGCCGAGCCGGTTCCGCCGCTCCTCGGCCGGCGGCAGCTCGAACGGGACGCCGGCCGCCCCGATCGTCTTCTTGGCCCGGGTGATCCGCGCCTGCACGGTCGGCACCGGCACCAGGAACGCGCGGGCGATCTCCTCGCTGGTCAGGCCGCCGACCGCGCGCAGGGTGAGGGCCACCCGGGCCTCCGGGGAGAGCACCGGGTGGCAGGCCACGAACATCAGGGCGAGGACGTCGTCGTCGATCCGGTCCGGGTCCCACGGGAGATCGTCGTCCAGGACCGTCTCGTTCGTCGCGGCGAGCGTCGCGTACCGGTCGTCGAGGGCCGACCGGCGGCGGAAGCTGTCGATCGCCCGCCGCCGGGCCGTCGAGAGCAGCCAGGCCACCGGGTCGGCCGGCGCGCCGTCGCGCGGCCAGGAGACCAGCGCCTCGGCCAGCGCCTCCTGGGCCACGTCCTCGGCCAGCGCGAAGTCCTTGGTGTAGCGGGCGAGCGCGCCCACGATCCGCGCGGACTCCATCCGCCAGACGGCCTCGACCGGGTGCATCAGATCTGGCCGGTCCGCTCGCGCCAGGCCTTCTCGTTCTGCACCCACTTGTTGTCCTGCGGGAACTCCTCGATGCTCGGCACCCGGCGGATCTCGGTCTTGGTGCCCGGCAGCGCCGGCAGGCGCTTGGCCCACTCGACGGCCTCCTCCTTGGAGGCGACGTCGAGGATGTAGAAGCCGCCGAACAGCTCCTTGGTCTCCCCGTACGGCCCGTCGGTGACGATCGGGGCCTCGCCGGTGTAGTCGACCACCACGCCCTGCGACGGGTCGTCCAGCCCCTCGGCCGCCACCAGCACGCCGGCCCGGATCAGCTCGTCGTTGAAGCGGCCCATGGTCTCGAGCATCTCCTCGAACGGCGTCTCCATCATCGTGGCCATCGCCTCGTCGGTGCCGCGCATGATGAGCATGTACTTCGCCATGATGAAACTTCTCCTCGGTTCGCGGGTCGTCGTCCGACCCTCTCATCCCAAGGTCGAACGGTCCCGGCCCCGATCGACACGGCCGCCACATTCTTTTCCGGCTGGTTCGAGCCGTCGCCGCCCCATCGCCACCAGGATCGCCCGTTCCTCCGCGGCGGCGTCCCGCGCCATCCGCAGGCCCTGCTCGGCCCGTCGCCGGGCTCCCTCGGTGTCCCCGCGCGCCGCGGCGGCGTCGGCGAGCAGGTAGGCGCACTCGCTGACGAGCCGGGCGACCCAGTCGATCCGGCCCTCGCGGGCGACGTCGATGTCGCTCAGCAACGCCGCGACCGCCGACTCGGCCGCCCGCGGATCCCCGCTCGCCAGGGCCACCACGCCACGCGCGTGCCGCCGGAGCAGGCCGGCCTTCCGGCTCGCCCAGACCACGGCCCGGGCCCGGTCCGGCTCCGCCAGCAGGTTCCTGGCATCGGTCGTCCGGCCCAGGGCCGCGTACGCCCGGGCGGCGTAACACCGGCACTCGGCGGTCGTCGCCCGGTCGCCGGATCGCGCGGCCCGCTCGGCCGCGGCCTCGAGGTGCACGACGGACTCGGCGTAGTGCCCGAGCCCGAAGAGCGACACGCCGAGCCGGGCCCGGGTCCCGGTGTCGCGCGCCTCGTCGCCCAGCGCCTCCAGCAGGGCCAGCCCGGACCGCTGGTGGGGGAGGGCGCCGGCCGGGTCGCCCTCGACGGTCAGGAACGCGGCCAGCCACAGGTGGGCGGCCACCCGGCACTGCGCGGAAGCGAGGCCGTCCGGAAGGTCGAGGATCTCCCGCAGGAGGCGCTCGTGCCACCGCTCCGGATCGTCCCGCGAACAGCCGAGCGCGGCATCGAGCCGCAGCCAGGCCTCCTCGCCGGGTTCGAGCCGGGCGGTGGCGAGCTCCTGTCCCGCCTCGGCGCCGAGGCGGGACAGACCGGCCGCGTCGCCGTCGCCGTGCAGCGCCATCATCTGGATGCGGCGAAGGAGGCGACGCCGCCGCGGGTCGGTCGTCCGCGGCAGGGCGGCCGTCACCACCTCCGGCACCAGGCCGAACCGGCGCGTGTTGAGCAACGCCATGGCCAGGTACGTCCACCCGGCCACCGGCGCGTCGCCCGCCGCGAGCGCCCGCGCCAGCACCCGGCTGCCCTCGCGGAGCGCTCCCGCCCGGCAGCAGGCCATCCCGTACGCCGCCGAGGCCGAACCCCGGGCCGGAGCGGGCTCGTCGCCGCGGCCGCAGACCCGGGTCAGCCGGCCCTCGTCGACCAGGCGGTCGCGCAGCTCCGCCCACGGCCCGGGCCGGCCGGGGCCCGCCGTCGTCAGGACCAGCGCCACGGGAACGTTGCTCAGCGCCCGGACGACGTAGGCCAGCGCCGCCAGGCAATCGTCGTCGGCCCGGTCGACGGCCTCCAGGACGGCGACCACCGGGCGGGGCGCCGGGTCGGCGAGCCACCGGTGGATCGCACGGTAGGCGCCCGCCGGGCCGGGCAGGATCGGACTGTCCGGGTCGTCCGGGCGGCCCGGACCGTGCCGGAGCCGGCGCGCGAGCGAAGCACCCGACGGATCGGCGCCGGCCAGCCGCACCCAGAGGCGGAACGGCGTCTCCTCGTCCGGTTCGGCGGCCGGCTCCAGCCAGCGGACGCCGGTCTCCCGCGCGGCGGGACGCCACGCCGGCAGCTCGCGCGCGGCATCGCCCTCCAGCGCGACGACGATCGGTTCGCCGGCCGCCAGCGCCGCCGAGACCGCCGGCCAGCCGAGCACGTCAGGCGCCATGTCCGTCGATCCGCCGCAGCAGGCCGGCCACCAGGACCTCGTCCCTCGGGCTCATCCCGAGCCGGTTGTTCGTCGTGTGCGCCAGGTTGCACAGGATGTCGGCGCGCGATGCCGTGAGCCGCCCGTCCCGGGCCAGGGCGTCGAGCTCGGCGACGTGGTCGCGCAGATCGGCCCGCCACCGATCGAGCTCGGGCCCGAACAGGTTCGGCGCGGCCATCTGATCGGCGAGCATCGCGACCAGCCTCGGGCTCGGCTCGGTCCCGGTCGTCCCACCGACGAGGCGGTCCCAGTAGCGGGCGTACGCGTCGAGCAGCGTCGCCCGGTCGGACGCGCGCAGCCCGGCGGTGGCGAGGAGCGACTCGAAGGCCAGGACCGCCGCGATCATCCGGAGGTGCGGACGCCCGGCGGTCCGTCCCAGGCACGCCGCCGCGAACCGGCTCGACGAGCAGAACGCCCGCTCGCAGACGTCCAGCCCGCGACGCCCGCCGTACTTGTCCGTCTCCGGCTCGTAGGTGGCGTCCTCGACCCGGACGACGCTCCCGTCGTCCTCCCCGATCCGCAGGGCGGCGCGCACGTCGGCCGCGCCGGCCGCGCCCGTGAGCCGGACGCGATGGCGGAGATGAAAGCCGCCCTCGCCGTACCGGAGGAAGAAGAAGCGGTCGATCCAGCCTCGGGCCAGCAGCGCGTCGGACGCCGGCCCGACGTGGCGCACCACGACGTCGTCCGCAGTCTCCGGGCGTACAAACAGCCTCCGGTAGAGCCAGTGGTCATCGGCCATGGCCGGGCTCCCCGCGGACCTGGATCAGCAGCTCGGACACGTGTCGCCGGCCGCCGACGCCGAGGACGGCGTGCTCGGGCAGCGGCAGCAGCTCCTCGACCAGCAGCCAGCCCTCCCCGCCGGCCGGCAGCCGATGCAGCGCGGCGAGGGCCAGGGGATCGGCCCAGTCGAGGTACTGCCGGGGTTCGTACGCCTCCGGGCCCGTCCCGCCGGCCGGCAGGCGCCGGACGAAGGCCCGCTCCGGAAGCCCGTTGTCCCGGCGCCACGTGGACAACCGGCGGAAGTGCGCGGCATCGGACTCGCGTGGGCCCGGCGCCGGCACCTCGGCCAGGGGGAGGGCCCAGCGCGCTCGCGCCAGCACCAGCCGGCCCACCTCGACGCGCGGGCGGAAGCGTCGCAGCGGGCGGCGGCGGAACGCGTCCGACCGGTCGAGGACCCCGTAGACGTCGGCACGCTCGGAGACGGTGTCCTCGGCGATCCGCGGCGACAGGGCGCGGATCAGCAGCAGCTCGCCGGGCAGGTTGAGGTCACGCAGGAACCCCAGGTGGACCGGCTCGACGGCGCGCCCGAGCCGGGCCGACGCGACCGTCAGGCGGCCGGTCGCGCGGTCGAGACGCACGACCAGATCGGACAGCGGAATGGTCTTCTCCGGATCGGGGCCGGCCTCTCCCGGGGTCTCGAGGGTCCATCGCGTCAGCCGCGGGTGCAGCTGGAAGTTGAGGCCCAGCACCGGCATGATCTCCACCGGTTCCGGGCCGGCCGGCGCGGCGAACGTCCGCCGGGCCTCGGCCAGCGCCGACGCGGTCACCGGGTCCGGCGCCCCGAGGTACCGCGAGACGTACTTGTGCCGGCCGCTCTGGATGTCGTTCAGCACCACCCGGTAGTCGCCGGCCGCCGCCGCTCGCCGATCCCGGGCGGAGATCTGGACGAAGACGGCGAACGCCAGCGGACCGTCCGGTGGTGGCAGCGTCGCGAAGAGCGCGGCGTCGAGGGCCACCCGGCCGCCGTCGCCGTCCCCGATCGCCCGGCCCACCGGCGAGTCGATCCAGGCAATCGGGTCGTCGACGATGCCGAGGCCGGCCATCAGGCGCGCGTCCCGCCGCAGGTCGGTCAGGAACGCGGGAACGTCGGTGCAGACACCCTCCGGGCCGAAGCGCCGCAGAAACGCGTCGCGCACCCACCGGTGCGGGCGATCGGACAGGCTCGCGGCGGCCAGCGTCAACGCGGGCCGGAGGTCCTCCAGGAGCTGGTCGAGGCCGACTCCCAGCGCCTCGCCGGTGATCCCGTGCAGGGTCCGGTCGACGTAGATCGGCGTCGTGCCGGCCGGGCTCTCCAGGAGGCGGTGCAGCTTCTCGACCCGTTCGGCGCGCTGCCCGGAGGCGATCTGGCCGGCCATCTCCCGTACCCGCCGGGCGAGGTGGGGATCGCCGAGGCGCGCCCATTGATCGGCCAGCTCCTCCAGGCCGGCCCGGTCGGCGGCGAAGTGCGGGAGGTCCCGGGTGATCAGCCCGATCGCCACCATCGAATCGACGAGCCGTCGCCAGGTGTCGCGCTCGCCGGCGGTCGCCGACAGCAGCTCGCCGACCTGATCGGTCGACCGGCCCTCGGCGACGGTCAGCACCTGTTCGACGAACGAGCCGCGGGGCGCGGTCCGCACGTCTCCGCCCGGCGGGAACGGCACGAAGATCAGCGCGTCCTCGGTGGTCTTCCGCAGCGGCGCGACCCGCAGGGGGAGGTTCCGCGCCGCGGTGTCGTCCAGGTGTCGCAGCATCCACTGCCGGAGTGCTCCGACGTTGACCTGGGTGAAGTCCTGCCGGCGCACGGGCGCTTCGCCAGCCGGCGGGAGCTGCGGTTGCGCCGGAAGGACCACGTGGGACACGGTGGCGAACCCGCCGAAAGGCGCCGTGCGGGTGGCCGAGCGGTAGAGATACCGGGCGAGCGCCGCCTCCTGCCGCCGTTGCCGCGCGTCGGCCGGTGGGGTGTCCGGGGCTTCTTCGATCCATCGTGATGCCCGGTAGAGGTCGCCGCTCGACAGCAGGACCTCGCTCCTCCAGCCGGTGCCGGCCACGCGACGGCGCAGGGCCGCGCCGATCGCCCGCCGCTCGTCGGCATAGGTCGCCTCATAGGCGTCGGCCAGGGCGCCGGCCTCGGTCTCGGCGGCCACGACGAGCTCCAGCCCGTCGCGAACCCGGGACGGAAGCCGGTGCTTGCCGACGAGGGCGGCGATCGGCTGCCCGTTGTGCATCCGGCGCTTGAGTGCGAGCAGCAGGCGGCGCTCGGGCACGTCCGCGCATCCGCCGATCGCCGCGAAGAGATCCGGCACGTGCCCGGCGCAGAGCGCGGCCCGGCGGCTCTCCGCCTCGTCCAGCCTCGTCGCCGCTTCCGCGCTGCGGGTCAGCCGGAGCCCGGACAGCACCTCGGCGGGCAGCCCCGCCACGCGGAGGACCGCCCACGGCTCGATGTGCCATTCACCGGTCATGTGCCCGCCGCGCGCCGACCACGAACGAGAACATCGCGGTGTGGTGGTAGCCGTCCAGCCCGAGAAGCTCGTCGGCGCGCGCGGGGGCGAACCCGCCCGACGCCGTGTAGGTCAGCTCCAGCGCCTCGGCCGCCAGGTAGAGGCGATCAGTGAGATATCCGGCCTGCAACGCCGCACCCCGGTACCCGCGGTCGCCGAACCGGTGCAGCCACCGGGCCATCGGCACGGCGACGAGCAGGATCACCGCGCCGTCGCCGTGGTCCCGCTGCAGCAGCAACCGGTCGCGCACCGCTTCCCGCTCCACGTCCCTCACCGGCAGAAGCAGGTGGCCGGCCGGGACGTGCCGGTACACGGCCGGCGGAAGGTTCGCCACGTCCAGAACGAGCGCGAAGACGATCGGGGCCAGGCCGGGATGCGGAAGGAGGGCCTCGGGCAGCGGAGCCGCGGTCGACGCCAGCAGGGTGCTCAGGTCGGCGTCGCCGAGCGGGCCGGGGCGCGGTCCGCGGCTCCGCCGGCGAACGATGACGTCGGTCAAGGCTCCGTCCGGGTCCGGCAACTCGCGCGGGCGCGGCAGTGGACAGGGGCGTCCGCGGTCGCCCGGCAGCGGTGGAGCCGGCTGCGCCGGCACGGCCTCCGGGGTGGCCCGGGTGGCGGCCACCATGCGCGCGGCGAGACCGGCCGGCCACGGCGGGTCGTGCGTCATGGACGGCTCCCGGCCCGGCCCAGGGCGACGACCACGGCCGGCGCGAGGCCGACGCCGTCGACCTCGAGAACCCCGGCCAGCCGTTCGTCGTCGAACTCCCACATCATCCGCAGGGGCAGGCCGATCCGGGCCGCGAGCGCTTCCAGCCGGTGGGCGACGAGCCCGGCGTCGAGCAGGCTGTAGAGGTATCCCCGGTCCGCGTACTTCGCCCGGAGGCGGCCGACGGCGCCGACCAGCACGACGAACACCCCCGCGTCGCCCGCGTCCGGCAGACAGCCGGCCAGCGCTCCGGCGCGGTCATCGCTTCGCAGCACCTCCAGCGAGTGGCCGACGATCAGGTAGTGGTAGAGGCCCGGCTGCTTTGCGGCGACGACGTAGATCTCGGTCGAGCCCAGGTTTCCGCCCGACGCGATGTGGCGTGTCAGGTGATGTCCGCCGTCGCCGGTGGGTGTGCTCCGGCCGCCGACGCTGTAGTGCAGCAGGTACGACAACGCCCGGAGATCCGGCTCCGCCGCCGGCCCGCCGGCCGGGTCCGGCAGCGGCAGCCGGGCGGCCCAGGAATGGCCGAGGTACGCGCCGCGGGTCAGCCGCCGCACGCCCGCGCTCAGGTGATGCTGCATGCCCGCCGGCTGCCGGAGGTGCCACGGCTGCACGGCCACGTTGCGGTGGTAGAGCAGCGTCATGTTCTCGCGCGTGCCGCCGGGCAGGGTGACGGTCGGCGGCGCGGCGTCGTCGCCGCACAGGTCGCACGACGGCAGCCGGAGCACCTCCTGCTTGACCGCCTCGCCCCGCCCGGGCGACCAGGTCTCGACGCCGCCGACGACCGGTGACGGGATCAGCCCGGTCAGGTGCCCCACGACGTGCTGCGCGGCCCGGCTCACGAGGGCGACGGCCCAGAGCCGGCGGACCTCGGGCGGCGCCCCGGTGTGGCTCTCCGCGGGCGGCAGCTGGCCCCGGGCACACCGCGGGCACGCCGACTCCCGGGGATAGGTCAGCGGTCCGAGCGAGAGGGCGACCGGGTCGACGCACAGCAGCGCCACGCCGGCGTCCCGGCATTCCCGCGCCGTCGCGTCCGGGCCGGGTCCGCCGCCGATGTGCACGACGAGGTCGCCCCCGCCGGCGGCCAGGCCGACACCGGCGGCGTCGAGCTGACCGGCCAGCAGCGACGTCCATTCCGGGTCGCCCACGACGCTCACGCGCGCCCGTTGCAACGCCCGCTGCGCCTCGTAGCGATTGCGGCAGTACCCGGTGACCCGGAGATAGCGGCTGAAGAACTCCAGCTGCGGGCCGAACCGCCGATCGGCCTCGGCCCGCCAGTCCGGCGTGGACGGGTCCTCGCCGTCCTCCAGCAGGCCGTGCATGTGCATCAGGGACAGGACGTCCCGCACCGAGCTCCCGGCCACGCCGGGCAGCTCGGCGATCAGGCCGGCCGGCGTCCTCGTGCCGTCCAGCAGCGGCACGAGATGGCGCAGGATCCATCCCGCCGACTCGCCGCCGAGCGTCAGTCCCTCGGCGCCGAGCAGATGAAAGCCGCCGCCGACCGGGATGGCCACGAGATCGCGGACGAACCGGGGGCGCCGGGGCAGCCGCATCTCCCAGATCTGCCCCGTCCGCAACCCCAGGCCCTCGGCGTCGTAGCGCTCCACGTCCCGGCGCATCCGCTAGCCTTCCCGCCCGGCGGCCGACCGGGTCCGCGCCGGGAAGCGGCCGGCCACGAAACGTCCCAGCGCCGCCGCGCCGGCCGCGCGGGTTTCCTCGGTCACGCAGCGCGGACAGGTGCCGACGCCGGCGAACTGATGAGCGCGCAGGCCCCCGTAGACGGCGTCGCCCTGCCAGTACCGTCCCCGGTTTGCCGGCGGGAACGGGTAGCGGCCCGTCGCCACCGACAGCACCTCGGCCGCCAGCAGCGCCGCGATCTGTTCGCGCAGCGCCGGGAGCGCCCCGGCGAACCAGGGGCCGGCGCCGGTCGTGGCGCCGTGGTGGTCGATCGCGTCGTGCACGGCGATGTCGGGCGCCTGGGAGCGGACGCGCCGGCGCCAGCAGTCGTGGCAGGGAGTGCGTCCGGGCACGATCGCCGGACCGACGCGGAACCGTTGCGCCAGCAGCAGGGCCGACGTCCACGGCGTGCCGCTTCGCCAGGACGCCTCGTCGATCGCGGCCTCGAACGCCGGTAGCGGGCGCTCGCCGACCAGCGCGACGGTGGCGAAGCGCGCCGGATCGTCGAATGCCGGTTCGGGCCGGGGCATCGCCGTCACGGCCACGCCGTCCGACAGGAGCGCCACGACGCGATCGGCGAGCGGGCCGGCGCCGATCACCAGCACGCCGGGCCGGTCAGGCGAAGGGGATCGGGTCATCGGTGACCATCGCCTCGGTTCGTGCCCCGTGGCCCATCGCCTCGGGCGCCGTGTAGAGCCTCCGGTGGGCCAGGTACCGGATGCTGTGGCAGAAGCTGATCCGCATCAGCTCGGGCACGATGACCCGCACCACGACCAGGCCCACCTCGCGGACCTCGGGCTGGGTCACGTCGACGACGAACACCTCGGCGTCCCGGTCGGCGAGAGCCGTGACGATCGCCTCGAGGGGACGCTCGTCGCCGACCGGCGCCGGGAGCGCCGGCCGGGTGCGATTGTCGTCGGTGGCGAAGGAGAACCGTCCCGGTCCCTCCTCGTCCGCGTAGAGCAGCCCGAACGCCATCGGCGGATGCGGCGCGCCGGCCCGGAGGGCGGCCCGGTCGACCGGCCCGCGGGACCAGGCCAGCGCCACCCGGAGACTGGCCGCCTCCTCGACGACGCGGACGGCGGCGGCGGTCCCGGTCGGCCGGCACGCGGCGATGGTGACGAGGCGTGGCGTGCCCGACTCCGACGTCTGCACCAGCCCGACCACCGGAACGCCGAGATCGCTCGTCAGGTCCAGGAGATGGGTCCGGATCCCCACCCGGCGGGCCCGATCCAGCAGGTCGGCCAGGACGGGATCCGGCGGGGCGCCGAGCTCGATCCGGGGCAGCGGCAGCTGATGCAGCCACCAGAGCGCCAGGCTGTCGCGTTCGATCACCTCGCACAGGGCGGACAGGATGGCGCCCTCGTAGCTCGACCCGGTGGCGAACCCCGTCGACTCGGGGAAGACCAGGTGAGCGGTGAGCGGCTCGGGCAGGCCGAGATAGGCGGCGGTCAGCGGAATCCATGCCTCCTCGCCGCGGGTGAGGGAGAAGCCGCGGACCCACCGCTCCTCGGCGCCGGGGTCGGGCGCCCGCAGCCGGTGCGCCGGGTCGGCCCGCCGTCGCTCGCGGGCCGAGCATTGCGGCAGCCGCCGTGGGTCGAGGGCTCGGTCGCCCAGCTCGGCCGCGGTCGCCACGCGAACGCCGGAGACGGGGTACATCGTCGAGCAATATCGCTCCACGCCCTCGCAGCACGCCCGGATCCGGGCCGTGGTCTCGTCCCACGAGGTGCCGTATCCGGCCAGATCCGCGTCGGCGCTCACCGGTCCGGGGTGAAGCGCCGCGACGCGGCCGACGGCGGCCGAGAAGCCATGCATGTGGCCTTCGTATCCGGCCGGAAAGGTAAGTGGTTCGAGCCCGCTCAACAGACCGCACTCGGGGTCCATAATCGGGGCGAGCCGTTCGAGCAAATCGCGGTTGCTCATCCGTTCCATCCGTCAACTGACGGACGGCTTGACCTGAAGGACCTCGTGGTTGTTCGCCTGTGCGATCAGCGCATCCGCGGCGCCGTCGTCGCCCATTACCTCGACCGCCCGGCGGTGCAGGATGACGAACGCCTGCGCCAGCTCGGGGTCGGACTCGGCCACTTCCTGCGCGACGCAGTACGACGACGCGCTCGACAGCGTGGCCACGCAGCAGAACGACGACCAGGTGGAGGCCGCCGCCTCGAGCGGTCCCTCGTCCCGCGAACGCGCCTTCTCGACGGTCAGGTTGAGGCTGCGCATGCCGTCGCTGACGTCCTGGCCCTGCCGGAGCTGAGCGATTTCCGCTTCCAGCTCGGCAATGCGCGATTCCACCGATTCATCGGCCACGACTATCCCCCTCCGCCGGGTAGAGAATGGAGCGTAACGCCGTGGCAACATCGCCGGCAATCGCTCGTTCGATGCCTCTGCCGTGCTGAACGGACATGTTATGGCGGCCATCGAACAGCAATTTAGGTGTATTTTTTGCCAGTTATGCGGCGGCCGATATTGTCGATCATCGCAACGTGGAGGAGGGGCGATGGACTACACGATCGCGGCGCTGGGCCCGGACACCTGGGACGCCTACGCCCGGCTCATGGAGCGCCACAACGGCGTCTTCGGCGGGTGCTGGTGCACCTACTTCCACACCCTGCACGAGGAGAAGACCTTCAGCGCCGAGGCCAATCGGGAGCTGAAGCGGCGGCTGGTGGGGGAGGGGCGGGCCCACGCGGCGCTGGTGTTCGACGGGGACGAGGCGGTCGCCTGGTGCCAGTACGGGTCGCCGGCCGAGCTGCCCAACATCTATCACCGCAAGCAGTACGACGCCGAGGCCGACCTCGTGCCCGACTACCGGATCACGTGCATGTTCGTGGACAAGAAGTACCGGCGGAAGGGCGTGCTGGCGGTCGCCCTCGGCGGGGCCCTCGACCTGATCGCGCGGGCCGGCGGGGGCACGGTCGAGGGCTATCCGCACGACAACGACGGCAAGAAGGTGTCGGTGCTCTACACGGGCACCCGGAGTCTCTTCGAGCGGGCCGGGTTCGCGTACGTGCGCCCGAAAGGAACGAAGAACTGCGTGATGCGCATCGAGGTCGGCTGAGGACTAGGCCGCGAAACCGTCGGGGCGGACGGTGACACCGCCGACCGTGTGATGGCGGCCGTCGTGCAGCAGGGAGAAGTCGAGGCCGGGGATGCGGTTGCCGTGGTCGAGGCCGGCCACCCGCATGGCGAGCGCCCGGGTGTCGACCAGCGAGGTGAAGACCTCGCGCAGGGCGGCGACGTCCTCGTCCGGCACCAGCAGGACGCCCTGGGCGCGGGTGGACTCCAGCACCCGGGCGGCGACCGGATGCCGCTCGAGATGGTAGGTGTCCAGCAGCGAGTCGCCGGCGCCGCGGAGCACGGACGCCAGCTTCCAGCCGAGGTTGAAGGCGTCCTGCAGGCCGAGGTTCAGGCCCTGCCCGCCGGCCGGTGAGTGCACGTGGGCGGCGTCGCCGGCCAGGAAGACGCGACCGGTCCGGTACCGCGCGGCCTGCCGGGTCGTGTCGGTGAACCGGCTCGCCCAACGGACCGTGTCCAGGGTCAGGCCGTCGCGGGACAGGGCATCGGCGATCTCGGCGTCGGGAATCGGGTCGTCCCGGCCCGCGGCCATCTGCACCGGGCCGGCGGCCAGCACCCGGAACACGCCGTCGCCCAGCGGCAGCACGGTGAGCAGGCCGTCTCCCTCGGGCGCGGGCAGCTCCCAGCCGGCCGGTCCCTCGCCGTGCAGGGTGACGTCGGCGACCAGGGCGCAGACCCGCGCGTCCCGGCCCGGGAACGGCACCCCGAGCCCGGTGCGGACGACGCTGCGGGCGCCGTCGCAGCCGACCAGATACCGGGCGCGCAGGCCGTCGACCGTCACCTCGCCGGCCGACTGGGCGAACGACGTGACCGGAACGCCGTACCGGATCTCGGCGCCGAGCGAGCGCGCCCAGTCGGCCAGGCGTTCCTCGACCCGCGCCTGCGGAATCCCGATCTGGTACGGGTACGGCGTCGGCAGCTCCGAGTAGTCCAGCGGGATGCCGGCGAAATGCCCGCGCGGCAGCAGCGCCGGCGCCACCCGCAGCAGGTCGTCGAGCAGTCCCCGGGAGGCCAGCACCTCGGCCGAGCGGGGCTGGAGGTTGAGCGCCCGGGACTGGCCGGTGCGGGCCGCGAGCCGCTCGAGGACGACCACCCGGGCGCCGCCGAGGGCCAGCTCGCCGGCCAGCATCAGGCCGGTCGGGCCGGCCCCGGCGACGATGACGTCGGGGTCGCTCATGCGCGCAGGTCCCACTTCTTGGTGTAGTAGAGGTGGAACGCGAGGGCCGGCACCAGGATCACCGGCCACGAGACGTTCAGGACGCCGGTGGCGAGATCGATCGGCAGCGCGTACGCGGCGACGACGGTGACCACGACGTTGAGCAGTCCCGCGCACCCCCAGACGAACGTGAGCACCCGCACGCCGTGCCGGAACCCCGGGTCGGTGTCCCACCGGCCGGCCCACGCGCGAAGGCCCTCGGGACCGACCTTGGCCAGCACGAACGTCCGGTACAGCGAGAGCAGCGCCGGCCGGCCGACGAAGACTGACGCGAGCAGCCACACCGCGATCAGGCCGCCGAACAGGCCGCCCCACGCGTCGCGGATCAGCATCGTGCGCGCGTCCCCGGTCATCGCGGAGATGCCGAGGCTGAGCGCCACGATCGACAGAACGAAAAGGGCGAGGAAGTCGACCGTACGGCTGCGGATGAGCCGGACCACGACGGCGGCCGCCGGCACGACGCCGGAGAGCAGCAGCGCCCACCATTGGTCGACGCCGGCGGCTCTCAGCCCGTAGTAGACGGCGATCGGCAGCCCGAAGTCGACGATCAGCGGCCGGAGCATCGAGGCGCGGCTCGGGGTCCGGGCGGGAGCGGTCACGGTCACGACGGGTCCTTCCCGGTGGCACGGGCGAAGATCGAAACCAGTTCGGCGGCGTACGCGTGCGGGTCGAGCTCGGGCGCCGAGGCGGCCGCGTCGATGGCCGCCCGCAGCGTCACCGCCATGACGACCGGGTCGAACGCGCGGAAGTCGCCCGCCGCCTGGCCGTCGCGGAACTCGGCGGCCAGGCGCGACACCGGGTCGTCGACGTCCTGCGTGCGGACCAGCGGAGCGCCGTCCTCGGTGCGGGCGTTCTGCGCGATCTCGATGACCGCCCGGATCGCGGTCGGGTGCTCGGCGATGAACTCGAGGTTGGACTCGATGTAGGCGGCCAGCCGCTCCGGGCGGGTGGTGGCCGCCCGCAGCCGCTTGCCCATGTGCTCGGCCGCCTCCGACAGCACGGCGGCGACGACGGCCCGGACCAGCTCGGCTTTGTCGTCGAAGTGGTACGAGATCAGGC
This sequence comes from Actinoplanes sp. NPDC051537, assembly GCF_055586105.1. Classification (NCBI taxonomy): domain Bacteria; kingdom Bacillati; phylum Actinomycetota; class Actinomycetes; order Micromonosporales; family Micromonosporaceae; genus Actinoplanes; species Actinoplanes sp. NPDC051537. The sequence continues at coordinate 25,833 of NZ_JBVJIU010000022.1, forward strand.
GGGTGCTGCTGATCCCGGCGCGCTTGGCGATCCGGGCGAACGAGGCGTGCCCGTACCCGAGCTCGGCGATCGTGTCGATCGCGGCGGTGACGATCTGCGCCCGGCGGGCCAGCGTCACCGTATCGTTTACTCGCATGAGTAAAGTTTTACTCGCCTGAGTAAAAGCCGTCAACCCGGAATCTGGTCGACCAGGTCGCGGGGCAGCCCGTGGGTGTCGTGCAGGAAGCGGTAGTCCTCCTCGGTCAGCGGCCCGCGCTCGCGCCGCCGCGACACCACGGGACGGCCCCGCCGCAGCAGCTCGCGGAAGGTCTTCTCCTCGGTGCGGAGCACATCGCGTACGGGCGAGGGAAGGGTTTGAAGGTGAAAGTGGTCGATGGTGTGCTCGATCGGCGTCGGCGGGAGGTCGCCCAGGGTGCGGGTCGGATCGGTGCGCCACAGGGTGGTCAGGACGCGGCGGATCAGGCGCCGCAGCACGTAGCCCTGGCGGGTGTTGGACGGGCGGACGCCGTCGCCGATCACCACGATGCCCGAGCGCAGGTGGTCGACGACGCGGCGCCGGTCGGGCTCGTCCAGTTCCCAGAGGTTCGTCCACGGTTCGAAGACGTCGGTCTCGAACACCGACCGCTTTCCCTGCAGAACCGTGAGCAGCCGCTCCAGCCCCATCCCGGTGTCGATGTTCTCCGGCTCGACCGGAATCAGGGTGCCGTCGCCGAGGCGCCGGTAGCGCATCATCACGTGGTTCCACACCTCGGTCCACCGGTCGTCGGTGGTCGGGGTGCCGCCGGGCGGCCCGTCGCCGGTCCACACGAAGATCTCCGAGTCCGGGCCGCAGGGTCCGGTCGGCCCGTTCGACCACCAGTTGTCGTCGGTGGTGATCTCGACCGGGACGCCGAGCTCCCGCCACGTCCGCTCCGACTCCCGGTCCCCGTCGAAGACGGTGACGTGCAGGCGGTCCCGCTCGATGCCGAAGCCGTCGCGCAGCAGTTCGTAGCCCCAGGTCAGGCTCTGCGTGCCGGGATAGTCGCCGAGCGACCACGAGCCGAGCATCTCGAAGACGGTGAGGTGGGTGTCGTCGCCGACCTCGTCGAGGTCGGTGGTGCGCAGACATCGCTGCACGTCGACCAGGCGGCGGCCGCGGGGGTGGGGCTTTCCCTGGAGGTACGGGGTGAGCGGGTGCATGCCCGAGGTGGTGAACAGGACCGGGTCCCCGGACGGGGGCACGAGCGAGTGGCCGGGAATCTCGACGTGGCCGCGATCGGAGTAGAAGTCGACGAAGGTGCGAACGGTGTCGTCGATGGACATGGCAGTGGACCTTTCGGGTCGGAAGCGACCGGAAAGGGGCCTGGGACGGAAATCGGCCGGCAGGCCCGTTCCCGGTCCGCCGGCGGATGAATGAAGTCAGGCAGCGGCGACCGTCGAGCCGGTAGCTCGCGCGGTCGCGGTGGTGGTCCGCATGCTGACGTCCATGGACCCATGGTAGGCGGCACGAGCCGGGGAGCCCACCGAGTTTCCGGGCGTCACGACCCGATGTAGGCCAGGGCGAAACCGATCGTCGGGATGCCGAACAGGACGGAGACGGCCGCCATCCGGGTGATCGTCGGGCGGCGGGTCAGCAGCGCGTAGCCGGCCAGCAGCACGGGGACGGTGAGGAGCTGCGGTACGAGCGTCGAGCGGGGGACCAGCAGGCCGAGCGCGGCGCACAGCACCGAGAACGCCAGGGCCGACGACCAGAGGGCGACACCGAGCCGGTAGGCCGGGCGGGCGCCGAAGCGTACGGCGAACGTGGTGTCTCCCGCTCCCTCGTCGGCGGTCAGGTCGGTCACCGTGGTCGGCACGTAGAGGGCGGCGGCGAACAGGACGCCGATGACCGCGAACGGCCAGGGGAACTCCCAGGGGGCGCGGGTGATCGACCAGCCGGCGGCGGGGGAGACCAGGCCCACCACCAGGGCGTTGACGGCGACGTCCCAGCCGGGGCGGGTCTTCAGGCGCAGCGGCGGCACGCTGTAGGCCCAGCCCAGCGCCAGGACGCCGGCCACGCCCAGCACGAACAGGGGGCCGACCAGCAGGGCCGTGCCGAGCGAGGCGAGCGCGAGGTACGCGTACCACCGGCGCAGGCGCGCGGCCGTGACCGCGCCGGTGACCAGGGGCGCGGTGGCCTTGCGCGGGTTGGCCCGGTCGCTGGGCAGGTCGTGCAGATCGTTCTGGGCCAGGACCGCGCCCCAGATGAGCGGGCCCAGCACCAGCAGGGCCACGACCGAGCGGAACGGGTCGGCGGGGAACCAGGACCGGCCGGCGAGGACGGTGCCGAGGTAGGCCGGCACCCAGGAGACGGGCCAGAACCACGGGCGGGACACGGCGACGAGCAGGGCCGCGGGACGTTGTGCCAGCGTCGTCATGCCCGCATCCTCGCCCGGCGGGGCTGTGCCGGGGCTGAGACCGCGGGCACGCCAGGGTCAATCACGGGTGCGATGCGCGGCCCGGGCCGGGAAGGTGGAGGCATGACAGCGCATTGGCCCATGCCGGCCCGGCGGCACCGGGCATCCGACCGCCTCCCGGTCGAGGGGCACCTGCCGAAGTTCGACGGCGCCACCACGTGGCTCAACTCGTCGCCGCTCGCACCGGACGACCTGCGCGGGAAGGTGGTCCTGGTCAACTTCTGGACCTACACCTGCGTGAACTGGCTGCGGCAGCTCCCGTACCTGCGGGCGTGGTCGCGCAAGTACGCCGCCGAGGGCCTGGTCGTCGTCGGCGTGCACACCCCCGAGTTCCCGTTCGAGCACGATTCCGGCAACGTGCGCCGGGAGGCCGCGGCGCGCGGCGTGGACTGGCCGGTCCCGCTCGACAACGACTATGCGATCTGGACGGCGTTCGCCAACCACTACTGGCCCGCCCTCTACGCCGCCGACACCGAGGGCCGGATCCGGTACCACCACTTCGGCGAGGGCGAGTACGGCATGACCGAGATGGTGATCCAGGAGCTGCTCGGCTCGCCCGCGCGCGACCTGGTGACCGTCGCCCCGGCCGGCGCCGAGGTCGCCGCCGACTGGAACACGCTGCGGTCGCCGGAGAACTACGCGGGCTACGCGCGGGGCGAGCGCTTGGCGTCGCCCGAGGGCGTGGAGTACGACAAGCCCGGCCTCTACAGCGTCCCCGACCGGCTCGGCCTGAACGCGTGGGCGCTCAACGGCGACTGGACGGTCGGCGAGCAGGCCACCACGCTGAACACGGCGGCGGGCAGCGTGGCGTACCGTTTCCACGCCCGCGACCTCAACGCGGTGATGGGCGCGGCCACCCCGGTCCGCTTCCGCGTCCAGCTCGACGGCGCGGCCCCGGGCGAGGCGGCCGGCGCGGACCTCGACGCCGAGGGCTACGGCACGGTCGGCGACCGCCGGCTCTACCAGCTGCTGCGCCACCCGGGCCGGGTCGCCGACCGCACCGCCGAGATCACGTTCCTCACGCCGGGAGCCGAGCTCTACAGCTTCACCTTCGGCTGAGGCGGACGTGCTCGACCAGCTCATCGGCGGCTGGCTGTCCGAGCGGATCACCGCTGGCCGCAGACTTTGCTTCGGTCCTGGGGGTCTAGCCCGGGAGGCGTTCGAGGTCCGGGTGCAGCTCGGCCCGTTCGATCAAGGCCCGGAAATTGTCTGACCGTAATAGTTTGGTCAAAGCGAGATAACCGAGGTAAACCCCGAGCACATTGGAGATCAGGTCATTCGCCTCGGCCCAGCGGTTGTCGTGCATGGTCAGAATCAGCACGGACTGGGTGATTTCGATGCTTGCGCTCAGTAACAGGCCGAGACGGATTACCCGGGCCTTGTCGCGGATGCCGAAAAGCACGTGCAGCACGCCGGCGAAGGGCAGCGTCATCACGACATTGAGCACGAAATCGCTGGGGCGGACGTCGTACAGGGGAATGGGGTTGATCCGGAAAAGCTGGGGCGCGGACCCGGGCGACAGATGCATCGGCAGGAACGTCGCGCCGAGGACGGCGACCGCGTACCAGCCGGCGAGCCAGCAGGCCGTGAGCCGGACGGGGGTCAGCAGGCCGCGGCGGCGCAGGAGAAACCAGGAAACGACCATGAGGAGTACGCCCAGCGGCAGCAGGATCGGCAGCGCGGGCACGACGACCGGATCGTCTCGCATCCCGGCCAACGGTACGTCGGCCGCTCGCCACCCGGGTGCCCAGGACAGGCCCTAGTGCAGCCAGCCATCCTTGCGGGCGATGCGGATCGCGTCGAGGCGGTTGCGGGCGCCGGTCTTCGAGATGATCGCCGACAGGTAGTTCCGGACCGTGCCGCCGGAGAGGTAGAGCCGGTTCGCGATGTCCTTCACCGACTCGCCCTCGGCCGCCAGCCCCAGCACCTCCAGCTCGCGGGTGCTCAGCGAGCGCTCGGCGTTGAGCGAGGCGGCCTGCAGCATCGGCGAGACGATCCGCTCGCCGTTGGCCAGCCGGCGCACCGAGTCGGCGAGCAGCGTCTCGGAGGCGCCCTTGACCAGGAAGTTTAGGCCGTTGGCCCGGCGCCGGGGCGGGAGCATGCCGCGCTTGGCCGGGTCGGAGAGCACGAGCATGGCGCAGGACGGGATGGCGGCGTGCAGGTCGGCGGCGAACGGCAGCAGCTGGCTCACCATGTACTCGGTGTCGAAGACGATGACGCCGGGCCAGAGCTGGGCGGCCCGCTCGACCAGGTCGCCGGCGAGCGGCAGGGTCGCGACGTAGTGCATGCCGGGCTGAGACTCGATGAGGGCGCGCACCGGGACCCCGAAATATCCTTCGTCCCGCACCACCAGAACCCGGATCATGACACCACCCCTCTCTACCGCCCACGTGTGCTTCGGAGCCGGGGCGAGCCCGGATGGGTACGCCGTTGTTCCTGCTCAGCAGAGATTTGTGCGGATCAATTGTCGACGCCGCCGCACCTGCTCAACTTACCGTTCGGAAGCAAGCCCGACACGATCGATAGCCGATCGACCGAGGCAGATTTAGCGGATCTTCGCGTCGCCCAGCCGAAATGGCATCGAATTCGACGCGGAACAGTGTTTCGGCGATTGCCTCTTGCGACATCGTGGACAGACGGCCGGGTCCCGGGCGTAAGCTGCCCGGCATGGCGCCCCGCGAGAATCCCCCGTTCCGGGCCGACCACGTCGGCAGTCTGCTGCGGCCCGCCCGGCTGCTCGACGCGCGGCGCAGACGCGCCACCGGCGAGATCGACGCCGGCGAGCTGCGCGCGATCGAGGACGACGCGATCCGCGACGTGGTCCGCATGCAGCGCGACGCCGGCCTGCGCTCGGCCACCGACGGCGAGTTCCGGCGCACCTCCTGGCACATGGACTTCATCTACCGCCTCGGCGGCGTGCACCCGACCGACGACAAGATCCAGGTGCATTTCCGCAACGCCGACGGCGAGCTCGACTTCGAGTCGGCGGCGCTCGCGATCGACGGGCCGGTGCGGCTCAACGAGACCATCTTCGGCGACGACTTCGCGTTCCTCGCCGACACGGTCGGCCCGGATGTCACCGCCAAGCTGACCATCCCGTCGCCGAGCATGGTGCATTACCGCGGGGGCATGGCGGCGATCGACCCGGCCGTCTACCCCGACCACGAGCAGTTCTGGGCCGACCTGTCGGCCGCCTACGCCGAGCAGGTGCGCCGGGTCGCCGCGCTCGGCTGCCGCTATCTCCAGCTCGACGACACCAGCCTCGCCTACCTGAACGACCCGGCCCAGCGGCGGCTGCTCACCGAGCGCGGCGACGACGCCGAGCACCAGCACCTGCGCTACATCAAGCAGATCAACGCGGCGATCGCCGACCGGCCGGCCGGGCTGCACGTCACGACCCACATGTGCCGGGGCAACTTCCGCTCGTCGTGGGCGGCCGAGGGCGGGTACGACTTCGTGGCCGAGGCCCTGTTCAGCGAGCTCGCCGTGGACGGGTTCTTCCTCGAGTACGACGACGACCGCTCCGGCGGCTTCGCCCCGCTGCGTTTCGTGCCGCCCGGCAAGATGGTGGTGCTCGGCCTCGTCACCACCAAGCGCGGCGTCCTCGAGTCGAAGGACACGCTGAAGCGCCGGATCGACGAGGCGAGCAAGTACGTCCCGCTCGAGCAGCTCTGCCTCTCCCCGCAGTGCGGCTTCTCCTCGACCGTCGAGGGCAACGTGCTCAGCTACGACGAGGAGGTCGCCAAGCTGCGCCTGATCGTCGAGACGGCCGAGGAGGTCTGGGGCTAGAACGCCGCGTCGTAGAGCTCCCGCAGGCCGGGAGTGGCAGCCTCGCCGCTGTAGCCGCAGATCATCACGTTCCCCTGGGCCGAGGCGATCAGATAGGCCCGGCCGACCGCGAAGGGGCTGCCGCCGAGCAGCTGCTCGGAGCTGTCGTCGACCTGCGCCACCGTGATCTCGGCGAACCGCGCGCCCTTGAACACCGTGGTCACCCGCAGTGTGACCATCCCGCGGGCGATGCCGGTCACCGTTCCCTCGACGGCGACATCGGCGGTGGCGGCCAGGAGCGCCGGTTCCGGTTCACGGCATTTCGCCCGTACGCCGGGAAGCCCGACCGTGGTGGACGGGCCGGCGGCCGGGGTCGAGGCCGCCGCGATCGGCGCCGTCGACGACGACGGCGGACGGGCCAGCCACCAGCCGCCGCCCGCGACGACCAGCACGACGGCGGCCGCGGCGAGCGGCCATCGCGCCGGGCTCCGGGGCACCGCGGTGACGCTGCTGCTCATGGTCTCTCCGATCAGATGCGTGACGCGGGCGGGAGGCGCCGGCGGCAGCGACGCCGCCGGATCCGCACGGCGCAGACGCGAACGCAGGTCGTCGTCGCTCATGGCCGCCTCCCCTCTCTCGTCTCGTCATGTCCGGCCGGGTCGGTCACCTTTCGCAGCTCCGCGCGCAATCTCCCCTTGGCCCGGTGCAGCCGGATGCTCGCCGCGTTCGCCGAGATGCCCAGCACCACGGCGATCTGCCCGGCGGCCAGGTCCTCCCAGGCCCACAGCCGCAGCAGCTCGGCGTCCTCGGCGCGCAGCGCGGCCAGCGCCACAGCCAGGTCGTCGTCGGGCGGCGCCGGCCCGTCGACGGCGCGCGGCGGCGGGTCGGCGGCCGCGATGCGGGCGGCCAGCCTTTGCTGGCGACGGCGGCCGCGCTCGGCGTTGGCCAGGCAGTGGCGGGCCACGCCGTAGACCCAGGGCAGGTGGTCGTCCGGGATCGCGCCGAGCCGCCGCCAGCAGACCAGCAGCGTCTCGGAGAGCACGTCGTCGGCGGTCGCCGGGTCGGTGCGCCGGGCCAGATAGCGGCGCACGGCGTCGATCACCCCGGGGGCGAGCGCCTCGAACCGCCGCCGGCGCGCGTCCACGTTCACAAGGTCCACCTTCGCTCATGTCCGGCAGCGGACCGGCCCTTTCAGCCCTCGCGGGCGCGGGCGAGGCCGTCGAGGAGCAGGTCGAGGGTGAACTCGAACTCGGTCTGGCTGTCGCACCAGCCGAGGGTGGGGTCGCCGGCCGCGTGCAGCTCGGCGGCGACCATCGCGGTCAGGTGCGGCAGCGTCGGGGCCAGGGCGGCCAATTCCTCGTCGGCCGTGTCGCCGGCGCTCACGCCGAACAGCTCGGGCACGAAGCCCAGCGTCATCGTGCCGAACGCGTGGATCGCCCGGTGGGCCAGGCTCGCCGGGAAGCCGGCCTCGAGCAGGGTGCCGATGATCGCGTCGTAGTAGGCGTAGACGGCGGGCGGGATCGAGGGCCGCGACGAGATCAGGCCGGGGGCCCACGGGTGGCGGAGCATCACCTCGCGCGCCGTCAGGAATCGGCGCCGGATGCTCGTACGCCAATCGGGAACTTGATCTTCTCCGACGGCGGCCGTGATCTCGCCGATGACCGACTCGGCCAGGCCGTCGAGCAGGCCCTCCTTGCCGGGCAGGTGGTAGTAGAGCGACATCGCCTCGACGCCGACCTCGGCCGCCAGCCGGCGCATCGTGAGCGCCTTGAGGCCCTCGGCGTCGGCCAGCGCGACGGCGGCCGCGAGGGTGCGCGACCGGCTCAGCGGTTCCCTTGACATCGTGCGTTACCTTACAACGTATGGCTACCTTACAACGTAAGGCACGCATCACCGGACTTCTCTATCTGGGCCTCGCCATCTCCGGCGCGGCCGGTTTCCTCACCCTCCGGCCCATGCTGTACGCGGCCGACAGCCCCGTCGCCACGTTGCAGCACCTGACCGACCACGCCTCCCTCGCCCGCGTCATCGTGGCGGTCGAGCTGCTCGTCGTGCTGACCCAGGCGCTCGCCGCGTTGTCCTTCCACCGGTTGTTCCGCGAACCGTGGATCGCCGCGTTCGGGCTGGTCAACGCCGCGGTCATCCTGGTCAGCGCGGCCCTGCTCGGCGCCGCCGCGGCGGTGGCCGCCGACCCGTTCGGCGACGCCGCCACCAGCGTGCAGCTCCTCTATCTGATCAGCGGCCACCTGTGGACCGCCGGCGGCATCTTCTTCGGGCTGTGGCTCATCCCGATGGGACAGAGCGTGCTGAGCACGGGCTGGATGCCGCGGGCGCTCGGCTGGGTGCTCATCGCCGGCGGCGTCGGGTACGTGCTGAGCGCCTTCGCCGCCTATCTGCTGCCGGGCCCGGTCAAGGACGTGCTCGCCGTGCCCGCGTCGATCGGCGAGTTCTGGATGATCGGGTACCTGCTGATCGTCGGCGTCCGCGCCCGGTCACGTGACGGTCATCCGGCCCTCGTGGCTTCGGGCACGTGAGCACGCCGAGTCAGGACCGGCCGCCCCCGGGTGATCGCCAGGGTCTCCCACGGGTGCGATGCCCGGCGTACGTGCGCGAAGGTGTTCCCATGAGTGACACGCGCAAGGACGTCGCCGAGCTCGCCGAGCTCCTGCACGAGACCTCCGAGCGGCACGGCGCCTTCGAGGCGGCCGCGCCGAAACACGACTGGTGGGACTGGTACGCCGCCTACCTGGACGCCCGGCAGCGCGGGGGCGCCCCGCAGGCCGCGGTCGCCGCCGCCGACGACTACATGGCCGAGGTCAAGAACGTGGTCCTGCCCCCGGACGTGGCCGCTTCGCGACGATGAGGCGATGAGCTAGATGCGCACCGACTCGCCGAGGGGGACGCGGGCGTAGTCGGTCCCGCCCTTCGCGTCCAGCCACCAGTCGAAGGAGTCGACGCCGACCTCGCTGAGGTGGGCGTCGTGGATGGGGAACGCGCGCCCCGGCTTGACCGCGCGGGCGAACTCGATCGCCGCGCCGAGCTTCAGCCACGGGCCGGACGCCGGAACCAGCAGGGTGTCGACCGGTTCGGCGGGCACGAACAACGAGTCGCCCGGGTGGTAGAGGCCGTCGACGATGAAGCCGACGTTGGGGCAGCCGGGCAGGCCGTCGATGATCTCGGCGTGCTCCCCGCCGACGACACGCACGCCGAAGCCGGCCGCGGTGAACGTGTCGCCGACGCCGACGGCGGTCACCCCGAGGGTGGCCGCCAGTTCGGCGTGCGTGTAGACGGCGAGGGCGGGGTCGGCGTCCCGCGCCGCCCGGAGCTCGTCGGCATCGATGTGGTCGTCGTGCTCGTGGGTGATGAGCACGGCGGTGGCGCCGGCCAGCAACCCGGTGCCGGACAGGGTGCCCGGGTCGATCACGAGCACTCCGTCGCTGCTCTCGAGGCGCACACAGGCGTGGCCGTGTTTCGTCAGACGCATGTGGTCAAGTTACCCGCCGGAGAATCGTGGCCATCGCGTGCTCGACGAGGCCGACCATGGCGGACCGCACCGACTCCCGGTCGCGCGGGTCGACGTGGACGATCGGGACGTCCGCTCCCACGGCGAGGGCGTTGCGCACGTCCGCGATGTCGGCGTCGGCCGCCTCCAGCGCGATGAGGTAGGGCAGCCCGCGGTTCTCGAAGTAGTCCAGCGGCACGAAGCAGTCGGCCAGGCGCCGGGTGTCGACCAGCACGATGGCGCCGATCGCGCCCCGGATCAGCTCGTCCCACATGAACCAGAACCGGGTCTGGCTCGGGGTGGCGAACAGATAGAGGACCATCTCGGGCGCGACCGTGATCCGGCCGAAGTCCATCGCGACGGTCGTGGTGCTTCCGCCGCCGGTCCCGGTCATGACGGCCTCGGTGGTGAGCGGCGTGATCTCCGAGACGGTGCCGATCAGGGACGCCTTCGCGTCGGCCGGGCCGCCGCTGATGATCATCTTGGCCGAGGTGACCGCGTGGTCGGACGGCTTCGGCGCGGCCGGCGACGGACGCGGCGGGGGTGGCTCGGTCACCGGCGTCAGGTTCAGGTCGGCGGGCAGCCATCGGCTCGCCTGGTCGGTCGTGGCGAAGCTCATCGGCAGCACGGCCTGCAGCTGCCGGAGGGTCCAGCAGTTCGCCGCGCCCGGCGGGGGACCGCGGAGCAGGTCGGCGATCCGGTCCGCGAAGGTCTCGTGCGCCTGGTGCGCGGCGGTGGGCGGGGTGTCGAGATAGAGCAGTGCCCCGCCCTCCGGCGGCAGCGGCGCGCCGCCCGGCACGCAGGCGTCGAGGATGACGATGGCCGGCCGGTTCAGGTCGCCGAGGGCCGCCCGCAGATCCGCGTAGGCGATCGAGCCCTCGGCGGCGGCCAGGCGCAGCTCGCCCGGCTCCGTCCGCTCGCCGTGGCCGTAGTAGTAGAGCAGCAGCGTCCCGGTGGTGCGCCCGGCGGCCTCGGTGACCTCGCGCAGGAGCGTCTCGGGACGGTCGGGGTTGATGACGACGCGCAGGTTCGCGGGCGGCAGGCCGGACGCGGTCACCAGCGCCTCGCCCAGCGCGACCAGCTCGCCCTGCGTCGTCGACCGGGCGTCGCCGTCCAGGCCGATCAGCAGGGCGTGGTCGTCGGAGCTGCTGAGCACGGTCGGGCCCCAGAGCGGATCGTGCACGCCGGAGCCGGTCAGCACCAGCGTTCCGGACGGGCGCGGCACCGTCTCCACGATGTCCGGCTCGCCGGTGCCGCGGGCCTGGGCGCGGGCGCGGATCCGGGCGAACGGCCGGCTCATCGGCAGCAGCCGGTGCGCGCCGCCGCTCGACGGCCGGGCCAGCAGGAGGCTCCCGCGGCCGATCCCGGCCTGCCGTTCCAGGTACTGCGAGACGCGGTGCTGGATCTCCTCGTACTCGTACTCCCGGAGCATGCCCAGCAGGATGTCGTGCACGCCCGGCGCGAACGAGTAGACCGGCTGGCCGAGGGCGCCGATCTGGGTCAGCAGGCCGCTGAACCACACCTCGGCCAGGTGCGACAGGCGGGCCTCGGGGAGCATCGCGGCCTGGACCACGCGCATCACGGCCGGGGTCAGCGGGACGGCGGCGAGGTAGCGGGCGAGCCGGAACGCCTCCGGGCTGGCCTCGGCCTGGAACCGCAGCAGCCGCTCGGGCGGCGTCAGGCCGGCCGGCGCCGGGTCGGCCGGGTCCGGCGTGCGGGCGGCGTCGAGGATCACCACGGCGGCGTCGACGCCGTCGGGGGCGGACTCCGCCATCAGCCCGGACCACCGCGCCAGCCAGCGGGGGTCGAGCTCGAGCACCGGCACGACCCCGGTGACCGGCGCGCCGCCCGGCGACCCGTAGCCGCGGAACTGAAGGGTCCGCCGGGCGATCAGGTGGCCGCGCACGGGCGGGAGGCCGGTCCGGCCCCAGAGTCGTTCCGGCAACGGCTGCACGATGGCGAGCCGGCCGTGCCGGGCCCATCGGGCGAGCACCCGCCGGGCCGGGCCGGCCTGCCACGCCGCGGCGACCCCGTCGGTCAGCAGCAGCACCAGGTCGCGGGCGGTGACGTCCTCGTCCGGGGCCGGGCGGCGGCCGGGATCGCGGACGGCGGTGACGCGCGGCTCGCCGCCGGGCGCGAAGGCGAGGTAGCGGACCCGGACCCGGCCGAAGGTGCCGCTCTGGGCCAGCGCCAGGGCGAGCTCGGCCGCCGTCTGCTCCCAGATCCGGCTCGCCTCGCCGCGGTCGACCACCAGGAGCAGGTCGAAGGCGGGCGTGACGGCCGGGCGCATGACCGGCAGCCAGCGCCGGCACTCGGCGAACCGCTCGGCCGTCGCGTCCTCGTCGAACTCCACGTCGCGGCGGGACGTGACGGTGCGCTTGAGCGGGCGGATCGCGCGCATGACCTCGCGGGCCGAGCGGAGGGCGCTGCCGGTGCGGGCGCGCACGTAGTCGGCCGTGATCGGGCGCTCGGCCGTGGTCACCGCCGGCCGGGGGCTCGCCTGCGGGACGTGCAGCGGGGTGTCGTCGCCGGCCTGCTCCGGGACGGGGATCAGCCGTACCGGCGCGGGTCGATTCTCCGGCGGAGGCGCGACCGGCGCGGGAGCGGGCCGCGGACGGGCGCCCGGATGCCCGGGGATGCGGGCGGCGAGCCAGAGTGCCTCCGACATCTCCAGCGGCGTGAGCGGGCAGCCGGCCGCGGACAGCGCCGCCTGCAGCCGGTCGGCGTCCACCTCAGCCCTCGGCGTCGAGGCTGCGCAGGACCAGCTCGGCGAGGTGCTCGCGGGTGCCGGGCGCGTGGCCGTTGGCGCTCGCGATCAGGTAGACGGTGTTGAGCAGCTGGTCGGTGGCGAGCTCGGCGTGGTCGCGGCGGGCCAGGAAGCGGTCGATGATGTCGGCCGCCGAGGCCGCCTCGGCGCGGCCCAGGTGCGCGGTGACGATCGCCTCGAGGCGGCTCTGGTCGGGCGGTTCGAGCTCCAGGCGCACGCACCGCCGCAGGAACGCCGGCGGGAACTCGCGCTCGCGGTTGCTGGTGAGGATGACCAGGGGGAACGCGCGGCACTCGACGCGGCCACCGGCCACGGTCACCGGCGGTCCGTCGTCGGCGGGCCGCACCCGTACCTCCGGGTGGGTGTCGGCGATCCGGGCCAGCTCTGGAATCTCGAACTCGCCCTCCTCGAAGACGTCGAGCAGGTCGTTGGGCAGGTCCATCTCGCTCTTGTCGATCTCGTCGATCAACAGGACCCGGGGGAGGTGGTACGGGGCCAGAGCCGTCCCGAGGGGGCCGAGGCGCATGAACCGGCCCGGGTCGGCCTCCACCTCGAGCCCGGCGCTGGCCTCCTCGATCCGCCCCACCGCGTCGTAGCGGTAGAGCCCGTCCCGGGTGGTCGACCGGCTGCTGATCGGCCAGCGCAGCACCGACCCGAGGCGCAGCTCCCGGGCGACGGCGTAGGCCAGGGTGGACTTGCCGGTGCCCGGATCGCCGCTCACCAGCAGCGGCCGGCGCAGGTAGAGGGCCGTGTTGACCTGGTCGACGGCTTTCTCGTCGACCCGGTAGGTGGTGGCGATCGACAGCCGCCGCCGGCGGGACGCGATGGCGTCGCGGTCGACGGCGAGCGGCGGCCCGCCGTCGAAGGTGCGCCACGGCGGCGGCTCGGGCAGCCGGTCGATGCCGTCGTGCGGCTCGGCCGTGCCGCGGTAGATCCACCAGTCAGACATCCCGTGTCCCCTCCTGCGGGTCGACCATCCGATCGTGCGGCGGGCGGCGGCGCGGGTCGTCCCACAGCAGCACGAGCCGCGCGCCGCAGTGCCCGTCGTCGCGCCGGCCGGCCGCCTCGTTGCGCAGCTCCCACACCCGCCGCGGCAGCTCCGGCCCGCGGATACCGGCCACCTCGCGGCCCAGGGCGTCGAGGAAGCGCCGCCCGTCGCACGCGCAGTCGGCCGGCCCGGCGCAGCCGACCCGCTGCCACAGCACGGCCGGCACCCCGGCGTGCAGCCCGACCTCCAGCGCCGGCCCGGTGCCCGAGCGCAGCGGCGAGCTGGACAGGGCGAGCACGGCGAGGTCGCCGCGCAGCTGGAGCCGGCCCTCCATCGCCTCGTGGTCGGCGTCGTCGTCGCAGCCGACCACGTCCATCACCGAGCCGACGAGGTCGCGCTGGAGGGCCTGGAACCGGCGTTCCCAGGCCCCGGCGCGGCGGCCGGGCGCGGCGCGGTCGACGTCGCGAATGACGGTCGGGTGGCGGCGGCCGAGCCGGGACCACGGCTGCGGCCAGGGGTTCCACGCCTCGAAGGCCTCGTCCATCAGCTCGGCCGGGACCAGGAACTCGATCATGACGGGCAGGTCGCCGGCGGTCTCGGCGAGCGCCTCGATCTGCTCCGGCAGCACCTCGAAGATCCGCCGCTTGACCTCGTCGAACGGCAGCGCCCGCGGGTCGGTGACGCGGGCGACGACCTCGCCGGAGGCGAGCCGGTGCCAGATGGTGAGCTCGTAGCGGGCGTGGTCCCGCCCGGACGGCCGCAGCCGGATCATCACCGACTCGACCTCGGCCGGCCGCTCCGGGGCGGCGAGGCAGGCCGTCATCTCGTCGCCGCGCCGCATGGCGCCCGCGGTCAGCAGCAGCCACCGGTTGAGGGGCTCGGCGGTTCCCGGCGCGGCGTCGGCGACCAGGCCCGCGACGTAGCGCAGCAGGTACGGCAGGCCGTCGCCGGGCATCAGCTCGGCCAGCTCGGTGGCGACGTCGCCGTGGTCGTGCAGCGGCAGGTGGTCCGGGGGCGCGGGCCAGGGCCGGGCGGCCTCGAGCCGGGCCGCGTGACCGCCCGCCACCGGCAGGCCGGCGAGCAGCCCGCGCAGCGTGCGGTCCTCGGCCGGGGTGAGCTCCCAGCGGCGGCGGCGGTGCCGCCCGGCGGCGCCCTCCTCGTCCTCGCCGAGCTCGTCGAGCAGGCGCGACCAGGGCCGGGTGGTGTCGGCGTGGTGGCGGTCGTGCCCGCGCACGACCCGGCGGTAGAGATCGCCGTCGGCGGTCCGCAGCCCGGCCAGCGGCGTCAGCAGCCCGCCGCGCGAGGCCCGGTCGTCGCGGGTGGTCTTGACCAGCGCGCAGACGCCGCCGGTGCGCAGGTTGAGCACCGGCCCGCCGGACATGCCGGGGGCGAGCTCGCCGGTGGCCACCTGGAGGAACCGGCCGTCCCGCCCGTCGTAGGCGGGCGTGGCGCCGACGATCGACCACCCCTGGCGGTACCGGTCGGCGTAGCCGAGGGCGTGCAGGTCGTCGCCGAGCCGGGGGACGCGGAAGTCGAGCTTGGCGCAGGGGTGCCCGGGGATGTCGACCGAGATGATCGCCAGGTCGGGGAAGCCGCGCACGGCCGTCCGCGCCGCGGTCTCGGGCGACACGAATTCCACCTTGAAGCCGTCGTACGCGCGGCCGTTCCACTCGATCGCCACGAGGTCGTCGGACTCCGCCACGTGGGCGCACGTGACCAGGTGTCCGGGCGCGACGAGCACGCCGCTTCCGCAGACGCCCCGGGCTCCGACGATCTTGACGACGCACTCCGTCAGGAGGCCGAGGAGGTGGTCCGCTGCGGCCATCACGTGATCCGATCAGGACCGCGGGACGGCGGCAAGGCCGAGGATTGTCCGAAAACCGACAGGCTCAGAGGTCGAGCACGACCGGGCCGCGCGGGCGGCTGGAGCAGATCAGCACGCTTCCCTCGGCCGGGGGATCGACCGGCTCGGTCGTGTACTCCACGTCGCCGGCGAGCAGGCCGCTCTCGCAGTTGTGGCACACCCCGACCCGGCACGACCAGCGGACCGGCACGTCGCACGCCTCGGCCAGGTCGAGCAGGCTGCCGGCGTCCGCGGGCCAGGGCACGGTCAGGTCGCTGCGGGCGAACGACACCGCGGGCCCGGCGCCGGGCTCGCCGGCCGGCGGGTGCGGCGGCCGGGACGGGGTCGCCCCGATGCCCGGGGTCAGGCCGGGCCGGGCGCCGAAGATCTCGGTGTGCACCCGCGCGCCCAACCCGGCCAGCGCCGCGGAGACGTCGGTGAGGAACGCGGCCGGGCCGCAGAGGTACGCGTCCGCGCCGGCCGGCAGCCGCAGCGTCCGCAGCAGGTCCGCCGTGAGCCGGCCGGTGCCGTCGAAATCCCGGTCGTCCGGCCCGGGCCGGCTGAGCACCACGTAGGAGTGCGCCCGGGGCAGGCCGCCCAGCAACGCGGCCGACTCGGCCCCGAACGGGCGGTCCGCGCCGTCGCGGGCGGCCTGCAACCACCACACCTCGCGCGGCGACTTCCCGGCGGCGAGGGCGTGGAGCATGGCCAGCACCGGCGTCGCGCCGACGCCGCCGCTGACCAGCAGCACGGGCGCCGTCCCCGGGGTGAGGACGAACGTTCCCCGCGGCGCCGCCGCCTCGACCAGGTCGCCCGGGTGGATGTGGGTGTGCAGGTAGCCGCTGGCCCGGCCGTGCGGCTCGCGCTTGACGCTGATCCGGTACCCGGCGTCGCCGGGCGGCCCGGAGAGCGAGTAGCTGCGGATGAGGCCGGCCCCGAGGCGCACGGTGAGGAACTGCCCGGGCAGCGCCGCCGGCATCGGCGCGCCGTCCGGGTCGGCCAGCCGCACCGAGGCGATCGTGCTGCTCTCGGCCTCGACCGCGGTCACCCGCAGCGGCCGGAACCCGGCCCAGGCCGGCGGCGGCGCGGCGGCGACCAGGCCGGCGTTGCCGGTGGCCGACTCCGGCTCGTCGAGCATCGCCCGGAACGAGCCCTGCCAGCCGGGGCTGAGGGCGGGGACGCGCAGCGCCTGCTCGATCCGCTCGCGCGGGTGGCCGGGCAGGTAGAGCAGGGCGTCCACCTCGGACACGGTCAGCGGCTCGGGGCCGTCGGCGACCTTGACGATCTCGTCCCCGGCCCGGACCTCGCCCTCCTCGATCACCCGGAAGTAGAAGCCGGGCCGGTGATGCTGGACGAGCAGGGCCGGCATGCGGGGCTCGTCCATCCGGATGCCGACCCGGTAGCAGGTGACGCGCGGCTGGGTCACCTCGAACAGGGCCGCTCCGATCCGGTAGCGGTCGCCGATGCGTACCTCGTCGTCGGGCAGGCCGTCGACCGTGAAGTTCTCGCCGAACTGGCCGTACGTGAAGTCGTCGCGGCCGAGGAACTTCTGCCAGTACCGGTACGAGTCGAGCTGGTACACGAAGACGGCCCGCATCTCGCCGCCGTGCCCGCCGAGGTCGCCCTGCCCGTCCCCGTCGATGTTGAGCCGCCGCACCATGGCCGGTCCCGCGACCGGTGACTTCCAGATGCCGGTGAAGACCGTGCGCCCGCGCCACTCGACGTCCTTGGGCTTGCCGACATTCACCGACCGCAGCGTCGCCATGCCGCCATTGTTCACCGGCCGGTGCGCGAGTAGACCCGGTCCACCTCGTCGGCCAGGTGATCGGCGTCATAGCGGGGGCCGGCCGTGCGGGCGGGCAGGCGCGCGCCCCGGCGCTCGGCCACGCAGAGCAGCTCGGCCCGCAGCCCGCGGGGGAGCGACTCGCGGTCGTGCGGGGTGAGCCGCTGGGCGCCCTCGACCGCGGCCCGCGCCGCGGCCAGCTCCTCCAGCGGCGGGCAGCGGGCGTAGAGCGCGGGCAGCCCGGCGGCGATGGCCTCCAGCACGACCAGGCCGAAGGTGTCCTCGCAGGGGGAGGCGAAGACGTCCATGGCGCAGAGCATCTCGCGGGCGTGGCCGACCGGGCCGGCGAACACGACGCGGCCGGCGATGCCCTCGATCGCGGCCAGCTTCTCCAGGGCGTCGCGGGCGGGGCCGTCGCCGACCAGCAGCAGGGTCGCGTCCGGCACCTCGGCGACGGCCCGGACCAGCCGGTCGAAGCGCTCGCCGGGCTCGAGCCGGCCGACGCCGCCGACCACGGCCGCGCCGGGGGCGATGCCGAGCCGGGAGCGGACGGCGGCGCGCAGGCGCGGGTCGTAGCGGAACTCGCCGGGCGCGACCGCCTTGGGGATCACCTCGATGCGCTCGTCCGGCACGCCCCAGTCGGCCAGCCGGCGGGCGACCGCGGCCGAGGCGGCGATGGTGACCTGGCCGAGCCGCTCGCCGGCCAGGTAGAGGCGGCCGGCGGTGTCGCCGAGGCGGTGCTCGGTGGCGACGACCCGGGGGACGCCGGCCAGGCGGGCGGCGAACCGGCCCGGCACGCAGGCCCGGTGGACGTGGGTGTGCACGAGGTCGAACCGGCCGTGCCGGATGAGGCGGCGCAGCGGGCCGACGACGGCCAGCCCGCGGCGGCCGGTGACCTCGTGCACGGTGGTGCCCCCGGCCCGCAGCGCGTCGGCGACCGCGCCCGGCGGGGACAGCGTGACGACCTCGCTCTCGTGCGGCAGGCGGTCCACCAGAAGGCGCAGCTGGTGCTCGGGGCCGCCCTCGTCGAGCGCGGTGATGACGTGCAGCACTCTCATCGCGGACTCCATTCCGGCACACCCGGAATTCGACGCTGCCAAACGGTGCGGTGCCAATAAAAGAAGCAAATGTCACGGGTAATGCGATGGTCATTCACTTTTTTCGGACGGCAAAACACCAGGTGAAGGCCATGTCATAGGCAACATGAGGCTTCCTCGCGTTGCTGATGACAATTGCTACTGTGGCCTGCCCGGCGCGACTGACACCCTCCGGAAAAGGGACGGAAATTGTCGCGAGGGGGGACCATGGAGGCTCGGCCGGTGTCCGGCGGAACCATGGACGAAACTACGCCCGGCGACTGGCGCCCGGGCGGCTCATGGCCCACGCCATGGCTCTGGGCCGCCCTCCCCGGACGAGCGGCGCGGGCCGGCGCCGACGCGCTGGCGCTCGCGGCCGCCATGCTGATCGCGACGCTGCTGCGCCACGACGGCCACCTGCAGTACCTGAACTGCTCGGGCCTGCTCGAGCTGGCCGCGGTCGCCGCCGTGGTGCAGACCCTCGCCGGCATCCACTTCGGCCTCTACACCGGCCGGTGGTCGTACGGCTGCTTCGAGGAGATCGCCGCGCTGGCCAAGACCGCCGCGGTGACCACGCCGGTGGTCTTCGTCCTCGACACCCTCCTGGGCCGGCTCGTGCCGCGCGCCGCGATCATCGGGTCCGGCCTGATCGCCCTCGTCCTCGCGGCCGGGGTGCGCTACGCCGTGCGCCTGCTGCACGACCAGCGCCTGCGGCCGTCGCCGGACGAGGGCACCCGGGTGGTGGTGATGGGCGCCGGCGAGGGGGCGGCCCAGGTGGTCCGCGCGATGCTGCGGACGCCGTCCAGCCCGTACGTCCCGGTCGCCCTGCTCGACGACGACCCCCGCAAGCGCGCCCTGCGGATCATGGGGGTGCCGGTGACCGGCAACCGGCACGCGCTGGCCCAGGTGATCAGCCGGTACGACGCCGACGCCGTGCTCATCGCGATCCCGAGCGCGAGCGCCGACCTCGTCCGCGAGCTGAGCGACCTGGCCGGCGCGCTCAACGTCGGCGTGCAGGTCGTGCCGCCGGTGGTCGAGCTGTTCGGCCGCGCCGTCAGCATCGAGGACATCCGCCCGGTCAGCCACGCCGACCTGCTCGGCCGCCGCGAGATCGGCATCGACCTGGCCGCGGTCGCCGGCTACCTGGAGGGCCGCCGGGTGCTGGTCACCGGGGCCGGCGGCTCGATCGGCTCCGAGCTGTGCCGGCAGATCGCCCAGTTCCGCCCGGAGCGGGTCGTGATGCTCGACCGCGACGAGTCCGGCCTGCACGCGGTGCAGCTCTCGATGGACGGCCGCGGCCTGCTCGACGACCGCAACCTGGTCGTCGCCGACATCCGCGACCAGCAGCGCCTCGACGAGGTGTTCCGCGAGCACCGGCCCCAGGTCGTCTTCCACGCCGCCGCCCTCAAACACCTGCCGCTGCTGGAGATGCACCCGTCCGAGGCGCTCAAGACCAACATCATCGGCACCTACCAGATGCTCCAGACCGCGCTGCGGCACGGCGTCGAGCGGTTCGTGAACATCTCCACCGACAAGGCCGCCGACCCGTGCAGCGTGCTCGGCTACTCCAAGCGCATCACCGAGCGGCTCACCGCGGCCGCCGACGAGTCGGCCGGCGGCACCTACTGCAGCGTCCGCTTCGGCAACGTGCTGGGCAGCCGCGGCTCGGTGCTGACCGCGTTCGAGGCGCAGGTGGCCAAGGGCGGCCCGATCACCGTCACCGACCCCGACGTGTCCCGCTTCTTCATGACCGTCCAGGAGGCGGTGCGGCTGGTCGTGCAGGCCGGCGCCGTGCACAGCGCGGGCGAGGTGCTCGTGCTCGACATGGGCGAGCCGGTGCGCATCGCCGACGTCGCCAAGCGGCTGGCCGACGCGGCCGACCGGCACATCCGGGTCGTCTACACCGGGCTGCGGCCCGGCGAGAAGCTCTGCGAGGTGCTGCTAGGCCCGGGCGAGGAGGACCGCCGGCCCCACCACCCGCTGCTGTCCCAGGTGCCGGTGCCGCCGCTGGACGGCGCGGTCCTCTCCCTGCTCGACCCCACCGCCCCGCGCCAGGACCTCATCGCGGTGCTGCGCTGGCTGGCCGAGAGCCCGGCCCTGTCCGCCGCCCACACCAGCAACGGAAGGCACTGACATGACCAAGGTCGTCGTCTGCGGGCAGGGCTACGTCGGCCTGCCGCTCGCCGTGCGGGCCGCGCAGGTGGGCCACGACGTGGTGGCGTTCGACATCGACGACGAGCGCATCAAGCGCCTCGCCGCCGGCGAGTCCTATGTCGACGACGTCCCCTCGTCGGTGCTGCGCTCCCTGGACTCCTTCCATCCCACCGCCGATCCCCGCTCGTGCGCCGGCTTCGACGTGGCGGTCATCGCCGTGCCCACCCCGCTGCGCGACGGGACGCCCGACCTCACGTACATCGAGGAGTCCGCCCGCACCCTCGCCCGTTTCCTCCGCCCCGGCGCCACCGTCGCGCTGGAGTCCACCACCTATCCCGGCACCACCGCCGAGCTGGTGGCGCCGCTGCTCGAGGAGGGCTCCGGGCTTCTCGCGGGCACGGACTTCTTCCTCGGCTACAGCCCCGAGCGCATCGACCCCGGCAACCGCGAGTGGAGCCTGGTCACCACCCCGAAGGTCGTCTCCGGCATCAACGAGCCTTCGTTGCGCGCGGTGCAGACCTTCTACGACACCGTCGTCGACCGCACGATCCCGGTCTCCGACACGCGCGTCGCCGAGCTCGCCAAGCTGCTCGAGAACACCTTCCGGCACGTCAACATCGCGCTGGTAAACGAGCTCGCGGTGTTCGCGCACGACCTCGGCATCGACGTCTGGGAGGCGATCGGTGCGGCGTCGACCAAGCCGTTCGGCTACATGCGGTTCGTGCCCGGCCCCGGCGTCGGCGGGCACTGCCTGCCGATCGACCCGTCCTACCTGAGCTGGCGCGTGCAGCGGACGCTCGGGCAGAGCTTCCGGTTCGTCGAGCTCGCCAACGACGTCAACAACCACATGCCCGATTACGTGGTACGCCGCCTGGTCGCGGCCCTGAATTCGCGGCGGAAAGCGGTCAACGGGTCCACGATTCTGCTGCTCGGGCTCGCGTACAAGAAGAACACCGGCGACGCGCGCGAGTCGCCCGCCCGCCGGATCGCCGCGCTGCTCCTGGAAATGGGCGCCGACGTCCGCGCCGCCGATCCGCACG
Source organism: Actinoplanes sp. NPDC051537 (assembly GCF_055586105.1). Taxonomy (NCBI): domain Bacteria; kingdom Bacillati; phylum Actinomycetota; class Actinomycetes; order Micromonosporales; family Micromonosporaceae; genus Actinoplanes; species Actinoplanes sp. NPDC051537. Next base: position 47,189 of record NZ_JBVJIU010000022.1, read on the forward strand.
TCGTCGAGGACGCGCACGTCGACCGCCGGGTCGCCCGCGTCCAGCCGACCGCTTCGCAGCTGGCCGACGCCGACGCCGTGTTGCTGCTCGCCGACCACGACGCCTTCGATCTCGACCTCGTCCTCCAGCACGCCGGGTACGTGCTCGACACCCGGCGCCGCCTCACCGGACCGAATGTGGAGTCGCTATGACCCGCAAGACCTGGAACCTCTTGATGGTGATGACCGCCGCCGTCGCGCTGCTCGTCCTCGCCCCCGTCATCCTGGTCATCGCCGCCTGGATCCGGGTCGCCGACGGCCGGGGCGTGCTGTTCAAGCAGGAGCGCGCCGGCAAGGACGGCGTTCCGTTCCGGATGTGGAAGTTCCGGACGATGGTGCACGACTCGGTGGCGATGGCCCGCGAGATCGGCCTCGCCGACCCGTTCGGCCTGCTCGAGAACGACCCCCGGATCACCCGCTGCGGCCGGTTCCTGCGCCGCACCAGCCTCGACGAGCTGCCGCAGCTGGTGAACGTGCTGACCGGCCGGATGAGCCTGGTCGGCCCGCGCCCGGACGTGCTGCCGCAGGTCGCCCACTACTCCCCGGACGATCGCCGCCGGCTCGAGGTCCGGCCCGGCATCACCGGGTGGGCGCAGGTGAACGGCCGCGAGGACATCCACTGGGAGCAGCGGTTCGTGCTCGACCGCTGGTACATCGACCACTGGTCGCCCGCGCTCGACCTGCGCATCCTGTGGCGTACGGCGACCTCGTTGCACCGCGGCGAGCCGCCGGTCCACGTCGACCAGCTCAACGTCCAGCGCAATGCCGCCTGAGATCGGCTCGGAGTTCCACTGGGATCCGGCCTCGGTCGGTGCGGCCGCCCCGTGGCTGCCGGCCGGGCACGAGCTGTTCGCCACCGGCTGCGGCGCCCTGATCTCGCTGCTGCGGATGCTGCGCCCGCGGGGGCGGCTGCACCTCCCGTCGTACTTCTGCATGGGCGTGGCCGAGGCGCTCTCGGCCGAGGTCCCGATCGCCTGGTACCGCCACCTGCCCGACGACGGTGGCCCGCGCCGGCCGACGCTGCGCGCCATCCCCGGTGACGTGGTGCTGGTGCAGAACCTGTTCGGCCGTGACGACCCGTTCGCCGGCGCCGATCCCGGGGTGGTGGTGATCGAGGACCATTCCCACGACCCGCTGAGCGCGTGGGCTTCGGACAGCCGCGCCGCGTACGCCGTGGCCTCGCTCCGCAAGACGTTGCCGGTGCCCGACGGCGGCCTGCTGTGGTCGCCGCAGTCGCAGGAGCTGCCGCGGCCGGCCGGCGAGGAGAGCGGTGGCGCCCAGCTCAAGCTGGCCGCCATGCTGCTCAAGTCGGCCTGGCTGGACGGCCGACCGGTGCCCAAGGACGACTTCCGGGCTCTCCAGCGGAACGGCGAGCACACGCTGCTCGGCAGTGCCGGCCCGGCCAGCGCCTTCACCGCCGCCGTGCTCCCGCTGCTGGACGCCCAGGGCCTGCGGGACCGCTCCGCCGCGAACGCCGCCTCGCTCCGCGCCCTGCTGCCGCCCTCGACGTCGGCGTGGCGGGTGCTCGGCGCCGGTTCGTTCCGTCTCCAGCTGGTCTGCCCGTCCGAGCCCGGTCGCGACGCGCTGGTGCGCCACCTGGCCGCGCACGGCATCTACGCGCCGGTGCACTGGCGGCAGGACCGCGGCGGCCTGTGGAGCGGGGACGGCAAGGCGGCCGGCCTGGCCGCCCGCATGCTCACCGTCCCCGTCGACCACCGCTGCTCGCCCAGTGACGTCCGCCGTCTCGCGGCCGTCCTGCTCGCCGCCGGCGCCCCGGCCCCGGTGCGGCCGCGTCAGCTGATCTGACGCGCGCCGGGCCCCGATCCGGCCCCGTCAGCTGATCTGACGGAACAGGGTCGCCATGTCGGAGCAGATCCACTCCTCGGCGATGAGCCCGTCGGCGATGCGATAGAACTCGAAGCTGACGTAGTCGATGGCGCGGCCGGTGGCGGGGATGCCCAGGAACTCGCCGGAGTGGGTGCCGCGGAACCGCAGCCGGAGCGCGACCTTGTCGTCGTCGGCGACGATGTCCTCGATCTGTGCCCGCAGGTCGGGGAAGGCCCGCCGCATCAGCTCGAAGCCCTCCCGCCACTCCTTGCTCCCGTGCCGGGGCTCCGGCATCTCGGCCAGGTTCATGATCAGATCCGGGGCGGTGAGCGCCATGCACGCGTCGCCGTCGCCGTCGTTGAACGCGTCGAAGGCGGCGCGTACCAGCTCGATGTTGGTCATGATGGTCTCCTCATCAACTCGGTGGCCCGTCGGATCGCGGCCGCCTGGGCGGGGGTGAAATCGGCGAAGAAGGCGGCCGCGAAGCCCTCGCCGGGTGCGTCGAAAAAGCCGTCCGGGATCTGGATGGCCTGCCGGGCCGGCTCCGGGATGGCCGCCACGACCGCCCGGGCCGCCGCCTCGACCCGCGGATCGTCGGTCTCCGCGTCGGCCAGCTCGTCGAGGAGCGCGTAGACCCCGTAGGCGCGTTCCGCGGCGGCCGGGTCGGATTCCAGCGTCCCGGTGAGCATGTCCATCCAGTCGGCGCCGTGGGCCGTGGAGACGGTCTCCAGCAGGGCCATCACCTCGCGGTCCTTCGCCGCCGCCGAGCCCGCCGCCGGGCCCGGCCCGTCCCCCTCGGGCATGCCGTGGAAGAACCCGGCCAGCCCGGGCGAGACCGGCGCCTGCTCGGACGGCATGCCGTCCTCGGCCTGCCGCAGCAGCTGGGCCAGCCGAGCCCGGCGCTTGCGGATGTCGGCTTCCTGGCCGGCCAGATCGGCGTCGAGCTCGCGCAGAATCTCGGTGAGATCCCGCTCGGCGTCGCCGGCCAGCACGTCGCCGACCTCGCCCAGGCTCAGGCCCACCTCGACGAGGCGCCGCACGCGGGCCAGCTCGACGGCGTCCCGCAGCGAGTACTCGCGGTAGCCGTTCCCCCGGCGCGCGGGCTCGGGCAGCAGGCCGATCCGGTGGTAGTGCCGGATGGCCCGGGTGCTGATACCGACCAGGTCGGCGAGTTCTCCGATCCGCATGCGTCCAGCAGACACCTTGACGCTGCGACAACGTCAAGCCTTCGCGCTCGACAACCCCCGATACGGTCGGCGGTCATGAACTTCAGTGCCGGGCGCGACGTGCTCTATCGGGACTTCCGCGGGAACGGGCAACTCGTCGGTGTCATGCCGCAGCGCGTCGTCTCCCACGACGAGCGGGGGCTGCTGACGTGGCGGCCGATCGGCACGCCGTGGCTCTTCCGCCGTACCGCCGACGGCCGCGACCGGCGGGAGATCCCGTTCCGGCTGCGGCACACCGTCGAATGGCGGCTCGCCCCGCTGACGTGGAGCGGCCTTCATGTGCTGCACCTGTTCCGGCCCGGCCGCGCGCACTCGGTGTGGTGGATGTTCGACCGCGATTTCGCCCTCGACCGGTGGTACGTCAATCTCGAGGCGCCGCCCGCGCTCTGGGCCGCCGACGGCCTGGTCGGTGTCGACACGTTCGACCATGCCCTCGACATCGTGGTCACGCCCGGCCGCGCGTGGCGGTGGAAGGACGAGGGCGAGTACCTCGAGCGCGTCGGCCACCCCGGCTACTGGACCGCCGAGGAGGCGGCCGGCATTCGCGCCGAGGGGGAGCGGGTCGTCGCGGACATCGAGGCCGCCGCGTTCCCCTTCGACGGGACGTGGCGCGACTTTCGCCCCGATCCCGGCTGGCCGGTGCCCGCCCTGCCGCCCGCCGGGTGGGATCGTCAGCCGGTCGCGGCCGGCGTGGCCTGACCGCTGACCGTGGCGGCGCCCGGGTGGCCGGGCGGGAAGGCCTTGGCCCGGCGCCGGGCCCGGAGCGCGCGGCGCAGCGTCAGCGCCCGCCGCAGCATCGCCCGCGACGGCGGGAACTGCGTCGTCATGTGCAGGGCATAGCGCCACAGCGGGTACTCGCCACGGCGGTTCGCCAGGGCGTAGGAGAACTGCTTCGCGGGCAGGTCCCCGTACGCCGGCATCCGCTCGAACCACTCGCTGCTCGCCTTGGCCGCTCGCTGCAGGGGCGCCAGCGCCGCCTTCCGGGTGTCCTCGTAGCGTTCGAGCGCCGCCGCCAGGTCGCCACCCCCGCCGATCGCCGCGGCCAGCGCCATCGCGTCCTGCATGGCCAGCTTGGTGCCGGAGCCGATCGCGAAGTGCGTGGTGTGCGCGGCGTCGCCCATCAGCACCACGTTGCCGTGGTCCCAGCGGCGGGCGGTCACCCGGCGGAAGTTCAGCCAGCCGGTGCCGCCGGTCTCGGCCCGCTGGTCGATCAGCGGGGCGCCGTCGAGGTGGGCCGCGAAGATGTGGGCCAGGCGGTCGGAGCTCTCCCGGCCGCCGGACCGGTCGAAGCCGAGCGCGGCCCAGGTCGACGGCCGGCACTCCACGATGAACGTGCTGGCCTCGTCGCTGAACGGGTAGGCGTGGAACCAGATCCAGCCGGCCGGGGTCTTCTCGAAGCCGAACGTGAACGTGCCGAAGCGGAACGGCGTGCCCATCCAGATGTACTTGTTCTCGCCCTCCGCGACCTCGGCGCCGAAGTGGCCGGCCTCCTCGGCGCGGAAATGGCTGCCGGCGCCGTCGCAGGCCACGACCAGGTCGGCGTCGGGAATCACGTCCAGCGGCGCGCGGTAGCGCAGGTCGACGCCGAGCTCGACGGCCCGCTCGGCGAGGATGTCGAGCAGCTTGTGGCGGCCCAGGCTGTAGCCGTAGCCGGCCTGGTGGGTGGTGGCCTTGCCGGTGGCGCGCACCTCGTACTCGTCCCACTTGCAGGCCGCGTCCCAGATGCGCCGGGCGCTGACCGGGTCGTGCGCGAACAGGTCGTCGAGCAGGTCATCCCAGAAGACGACCCCCCAGCCGTACGTGACCCCGGCCGGGTTCCGCTCGAGGACGGTGACCTGGTGATCGGGGTCGGCCAGCTTGGCCAGCACCGCGAAGTAGAGACCGGCGGGTCCGCCGCCGACGCAGGTGATCCGCATGGTGGCTCCTCAGCGGTAGCTCGGGAAGGTGGCGGTCAGGTCGTCCGGGTCGGCGCCGGGCCGGCGGGCCGAGACCAGCCCCCGGTACGCGGACGGGTCGGCGACCACCCGCCAGGTGTGGAACGGGTGCCGGCTCGGCGAGAAGCCCGACTTGTAGAAGAACAGCGAGTCGTTGCTGCCGCCCTTGCCGCCGCCGAGGTGGAAGACCCGGTCGCCGCGGGCCTTGCAGAAGCGGCGCACCTCGTCGTAGAGCATCTCGTCGGCGTACCGGTTGCGGGCGCGGCGGGTCGACGAGACGTAGCCGGTGGCGATTCCGTCGTGCTCGAAGAACGTGTTGCCGCCGACCACCTCGTCGCCCTCCAGGGCCACCGCGAGGTGCATCCGGTCGCCGACCGCGTCGTGCAGCGTGGCCAGGTGCCTCTCGGTGAAGAAGTAGTAGTCGCCGGCGCCGACCCGGCGCATGTTGTCGTGGTAGACGGCCACCCACTCGCCGAGCCGGTCCCAGTCGTCGAAAACCACCTTGGTGCCGGCGCGGCGGGCCCGGTTGATGTGGTTGCGGTGGTCGGACCGCGTCTGGCGCCACATTTCCTCGACCGGGACGGTCAGATCCATCGAGACGGTCTCGCCATGCCGCACCAGCCCGCCCTTCGAAGACAACACCGGCAGGGGTACGGCGAGAAGCGGGTGCAGCCGGATGAAGGCGCTGACGATCCCGGCCTCGCGCAGCGTCTCGACCAGCGCATCGCACGCGTCGGACCAGAAGGCGGGGTCGAGCGTGTCGGCGACCGGCGCCGGGTAGCCGTAGGGAGACAGCGCGTCCCGCAGAGAAATGTCCGGAATGTCCCGCACGATCAACGGCATCAGCAAAACATGCCCGGACCGTTCGAAGACGAACGCCCGTGGAGACCCGCCGTAGAGCTCGGCGTCCAGAGCCACATACGAAGGCGAGTGATACATGTCGTGATCGAGACGGCCCAGCGCCCCGGCCCACGCCGAAGATGCCGGGTCCACGAGCGATGCGGTCATCGTCCCCCCTCTTTCCGCCCCGACTTCAGGATCCGGGCGTTCAGCGCCATGTTCGCGGCGAACTGGTCGTTGACGACGCGGTGGCCGTCGAGCCGCATCTGGGTGGCCGGGTCGAAGCGGCCCAGCTTCACGAACCCGTCCGAGAGCCAGCCGTTGTCGGCGCCGGTGCCGTCCACGTACGCCCGGTAGGTGGTGCCGCCGGGCCAGACCACGTGGGTGAGCAGGGAGCAGAACGCGGTCATGTCCGTGGTGGACCAGTTCGGCGACTCGGACACGTACGCCATGACGCCGTTGCCGTGGCTGACGTCCTGTCCCGGCCGTTTCGCCGACCCCCACTTGTCCGACCAGAAGTAGGCGGTCGGCTCGGCCGGGTTGCGCCGCATCTGCTTGCGCAGCCTCGTGTCGATGCTCCCGGCCACCTCGGTGTAGCGGGCCTTGCGGCCGGCGTCGTTGGTGACCTGGGCCAGGTTGTCGGCGATGAGCGCCCAGTGCGCGGCCATGTGGGTGCGCTCGCGGTTGAGGTTGTCGGTGCCCCGCGCGTACCACTTCTCGAAGACGTTGACCTCGGCGAACTCGAGCAGCCGCCGGTAGCGGTCGTTCTGCACGCGGCCGTCCCGCATCGCCACCAGCAGCGCCGTCCCGTACCGCCAGAAGTAGCTCTCGTAGAGCGGCACCTCGTCGCCGCCCTCGCCCGACTTCGACGACGCCCAGCCGAGGTAGCGGTCGTGGAAGCCGGAGTGCGGCAGCGACGAGGACGGCCGGGCAGCGGTGGCCACGTTCTCCACGAAGGTGAGCGCCCGGTCGAGGTAGCGGCCCTCGTCGGTGGCCCGGAACATGGCCACGCACGAGTCGACCGAGTAGGACAGGTCGTAGTGGTCCCAGCTGTCGTCGGAGCGGCTCAGCGGCAGGCTGTTCTGCCACTGGTAGTCCCAGCTCTGCTGGAAGACGCCGGTCCAGTCGGCGACCGGCCGCAGTTTCGCCTGCGGCGGCGTCGAGGCGGGCGGCGCGGGCAGCGGCTTCATCATCGCCGGGACGTCGTCGTCGTGCCCGCAGGCGGCGAGCAGCGAGGCCGCGCCCAGCAGCAGAACGGTTCGGCGGCGGGTCATCCTGGCACCAGCTCCCGGGTTTCGTTGCGCACCGACGGCACCGTCGCGGCGGCCGCGGCCATGGCGGCGAACAGCCAGGCGAGCCGGGCGTCGTAGTAGTCGCCGGAGAACAGGCTGCTCAGCGCCACGAAGATGGCCGCGGCCACGGCCAGCCCGGTCAGCTGGGGACGGGCCCCGCCGCCGCGCACGGTCGCCGACCAGAGCACGACCGCCGCCGCCAGCAGGCCGATCCCGATCAGGCCGCCCTCGGCCGCCACCCCGAGCAGGTAGTTGTGCGGGTACTCGACGCCCTGGTTGACGCCGATGAGGCCGTAGAAGCCGTCCAGCCCGGCGCCGGTGAACGGGTGGTCCACGGCCAGTTTCAGCGCCGACTGCCAGATGCTGGTGCGGTCGGAGAGGTAGTGCTGCTGAACGGTCTGCTGGACGAACCGTTCCTGGAACAGGCTGGTGAACTGCGGCGGCGCGAACTGCCAGATGACCGCCCCGGCCGTTGTCAGAAGCAGAGCCGCCGCGACGACCGGGCCGGCCTTGAGGCGGTGGCGCAGCTTGAGCAGGGCGGCGGCGCCCACGGCCAGCCCGGCGAGCAGGCCGGCGCGGGAGCCGGAGAGCACGGCGGCGAGGACGAACAGCGGCACGGCCAGCAGCGGCCATTTGCGGCGGCGGGTGATCACCAGGGCGACGGCGCTGATGATGCCGAGGATCTGGACGCGGACGAAGACGTTGGGGCCGCCGCCGAACGCCGAGTAGCGGCCCTGCTCGCCCGGCCCGTTGACGAACAGCGCGGCCAGGGCGAAGACGATGCCGGCCACGTAGAACAGCAGGAAGGTGGTGCGCACGACCGTGTCCGGGTCGCCGATCGCGTACAGGTAGAAGGCGATCGTCAGCGCCGCCATCAGCACGAGGTCGAGCGTTTGCGGCCCGACCCGGGCCGCGTGCGGCGCCCACAGCCCGGAGGCGATCTGGTAGAGGAAGAACAGCGCCGAGGCGACCAGCCAGCCCTCGCGCCGCTCGGTCGCGGTCTCCACCGGCGGCCGCCGGGCGATGTCGACGACGAGCAGGGCGAGCGCGCCGGCCAGGCCGACCACCCGCAGGTCGACCCAGGCCAGGTCGGGGAAGCCGGCCCGGTCGAGGGTGAACCGGCCGCCGATCGCCACCAGCATCAGCACGATGGCCGGGGCGAGGAAGACGCGCGGAGTGCGCCACCAGGTCATGCCGTCGCCGCCTCGAGCGGGGCCCGGGCGAACCGGGTGGCCGCGAGCGCGAAGATCAGCCCGGCGCCGTAGCCGAACAGCGAGCCCCAGGCCGCGCCGGCGATGCCGTGGCCGGGGATCAGCAGCACGTAGGCGGCGAAGCTGACCGCGAACCCGGCGATCTCGGCCGCCGACACCAGCGTGCCGTGCCCGCGGGCGACGAGCAGGCCCAGGATGATCCGGGAGATGGCGTAGAGCCCGGCGGCGGCGATCAGCGGGACCACGACCGCCTTGGCCGGCGCGTAGGCGTGCCCGAAGACGGGGACGATGAGCAGGTAGAGGGCGGCGGCCGCGATCGGGGCGACGACCAGCACGTAGAGGATCGTTCCGGCGACGATCGACCGGGACCGCAGCCGGCCCTCCTGGTGCGCCTGCCGCCACCGGCCCAGCCGCGAGTCGGCGTACGCCCGCAGCGGCCAGGCCAGCAGCTCGGTCATGGTGGCGACGCTGGCGTAGAGGCCGAGCGCGGTGGTCGAGGCGAGCACCGGCAGTGCGAGCCGGTCCGAGCGCAGCATCGCCATGTTGGAGATGGCGGCCGGGAAGAGGGCCGCGCCCTGCCGGCGCACCAGCCGGTTCTGGTCGTCGAGCGTCCCGCCCGGCAGCCGCAGCCAGAAGACCAGATAGCCGATGGTCGGAACGAGACAGGCGATGAGGTACGCGACGAGCCAGAGCGCCGGGCTGTCGACCCGGGCCGTGAACAGGACCGCCATGACCGCGAGCAGCAGGATCGACTCGACCACCCGGCTGGCGAGGAAGTCGTGCACCCGGCCGATCGAGATGGCCACGGCCCGGCTCGCGAGGCTGGCCGCCTCGACCATCGCGTAGGCGGCAATGAGCACCACGATCACCGGCCCGGGCTCGTCGGCGATCAGCACGTAGGCGGCGGCGACGGCGGCGCCGAGTCCGAAGGGGACGATCAGCAGCTTGCCGTAGGCCCGGACCGCGGCGGCCGGCGGCGCCTCGTGGTAGGCCGCGACGAAGCTGCGCTCGGTGCCCAGCAGCAGCGCCTGGGTGGCCAGGTAGACGACCTGGAGCATCAGGGCGACCTCGCCGCGGTGGGTCGGGGTGAGGGCCCGGACCATCATGATGTTCGCGGCCAGCGCCACCGCGCCGACCAGGAGCTGCGAGGCGACGAGCTGGACGTACGGCTCGCGCAGCCGGTCGCCGAGCCAGGCGATCGGGTCGGCGCGCCGTTCGGCCAGCTCACTCATCGTCGTCCTCCGGCCGTGGCACCGGCAGGTTCTCGGGCTCGGGCTCGCCGTCCGGCTCGAGGTTGATCACCTTGGCCTGCCCGCGCGGCGGCCGCACGGTGGCGGTGGCGCGCACGGGTCTGGTCTCCGGCTTCGTCTCCGGCGGCACGATGACCATCGTCTCGGCGACCAGCCCGAGTCCGACGGAGTTCTCCAGCGACGGCGGCGGCTGCAGACCGGTCCCGGTCGGCAGCTTTCGCGGCAGCGCGTTGAGCACCGCGCCGGCCAGCCGCGCGCCGACCCGCTCGAGCAGGTCCTTCGACCGCTCGACGTCGGCGACCCGGGTGCGGCCGGCCCGCACGACCAGCAGCGCGCCGTCGGTCACCTTGCTCAGCACCACCGGGTCGGCGACGCCGGCCAGCGGCGGCGCGTCCACCAGCACGACGTCGAACGTCTCGGTGAGCGCGCTCATCGCCGCGCCCAGTCGGGGTGACGCGAGCAGCTCGCCGGGGTCGGATCCGCTGCGGCCGCAGGGCAGCACGGTGAGCCGCCCGTCGAGCGAGTCGCGCAGGACCTCGCGCACCGACGAGCGACCGGCGAGCACGTCGGCGAGGCCCGGGCCGGCGTCCATGGCCAGGTACCGCCCCACGCCGGGGGTACGCAGGTTGGCGTCGACCAGCACGACCCGGGCCCCGGTCTCGGCCATCGCGATCGCCAGCCCGCAGGCGATCGCGGTGGTGCCCTCCTTGGGGTGGCTGCCGGTGAGCAGCAGCGAGGAGCCGCGCCCGTCCCCGGGCCCGCCCCCGGTCACCTCGGGCAGCAGGCTGCGCAGGCGCCGGAACGCCTCGGCCAGAACCTCGCCGGGCGGTCCGGCCGCGCGGGGCAGCGCGATGACGCCGACCGTGCCGAGGCCGAGCCGGCGCAGGTCGTCCTCCTCGTTGACGGTCCTGCGGGTGGCCTCCCGGGCGGCGACCGCGATCGCGCCGACCAGCAGGCCGAGCACGGCCGAGAAGGCGAGGTTGCGCACCAGGTTGCCGGGCTCGCGGGTGGTGACCGGGTCCTGGGCGATGGTGACCGACGGCTTCGGCCCGTCCGGCGCGGCCGCGCTCGGCGGGTCGAGCTGCTTGGCCAGCTGCACCAGGGCGGCGGTGGCGGCGGTGACGATCTGCCGGCTGCGGGCGGCCGACGGGTCCTTGGCGGTGACCACGAGCAGGTCGGTGCCGTCCTGCACCTGGGCCGAGAGGCTCTGCTCGACCTGGTCGGCGGTGAGCGGCGGGCCGAGCTTGGCGACCACGCCCTGCGCCACGCGGGGGCCGGTGAGCAGCGCGATGTACGAGTTGAGCCGGCTCGCCTTGGAGTCCGGGTCCCCGGAGGCGGTGGTGATGAACAGGACCATCGACGAGCGGTAGGCCGGCGGCGAGGAGAGGCTCAGCCCGGCCGCGGCCGCGGTGGCGATCAGCACCGGGACGAGCAGCCAGAGCCATCGGCGGCGGCATGCCCGTACGTATTCACGCAGTTCCAATGTCGGCTCCCGCGGGAGTGGTGAGGCCGGCGGCCCGGGTGAGTACCGCCTCGAAACGCTCGAAGAGAAGGTCGCGGGAGAAGCGCTCGACGGCCAGCGAGTGCGCGGCCGCCCGGGCCCGGCGCAGCCACGGCTCGTCCCGGCAGCGGGTGGCCAGCAGCGCCCCGGCCGCGTCCGCGTCGTACGGGTCGAGGACCAGCCCCGCCCCCGACTCCTCGATGAGGTCGGCCTGCCAGCCGCCGTAGTTGATGGCGATCGGCCGGCCGGCGGCGAGGGCGTCGAAGAACTTGTTGGCCGAGTTGTCCCAGAGCGCGCGGATGGGCCGCACGAAGCTCGACGACATGGTGGCGGCGCCGAGGATCACCGGCAGGTCGGCCTTGGGCACCTGCTCCCACATGCGCACGGTCACGTCGAGCAGGCCGGCCGAGGCGGCGAGCGCCTTGGTCGACGCCCACTCCTTGCCGTGGCCGACGATGAGGACCTGGCACTCGGGGTCGGTCTCGCGCATCCGGCGGGCGGCGCGCACGAGGTACTCGACGCCGTTCACCTGGCCGAGCGCTCCGGTGTAGACGATCAGCGGCCGGTCGCCGAGCCAGCGGTGCTCCTGCCGGAAGCGGTGCACGGCTTCCGGGCGTACGGACTCGAACATGGCCATGTCCGCCGCGTTGGGAATCATCGTGACCCGGGTCTGTGGACGGCGGGCGGCCACGCCCGCCGCCATGCCGGGGGAGAGCGCGACCACCTCGGTGGCGTTGCGGTAGGCGAAGTTGGCGAGGCCGCAGGCGAGCCGGCGGGCGACGGGGTTGCGCAGGGCGCCCATCTCGATCGGCACCTCGGGCCACAGGTCGCGCACCTCGAAGACGAACGGCACGCCGCGCAGCTTGGCGGCGATCACCCCGGGGACGGCGACGGTGAGCGGGGTGCTGGTGGCGAAGACCAGGTCGGCCCTCAGCCGGGCGGCCTTGGCCGCGGCGAGGGCCATGAACTCGGCGAAGGCGCGCAGGCGGCGGGCGTACGACATGTGGTTCGAGTACGGCACCGGGAACCAGTGGACGGTGACGCCGTCGTCGTCGGTGACCCGTCGCGGGCCGCCGGCGATGTCGGTGGTGATGACGTCGACCGTGTGACCGCGCCCGACCAGCCGGCGGGCCTGCTCGTACGACCGGATCCCGCCGGTCATCCGAGGGTTGCAGTAGTACTGATGGATGTAGACGATGCGCATCCCGCTCATGCCTCCCGCACGGCCTCGACGACGCGTTCCCGGTCGCGCGCGGTGAGCGCGGATCCGCTGGGCAGGCACACGCCGCGGCGGAAGAGGCCGGCGCTGACCTCGCCGCCGCGCATGACGCAGTCCTGGAAGACCGGCTGCAGGTGCATGGGCTTCCAGGCCGGCCGGGCCTCGATGTTGTGCCGGGCGAGCCGGGCCAGCATCGGGTCGCGTTCGTCCGGGTCGACCAGCAGGCAGGTCAGCCACCAGTTGGGCGCGCCGTACCCGGCCACCGGCATGAACGTGACGCCGGGCAGGTCGGCGAGCGCCTCCCGGTAGTAGCGGGCGGTCTCCCGCCGGGCCTTGATCATCTCGTCGAGCCGCTGCACCTGGCCCCGCCCGACGGCGGCGAGCAGGTTGGACAGCCGGTAGTTGTAGCCGACGGTCCGGTGCTCGTAGTGCGCCACCGGCTCGCGGGCCTGGCTGGCCAGGTGCCGGGTCTGGGTCGCGACCCGGCCGTCGTCGGTGAGCAGCATGCCGCCCCCGCCGGTCGTAATGATCTTGTTGCCGTTGAACGAGAGCACTCCGGCGAGCCCGAAGGACCCGGCCGGGCGGCCGCGGTAGGAAGCGCCCAGTGCCTCGGCCGCGTCCTCGATCAGCGGCACGCCGTAGCGGTCGCAGGCGTCGAGCAGCGGCTGGTAGTCGGCGCACTGGCCGTACATGTCGACGGCGACGACCGCCCGGGGGAGCTGTCCACGCTGCGCGCGGGCGCGCAGCTCCTCGGCCACCAGGCCGGGGTCGACGTTCCAGCTGTCCGGGGTGCTGTCCAGGAAGACCGGGCGGGCGCCGAGGTACATCACGGCGTTCGCGGTCGCGGCGAAGGTGAACGACGGCACCAGCACGGTGTCGCCGCGGCGCACGCCGGCCGCCACCAGCGCGAGGTGCAGCGCGGCGGTGCCGCTGGCCAGCGCGACCGCGTGCCGCACGCCGACCAGCTCGGCGACCTGCGCCTCGAACGCGTCGAGGTCGGGGCCGACCGGCGCGACCCAGTTCGAGTCGAACGCGGCCAGCAGCAGCTTGCGCTCGATGTCGCTGACGTCGGGCGGGGAGAGGAAGATGCGCGTGTCACTCATGAACCCGGGTCCTGACTGCCCGGAGCGGCCACGCCGGGTGCAGGCCCTGCCGGTGGATGGCCATCGGCGGCCCGCCGGCGTGCATGGCCGGGCGGAGGGTGGTGGCGAAACTGCGGTAGCCGGCCTCGCGGGCGAAGGCGACGTCGCGCGGGGTGAAATCGACGGCCGGATGCCCGTACGGGGCGGCGAAGTCCCGGATCTCGGACCCGAGCTCGTCCGCCAGCTCCCGCTTGGACTCGGCGATCTCCCGCAGCGCGGTGTCGTCGTCGCAGTCGGCGAGCCGGGGGTGGGTGACCGAGTGCGAGCCGATGCCGTGCCCGGCCGCGAGCAGCTCCCGGCAGTCGTCCCAGGTGAGGTTGCCGGGCCGGCCGACCAGCGCGGTGGTGACGAAGAACGTGGCCGGCACCCCGAGGTCGGCCAGGGCCGGGGCGACCACGTCGCGCCAGCTGCGGTGGGCGTCGTCGAAGGACAGGCAGAACATCGGGCCGTTCAGCGGGCGCCGGCCGGCCAGGATCTCCAGCGCCGCGTCCCAGGAGACCATCGGGCCGAGCCGGCGGAACGCCAGCAGGTGGCGGCGCAGGCCGGACGCGTACTCCGGCGGCACGTCGTGGTAGAAGGGGAAGTACAGGCCCGCGGTGGCCGGCAGCCGCCGGAAGATCCCGGCCGGGGCCAGGATGCGGCCCTGCAGACGAGGGTTCGCTCGCAGCCGGCTGCGCAGCCCGAGCTCGTTCAGGCGTCGTTTCATCTCCGTCGGCGGCCGCATGTCATTCAGGCTGACAAAGGCGAGGCGGGCGGCGTCAGTAGCAATTGTCATCTTGAATGTGAGGGAAATTCACATCAAATATGACGTCCTTGCGGAATGGACTTACCGTGGCGCATCATCCGGCTTGCGGGACTTCTTTCCGAGGGGACTGGGGATGCTCCGACTGGAACGGGCCAGGCCGTCCGACGCACTCTGGCGCGACCGGGAGACGTACGACGATCGCCTGATCTTCCATACCCGGGCGTGGCTGGATTTCGTGGCCGAGGCGCAGCACGCCGAGCCCGTGCTGGCCACCGTGCACGACGGCGACGAGGTGGTCGGCCACTTCACCGGCCTCGTGACGCGCCGCTTCGGGTTGCGCATCCTGGGCAGCCCGATGGCCGGCTGGACCACCTCCTACCAGGGATTCTGCCTGCGCCCCGGGGTTTCACGCCGGTCCGCCGTCCAGGCGCTGATGCCGTTCGCGTTCGGCGACCTGGGGTGCGCCCACCTGGAGATCCGTGACCGCGGGTGCGCGCCGGCCGACCTCGGCGGGCTCGGCCTGCGCTGGTCCGACGCCCCCACCGCGGTCATCGACCTGACCCCGCCCGAGGACTCGCTGTTCGCCGCGATGGCCCCGGCCTGCCGCCGCAACATCCGCAAGGCCGCGAAATCCGGCGTCGTCGTCGAAGAGGCACACGATGATCCGGAATTCGCCGGCGAATTCTACGATCAGTTGCGCGACGTATTCGCCAAACAGAATCTGGTGCCGACATATTCGATCGAGCGGGTCCGGTCCCTCATCCGAAACCTCGAGCCGCCCGGCCGATTGCTGCTGCTGCGGGCCCGCGATCCCGGCGGCCGCTGCATAGCCACCGCGGTCCTGCCCTGGTACCACCGGACGATGTACTTCTGGGGCGGCGCGAGCTACCGCCCCGACCAGCACCTGCGCCCCAACGAGGCGCTGATCTGGCACGCGCTGCGCGCGGCCCGGGCCCGCGGCGTGACCGAGTTCGACTTCGTCGGGGGCAACGCATACAAGCAGAAATACGGCACCACCGAGGTCCCGGTCCCGTGGGCGCGGCGCTCGCGCTCGCCGCTGGTGGCCGGCCTGCGCGACGCGGCCAAGGAGGCGTTCGCCCTACGGCAGCGGGCCGTCGCCCGCCTGACCCGGGCGTCCTGACTCCCGTCCCGCGACCTCAGGTGAGCTCGCGATAGGCGCGCAGCACCGCGTCGGTGCGCTCGGCCAGCTCCGAGCCGGCATCCGGCGTGGCCGGCAGCCCCGTCGAGGTCAGCCGGGCGAGCACCTCGTCGGCCTCCCGGCCGAGCGCGTCGATCTGCTGTTCGCGAAGGAACTCCGCACCGGCCACCGCGACGGCCCTCAGGGTGGCCAGCCGCCGGCTCACCTCGCCGTCCAGCTCGGCCAGTGCCGAGCTCACCTTCACCATCCTCGGCGCCAGCTCGAACGCGCCGTCGTGCTCGGCCAGGTCGGCGTGCAACTCCCGCAGCTCCTGCCGCCGTTCCAGCGCTCCGGCCAGATCGAACAAGGCCTGCGCGAGCTGCCGCTCCGCGACCGGCACGTCGACCAGCGCCCCGAGTGCCGGCCAGGTCTCCGCGGCGCGCTGGCCGAGATCGATGGCGTCCGAGAACACCATCCGGTCCCGGTCCTCGACGAGCACGCGGTGCTGCTGCCGATCGCTCTGCAGCCGCGGCGCCGAGATGACGCCTTGCCGCCGCCGCCCGTGCAGGGCACCCCCGCCGGCGCAGGCGATGCCCACGAGGAGGAGGAAGCCACCCGCGACGGCGTCGCCCAGGAGCAGGAGTCCGCCGATCAGGCCGAAGATCAGGCCGAGGCCGTAGAGAACACCGGTCAGAGGTCTCCCGTCCCGGGGCGGCTCGGCGGGCGTGACCTCGAGGACGCTGCCCCAGCCGAACGAATCCGCCGGACCCCCGACGACCTCGAGCGGCAGCGTCGAGACGATGACGAGCTTGTCGTCGTAGGCCACATACAGCGACGGCATCGTCCTCGCTCCCCAGTGCGGTCAGGCGACAGGCATCCTCCCACGCCGGAGCAAGACCCGGCGCGTGCCGCCCGGCACGCAGGGGTGAACGTCAGGCCGTGAAGTGGCGGCGCAGGCGGTCGGCCAGGTGCGCGAGCCCGGCGGCGTCGCCGTGCGGAGCGCCGGCCCACTGATCGCCGGCCATCCAGTCGAGCTCGGGTGGCGTGCCCCGGTGGCGGGCGAACACGTGCTGGTGGAAGTGGGGCACCGCGCGGCCGACGACCGCGGAGAAGACGGCCTCGGGGTCGAGGGTGTGCCGGAGCGCCCGGGCGGCCCGGGCGGCGGCCCAGCCCACGGTCGTCGCCTCGGTGTCGGTCAGCTCGTCGATGGCCGGGACGTGCCGGCGGGTCTCGACGAACAGGTGGCCGGGAAAGGCCCGGCCGTCCGCGCCGGGCGGTTTGTGGAAGACGAGGACGTGGTCGTCCTGCCAGATGAGGGGCCCGCCCAGGAGCGGGCCCGCACCCCGGTGCTTCGCGCAGATCGGGCAGTCCTCGCCGGCGCCGCTCGTTGTCCTGGGAGAAGTCATGAGTCCTCGTCCGTGGGCGTCCGGGACCGCCGCAGTCGCGGAAAAACGGCGCCGATGGCCCCGCCGAGCACCAGAAACCAGCCCTGCCCGAGCCAATCGAACGTCCGGCGCCATCGGGTGTCCTCGCTGTGCACGGTCACGATGTAGGTGGGATGGCCGGCATCGGAGACCCAGGTCCGTTGTTCCTCGCTGACGGCGTCCGGCTCCGGGGCTGCCTCGGTGACCTGCTCGTCGTCGCGCGACTGGTAGCCGAGATAGACGCCCTGATCCAGGCCCGACCGCCGGCTCGATCGGGAGGTGTCGTATTTGACGTCCACCGCGTCCGCCGGGACGAATCGTCCGGCGGGGTCCGCGGCGAAGCGTCCCTGGTACTGCAAGGTGATCGACTCCCGGGCAATCCCGAGCGATCTGATCCGCGGGTCGTCCCACAGGAAGACTGCGCATACTGGCCCGCTTGGCGTACGCAGGTGGCCCGATCCGCCACCGAGTAGGGACCGAGCCGGAAGGACGCCTGGAGGCTGTCTCCCCCTACTCTTGCCCATCGCAGGGTCATCGACTCGTCGTCCAGCAGCGTGACGGTCCTGGAAAGATCCTTGGTGTCGAAGCCGTAGGAGAAATAGCTCGTCAGCGGAACGGGCCGGAATCGACCCTCTCGGCTCCTGGCGGTTTTCGCTCCGGTTTTCGCCATGGCCGGTCCGGTCCTGCCCTGCTTCCCCGGCCGGGCGGCGCCCCTGGCCGGAGAATCGGCCCGGCGCTTGTTCCGCTGGGCGTTCCCCTTCCTCCTGGGCATCGGCGGCTCCTCCATGCGACGTCTTGGGTGATCAGCGTAGTGGCGAGGTTCACCACCGACGCCTACCGGCTCGATCTGCCGGCGACCCTCGCAAGCGTCAGGCCCGGGCCTGGCTGATCGCCCACGCGGCGTTGACCAGGCCGATGTGGCTGAACGCCTGGGGGAAGTTGCCGAGCGCCTCGCCGGTTTCCGGGTTCACCTCCTCGGCCAGCAGGCCCACGTCGTTCGCGTGGGCGGCCGCCCGCTCGAACACCGACGAAGCCTCGTCCACCCGGCCGGCCAGCGCCAGCGCCTGGGCCAGCCAGAACGTGCAGAGCAGGAACGTGCCCTCGCCGCCGGACAGGCCGTCGGCGGCCAGGTAGCGGTAGACCAGGCCGCGCCGGTCGGTGAGGCGGGCGGCGATCGCGTCGACGGTGGCCAGCACCCGCGGGTCGCCGGCGGGCAGGAAGCCGACGATCGGCATCATCAGCGCCGAGGCGTCCAGCACGTCGGCGCCGAAGGACTGGGTGAACGCGCCGGCCGTCGGGCTCCAGCCCCGGTCCAGGACGGTCTGCCGGATCTCGTCGCGGGTGCGCTTCCAGTCGTCCACGCGGCCGGCGGCGCCGAGCCGGTCGGCGAGTCGGATCGCCCGGTCGACGGCCACCCAGCACATCACCTTCGAGTAGAGGAAGTGCCGGGGCTCGCCGCGGACCTCCCAGATGCCCTGGTCCGGCTCCCGCCACTGCGACACGGCGGTGTCGGCGAGCGCCACCAGGAAGGCGCGCATGTCCTCGTCCATCTCGGTGATCTTGTCGTCCAGCAGGCAGGCGGCGTCGAGCAGCTCCCCGTACACGTCGATCTGCCGTTGCCGCCAGGCGCCGTTGCCGACCCGCACCGGGCGGCTGTCCCGCCAGCCGCTCAGGTGCGGCAGCGTGCGCTCGGTGAGGTCGTGCTCGCCGCCGACGCCGAACATGATCTGCAACGGCGAGCCGGGCCCGATCTCGGCGGCCGCGGCCGTGGTCATGAACGCGAAGAAGTCGCTCACCTCGTCGGGGCAGGCCGCCACCCAGAGCGCGTCCATCGTGAAGCTGGCGTCGCGCACCCACGAGTAGCGGTAGTCCCAGTTGCGCTCGCCGCCCGGCCACTCCGGCAGGGACGTGGTGGCGGCGGCGACGATCGCGCCGCTGGGCTGGAACGTCAGCGCCTGGAGCACGCGCCCGCTGTGGTGGACCATCTCCCGCCAGGGCCCGTCGTACTTCTGGTGCAGCGCCGACCACGACCGCCACGCCTCGATCGTCCCGGCCAGCCGGTCCCGCAGCGCGGCCTGCTCCCAGACGTGCGCCGGCGTCTGCTCCAGCGTCGAGCGGTGCATCCCGAACGCGTACGTCTGCCCGGCCGTGATCGTGAAATTGCCGGCGGCCGTGCTCTGGCCCAGCACCAGGGGGACCGGCGTGCTGAGGACCAGCCACTCGGCGCCGCCCCGGGCGGTCACCCCGCCGTCGACGGCCGACAGCAGGGGCCGCAGGATGCCGTACTCCGGCCGGGGCGCGTACTCGAGGTTGACCTCGACGGATCCGGTGGTGCAGGTCAGCGAACGAATCAGGAGGTGCGGCGCGCCCCGGCCGAGGGCGTGGCCGCGGTTGCCCTCACCCATCGCGAGCGCCTCGGTGAGCACGACCGTCCCGTCCGCGCACACGAAGGTCGTCTCCAGCACGAGCGTCCGGTCGAGATAGCGGCGGCTGGAGTCGATCAAGCCGGCCGGGACGATGGACCAGTGCCCGGCGTCGTCGTCGAGCAGCCGCCCGAACACCGACGGGCTGTCGAATCGCGGGCAGCACAGCCAATCCACCGACCCGGCCGAAGTGACCAGCGCCGCCGAGTGGCAGTCGGAGAGGATCGCGTGCGACGCGATCGGTACGGCGCTCACGCTCCCCGCACGAACTGCTGACCGCCGTCGATGTCGAACGTGGCGCCGTTGAGGGCCGTGTTGGCCATGATGTGCACGGCCAGCGCCGCCACGTCCTCGGGCTGCACGACACGCCCGATCGGCAGCGTGTCGCGCAGCTGCTGCCGCCGCTTCTCCAGGTCGTCGCCGAGCAGCCGGGCCGACAGCGGGGTGTCGACGAAACCAGGGGCGATCACGTTGGCCCGGATCGGCGCGATCTCCAGCGCCAGCCCCGCGATCACCGGCGGGAGCGCCACGCTCATCGCGGTGGTGAGGATCAGGCCGAGCCCGGGCCGGCGGGCGCCGGTGCCGCTCACGAACAGCAGCGTGCCGCCCGGGTTCACCTTGCCGATCGCCGCGCGGCCGATCACCAGCGGCTGCACGAGCTCGTTGGCCACGTATGTCCGCGCCTCCTCGAAGTCCATCTCGGACAGTGGGCCGTAGAACGGGCGCCCCGCGGTCAGCAGGACGTGGTCGACCGGGCCGGGAAGACCGGCGAAGAACTCCTCCATCCGTACGGGGTCATCGGCGTCGAAGGCGGCGGTGCTGAGCGCGTCGACCTCGGCCGCGGCCTGCTTGAGCCGATCGGGATCGCGGCCGGTGAGCACGACGTCGGCGCCCTCCTTGCGGGCGAGGCGTGCCGTCGCGAGCCCGATCCCGGCGCTGCCGCCGATGACGACGACGGTCTGGCCGTCCAGTTGGGGCATGAGAACCTCCTAGGTGGTCGCGGGCAGGGCGCAGCCGCGGTGTGGCGCCGGCGGGGCGAGCATGGGCACCTCGGCGGCGGGCTTGCGATCGGTGACGAAGACGGCGGTGACCAGGGCCGCCAGCCCGCAGAGGCCGGCCAGCACGAGCATCGCCGGGCGGAAGCCGTCGACCAGGGCCGGGGCGAGGCTCCCGCTGCCGGCGCCGATCAGCAGCGGGACGCAGGCGATCGCGACCGCCCCGCCGATCCGGGAGGCGGCGTCGTTCACGGCCGACGCCTCGCCCAGGTCGGCGTCGTCGACCGCGGCCAGCACCGCGGCCGTCAGCGGGGTGACGGTCAGCCCGAGGCCGAGGCCCTGCAGCAGGATCCCGGGCAGCAGCGCGGTCGCGTAGTGATCGCCGGCGCCCACCCCCGACACCCAGACGAAGCCGATCCCGGTCGCGACGATCCCGGCCGTCATCAGCCAGCGCGGCCCGATCCAGGACACCAGCGCGCCGCTGACCGGGGAGAGCGCCAGGAACAGGATCGAGTTCGGGATCGAGACGGCGCCGGCCTGGGCGGCCGAGTAGCCGAGCACCAGCTGGCACTGGATGACCAGCAGGTAGCCGGAGGCGGCCAGCGCGCCGTAGAACAGCACGGTGGTCGCGTTGATCGCGTCGAACTGCCGCGACCGGAACAGCGAGAGCCGGACCATCGGCGCGCGGACCCGGCGTTCGACCGGGGTGAGCGCCACCAGCGAGGCCACCCCGACGATCGCCGCGACCAGCACCGCGGTGTCGGCCCAGCCCGAGGACGGCCCGCGGGTCAGCGCGAAGATCACAC
Organism: Actinoplanes sp. NPDC051537; assembly: GCF_055586105.1. Taxonomy (NCBI): domain Bacteria; kingdom Bacillati; phylum Actinomycetota; class Actinomycetes; order Micromonosporales; family Micromonosporaceae; genus Actinoplanes; species Actinoplanes sp. NPDC051537. The sequence continues at coordinate 68,200 of NZ_JBVJIU010000022.1, forward strand.
CGCCGATGCCGAGCACGGCCAGCACCGCCCCGGCCAGGTCCAGCGAGAGCGGCCGCGGCTCGTCGTCGCTCTCCGGCACCCGCCACAGCGCGAGCAGGGCCAGCAGGATCAGCGGCACGTTCAACAGGAAGATCCAGCGCCAGCCGGCATGATCGATCAACCATCCCCCGGCGTACGGGCCGACGGTCGTCCCGATCGTGGCGAGGCCGGCCCAGATCCCGATCGCCCGCGCCCGGTCCTCCCGCCGCAGCGTGCCGTTGAGCACCGCCAGGCTGGTCGGCACCACCAGGGCCGCGCCGACACCCTGCAGCACCCGGGCCCCGATCAGCGCGCCCGGGGTCGGCGCCAGCGAGCACAGCACCGACGACACCAGCATCACCAGCAGGCCGATCACCAGGATGCGCTTGCGGCCGAAGTGGTCGGCCAGCGCGCCGGAGAGCAGCAGCAGCGACGCCACGGTCAGCAGGTAGCCGGTCAGCGTCCACTGCAGCGCGACCACCCCCGCGCCCAGGTCGGCGCCGATCGCCGGCACCGCGACGTTGACCACGTTGGCGTCGAGGAAGCCGACCATCGAGGACAGCACGGTGGCGGCGATCAGGGCGTACCCGACCGGGCTGCGCAGTGGGGTCGTGGTCATCGCGTGGTCTCGCGCCGCAACGCCTTGAGGGCGCCCACGAAGATCTCCGAGAACGTGGGGAACGGCTGGATGACGTCGCGCAGGACGTCCAGCGGCACCTTGGCCCGGATCGCCAGCGTCGCCTGCTGCAGCCATTCGCCGGCCTCCGGACCGAGCGCGTACGCCCCGGTGAGCCGCTCGCCGTCGCTCAGCAGCGTGAGGAAGCCGGTCGACTCGGCGTACGCCCGCGTGTAGGTCTCGGTCTTGGCGATCTCGTTGAGCGGGACCGTGGCGCTGAACCGCGCCTCGACCGCGCCCACGGCGGCGGCCTGCGGATCGGTGTAGACCACCCGCGGGACGGCCTCGTAGCCGGCCTCGCGGGGCTCGCCGAGGATGTTCGAGGCGACCACCTCGCCCTGGTACTTGCCGACGTGGGTGAGCAGGAACTTCCCGGTGGCGTCGCCGATCACCCACAGCTTGTCGGCGGCGCGCAGGCGGGCGTCGGTCGGGATGCCGCGGGGGCTCGCGGTGACGCCGACCGTCTCGAGGCCGATGTCCTCGATGCGGATCTTGCGGCCGGTGGCCACCAGCAGCCGGTCGCCGCGCAGCTCCCGGCCGTCGCCGAGGGTCAGCACGAACTCGTCGCCGTCCTTGCGGGCGGCGGTGGCGCGGGCGCCGAGCTCGATCTCGATGCCGTCCTTGCGCAGCGCCCCGGCGAGCGCGTCGGCCAGCGGGGCCGGCTCGCGGGAGAGCAGGTGATCGCCGGACTGCACGATCACCACCTCGCCGCCGAACCGGCGCACGGCCTGGGCCAGCTCGACGCCGACCGGGCCGCCGCCGAGCACGATCAGCCGGGACGGCACCTCCCGCATCGCGGTGGCCTCCCGGTTGGTCCAGACGCCCTCCAGCGCGGCCAGGCCCGGGATCGGCGGGATGGCCGGGTCGGAGCCGGTGGCCAGCACGATGTGCTCGGCGGTGTAGCGGGCGCCGTCGACCTCGACCGCTCCCGGACCGGCGAGGCGGCCGTGACCCCGTACGAGATCGACGTTGTTGTTCTCCAGCCAGCGCGCCGCCCCGGCGTCGTTGTAGTCGGACACCATGAAATCGCGCCAGGCCAGCGCGGCCTTGACGTCGACCTCGGCGGTGGCGGCCGCCTCCCGGGCGCCCTGTACGGCCTCGCCGGGCCGCAGCAGCGTCTTGGACGGGATGCACGCGAAGTACGAGCACTCACCGCCCACCAGGCGACGCTCGACGACGGCGACCCGCAGGCCGCCGTCGACGAGGTCGCCGACGCAGTGCTCGCCGGGGGCGCCGCCACCCAGCACGATCACGTCGTAGTCGGCGGTCATCCGGTCACCGGCCCGGGAGCCGGGTGGTGATCTCCTGCAGAAGCCACTCGTTCCCGTCGGGGTCGCGGAACGAGGCGAACGAGCCGTAGCTGGCGTTGTCCGGGGCGGGACCGGCCACCCGGCCGTCGGTGCCGGCGTGGTGGAAGACGCCGCCGGCGTCGTGGAAGACCTCGCTGATCTCGACGCCCTTGCCGGCCAGCTCGGCCCGAGCCGCCGCGATGTCGTCGACCACCAGGTGCAGACCCTGGAAGCTGCCCGGCGCGGCATTGCTGAGCCCGGTGCCGAAGATCACCGAGGCCGGCGACCCGGGCGGGGTCAGCTGGATGACGCGGAACTTGGCGTCGGTGCTGAAGTCGGCGTCCAGCCGCCAGCCCAGGCTCTGGTAGAACGCCAGCGCCCGGTCGACGTCGGAGACCGGCAGGACGATGACCTCGAGCTTGAAGTCCATGATCGGAGCACCTCTCGCGGATGGTCGGCGCTTGGTCGGCGCCGCCCCAACAACCTCGCACGGCCGCGGCGCCCTTCGACCCAGGGAAAAGCACTGGTCCCACACCAGGGGATCTCACGGGCGCGATGGGGCTTGCCCGGGAGCCAGAGTCGTGGCATGCGTTCCGACATCGTTCCCGGCGGGATCTTTCCCGACTACGCGCTGCCCGACCACACCGGCACGGTCCGCCGGCTGAGTGAGATCCAGGGCCGTGACCCGATGATCCTCACCCTGGCCCGCGGGCACTACTGCCCCAAGGAGCACCAGCAGCACCTGGCGCTGGCCGCCTTCCAGCCGAAGGTCGCGGTGGCCTACACCCAGATCGCGACGATCTCCACCGACGACCACCACACGTCGCAGGAGTTCCGCGCCTCGGTCGGCGCCCAGTGGCCGTTCCTGTCCGACCCGGGCCGGACCGTCCAGCAGGACCTGGACATCCAGGAGTACACCGATCCCGGGAACAACCCGATGATCCCGCACACCCTGGTCCTCAAGCCCGGGCTGGTGATCCACACGATCTACAACGGCTACTGGTTCTGGGGGCGGCCCTCGACCGACGACCTGTGGCTGGACCTGCGGGCGGCGACCCGGGAGACGCGCCCGGACTGGGACCTGTCGGCGCCGGGGCTGCGCGAGGCGTGGGAGGCCGGCGACTATTCGCTGTTCCACGGCTACGACCGCCGCCCGCTATCGGAGGGTGGCGCCGCGCAGCTGCCGGCGTGAGCTGATGCCGAGCTTGCCGAAGACCTTGCGCAGGTGCCACTCGACCGTCCGGGCGCTGATGAACAGCTGGGCGCCGATCTCGGTGTTCGACAGGCCGTCCCGGGCCAGCCGCGCGATCTGCGTCTCCTGGGCGGTCAGGTCGTTGCGGCTCTCGGCATTGCGCTTGCGCACGGACGCGCCGGTGGCCAGCAGCTCGCGACGGGCTCGCTCGGCAAAACCATCGACACCCATGACATTCAGCATTTCGTACGCCTTCGTGAGCTCCCGCCGCGCGTCCACCCGGCGGCCCGCCCGGCGCAGCCACTCGCCGTAGAGCAGGTGGGCCCGGGCGAGCTCGGGCCGCAGCCGGGTGCGCCCGAGCCGGTCGATCGCCTCGGCGTAGAGGGGTTCGGCCTCCGCCGGCTCGGCCAGCAGGGCCCGGCAGCGGGCGTCCATGCCGAGCGCCCAGTCGCTGCCGCTCGCCTTGGTGCGCTCGGTCAGCCGGTCGAGGGCGTCCGCCGCCACGTCCGGCCGGCCGTGCCGCGCCGCGGCCTCGACCAGCTCGGGCAGCGCCCAGTTCGGCGCGGCCAGGTCCCGCGGGTGGGCGGTGGCCAGGGTCGCCGCCGCGAGGCCCTCCTCGTACTGGCCGAGGCCGTTGCACAGCAGGGCGTGCGCGTAGTGGGCGACCCCGACCGCGATGCCCTCGCCGCGGGCCGTCCCGTCCGCGATGCCGGACTCGATCAGCTCGCTGGCCTCGCCCGCCTGCCCTCGCCACGCGGCGACCAGCAGCGCGCCGTTGGGTTCCAGGTTCTTGCCGGTAGCGTGCAGCACCGAGCGCGCCTCGTCGACCAGCCGGGCGGCCGCACCCAGCTCGCCGCAGAGCGCGAGGACGTGAATCTGCGAGCCGAGCGCCATCGGCAGGTCGGTGAGCGCGCCGGCCTGGCGGGAGAGTCGCAGGTGCTCGCCGGCCAGCGCGTGCCAGTCCTCGTCGTCCCACACCTCCAGCGCGAGCACGACGCCCTGCCACAGCCGGCGCAGCCAGGTCCCGTCGTCGTCGCGGAGGGCTCGCAGCGCGTCCCGGCAGAGGGGGACCGCGGTCGCGTAGTCGTCGGCGAGCGCCGCGAACGCCTCCAGCAGGAGGTCGCCGGCGTCGGGATCGGCTTCCCGCGCCGCCGCTTGCCCGCTCTCGCGTCCGCCTTCTCGCGCGCCCTCGCGCCCGGCTTCTTGTTCCGCCTTTTGCCCGCTTTTGTGCCGGCGGAGGGCGGCTCGGGCCGCGCGGGCCGCCTCCGGGGTCAGCGCGGGGTCGTTGAGCCGGCCGCCGAACAGGGCCGCGAGCAGCGCGTCGAGATGGGTGGCGCGGGACAGCTCGGGGTCGACCGGCTCGAGCCGGCGGGCGGCGGCCAGCAGCAGCGGGGTGGCCTCGTTGCCCTTGCTCATGGCGAACGCGAGCTGGGCCCGGACCAGCTCGGTGCGGGCCCGTTCGCGCTCGTCGAGCGGACCGCCGCGGGCCACGGCCAGCATGTCGCGCGCCGCCTCGAACGCGCCGGCCCGCACGTTGGCGAACGCGGCGTCGACCGCCCGGCGCACCCGGGCGGCCGGGATCGGGGTGAGCTCGGTGGCCCGGGTGAGGAAGGCCGCGGCCGCCGCGAGCCCGCCGCGGGACTGGGCCCGTCCGGCCGAGCGCTCGAGCTCGGCGGCGACCTCCTCGTCGAGGCCGGCGGTGGCGTGGGCGAGGTGCCAGGCGTACCGGTCCGGGTCGGCCCGCTCGTCGGTGGCCGCGGCCAGGGCGGCGTGCACCCGGTAGCGGTCGGCGGTGGTGGCGGCCCGGTACGCGGCCGAGCGCACCAGCGGATGGGCGAACTCGACCCGGCCGCGCACCCGGAACAGGCCGGCGTCCCCGGCCGGGGCGGCCGCCGCCATCTCCAGGCCGAGGGCGCCGGCCGCCCGGTTCAGCAGCACCGGGTCGCCGAGCGGCTCGGCCGCGGCGGCCAGCACCAGGAGCCGGGTCCCGGCCGGGAGCTGGGCCAATCGGCGTACGAAACTCTGCTCGATCTTGCCCGCCACGTGGTGACTGCCCGGAACCCCGAAGCCGCCCGCCAGGTCGGCCGCCGACCAGGTGCGCGGCAGCTCGAGCAGGGCGAGCGGGTTGCCGTGGCTCTCCATCACGATCTGATCGGTGACCGCCGCGTCGAGGGGACCGTGCATCCGGGTCAGCAGCAGCCGCCGGGCGTCGCCCTCGCCGAGCCCGGTCACGCTCATCGTGTCGGCGCCGGGCAGGAAGTCGTCGCCGCGGCCGGTGCGGGCGGCGCAGACCAGCGCGACCCGTTCGGCCAGCAGCCGCCGTGCCACGAACGCGAGCACCTGCGCCGAGGCCTGGTCGAGCCACTGGGCGTCGTCGATCACGCAGGCCAGCGGCCCCGGCTCGGCCACCTCGGCCAGCAGCGAGAGCGTGGCCAGCCCGACCATGAGCCGGTCCGGGACCGGGCCGCCGGCCAGGCCGAAGACGGTGGCGAGCGCATCCCGCTGCGGCGGCGGGAGACGGTCGAGGTGGTCGAGCAGGGGAGCGCAGAGCTGCTGGAGGCCGCTGTAGGCCAGCTCCATCTCCGACTCGACGCCGACGGCGGTGGTCCGGCGCCACCCGTCGACGCGCGACTCGAGGTGGGCGAGCAGCGCGCTCTTGCCGGCGCCCGGTTCGCCGCGCAGCACCAGGACGCGGCTCGTGCCGGACACGACGTCGTCCACGAGACCGTCGAGTGCCCGGCACTCCTCGTCCCGCCCGATCAACGCCGCGCCGCCGCCCCCGGTTGCCACCTCCGCGATTCTCGCCCGGATCGACCCCGGTGCGTGTTCATGTGAGCAGCAACACGTCACCCCGGCACGGTCTTCAACCTAGCCTCCTAGGATGCCGTAGCGGCGGAGCCGCCGGTCACACGGTGCGATACTCCACTTCGGGGCGGCCCGGGCCGCCGTAGCGCGGGCTTCGAGCCACCCGGCCGGCATCGGCGAGATGCTCCAGGTACCGCCGTGCCGTCACCCTCGACGCGCCCATCCGCGCGCCCACCTCGGCCGCCGACAGCCCCGCCGACGCCGACCGCAGGACGCCCAGCACGAGATCCAGCGTGGACTGGTCCAGCCCCTTCGGCAGCGAGTCCGGGGGCGCCCCGCGCAACGCCGCGAACGCCCGGTCGATCTCGTGCTGCGCCGCGACCGGCGAGGCGCCCAGCACCTGGCGGCGGTAGCGGGCGTAGCCGAGCAGCTTCTCCCGGAACGCCGCGAACGTGAACGGCTTCAGCAGGTAGTGCGTCACCCCCAGCGACACCGCCGCGCGCACCACGGCCAGGTCGCGGGCCGACGTCACGACCAGCACGTCGGTCGCGATGCCGGCGGCGCGCAGCGAACGGCACAGCTCGAGCCCGTGCATGTCCGGCAGGTGCAGGTCGAGCAGCACCAGGTCGACCGGGGTCACCCGCAGCGACGCCAGCGCGCGCTGGGCGGTGTGCGCGACGGCCAGAACCTCGAAACCTTCGACCCTTTCCGTGTACGCCGCGTGCGCCTCCGCGATCAGCCGGTCGTCCTCGACCACGAGCACCCGGATCGCGCTCACGACGGCACCGGCAGCCGGACCGACACCTCGGCGCCCCCGCCGGCCGCGACCGACACGGCGTAGCTGCCGCCGTGCCGGTCGGCGACCTGCCGCACCAGCGACAATCCCACCCCGCGGCCCTCCTGCTTGGTCGACCAGCCCCGGCGGAACGCGGCGTCACCGTCGGCGATGCCGGGGCCGTTGTCGCTGACCCGGATGCGCACCTCGTCGTTCTCCTCGGCGATCAGCACGCGTACGACCCGGGGCGGCTCGGTGGCGGCGACCGCCTCGAGCGCGTTGTCGACCAGGTTGCCGACCACCGTGAGCAGGTCCCGGCTCGGCACCGGCGTGCCGTCCAGGTGGGACGCGTCGTCGACGACGAGCTGGACGCCGCGCTCGGCCGCCTGGGCCGACTTGCCGAGCAGCAGGGCGGCCAGGGCCGGCTCGCCGACGGCGCCGACGACCTGGTCGGTGAGCTGCTGGGCGACCGCGAGCTCGGCGGTGGCGAGCCGGACGGCCTCGCCGCCGCGGCCCAGCTCGACCAGGGTGAGCACGGTGTGCAGGCGGTTCGCGGCCTCGTGCGCCTGCGCCCGCAGCGCCTCGGTGAGGCCGCGGACCGAGTCGAGCTCGCCGGTCAGCGCCCGCAGCTCGGTGTGGTCGCGCAGGGTGAGCACGGCGCCGACCCGCTGGCCCTCGGAGCGGATCACCCGCTGGTTGGCGACCAGCACCCGGTCGCCGGCCAGGATCGGCTCGTCGGCGACGACGGCGCCCGAGGCGAGCAGGCGGCGCACCTCGGCGGGCAGTCCCGCCTCGTCGATCGTCCCGTCCCCGGGCAGTCCCAGCAGCTTGCGGGCGTCGTCGTTGACCAGCGTGACGCGGCCGGCGCGGTCGACCACGAGCAGGCCCTCGCGCACCGAGTGCAGGACGGCGTCGTGGTACTCGTACATCCGGGTCATCTCGGCCGGGCCGAGGCCGTGCGTCTGGCGGCGCAGGCGGCGGCTGAGCAGCCACGAGCCGGCCGCCGCCAGGAGCAGGGCCAGAGCCGTCGGCACGAGGACGGCCGGCGCCCGGCTCAGCAGGCGCTGGTTGATGGCTTCGGTGGTGATGCCCACGGACACCAGCGCGATCACGGCGCGGGTTTCATCCCGTACGGGAAGAACCGCCCGCACCGATTCGCCCAGGGTGCCCATGTGGTGTTCGACGACGCGGCCGCCCGCCAGCGCCGCGTCGATGGACCCGATGAACGGCTTGCCGATGAGGCCGGCGGTCGGGTGGGTCCAGCGGGTGCGGTCGGTCGCCATCACCACGATGAAGTCGGTTCCGGTCGCGATGCGGATCGATTCGGCGTACGGCTGGAGCACCGTCGTGGGGTCGGGCGTGCGGACCGCGGCGATCACCGTGGGGGAGCGGGCGACCGCCTCGGCGATGCCGGTGACCTGGCCGATCGCGGCCTGCTCGGCGTCGTCCCGGGCGAGCAGGACGGCGCCCGTGGTGCCGATCGCCACCAGGATCGTCACGACCAGCACCTGGAGCACGAAGAGCTGGCGGGCGATGCTGCTGTGTCGTCGTTTCGGTGACCAGAATGAACGCAATGGTGCCCTCTCGGTGAGACGTGGGACACATTCTCCGTCATGGACACCCAGACGCCATCCCGGCGGGACCGGACCCATTTCCTCTACCTGGCGGTGATCGTCGCCGTCGCCGCCGGCATCGCGGTCGGCCTGCTGTTCCCCGACGTGGCCGTCGAGCTGAAGCCGATCGGCGACGGGTTCGTGCGGCTGATCAAGATGATGATCGCCCCCGTCATCTTCTGCACGATCGTGCTGGGCATCGGCTCGATCCGGCAGGCCGCCAAGGTCGGCCGGGTCGGCGGCCTGACGCTCGGCTACTTCCTGGTCATGTCGACGGTCGCGCTGGCGATCGGCCTGGTGGTCGGCAACATCATCCACCCCGGCGCCGGCCTGCACCTGAGCGACGCGGTCGCGGCGGCCGGCCAGAAGCAGGTCAGCGCGACGGCCACCGAGGGCGTCAGCGATTACTTCCTGAAGATCATCCCGGACACCCTGTTCTCGGCGCTGACCAGCGGCGACACGTTGCAGGCGCTGGTGATCGCGCTGCTGGTCGGCTTCGCGGTGCAGGCGCTGGGCCGGCGCGGCGAGCCGGTGCTGCGCGCCATCGAGACCACCCAGCGCATCGTCTTCCGCATCCTCGCCATGATCATGTGGCTGGCCCCGATCGGCGCGTTCGGCGCGATCTCGGCCGTGGTCGGCGCCACCGGCGTAGATGCGCTCAAGAGCCTGGCCCAGATCATGCTCGGCTTCTACGTCACCTGCGCGATCTTCGTCTTCGTCGTGCTGGCCACGATCCTGTGGCAGGTGGCCCGGGTCAACATCCTGTTGCTGCTGCGCTACCTGGCCCGCGAGTTCCTGCTGATCCTGTCCACGTCGTCGTCGGAGTCGGCGTTCCCGCGGCTGATCGCCAAGATGGAGCACCTGGGCGTGAGCAAGTCGGTGGTCGGCATCACGGTGCCGACGGGCTACTCGTTCAACCTGGACGGCACGGCCATCTACCTGACGATGGCATCGTTGTTCGTGGCCGAGGCGATGGGCGACCCACTGTCGGTAGGCGAGCAGATCTCCCTGCTGGTCTTCATGATCATCGCCTCGAAGGGCGCCGCCGGCATCACCGGCGCCGGCCTGGCCACCCTGGCCGGCGGCTTGCAGAGCCACCGTCCCGACCTGGTGGACGGCGTAGGTTTGATCGTCGGCATCGACCGTTTCATGTCCGAGGCGAGGGCGTTGACCAACTTCGCCGGCAACGCGGTGGCCACGGTCCTGATCGGCACCTGGACCGGCGAGATCGACCGAGTCCGCGTTACTGCGGTGCTGGCCGGCGATTTCCCCTTCGACGAGTCCACCATGCTCGACGATGACGCGGATTCTTCGCTTGCTCCTGCCGCCGCTGGCGCCGCCCCCGCTGCCGCCGCCGCTCCCGCTGCTGGCGCCGCCCCCGCCGTTGCTGCCGCACCCGCCGGCCCTGCCTCCTCGGGCGGCGCGACGACCTCGTCGGGGTCGTCCGCGTCTTCCCCGGATGCGGGACCGCCGACCTCCTCGCCGGGCGTCTGAACACCGGCCGCCGCTGGAACGCCTGTCTGCTCGTACCCGGGCGGGCGGCCTGTGGATTGCTGGCGGAAAGTGTCATACCGGCGCCGTAAAGTCGCCCCACCCACTAAACGGGGTGGGGCGCGCTGACCGGGTGGGGCGCGCCGACCGGGTGGGGTGCGCTGACCGGGTGGGGTGCGCTGACCGGGTGGGGCGCGCTGACCGGGTGGGGCGCGCTGACCGGGTGGGGCGCGCTGACCGGGTGGGGCGCGCTGACCGGGTGGGGCGCGCTGACCGGGTGGGGCGCTCTGCTTGGGTGGCGTTTTGCCCCTGGGCCCGGCGGGAATGAAGAGTTTCCGTTCCCCGAAGCGCAGTTCCCGCAGCACCGTTCCCCGAAGCGCCCTGATCGAGCACCGCGCCGGCGCGGTGTGTCAGGTCCCCCGAGCGCGGCCCGGTTGCTCCCCGCCTGGAGTGACCGGGTCGCTTGCTGTTCAGCCCTCGGTCGTCTTCGCGCGCTGGTAGTGGCGGCGGGCCTTGAGCTTGTTGCCGCACGCGGACATCGAGCACCAGCGGCCGCTGTTCGACTTGCTGCGGTCGAGCAGGAACAGCGCGCACTCGTCGTTGGCGCACGGGCGTAGCCGGCCGGGGCGGGTGCGGGCGAGCTCGTCCCAGGCGATCACCGCGTCGACCAGCACCGCGCGGGGGCCGGTCAGGTCGACCGTCCAGGTCAGGCCCGCGGCGGTGACCGACGGGCGGGAGACGACGCCCTCCAGCAGCGGCTTCAGCGCGGTCGCGGGGCGGGCGCCGCGGATCACGGCCTGAAGCAGGTCGCGGCCCTCGCGCAGGATCGCCGCGTCCGTGCCCTTCGCGGGGATCTTGTGGGCCCGTAGCCATCGCTCGGCGGCCTGGGGGTCGCCGAGCTCGTCGGTGCGCACGCCGTCGATCACGGGCGCGCTGTTGAGCAACGCCAGCAGGGCCGTCTCGTCGATCATGCCTAACCTCCGAAGCTCGCTTGACAGGTTATAGGATCGCACGCCAGGATGCTAACCATCAAAACCACTCAAGGAGGTTAGGTCATGATCGAGATTCATCACCGCTACGCGACGGTCGACGGCCGGCGGATCTTCTACCGGGAGGCGGGCGACCCGGCGCGGCCCGCGCTGGTGCTGCTGCACGGTTTCCCGACGAGTTCCTTCATGTTCCGGAACCTGGTTCCGCTTCTGGCCGGCGACTATCACGTGATCGCCCCGGACCATCTCGGCTTCGGGCTGTCTGATGCCCCGGGCGCGGACGAGTTCGCGTACACCTTCGATGCCCTCACCGATCTCACCGCCGGTCTGCTCGCCGAGCTCGGCGTCGAGCGGTACGCGATCTACGTGCAGGACTACGGCGCGCCGGTGGGCTGGCGGCTCGCGCTGCGCGACCCGGGCGCGATCACCGCGATCGTGACGCAGAACGGGAACGGCTACGACGCCGGGTTCCAGCCCGATTTCTGGGCGGGCGTGTGGGCGTACCACCGCAATCGCAATCGCACGACGGAGGACGCGATGCGCGAGGCCTTGTCGCTGGAGTCGATTCGCTGGCAGTACCTGACCGGCGTCGCCGACGAGACGCTGGTCGACCCGACGACCTGGTGGCACGACTTCGCGCTGGTGTCGCGGCCCGGAAACGATGCGGTGCAGCTCGACCTGTTCGCGGACTACGCGACTAACCCGCCGCTGTACCCGCGCCTGCACGAGTACTTCCGCACGTCACAGGTCCCGCTGCTGGCGGTCTGGGGCCGCGGCGACCAGATCTTCGGGCCGGCGGGTGCGGAGGCCTTCGCCGGCGACCTCCCCGACGCCGAGATCCACCTGCTGGAGGGAGGTCACTTCCTGCTGGAGACCGCGGCGGCCGAGGTGGCGGAGCTGATGAGGGCGTTCCTGGGCAAGCACGTCCCGGCCGATCGCTGACGGCTCGGGAGACGAAACGGTAGGCCCGGCGGCGGGGCGTGTCGGTGTCGGCGATCGCTGACGGCTCGGGCGACGAAACGCTTGGCCTGGCGGCGGGGCGTCTCGGTGGTCGATCGCTGACGGGCTCAGGAGGCGAAACGTCGGGCCTGGGCCCGGTGGCGGGGCGTCCGGTGGGCGATCGCTGACGGCTCAGGAGACGAAACGCTTGGCCTCGTCGCGGGCCTGGGCGTGGGCCCGGCGGCGGGGCGTTTCGGCGTCGGCGGTGGCCAGGTTGGGGCGGAAATGGATGGTGCTGATCTCGGTGACGCCGGCCCAGCGCAGCCAGTCCTCGACGTACGGTGCCTGGAAGTCGGCTCCGAAGGCGGGGGCGCGGTCCGGGCCGTACACGGCGCTGGTGTAGATGACCGCGGCGCGCTTGCCGCGCAGCAAGCCGGTGTATCCCTCGGCCGCGTCGAAGCCGAAGACCAGGCCGGGCTGGCTGATCACGTCGATGAACTGCTTGAGGATGTACGGGATGCCGGCGTTCCACATCGGGACCGAGAACAGATAGCGGTCCGCCTCGTCGAAGCGGCGGAACGTGTCGATGGCGGCCTGCCAGGCGACGGCCTGCGCGCCCCGCGGCTGCTCGCCGGCGAAGACGGCCATCTTGGCGGCCGCGGCGTCGGGGCCGAAGGCGGGCAGCGTGCCGTCCCAGAGGTCGTACTGCTCGATCGGCAGGTGCGGGTCGGCCTCGCGGGCGGCGTCGAGGAACGTCGTGGCGATCGCGAGCGACTCGGAACGCGGGCCGCGCGGGGAAGCGGAGATGTGCAGCAGCTTGCCCATCGGAACTCCAGACTTAGGTAGGAAGAATGCGTGCGCACGCACATTATTAGTCGGATGCGTGCGCACGCACAAGAGTTGGGTACGATGACGTGATGAGCGACACCGATACCGCCGCCTGGGCCGCGCTGCTGCGGGTGCACGCGGGGCTGGTCCCGCTGCTCGACCGCGAGTTGCAGGCGGCCTGCCGGCTCCCGCTGACCTGGTATGACGTGCTGCTCGAGCTGAACGCGGCGCCGCAGAAGCGGCTGAGCATGGGTGAGCTGGGGCAGGTCGCGGTGGTGAGCCGCACCCGGGTCAGCCGGGTGGTCGATCACCTGGCGGCGGAGGGGCTGGTGACGCGGGAGAGCAACCCGGAGGACCGCCGGTCCGCCTATGCCGTGCTGACCGAGAAGGGGCGGGCGAGGCTGCGGGCGGCGGCGCCGGTCTATCTGGCGGGGATCCGGCGGCATTTCACCGAGCGGATGACGGGGGCGGAGGGGCGGACGGTGGCCAAGGCGCTGGAGAAGGTGCTCGCCGAGCTACCGGCTCCGCCGAGCTAAGCGGAGGGGCGCGCGCCTGGAGCGGCGTAGGCGCGGGGCCGGAAGCGGCGCGGGGCCGAGGCGGCGCGGGGCCGAGGCGGCGCGGGGCCGAGGCGGCGCGGGGCCGGGGAGGCGCGGGGCCGGGCCGGGGCGGCGCGGGGCCGGGGCGGCGCGGGGCCGGAAGCGGGTCACTCCGGGAAGAGCCACTCCAAGCCGGCGAGGGCGTTGCTGACGTAGCGCGGCACACCGTAGGCGAGATCCTCCAGCAGGCTGCATCGGGCGTAGAAGGTCGCGCGCTCCAGCAGGGCGGCCGGGACGGGGGCGGCGGGGCCCAGGTCGCGGAGGAGCAGGCCGAAATCGTAGGCGGGGTCGGCCAGGGCGGCGTCGGTCCAGTCGATCACGCCGGTGACGGTGAAGGATGACGGGTCGACCAGCACGTGCTCGATGCCCAGGTCGTTGTGGGAGAACACGATGGTGTCGCCGCGCGGTGGGGGAGCGGACCGGAGGAACTCCTCGACCCGGGGGCGGAACCGCGGCGGGACGACCCGAGCGACCTCGGCATACATGGCCGCGGCCTCCTCCAGCCACTCCGGCAGGGGCTGGTCGTCCACCTCGACCAGGTCGCGAACCTCGGCCGGTGGCACGGCGTGCAGGGCGGCGAGCAGACGGCCCAGAGTGCGGGCGATCGGCGCGACCGGGAACGGGCGCGGCAGGTCGAGAAGAGGCGTGCCGGGCAGGCGGCGATAGGCGAGACAACCCCGCTCGAGGTCGACGAACACCGGCGCCGGCACGGGGACCGGGGCTATCGCGGCGACGAACGTCAGGAGGCGGGCCTCGCGGTCGAGCGCCGTCGGGGAAGGGGCCTTTCCGCACCGTACGACCAGATCGCCGTTGATCTGGAAGGCCTGGTTGTCCTGACCCTCGCCGAGCGGGGCGACGTCGTGGACGCGATAGCCGGCCGCAACCACGGCCGCCACCGCCTCGCGTGGGTTCACGGAATCACCCTAGCCGTGCGGGAAAACGTGAATAAGTCTCGCCAAAGGCCGGGGTGGGGCGCTTAGATATGGGCGGAGGTCGATGAATGATGCGTGCGCTCCTCGTGGCCTTGCTCCTGGTGATCCCGGCGGTCCCGGCGAAACAGCAGGCGGAGACCTGGGCGGCGCCGCTCAGCACCCGCGGCCGCTACATCGTCGACGCCGACGGCAAGCGCTTCAAGCTCAAGTCCGGCAACTGGCACGGCGCCAGCGGCACCTGGAACGGCGACGGCGATCCGGCCGCCGACGCGAACCACCACGCCGGGGAGAACGCGCACCGCATCCCGCTCGGCCTCGACCGCGCGCCCCTGGCCGGCATCGCCGCGAGCTTCCGCGAGATCGGCCTCAACAGCGTGCGCCTGCCGTTCTCCGACGAGATGCTCACCGACGCCGTCCCGGTCACCGATGACGCGGTCGCCGCCAACCCGCAACTCAAGGGCAGAACACCACTTCAGGTGTACGACGCGGTGGTCGCCGAACTGACCGCGCAGGGACTCGCCGTCATCCTGAACAACCACACGAACACGACCCGCTGGTGCTGCGGCGTCGACGGCAACGAGCGCTGGAACGCGAGCCAGTCCACCGGTCAGTGGGAGGAGAACTGGCTGACCATGGTCCGCCGCTACCGGGACAACCCGCGCGTGGTCGGCGCCGACCTGTACAACGAGGTGCGCCGCGACGTCTGGGACGACCCGAACTGGGGTGGCGGCGACGAGCACGACTGGTTCGCCGCCTCGCAACATCTCGGCGATCGCATCCTGCGCGAGGCCAACCCGAACCTGCTGATCATCGTGGAGGGCATCAACTGGTACGGGATCCCGGTCGACGGCTTCCCGCACGGCCGCCCGACGCTGACCCCGGCCCGCACCCTGTCGCACACGCTGGTCGCGTCGAACAAGCTCGTCTACTCGGCCCACTTCTACGACTACACCGGCCCGAACCACAGCGGCGCCACCGGCATCGGCGAGACGAGCGACCCGCGGTACCGCGATTTCGACCGAGCCGATCTGTTCGATGTGCTCTACCGGGACGCGTTCTTCGTCGAGGACGGGGGTCAGCACTTCACCGCGCCCGTCTGGATCAGCGAGTTCGGCATCGACGGCGGTTCCGCGGTGGGCACCAGGCAGCGCGACTGGTTCGTCAACTTCACCGACTACCTGATCCGGCAGGACGCCGATTTCGCGTACTGGCCGGTCGTCGGCTGGGGCGAGACGCGGGGAGGCAACAACTGGGCGCTGCTGTTCTGGGACCGCGCCGGCAACCGGAGCACGGCCGACCAGTGGAAGGCCGACATCTGGTCCCGCCTGGTGAGCGCGCCGCAGCAGAGCATTGCCCCCATTGTCCGAACCTGGGACATGCTCAGCCCCGATCATGGCGACTTCATCGAGTCGTCCGCCCAGCCGGACTGGGACGTGGGCGCGCGCAAGGCGGCCTGCCCCGACGGCGAGGGTCTGACCGGCATCGCCCACGCCGGCAATCGGGGCCTTTGTACCGAAATTCCAGAAATGTCGGGCAAGGGAGAGGGCGCGGTGACGGGGGTGCGGACGGAGACGGTCGCGGTGACGGACGAGCGCTACGTAACGACCGACTGGGCCGGCGGCTACACGAAACTGCAATGCCCCGACGGCGGCTACCTGACCGGATACGCGGTGCGAGGCGCGGCGATGTCCAGCGTCCTCTGCGCGATCCCGGCCACCGAGCTCGGCGGCGCCGGGCGGACGGTCTGGTTCGACCGCGGCGACAGCCGTCCGGCGGGCAATCCGGGCGGCGACTTCGCCACCGGCAACTACAAGGGCCAATGCAACCTCGACGAGTACGCCGCCGGCATCGCCTACACCGGAAGGATCGGCCGATCGCGTACGCCCGATGCCCTTTATTGCCGAGCCCGCATCGGGTAGACCACACACATGGAACCGACAGTTGATCCCCATGCCGTGGTGACCGGCGACGTCACGATCGGGCCGAACTCGCGGGTGCTCGCCGGCGCCGTCCTCAACGGCGACCACGGCCCGATCACCATCGGTGAGAACGTGCTCGTGATGGAGCACGCCCTGCTGCGCGGCCGGGCCGACCACCCGCTGCGGATCGGGAGCTTCGTCCTGATCGGCCCGCACACCCACCTCAACGGCGCCACCGTCGAGGACGAGGTCTTCATCGCCACCGGGGCCTCGCTGTTCCCGGGCTCGCGCGCCGGCGCGCGAAGCGAGTTGCGCATCAACAGCGTCCTGCACGTCAACTCGGTGCTGGCGCCGGAGACCGTGGTGCCGATCGGCTGGATCGCGGCCGGCGACCCGGCCGAGCTCTTCTCGCCCGACCGTCACGACGAGCTGTGGGCCGTGCAGAAGGGCCTCGACTTCCCGGGCACCGCCTACGGCGTGCCGCGCGGCACGAACATGCGCGAGATCATGCGCAAGCAGTGCGCCGCCTACGCGCCGCGCGACTGACCGCCGCGCCCGAGCAGGCTCAGGAACCGCATCGATGATCCTCGGAGAAGGGGGAGGTGCTGGCGCGGACGATCAGGCGGGTCGCCAGCTCCATCCGGGCCGACTCCAGGCGCTCGCCGTTGACCAGGCGCAACAGGGTACGGGCGGCGGCCACGCCCATCTCGTGCAGGGGCTGGCGGATCGTGGTGAGCGGGGGCGCCGTCCACTCGGCGAAGTTCAGGTCGTCGAAGCCGACCACCGACAGGTCGCCGGGGATGGTCAGGCCGGCCCGGCGCGCGGCCTCGTAGACGCCGGTGGCCTGCTGGTCGCTGCCCGCGAAGACGGCCGTCGGGCGGTACGGCAGCGCGAGCATCCGGGACGCCGCGCGCAGGCCGCCGTCGTGGTGGAAGTTGCTGTAGCGCACCAGGTCGCGGCCGATCGGAAGGCCGGCCGCCTCGAGCGCGGCCCGGTAGCCGGCGACCCGGGCCCGGGTGCACTCCAGCTGCTCGGGGCCGCCGATCATCGCGATCCGGTGGTGCCCCAGCGCGATCAGGTGCGCCGTCGCCGCGTACCCGCCGGCGAAGTTCGTCGCCCCGATCGACGGCACGTCCGGCGGCGGCGCGCTCACCCCGTCGACCACCACGAACGGCATGCCGCGCCGGTCGAGGTCGCCGCGCTGGCGGTCGCTGAGCTCGCTGAGCACCAGGATCGCGCCCGACGAGCCGCGCGCCAGCAGCGACTCCAGCCAGCGGCGGGTGAGCGACTGCCGGTTGTGCACCGAGGACACCACCAGGCTCAGCCCGGCCGCCTCGATGACCTCCTCGACCCCGGTCAGGATCGACAGTCCCCACACGCTGTCCAGCTCGTTGATCACCAGGTCGATCAGGTCGGGGCGGGCCGACCGGCGCGACGACCGGGGCCGCTGGTAGCCCCGGTCGGCGAGCAGCCGTTCCACGTCCCGGCGGGTCGACGCGGCGACGTCGGTGTGCCCGTTGAGCACCTTCGACACGGTGGAGATCGCGACGTTGGCCTCCCGGGCGATCGCCGCCAGCGTCGGCCGGCCGTTGGTGGTCATCAGACGAACCGGAACCAGTCCAGGTCCAGCACGTCGGCGGTGTCGTTCGCCCGCGGCACCACGGTGATCGACGAGGTGCCGGCCGGGAGGTTCGAGACATTGAAGGCGATTTCCCGGTACGCGGTGAGCGAGCCGGTGCCGAGCAGACCGGGCGCCGCGATCACGGGGCCCGTCGCCGACCCGGCGTGGAACTCGAGCGTGAACGCCTGCCCGGTCGAACGCGCCGACGAATACCGGAAAACGACCTGGTTCGCCGTACGGCCGCCGAAATCGACCTGATCGAAGCGCGCCCAGTCACCGGAGCCGAAGCCGCCGATCTCGCGCCCGCCGCTCGCCCCGCTCGCGGAGACGACGGTCGTGCCGCTCTGGCTGTCGCGCGACTCGGCCTCGATCGTCGAGAAGGCGTTCCGATTGCCCCCGCCGGAAGGAGGCGTCACCGGGGGAGTGGTCGTCGGGGCGGTGGTCGGGGAGTTACCACCGCCCCAGTTCGCGCCGCGGCCGGACAGCGTCCCGTTCACGAAGACCGAGTTCTGCAGCTCGCGCTTGAAGTTGGCGTAGATGTTCGGGTTGTCCTGCACCCGGCTGTCGCCCCAGTAGCCGTCCGTGCAGTTCGGCTGGCCCGCGGTCGCGCCCGGCGGGCAGGCGAACTGCGCGATCGCCTCCCAGTTGCTGTTGATGTAGGCGGCCACCCGCAGCACGTCGGCGTTGCGGTTGATGTAGCCGAAGTACTGGTCGTACCAGGAGCCGATCCTGGTCCAGTCGCCGTTGAGCGAGACCCGGTTGTTGGTCACCGTGCAGGAGGCGTCGAGGTTCGCGGTCCGGTACGCCTGCGGGGTCGCCTCGGCGATCATGGCCGGCTTGCCGTGCTGCCGGGCGAAGTTCAGCACCCGGTCGTAGAGGACGGTCGGCTGGCTGGTCGGGGTGTCGCACGCCCACTGGTACTGCCGGAACGTGGCGTCCCAGTAGAACGTGCTCAGGGCGACGTAGTCGACGACGTCGTCACCCGGATACCAGTCGGTCAGGTGGCTGGGGCTGCTGTAGTCGTACTTGTACTGGGCCGCGCCGTCCTTCGGGTAGGTGGCGCTCTGCCAGACCGTCTTGACGTTGCCGGCGCCGAGCGCGTCGATCCGCTGCTTCACCACCCGGAACGCCTGCTTGTAGAAGTCGATGTTGTAGCAGTTCCACGGCCCGTCGAACTCGTAGCCGACGCGCAGGTAGACGGTCCGGCCGGTGTTCCTCAGGTACGTGATGGTGTTGTCGAGGTTCGTCCGGTACTGCTGGCCGAGCGCGCCGGCGATGTCCGCGTCCGGCCGGCCGATGACGGCCCGCAGCGGCTGGTTGTTGCAGCCCGGACCGTCGGCGAGGTACAGCCCGGCCGCGACCGCCGCGCCCGGGTACTCCGACAGCGTCTGGTTGAAGTTGTTGACGTTCCCGTTCAGGTTGCAGGTCGAGGTCAGGCCGTTGCAGACCCCCGGCGTGATGTTGGTGTAGAGGGTGACGCCGCCGGGCCGGGGAAAGCTCGCGTCGGCGTCGAGGACCTGCTGCTTGAACGCGGACAGGTCGGGCGTGCTCTGGCCGGCCACGAAGGTGATCCGGCCGGCCGGGATGGCGGCGTCGGCCTGGGCGGCGACGACCGCGAGCGGGACGGCCGTCGCGGTCACCGCCGCCAGGGTGAGCAAGGTCTTCTTGAGCATGGGGGAGGGGACCTTTCAACAGGGAGTGGTGAAGCCCCGGTCCCGCAGGCCCTGACAGAAGGACGCGCGGGCCGTGGGGTACTGGGAGAGCCGGCCGTCGACGAACCAGGTCGAGTTGACCGGGAAGTCGAAGCTGCCGTCGGTCACGCCGTCCCACCCGTACCGGAAGTCCAGGTCGATGTAGACGGCGGCGCGGATCACGCGGCTCAGGTCGTACGTGCCGGCCAGGTCGGGGATCGGGCCGCGGTAGTTCATCAGGGCGAACAGCCGCCGGACCCAGAGGTCGCCGCGGGCGCTCTCGAGGCCGCGGGTGTCCGAGCCGTCGGCGGTGAAGTTCATCATTCCCGACTCGGCGATCATCGGTTTGCCGCCGGGTACAGCTGCTCGAACTCGCCGCGCACCGGGTGGAACACGTACTGCTGCGGGTACGCGTTCACGAAACCGATCACCTTCGCGAACTGGGACGCGTACGCCCCCTGGGCCAGCTCCTGGGTCACCTGGCGCGAGCGGGCCGCCTTGGCGTTCTCGTCGCCGCCGGTGAAGCCGGGCGGGTTGTCCTTCCAGGAGATGCCGACCTCGATCGTGCCGCCGCGGCGGGCGAGGAGGGTGGCGTAGTCGCGGTGCCCGGGCGAGACCCAGTCGCCGGACTTGAGCTCGTAGTAGACCGAGCCGCCGGCCGGCGCCGGGGCCACGGACGTGTAGTCGTTCCACGCCGCCGTGGTCGACTGACCGACCAGCAGAAGGCGGCCGTCCGTCGCCGCGGGGGCGGCGGCAACGGGCGTAAGCAGGGCGAGGATGGCGAGGAGGCGGGGGACCATGCCCGTACGCTATGAAGCCTGTCGATGAATTCCGAAGAGTTTTCGAAACAGTCCGTTAACCCGGGGTGGCCGACGCCACGGAAATCGGGTGACACCGGACCGGCCCGATTTGGCAGCATTGCCACATGACACGGGGACCGGTTCGATATCTGTGGTGGCTGGCGCGGGAGAACCGGAGGCGGGTCGGGCTCGGCGCCATGTTCGGGTCGGTCTGGTTCATGAGCCTCGCCTTCACCCCGTACCTCATCGCCCAGGCGATCGACCGCGGCCTGCGTCCCCACCAGCTCGAACCGCTGCTGCTGTGGTCGGCCGCCGTGCTGGTCACCGGCGTCGCCAGCGCCGTGCTCGGCATCATGCGCCACCGCAGCATGACCAAGCTGCGGCTGGCCGCGGCCCTGCAGACGGCCGACCTGGTGATGACCCACGCGACCCGGCTCGGCTCGGCGCTGCCCCGGCGGGTCACCGCGGGCGAGGTGGTCACCATCGGCATCTCCGACGTCTGGACGATCGGCCGGGCCATGAACGTCGGCGGCGTCGGCGTGGCGTCCACCCTGGCCTTCATCGTCATCGCGGCCCTGCTCGACCACACGTCGCCCAAGCTCGCCGCCGTCGTGGTGATCGGCGCGCCGGTGCTCGCGCTCACCGTCGGCCCGCTGCTGCGGCGCACCCAGAAGGCCGGGTCGCGCTACCGGGAACGGCAGGGCGAGCTCAACGCCCGTCTCGTCGACGTGCTCGGCGGCCTGCGCATTCTCAACGGCCTCGGCGGCAAGGAGACCCATCAGCGGAGGTACGAGCGGGAGTCCGCGGCCCTGCGCGACCAGGGATACCGGGTCGGCACCCCGTCCAGCTGGATCGGCGCGCTGGGTGACGGCCTGCCGGTCGTCTTCCTCGCGGTCGTCGTCTGGCTCGCGGCCCGGCTCGCGGCCACCGGCGAGATCACGGTCGGTCAGCTCATCGCGGTCTACGGCTACACGGCCATGCTGGTCATCCCCGCCAACGTGCTGATCTTCTGCGGGTTCGACGTGGCGCACGGGCTGGTCGCCGCCCGGCGGGTCACCGACTTCCTGCGCATCCCGCTCGACTCGCCGTCGGGCCTTGCCGGGCCGGCTTCTCCGGCGCCGCTCGCCGATCCTTCGTCGGGCGTGACCGTGCAGCCGGGCCGGTTCACGGCGCTGGCCGGGACGGGTGATCTCGCGGCCATCGTCGACCGGCTCGGCGCGTACGGGCCGACGGACGCGACCTGGGGTGGCGTGCCGCTCGCCGAGATCGCCCAGCCTTCCATCCGGCGGCGGATCCTGGTCGCCCAGCAGGACGCCGACCTGTTCGCCGGACCGCTGCGGTCGGTGGTGGCCGGGCCCGCCGATCCCGACGACTCCCGGGTCGGCGACGCGATCGACACCGCGGTCGCCCACGATGCGGCCACCGACCTCGGCCGGGAGATCGAGTGGCGCGGGCGCAACCTCTCCGGCGGGCAGCGGCAGCGGGTGCGGCTCGCCCGCGCGGTCTACGCCGACCCGGAGATGCTGCTCGCGCTCGAGCCGACCTCGGCCGTCGACGCGCACACCGAGTCGGCGATCGCGTCCCGGCTCGTTGCGGCCCGGGCCGGCCGCGGCACCGTCGTGGTCACCACCTCGCCCGTGCTGCTCGACCAGGCCGACGTCGTGCACTACCTGGTGGACGGTCGCGTGGTCGCGACCGGGACGCATTCTTCCCTGCTGGCCGGTCAGCCTGGATATCGCGATCTCGTCGCCCGGACCTTCGGGGCGGACGAGTGACCACCACCCTCCCGATCGCCGACCAGCGGGCCGTCGGCCGGGCCGCGCTCCGGCTGATCGCCGCCGACCGCCCCTCGATCGTCGCCATGACCATCCTCAACGCGTTCGCCGCGCTCGCCGCCCTCGGCGGACCCTGGCTGCTCGGCCGGGTCATCGACGCGGTCACCGGCGGCCGGCCCGGCGACATCGACAAGCTCGCGGCCGGCGTCCTCGCCTGCGCCGTCGCCCAGATGATCCTCTCCCGGTTCGCGCTGGCCATCGCCTACCGGTTCGGCGAGCGCACGGCGGCCCGCATCCGGGAGAACTATCTGCGCCGGGCGCTCGCCCTGCCCGCCGCCGTCATCGAGCGGGTGCCGGCCGGCGACCTGGCCGCCCGCGGCACCACCGACGTCGACGCCGTGGCCACCACGCTGCGCGACATCCTGCCGAACATCCTCATCGGCTTCGTCCAGATGATCTTCATCATCGCCGCGGTGTTCCTGCTCGACCCGCTGCTCGGCGGCGTCGGCGTGGTCGGCCTCTCCGGGATCGTGTTCGTCACCCGGTGGTACCTGCGGCGCGCCCGCAGTGCCTACCTGGCCGAGGGCGCGGCGAACTCGCGGCTCGCCGACGAGCTGGGCGCCACCACCGAGGGCGCCCGCACGGTCGAGGCACTCGACCTGCGGCAGCGCCGCCTCGACGCCGGCCACGAGGCGATCGCCGAGACGCGCCGGACCCGGATGGCCACCCTCGCGCTGCGCAGCGTCTTCTTCCCGGTGGTCGAGACGTCGTACGCGGTGCCGGCCGTGTTCGTGCTGACGCTCGGCGGCCTGCTCTACCTCGGCGACCACATCACGCTCGGCACGGTCGGGGCGGCGGTGCTCTACCTGCGGCAGCTGGTCGGGCCGCTGGACACCCTGCTCATCTGGATCGAGCAGCTCCAGTCGAGCAGCGCCTCCTTCGCCCGGTTGGAGGGGCTGGCCGCGATCCCGGAGCCGGTGTTCGTCTCCGCGTCGCCGGCCGACGATCGGATCGAGATCCGGGACGTGCGGTACGCGTACGACCAGGGACGTGATGTTCTGCACGACGTCACGCTGACCGTCCGGCCGGGCGAGCGGCTGGCCATCGTGGGCCTCTCCGGCGCCGGGAAGTCGACGCTGGGGCGGCTCATCGCGGGGGTGGACCGGCCCTCGTCCGGCTCGGTGACGGTCGGCGGGGTGCCGATCGCCGAGCTGCCGCCCGATCAGCTGCGCCGCCAGGTCGTGCTGGTCACCCAGGAGCACCACGTCTTCCGCGAGACGCTGCGGGACAACCTCATGGTGGGCGCGCCCGACGAGGAACTGCGGCAAGCGTTGCGTACGGTCGGCGCCGACTGGGCCGCCGACCCTTCTGCCCTGGACCGTGACCTCGGCGCTTCTCCGCTCGACGGTGCGCAGGCGCAGCAGCTCGCGCTGGCCCGGGTGGTGCTGGCCGACCCGCACACGGTGATCCTCGACGAGGCGACCGCCCTGCTCGACCCGACGGCGGCGCGGACGGCCGAGCGGGCGCTGGCCGCCGTGCTGCACTCGCGCACGGTCATCGCGATCGCCCACCGGCTGCAGACCGCCCACGACGCCGACGAGGTCGCGGTCATGCGCGACGGCAGGATCACCGAGCTCGGCACCCACGACGCGCTGGTGGCCGCGGACGGCGAGTACGCGGCCCTGTGGCGTTCGTGGCACGGGTCGGACCTGAGCTCCGCCTAGCTTGCCGGCTGGTTCATTGGCGCTCACCCGTCACCATCGTCGGCATGCAGGACGTCGCGTACCACCGCCTCGCCGCCGCCGTTCCCGCTCACCGCACGGTGCTGGCCACGCTGGCCATCGTGCCGGCCGGCCTGGCGGGGGCGTGCGTCGTCGCGGCGGTGGCTGTGATCGCCGGCCGCCCGTCCGGTCCCGACGGCCTGCCGTCGTTCGGTCCACGCGGCGACCTGGCGCTGACCTTCCTGGCGATCGCCGTCTTCCTGCCGATCACGCTGCTCGCCGCCCGCCTGATCCAGCGCCGCCCGCCCGGCACCCTGTCCTCGGTGACCGGCCGCCTGCGCCGGCGCTGGCTGGCCACGTGCCTGGCGCCCGCGGCCGTCGCGGTGGTGCTGCTGATCGCCGGCGGTTCGCTGGCGTCCGGCTCGTCCGCGGGCGGTTCGTTCACGGCCGGGTGGGGCCCGTTTCTGCTGACCGCCGCGCTGCTGCTTCTTGTCGTCCCGGCGCAGGCCGCCGCCGAGGAATACCTGACCCGGGGTTGGCTCCTCCAGGCCGTGGGCTCGTGGACCCGCCGCCCGTGGCTGCCGATCGCCGTGCAGGCCGTCATCTTCGCCGCGCTGCACGGCTGGGGCACTCCGTGGGGCTTCGCCGACCTCGTCGTCTTCGGCGTCGTGACGGGCTGGCTGACCATCCGCACGGGCGGCCTCGAGGCGTCGATCGCCCTGCACGTGGCCACGAACGTGATCGCCAGCATGCTGGCCGCCGCGTCCGGCGCTCTCACCGTCGACGAGACTGCTGCTGACATGCCGTGGCAGTACGCGGCGGTCGACCTCGTGGTTTTGCTGGCCTATGCGGCCGTCATCGTCCTTTTGCGCCGTCGCCGTGGGGAGGCCCGTCTGGGGCCGCTTCCGTCGCCGCCGCCTCCGCGGGTCGTGTCCGGGGCGCTCCCGTGGGCCGTGCCGCCGGGCGCGGCCGTTCCAGGCTCAGTCCCGTGGCCCGCGTCTCCGGGCGCGGCCATTCCGGGTGCGCATCCGTGGCCCGCGTCTCCGGGCGCGGCCGTTCCCGGTTCGCTCCCTTCGCCGCCCAGCGCGGCCGCTCCGGATCCGTTCGATCCGCCCGCGCCCAGGGCCCCCACCGACCCGGCGCCGCCGGCCGACGCGACCCCACCCCGTGACTGGGTGGGGCGAGATTAGCCCGCCGGTACGACAATTCCATCCCGGCCATCCACAGCCACGCCCCCGGGCGCCTACCGATCGACCGCCAACGCCCCCGTCCGATGCCCCTCCAGCCACGACGGCAGGTCATCCCCCGGCATCGGCCGGGCCAGCAAATACCCCTGGATGATGTCGCACCCGGCCGCCGTCAGGATGGCGGTGATCTCGCGGTTCTCCACACCCTCGGCCACCACCTGCAGGCCCAGGTTGTGGCCCAGGTCGATCACCGAGCGGACGATCGCCGCGTGGGCGGGATTGCCGGGCAGGTCGCCCACGAAGCTTTTGTCGATCTTCAACTCGTGCAGGGAGAGCGTGGCCAGGTAGGCCAGCGAGGTCTGGCCCTGGCCGAAGTCGTCGACGCTGATCCGGACGCCGGCCTCGGACAGGCGGGCCAGGACGTCGGCGGCGGTCTCGGGATCGGTCATCAGGGCGGTCTCGGTGATCTCGAGGACGAGCCGGGCGGGCGGGATCCCGGCGGTGTCGAGCGCCGCCAGCACGGTGTCGGCGAAGTCGGGGCGGGCCAGGTTGCGGGCCGACACGTTGACGGCCATCGTCAGGCGGTCGCACGTGTCGCCCCACGCGACCATCTGGGCCAGGGCGGCGGCCAGCACCCAGCGGGTGAGCGAGTCGATCAGCCCGGTCTGCTCGGCGACCGGCAGGAACGCGTCGGGCGGCACCAGGCCCCGCTCGGGGTGCCGCCAGCGGACCAGGGCCTCGACCGCGCACACCCGGCCGGTCCGCAGCTCGGCCTTGGGCTGGTAGTGCAGGACCAGCTCGTCGGTCTCGACGGCCCGCCGCAGCTCGGCGACCAGGGCCAGCTGGGCCGGGTCGAAATGGTCGCGGCGCCGGTCGTACCGGGCGGTGCCGCTGCGGCTGCCCTTGGCCAGGTACATCGCCATGTCGGCGCGCCGCAGCAGGGTGTCGACGTCGGTGCCGTCGGCGGGCGCCAGCGCGTAGCCGAAGCTGGCCTCCGGCGACAGCGGCAGCGTGTCCACCACGACCTCGCCCTCGAACACCTCGCGCATCCGCTCGAGCAGGGGCGGGATCTCGTCCTCGGTGACGGCGGGCAGGACCATGCCGAACTCGTCGCCACCGAGCCGGGCCACGGTGTCGCTCGACCGTACGGCCGCTGCCAGCCGGGCGCCGAGCTCGCGCAGCAGAGCGTCGCCGTTGTGGTGGCCGAGCGTCTCGTTGACCTCCTTGAACCGGTCGACGTCGGCCAGCACCACCGCGACCGTGCCGCCGTCGCGCCGGGCCGCCTGGATGGCCGCCGCCGCCCGCCGCTGGAACAGAGCCCGGTTCGGCAGGCCGGTCAGGGCGTCGTGCCCGGCCTGGTGGCTCATCCGGCGGATGGTCGAGGCCGAGATCGCAGCCAGGATCACCCAGAGTGCCGCCAGGCCCACGCTCAGCACCACGGAGAGCGTGCGCAGGCCCGAGCTGACATCGCGGGCGATCGGCGCGTACGGCAAATAGACCTCGAGTACGCCGAGCACCGGCCCGCCGACGCTGATCGGCAGGTAGACCTCGACCACGCGCTGCCCGACCGGCCCGGAGTCGTTGCGGTCGGTGTTGAGGCGGGTCAGATGCGCCACCACCTCGCCGCGGGCGGCCTCCATCGCCTCGTCCTCGGTCTCCTCGCTGAAGCCGGAGCCGTCGTCGGAGAAGATCACCTGACCGGCGGTATCACGCAACCGCAGCCGTACGACGGAACCCGACCCGATCACGCGATCGGTCAGCTTACGCAGGCCGTCGAGCTCGTCGGCCGGCATCGGCCGGCTCAGCGGCCGGCCGTCGAGGTGCGGCTCGATCGCCGTCCGGGCGACGAGCGAGGCCTGCGCCTGCCCCTCGCGGACGCCCCGATCGCGGGCCTCCATCGACAGCGCCATCGACAACACGAGCCCCAGCAGCACCACCGGGATCAGGCTGGCCCCGGCGTACGTGAGGAACAACCTCCACGACGAAGGCACGGGGGCACATTACGCTCTTCGCGCTCGCGGTGTGTCCTCTTTGAAGGGACCTTTCGGGCGAGATCAGGAGAGCACCGGGAACAGGTCGGTCGAGGCCCGCCCGGTGGCGGCCTCGATGAAGTCGATCGGCGGGGCGATCTGGGCCAGCACGACGGCGGTGTGCGCGAGCCCGGCGGCCGGCACCTCCGGCTCCCGGCCGAGCGCCTGCTGAAGGTCGAGCAGGTGGATCACGGCCTCGGAGATGCCGATGCTGACGGCCTCGGCCAGCGGCAGAACCGCCCGCCCGAAGTAGTCGACCGTCACGTCGCCCAGCTCCCGTGCCACCGCGATGGCCGCCGGGCCGGTGCCGCTGAACTGGTCGACGAGCTGGTCGAGGGTGTATTTGCGGGCGTCCTCGCGGCCGGAGTCGGCCACCCGGTCACGCATCGTGTTGGCGATGCCGGTGGGGTGGTTGAACTCGGCGAGCAGCGCCGCGGCCGTCTCGTGCGTGGGCACGGCGTCGGTCACCCGGCCGACAAGGATCGAGAACCCGAACGGCCAGCCGGCGGCGTGCGCCCACAGCGCGCGCACGTCCCAGCCGTCGAGGCGGGTGGCACGCGCCCAGTCATCGCCGCTCAGGCCCTTGCCGATGGCGGCCCACACCGCCCAGAGCGCGTCGAGTGTGTCGAGACGATCGTCGATGGGCATCGCCCGACCATACGCCCGCCGACCCGCCCGGACGAGAACGCGCCCGCGCCGAAATTCGCCCCCGCGAGCCGTCCCCGCGAGCCGCATCGGGTGGGCCGTCCGAGGCCGGGACTTTGCCGGCTGCGTTCGTGCTCGATCCGCGCATCGCTCACGGATGGTGCCAAAGCGGTGCCGGCACGTGCTCGGTCGATGCCCGGGAGCATGCCCTCCGAGGCGCCGGCGAAATGTTCCGATCGCGTATTCGGGAGATGCTTCGCGAGTTCAGCGAATGGCATGATCGAATACTTACCGCGCGGTGCTGGGAGGCGGGATAATTCAGGTATGCGGCAGATGCAATTGTTCAGTTCAGTTGAATTGGCCGCGATGCGTGACCGCCGCAGATCTCGGGCCTGGTCGCCGGTGAGTGACCGGTTTCGGCGTGTGCATGAGCGGGATCGCGAGTGGGGTTTGGCGCGCCGGCATGCCGCCCGTCTGCGCCGGGCGGCTGAGACTGGCGGGGTGGTTGAGCGTGATACTTGCCGGTCGGTCGGCGTCGACGGTGAATCGCGGGTGAGCCGTGCGCTGATCGTTGCCGGGCGGGCGGAGTCCCGGCCACGAGTGGACAGCTCGGCGACCGTGCCCACGCCCACCGCGATACCCGCAGGATCGGCGCCGACAGCGGTCGCGGCGCAGGCTGAGTCCGCCGCGGCATCCATGCCGGATGGGCAACTGCCGCCGGCCACGGTGCCACAAACCTCCACGGCCACGGCGACGACGACGGCCGCGGTGACGGCAACAGCGACCGTGACGGCAACAGCGACGGTGACGGCAACAGCGTCCGTGACGGCAACAGCGACGGTGACGGCAACAGCGACGGCCGAATCGGCGACCCCCACCAGATCGCCGCACCACAATTCGCCGCCGGGGCGTGCATTCCCGCCTTTCCGGACCGCGCTATTTCGCCGCGATCGCCACCACCGAACGCTGCCCGGAAAGGCAACGCGGAAACGGCCGCACACGCAAATGAAACCGACGAGAATGCCACGTCACGGGCGCGCCGCCCGCCGACATCGATCGCCAGGCCGGCCGGTGCGTCAGGCGCCGGGGCGCCGCCACAGGACCGGACCGTCACCGCTTGGGCGAAGCTCCCCGACCGCCTCCAGGTGGCGCAGATGGGCCAGCGTCTCGGCCAGCGCCATCCGCCGCAGGATGCCCTGCAGCGAGTCCCAGCCTCGCGACCAGGTCAGTGCCCCGGCGATGGCCCACCCGGTCGGCGACGCCAGCCGGTCGACCGCGGCCAGAATCTCGGCCGAGCGCTCCGCGTGGTGGGCGACGATCGCTTCGGCCCGGTCCTTGATGCCGCGGAAACGCCACTCGTGCGCGGGGAACGCCTCGTCGGTGTCGAACGCGGCCGCCCGGTCGAGCGACGCAAGGTAGTCGCCGAGCGGGTCGCCGGCCGACGTGGGCAGCACCGCGACGTTCGGGGTGATGCGGGGCAGCAGGTGGTCCCCGGTGAGCAGGAATCCGGCCGAATCGTCGTGCAGGCACAGGTGGCCGGGGGTGTGACCGGGGGTCCAGATCGCCCGCACCGTGCGCCCGGCCAGCGGCAGCAGGTCGCCGTCCTCGATGTCGCGGTCGGGCTCGGCCATCGCCAGCAGGGCCGCCAGCCGCTCGGGGCGCACCATCAGCTTCGCCGCCTCGTCGGGGGGCACGCCGTGCCGGCCCAGCCACGCCGGGTCGGTGCCGGGATGCCGGCCGCGCCACGCCCGCCCGGGCAGCGTCGCCGCCTCGACCGGGTGCATGCCCACCCACGCGTCGCCGGCCTCGCGCAGCCAGCCGGTCATGCCGTGGTGGTCGGGGTGGATGTGGGTGACGACGATCCCGGTCACGTCGGCCGGCGTCGCCCCGGCCGCGGCCAGCCCGTCGGTCAGGATCTGGCGGCCGTCGGGGGTGTCCCAGCCGGGATCGACCACCGTCACGCCGGCGTCGTCCACGAACGCGTACGAGATCGTGTATCGCATCGGGTTGTCGGGGATCGGCACCGGGATCGACCAGACCCCGGGGCGCGGCTCCTCGACCGGCGGCAGCACCCGGCGTTGCCAGGCGTCGTGCTGTGCGTCCCCGGTCATCATGATTGGTCAGACTAAAACGTCGCTCTTGACCGCGCCGCCCCGGACTGAGGGAATGTGCGGATGCCACGGATCTTCCCGGCCGGCTTTCTCTGGGGCGTCGCGAGCGCCGGACACCAGACCGAGGGCGGCAACACGAGCAGTGACACCTGGTTCGCCGAGAACGTCACGCCGACGGTCTTCCGCGAGCCGTCGGGCATGGCCTGCGACGGCTACCACCGCTGGCGCGAGGACGTCGACCTGGCCGCCGCGATGGGCCTGACCGCCTACCGGTTCTCGGTCGAGTGGGCCCGGGTCGAGCCGCGCGAGGGCGAGTTCCACGACGACGAGCTCGCCCATTACGAGGCGATCGCCGACCGGGCCCGCGAGCGCGGCATGGCGCCGGTGGTGACGTTCAACCACATGACCTCGCCGCACTGGTTCGCGGCCCGCGGCGGCTGGCTCGACCCGGAGGCGCCGGCCCAGTTCGCCCGCTACTGCGACCGGGTGATGGCCGCGTTCGGCGACAAGATCGCGGTGGCGGTCACCCTCAACGAGCCCAATCTGCCGCGCCTGCTCACCTGGGTGGCAATTCCCGATTTCGTACGCGATCTGGAGCGCGCCACCCTCGAAGCCGCCGCCAAGGACGCCGGGGTGCCCCGCTACCGGCTCGCGAACGTCATCCTGCCCGAGGACATGGACGCCATGGGCGACGGCATGACCGCCGGGCATCGGGCCGCCCGGGCCGCCATCAAGGCCCGCCGCCCCGATCTGCCGGTCGGCTTCTCGCTGGCCCTCGTCGACGACCAGGTCGAGGGCGACGACCCGTCGGTCCGCGACCGCAAGCGCGCCGAGGTCTACCAGCGGTGGCTCGATCTCGCCCGCGAGGACGACTTCATCGGCGTGCAGAACTACGAGCGGCTCTACTACGACGGCAACGGCCCGGTGGGGGAGCAGGGCCTGTTCTCCGGCGTCGACCCGCGCTCGCTCGCCGGTGCGGCCCGCTACGCGCACGACGAGACCGGCGTGCCGGTGCTGGTGACCGAGCACGGCATCGCCACCGAGGACGACGCCCGCCGGGCCGAGTTCATCGAGACGTCCCTGGACGGCCTGGCCGAGGCGGTCGCCGGCGGGCTGCCGGTGCTCGGTTACATCCACTGGACCCTGATGGACAACTTCGAGTGGGTCTTCGGCTACGGACCCAAGCTCGGCCTGCATGCGGTGGATCGAGAGACCTTCGCCCGTACGCCGAAAGCCAGCGCCGGCGTCTACGCGGCGATCGTGCGAGGCTCGTCCGCCTAGCGCGAAGGCCGGGCGCGCCCGCGCCCGGCCTTCGACCGTCGGAAAAACTCAGTGGCCGTGGCCGCCGCCGTGACCGTGCCCGTGACCGTGCCCGTGGTCGTCGCCCGGCCAGCCGGTGCTGCCGAACCGCTCCACGCGCAGGATCCACCAGCCCCGGTAGGGGCCGAAGTCGACCGGGTCGCAGCTCGGGTCGTTCCACCGGTGCATGGCCTCGCCCGCACGGCCGGCCCAGTCGCAGTCGGATCTGCTCTGGAAGACGCCTACCACGTCTCCCTGGTTGTGCGGAGGCGGCGCCGGAGCCGCCTGCGCCGGTCCCGCCGCCACCGCGCCGGCCAGCAGGCCGGCACCGAGCAGCACCGTGATTCGTGCCGTGGTGTTCATGTCGTTCCTCCCCGCTGATGTCATGACCTGAACCAGGCCATCACGCGCCGGCCGAAGAGTCTGGCGAACCGGCGTTTCGGCACGGCGCGGCCGCGCCCGGTGGGACAATCAAGCGGGGTACGAACATGCCGCCGCGGCCGCCGCTTTCCGGTCCGCGACGCTCAATGCGGCCCCCGGAAAGCCGGCGCCGGCCGCCCGCGCGGCCACGATCCCGGCCGGTCCGTCGCCGCCGAAGCAGGCCGCGGCCGCCAGCACCGCCGAGCCGCCGCCGACCGGCGTCCAGCGGACCGCGAAGGCCGGATGGCCGTCCGTCCGCTCGGTGAAGCCGATCTGCCGCCATCGCCGCTCGCCCGGCCCGGCGCCGTCCGGGTCGTAGAGCGCCGCGAACCCCACGACGTCGAGGCGCTGCCCGGTCGCGGTCAGGCTCAGGCGGCCGGTCCCGGAGACGGTCAGCGCGACGGCGCCGGGCCCGGGGTGGTCGTCGGTGCAGTGCGACGGCGCGAGCCCGGCCGGCGGGTTGCCGTGCACGATGCCGGACGCGACGACCTCGGCCCCGGAGAGCTTGAACCAGCGCACATCGGGGGTGCCGCCGGTGTTGTCGTGGATCTTCTCGCCCAGGCAGTAGCCGGTGAACCCGAGCGTGCAGCCGGCCGGGATCGTGCGCAGGACCGGCGCGTCCCGGGCGGCTCCATCGTGGACCCGCGCGCCGGCGCCGTAGGTGAGCGCCGTGAACGCCGGATGTCTCGGCCCGGCGGGGCACCCGTGCGCGCCGTGGCGGTGCAGCGCGAACCCGCCGACGGTGGCGATCAGCAGCAGGGCGGCGGCGATCGGGATCAAAAACCGCCGCCGGGGCGGAGGCGGGGCGGAAGGCGGCGGGGCGGAAGGAGGCGGGGGAGCGGGAGGCGTCGGCTCGGACAGCGCGATCCACCGCGTACGCCAGGAATCGACGTCGCCGCCGCAGGCGCCCACATAGGCCAGCACCACGTCGAGCGTGGGCTTGCGCACCCCGCCCGCCGCCTCGGACAGGGTGGTCGCGCTGTAACCGGCCTTCTTGGCCAGGACCCGGTAGGTCGGGTTCCCGGCCTCGGCCCGCACCTTCCGCAGCTCGAACGCGAACGCCGGGAGTGGTCCGCCCAGCGGATCCACCGCCCTCTCCTGGCGTGCCACGGCGGCCCTCCCGGCATGATGCTCCCGGCCCGCCGCCGGGATCCGGGAGCATCATGCCATCGACGGGGGTCGCTCAGCCGCAGTGGCTCCAGTCGCTCGTCCACGAGGTGCTCTGGTAGGAGCCGCCCCACTTCACGCACGCGCTCGCCGCCGCCAGCCGCACCGGCCCGGCGTACCACTGGAACAGGCCCGGATTGCCGGCCGACGAGCCGCCCTGCACCGACAGCGTGGCGTTGAGGCCGACCGCCCCGTTGCCGCTGTGCGCCATGGTGACCACGCAGTTGTAGCCCGGCTTGTAGAGCAGGTAGATGGTCGCCGGCCCGAGGTTGTGCGAGTCGATGACACCGTAGCCGGAACCGCAGACCCCGGCCGGCGTGTACGGGTTGGCCGTCGACGACCCCGACCCGCAGTGCCCGTAGTCACTGGTCCACGACGACGTCTTGTACGCGCCGCCCCACTTCACGCACGAGCTCGGCGCGTACTCGTAGATCGGCCCCGCGTAGTAGGTGTAGGAGCCGGCGTCGCTGGTGGACGCCCCGCCCTGCACCGCGAGCGTCGCCTTGCCCGCGACCGCCCCGGCGATGTCGGTGTAGAGCGTCACCACGCAGTTGTTGCCGCTGGATCCGTTGTAGAGCAGGTAGACCGTGGCCCCGGAAAGCGCGTGGTGGTCGACCACGTCGTAGCCGTCGCCGCAGACCTGGTTGGCGGTGTACGGGTTCGAGCCGGACGGCGCCGGCGAGCCGTCCCCGCTGCCGCAGTGCCCGTAGTCGCTGGTCCACGAGGCGGTCTTGTAGGTGCCGCCCCACTTCACACAGGAGTTCGGCGCGTACGCGGTGACCGGCCCCGCATACCAGTGGTAGGTGCCCGGATCGGAGACCGCCGACCCGCCCTGCACGGTGAGCGTCGCGTTCATGGCGACCGCCCCGCCGTCGGCGTCGGCCAGGGTCACCACGCAGTTCTTGCCGGAGTCGTCGTCGTACAGCAGGAAGACGGTCGCCGAGCCGAGGTCGTGTGAGTCGACCACTCCGTAGCCGCTGCCGCACAGCGTGACCGCCGAGTACGGGTTGCCGGAGGTGTCCGGCGGCGACGAGCCGCCGCTGCCCGAGGCGCCCACGAAGCCGGTGATGTAGTAGCTCTCCGCCGCCACCCACGAGCCGGTCGACGCCGACCCGGCCGGGATCGTGATCCGGACGACCGACGAGGTGACGGCGAAGTGGGCCATGCTGCCGCTGTCGCCGCCCCAGTCGCCGTTCGCGGTCACCACCGAGCCGTCGGAGTTGACGGCGGTGACGATCGCGACGTGGTTGGCGTAGCCGCCGCGGCTCGACGAGAACACGACCGCGTCACCGGGCTCGGCCTTGCTGTGGAACGTGCCGTGCGACTGGCCGTACGTGTAGAAGCTCTGCGCCGCCGCGGTGAGCCCCGAGACGTTGAGCCCCGAGTTGCGCCACACCCACTTCGCGAAGTCCGCGCACCAGTACTCGGGGCCGCCCGAGTAGCCGCCGGCGCAGCTGTGCTCGTACTGCGAGCCGCCGAGCGAGTTCGTCGTCGGGCTCTGCGCGCAGGTGCCCGCGCTCTTGCCGATGTTCGCGGCGGCCAGGGTGGCCGCGCCCGCGGTGGTGGCCTGCGCCGCCACCGGGCCGGCGAAGACCGCCGCCCAGGTCGCGACGACCAATGCCAGGGCTGGGAACAGAATGCGTCTCAACAGGTCCTCCCGGAAGAAGCGCCACATCCGTCACAGGATCGGGTCTTCCGGCGCAGATCGGCGGGCCGGCAGGCCCCGATCAATCAATTCCGGACAAGCGCCGGACAGCTCCGGCGCCGCCTGACTTCCTGGCGTTCCGCGGCACGGCGAGCTCGACCGGCAGCCCTGCCATGGGATCACTCCACCAGCGGCACGCCCGGATCGGGCCGGAACGCCACCTTGACGGCGCTCGCCCGCGGCCCGGCGGTGGCGGTGGCCAGCGCCGCCCGCCACGCGTCGAGCGAGAACGTGTGGGTGACCAGGTCGTCCACCGGGTAGGCGGGGTCGGCCAGCCACTCGGTGACCCGGGCCATCGTGGTGCGGCCGTCCTCCTCCGGCCCGGAATTCACCGTGCCCTGGACGGTGAGCTGCCGGTTCCAGACCAGCGACCAGTCCACCCGCTGCCGGCCCGCGCCGCCGACCAGCACCAGCATCCCGGTCGGGCGCAACAGGTGCAGGGACAGGTCGATGGTGCCGGTGAGGGCCACGCAGTCGAAGACGACGTCGACGCCCCGCTCGAGGATGGGCGTGCGGGTCAGCCGCGGCCGGATCACCCGCCCGCCGTGCAGCTCGGCCAGGGCCTCGACCACCCGCGGGCCGGGGTCCATCACCCGGGTCGCGCCGGCCGCCAGCGCCCGTTCGTGGCTGAACGCGCCCGGGCCGACGACGGTGATGTCGAGGTCGGGGTGCAGCCGGCGGAGCGCGGCCGTGGTGAGCAGCCCGATCGTGCCCGGCCCGAGCACCACGGCCCGGTCGCCGCGGCGGTGCCAGCGCAGGGCCGCGTGCAGCCCGATCGAGGCCGGCTCGGCGAGCACGGCCCGTCGCGACGGAATCCCGGCCACCGGGTGCAGCTGCGACTCGTGGGCCGCGACCAGCTCACCCCAGCCGCCGCCGAGCGCCGCGTCGAACCCCTGCGTCGGCGACCGGCACCCGGTGAGCCCGGGCTGGTCGAAACGCTCGCACACGTACGGGAAACCCTCCCGGCACGAACGGCAGGGCTCGAACCCGCGGTGGACGCAGGAGAGCACCGGATCGACCACCACCCGGTCGCCCTCGCGGACCGCCGTCACCCCCGGACCGGCCGTGTCGACGACCGCCACGATCTCGTGCCCGAGGATCTGCCGCCGGGCCGTGTAGAAGGCGCTGAGCACCGTCGACGACTTGGCGTGCACGACCGCCGTGTCGCTGCCGCAGATGCCGCCCAGCTCGGTCCGCAGCAGCACCCATCCCGGCGCGCGCGGCAGCTCCGGCGCGGGCAGATCGTCGCGCCGGGACAGCAGCGGGCTCACCCGGCCGCCGCCCGGAATCCGCCGGGCCGCGGCCGTCGCCAGGTAGCGGGGGACCGACAGGTCGGCCATGATCGCCCGCATCAGGGCGTCAGCCGGAAGATGCGCAGCCGTCGATGCGCGGCCCGTTCCCGGTATCGCTCGTAGCCCGGCCACTGCTCGACGATCAGCCGCCAGAGCCGGTCCCGCTCGTCGCCGTCGGTCTCCCGGGCCCGCACCGGCAGCTCGCGGCCGCCCAGCGTGATGCGGGCCGTGGGCTCGGCCCGCAGGTTATGGGCCCAGGCCGGGTCGCTCTCGCCGCCCCAGTTCGAGGCGATGACGACGTAGTCGGCCCCGTCCCGCACGTACTGCAGCGGCACCGTGCGATCCTGCCCGCTGCGGCGCCCGACGGTGGTGAGCAGCAGCGACGGCGCCATGCCCAGCGCCACCACCCGCCCGCCGGTCAGCCGGCCCAGCCATCGGTCGACGCCGACCAGACTCTTGGCCAGCGGCGTGAAGCCCTTCCACGTGCCCGCCGCACGCCACAGCCTCTTCCACAAATCGGCCACCTCCCGCATCGACAAGTTCAACATCTGATTGCGTCCGTGGGTCTTGCGCCGCGCCCCAACGATCGCGAAGCTGCTGATTATGACGGACACCGACGTCACGAGCCGGGAAAGCCGCTGGCCCGATGTGGACACTGTGCCCCGCGCGCCGCTGCGGGGGACCGCCGCCGCGGCCGCGCTGCGGTTCATCGCCGGCCGGATGCCGATCCGCGTCGTCACCCACGACGAGCCGATGCCGCCCGGGCCGCCCGTGCTGCGCCTGCGCCGGCCGGAGGCGTTCCACCGCCGGATCGGGACCACCGGCCTGATCGGGCTGGGGGAGGGCTATCAGGCCGGCGACTGGTACGCCGACGACCTGGCCGGCCTGCTCACCGCGGCCGCGGCGGCGATGAGCGGCTCGCTCGGCGGTTTCCGGAAGCTGGCCAAGATGCGGCACGTGCCGTGGCTGCGGTCGCTGCACGGCGCCGCGCCCAAGGCCGACGAGGAGAACACGGTCGACGGCGCCCGGCGCAACATCCAGCGCCACTACGACCTGTCGAACGAGATGTTCGCGCTGTTTCTGGACGAGACCATGACGTACTCCTCGGGCATCTTCACCGGCCCCGAGGACACCGACCTCGCCGCCGCCCAGCGCCGCAAGGTGGACCGCCTGCTCGACCTGACCGGCGTCGGCGACGGCGCCCGGGTCCTCGAGATCGGCACCGGCTGGGGCGAGCTGTCGATCCGGGCCGCCCGCCGCGGCGCCCGGGTGCACACCATCACCATCTCGACCGAGCAGGCGGCGCTGGCCCAGCAGCGGGTCGTCGACGCGGGTGTGGCCGACCGCGTCACCATCGAGCTGCGCGACTACCGCCACCTCGAGAGCGAGCAGGGCTACGACGCGATCGTCAGCGTCGAGATGATCGAGGCGGTCGGCCGCTCGTACTGGCCCGCGTACTTCGGCACGATCGACCGTCTGCTGGCGCCCGGCGGCCGGGCGGGGATCCAGGCGATCACCCTGCCCGACCACCGCATGCCGTACGCGGAGACGTACACCTGGGTCCAGAAGTACATCTTCCCCGGCGGGGTCCTGCTGTCCGTCGAGGAGGTCGAGCGGCAGCTCGCGGCCGGCACCGGTCTGCGGCTGGCCGAGAAGCGGGCGTTCGGTTCGAGCTACGCCCAGACGCTGCGCGCGTGGCGGCGGAACTTCCTGGCCAACGCCGACCGGGTGGCCGCGCTCGGCTTCGACGACATCTTCCGTCGCACGTGGGAGTACTACCTGGCGTACTGCGAGGCCGGCTTCGTCTCCGGCGAGATCGACGTCCATCAGCTCATCCTCGACCGCCGCTGATCGCCTCCTGGTAGACGCCGAGCATGCGTTCGGCGAAGAGCGCGGGGGTCAGACTCAGGGCGATCTCCCGGGCGCGCTTGCCTCGGTCGCCCGGGTCGTCGAGGGTGGCGAGCAGGGCCTCGGCCAGCGAGCGTGGCTCGGGGTCGGCCAGGCGGGCCGCCTGGCCGAGGGGGTGAGCGGCGGCCAGCTCACGGTCGACCAGCACGATCGGGAGGCCGGCGAGGGCCGCCTCGTGCAGCACGATGCCCTGGGTGTCGGTGGTGGACGGGAAGACGAAGACGCTCGCCTCCCGGTAGGCGGCCCGGACCTGCGGACCGTCCAGCACGCCCGTCGCCCGTACCCCGCTGTGCCGAATTTGCCGCCGCATTCCCCGCGCGACCGGTCCGGCCAGGGTGAGCGTCGTTTCCGGCCGCGCCTGCCGAACCAGCGCGAACGCGTCCAGCAGCAGCGGCATGCCCTTCTCCGCCGACACGCGACCGACGAACAGAATCGCCGCCTGGTCCGGAAATAGCGTCTCATCGCCGGGGTTGCCGGGCGGGGTGGCGATCACCCGCGTCTTCCCCGCGTAGGCGGCCGCCGTGTCGCAATGCCGCATCGCGTTGGCCGTCGGCAGCACGATCAGGCGCGCCGACTCGAAGACCCGCGCGTTGGCCGCCTCGACCGCGCCGTACATCCCGCGCCGCGTCACCCGCTCGCCGCGGGGCAGGGAGCGGGCGTACACCGCCGTCCCGATCCGGATCACCAGCGGCGGGAAGTGGTAGAACGCCGAGTACCCGTGCACGTCCGTGTGATACGTGTAGACCGCCGGGACGCCCAGCTCCCGCGCCACCGTGAGCCCGGCCGCGCCCAACGGGCCCGGGGTGTGCACATGCACGACATCGGGCTGCCATGCGCGTACGCGGGAACGCATTGCCCAGAGCGGAACCAGCGCGAACCGGAAGTCGCCCATCCCGGTCGGCGCCGAACGCACCCCGATCGCGTCGCCGTGCCCGCCGCGCCACAGCGGGCTCGTGCTCACCACGAGGCTGTCGTGCCCGCGCCGCGCCATTTCCCCGCGCAGCAGCCGGATCGACGTGGCGATGCCGTTCACGCCGTCCGCCGCCGCGTCCGTGAAGTGTGCGATCCTGACCACGTGGCCGCGTCCCCCGCGCCTCGAGAAGGTGAGATAAAGGCACCGGCCGCCGCCGCGCTCCTGGTGCTGGCCGCCGGCTTCGGCGTCCTCTCCACATTGTGGACACTCGGCGCCACCCCTCCCGGCCTGCCCGGCCTCTGCGCTTTCAAGAGCGCAACCTGGGGGGACGGTCTGGCTTTGCCGTTGATGACGGCCTTCCTGGTGTACGCGACCAGAGCCCTCCCGCCGGCCGCTGCCGACCGCCGTTTCGCCGTCCTCGCCGCCGTGCTCGGGGCCGCCCTCGGTCTGGCGTCGCAGCTCCTGTGGCTGGCCGACGACCACCCCCACCCCAACTGGACCCTCCCCAGCCCGCACCGTTTCACCGCCGCCGGCTGGTATCACGCCGCCTTCGTCACGGCCGTCTGCGCCGTGACGGCCGCCCTGCTGGCGCTGGCCCTGACCCGGCTCGCCGAGCCCGGCGCGCCGTCCGCCGAGCCCGGCGCGCCGTCCGCCGAGCCCGGCGCGCCGTCCGCCGGGTCCCGCGCGCCGTCCGCCGGGTCCCCCGCGCCGTCGGTCGAGTCCCGCGCGCCGTCGGTTGCGGGCCGCCGCCGGTTCGTCGCGGGCCGGCCGGTGCGCGCGGTGGTGGCGCTGGCCGGCGCAATCGTGTGTGGGCTGGTCTTCGTCGCGTTGCTGGCCGCCGATGCGGATGTCACGCCGAGCGGTGCGGGCCTGGCCGGCGTGTTCGTCGCGCTGGTCGCCACGGTGGTCGCCGCCGCGGTCGTGGTCATCCGGCGCCGCACCTGACCCGATGCCGCGGTTACCCCACCCCACCCCACCCCACCCGTTGTGGGTGGGGCCGATCAGAGCAGCCGGGTATGACACTTTCCCGTCGAAGTCCACAGGCTCAGGCGCCCGGTGGGCGGCCCGCCAGGTAGCCGCCGTTCACGACGCGGTCCACCCCGCGCAGATAGGCGTCCGGGTCGTCCGGGGCCAGCGTCGCCAACCCGTCCACGTAGCGGTTGAACATGCTGAACGCGGCCGCGATCAGGACCGTGTCGTGCACCTCGCGGTCGGTGGCGCCCTCGGCGCGGGCGTCGGCCACCAGCCAGGCGGTCACGGCGCGGCCGTCTTCGCGTACGGCCGCTGCGATGCGCAACAACGCACGCAGCTTGGCGGTGATCGGGGCCGTTTCCAGGTCCGCTCGCACCTCGTCGACCAGGCGGATGCCCTCCGGCAGCTGGGCGGCCGCGAACGCGCCGTGCGACGCCGTGCAGTAGGCGCAGTCGTTGAGGTCGGACACGTAGGCCGCGATCAGCTCGCGCTCGCCGGGGGACAGCGTGTTCGGGCCGCGCAGCAGCACCTCGGCCAGCATCATCAGCGGCCGTGCGGTCTCCGGACGGTACTGCAGCAAGCCCTGGATGCCGGGGAACGTGTTCTCGTCCACCCCGAGGTCGATGTGCGCCATCGGTGCAGCTTAGGGCCGGTGACCGGGATACCACCAGGCACTGATGAGCCATACCGCGAGCACCACGACCGCGGCCACCGACGCCGCCAGCAGGCCGGTCGGCAGGAACGGGAGGAGCGCGACCAGCACCGCGAGGCTGACCACCGCCGGGATGAGCTCGGCCCGCCACGACAGCTTCGTGGCCCGCGCCCGGCCCAGCGCGCGCAGGCCGGGATAGCAGAGCGCCGCGAAGAGCAGCAGCCACAGCCAGCGCTGCTTCACCCAGAGGTCGAGCAGGCCGGTCGTCAGCGTCACGAAGGCCACGAACAGGCCCGACATCAGCATCTGGCGGCGCGCGGCCCGCCGGGCTTCGTCGGTCATGCGCCCAGGGTGACCCGCGGACGCAAGCGAGCGGCCGGCCGGCTCAGATCGCGGGGAACCGGCGCAGCTCGGTGCCGGTCAGCCGCTGGGTCTCGCCCCTCTCCTCGATCGACGGGACCACGGCGACCAGGTCACCGCCGGGCTCGAAGGTCATGGCGTAGACGCTCACCCCGGTGGCCACCTCGCCCGCCGGCTCGAGCGTTTCCGGGTCCCAGAGCCGCACCCGCCAGTCGCCGGAGGTGGCGAGCCGGCCGTCCGCGGTGAACGCCAGGGCCGGCACCGCGTTGGCGTGGGCCGGGAAGGTGCGGCCGGCGACGCGTACGGTGCCATCGCTGTGCCCGAGCACCCAGGTCGCGCGGCCGGGGTCGTACGCGAGCGCGGTGATCTCGCTGTCCCGGCTGATCATCGGCTCGGCCACCTGGCGACCGGACCCGGGGTCGTAGACGCGGACGAGGCTGGCCAGCTTCTTCGGCCCGGGTGCGGGCCGCATGCTGGTCGCGGCGGCGAGGGTGCCGTCCGGTGCGAAGGCGAGCGCCCGCAGGCTGCCGTCGTCGCCGGTGGTCAGGTGGTCGCCCGAGAGCTTCTCGTCGAGGTCCCAGAGTCTGATGATCCCCCCGGCGCCCATGGCGAGCAGCCGGCCGCCGGCGCGGAACGCCACGCAGGCCGTGAGGACCCGGTGGCGGCTGCTGGCGGCGACGTGCTCGCCGTCCGAGGCCCGCAGGACGGTGACGGTCTCGCCGGTCGAGACGGCGGCGAGCCGGCCGTCGGGGGAGACGGCCCAGCCGTAGCCGACGTGGTCGGAAAGCCAGATCCGGTCCGGGCTGTTGATCGTGGGCGTCGGCCGGTAGGCCTGCGCGACCCCGCCCCGGACC
The DNA here is from genome assembly GCF_055586105.1 of Actinoplanes sp. NPDC051537. Lineage (NCBI taxonomy): Bacteria > Bacillati > Actinomycetota > Actinomycetes > Micromonosporales > Micromonosporaceae > Actinoplanes > Actinoplanes sp. NPDC051537. The sequence continues at coordinate 109,385 of NZ_JBVJIU010000022.1, forward strand.
GTGACGACGCCGTGCTCGAACAGCTGCACCCGGTCGTCCTCCCCGCCCGCGAGCGCCTGCGCAGCCGCGATCGGAAAGCCGATCTCGCGGGCCAGCCGGGGGTTGGTCGCGAGCGCGCCGGCGACGACCCGGGAGACGGCGACCGGGCCGTGCTCGGGAGTTCGGTAGATCCGGCCGTCCTCGAAGGCCTGGAACGACCGCCCCTCGCCGTCGTCGATCTGGTCCGAGGTGGGGGAGCCGAGGTCGCCGAGCCGGGCGAATTCGCCGGCGACCGCGTGCGTGCCGAGGGACGGCGAGGAGTAGATGACGCCGTCCTCGAACTCCTGGATCGTGCGGTCCAGGTCGACCCGCGCGTCGGCGAGGGGCAGACCGAGCCGCCCCTGAGCCTCCGCGAACGCGGCCGGGACGGTCACCATCTCGTCGCCGACCTGGTAGACCGTCCCGCCCTCGAATCGCTGGCAACGCCGCGCCGGGTCCCAGTCACCGAGAGGGAACCCGAGCGGTTCCAGGAAGAGGGCGAACGGTCCCCGCAGCAAACGCGCCCCACCGGCCGGGCTCCAGGCGATCGAGCCTTCCCGGTGGGATTGCACGAAGCCGTACGTCCCCTGCCGCCGGATTTCCTCGACCCGTGCGCCCAACGTGGTCCGCGAGCGGCGCTCGACCTCGGCGATCGCTGCCGCCGCGGCCGGGAGATCGGACAACCAGGATGTTTCTCCCGAGAGCACGGTGACCACGGCCTGGGAGCGGGCGCGGTTCATGTGGGCGAGCAGGGACACGACCAGGGCCTCGTCGTCGAGCAGCAGCGAGCGCAGGATCTCGGCCGCCGCCGGGGCCGGCACCCGCGCCAGCGCCGTCACGGCGTCGTCGCGGGACAGGCCGCGCACGCGGTCGGCCGCGGCGTGCGGGTTCAACGCCTCGAGGTCGGGGGGCTGGTTCTGCATGAAGACGTTCGTCTGGCGGTTGTGGTCACCGGCCTGGACGCCCTGGCCGCCGCTCGCGTCGACCATGTCAGCCGAACGTGTTGTGCTGGGTGTTGTGGTCGCCGATCTGCACGCCCTTCGCCTCGCGCAGGTCGTAGCGGGCCAGCGTCAGCACCTGGTGGGCGGCGGCCTTCGCCACGTCGCCCCCGCCGGCCGCCAGCGCGGCCAGGATCACCTCGACGCCGGTCACATTGATCACCTTCCGTGCCTCAGTGGCACCGATTGTGTCAGGTCACGCGGCCGGGCCGGGGAGCGGCGGCGTAGCGTCTCGTCCGTGGCTATCGACGACCAGCTCTTCGACCTGTGGCGGGTGCCGCCCGCCGTGCACGGCGACCCCGTCGCGGCGTTCGCGCGGCTCTACGCCGACCCGGTGATCATCAACGGCGTCCCGATGCCGGTCACCGGGCTGGTCGAGCGGGCCGCGGCGCTGCACGAGGCGTTCACCGAGCACACCACCGAGGTCGTCGACCGGGTCGAGGCGCCGGGGAAGCTCACGGTCGCGTTCCGGCACACGGCCCGGCACACCGGAGTTTGGCGTACGCCACTGGGCGACCTCGAGCCGACCGGCCGCACGGTGACCGGGCTCGGCATCGACGTCCTGAGCATCGACGCCGACGGCCGGATCACCGCGATCTGGGTGCTGGCCGACGAGCTCCAGCGCATCCAGCAGGTGCGCGACTGATGGCCGTCGCCGTCGCCGCGCCGCATCCGGCCGCCGTCGACGCCGCCCGCGAGGCGGTCGCGGCCGGCGGCAACGCCCTCGACGCGGTGCTCGCCGCGGCCGGGGCGCTCACCGTGGTCTACCCGCATCAGTGCTCGATCGGCGGCGACCTGGTCGCCATCGTCCGGCCCGCCGGCGGTGTGCCGCGGGCCGTGCTCTCGATCGGCGCGGCCGCCGCGGCCGTCGACATCGACGCCCTGCGCGCGGCCGGCGACACCATGCCCGGCGACGGTCCGCTGACCGTGACCGTGCCCGGCGTGGTCGCCGGCTGGGCCGCGGTTGCCGCCCTCGGCGCCCGGCTGCCACTGTCCGATCTGCTCGCGCCGGCGATCCGGCTGGCCGCCGAGGAGGTGCCGTTCAGCCCGGGGCTGCGGCGGGGGATGGCCGGCCGGATGGACGCGATCCGCGCCGATCCGGGTCTGTCGGCGCTGCTGCTCGGCGGCGGCGACCGCCTCGTCCAGCCGACCCTGGCGAAAACCCTGGCCGCGGTCGCCGCCGACTGGCGAGTCATCTACGACACCGACCTGCTCGTCGCCGGGGTCCGCGCGCTCGGCAGCCCGCTGTCGGCCGCCGACTTCGCCGCCCACCGGGCCGAGGTCGTCGAGCCGCTGACCCGGGAGGTCGGCGGGGTCCGATGGCACGCCGCCCCGCCGCCCGTGCAGGGCCCGGCCTTTCTGTCCGTCGTGGGCGCGCCCGACCTGCCGGCCGCCTCGGTGCAGGCGCGGCTGGTGCGGGACGCGACGCTCGGCGACCCCCGAACGGGCGGCGGAAAGCCCGTGGTCCCGCCGGCGCAAAGGGAGCCGGGAGGCGACACGGTCGCGGTCACCGCGGTCGACGACGCCGGGAACGCGGTCACCCTGATCCAGAGCGTCTTCGAGAGCTTCGGCGCCGGCCTGCTCGACCCGGCCACCGGCGTCGTGCTGCACAACCGGGGCTCGGCGTTCAGCCTCGACCCGGTCCACCCGGGCCGGATCGCGCCCGGCAGCCGCCCGCCGCACACGCTCTGCCCGACGCTGGCCCTCGCCGGCGACACGGTCGTGGCGCTGGGCTGCCAGGGCGGCCGCAACCAGCCGTGGATCCTCGCCCAGGTCGCCGGCGACGTGCTCACCGCCCCCGACCTGAACGCCGTGCTCGCCCGCCCGCGCTGGGTCTTCGACGGCGACGCGGTGCTGGCCGAGCCGGGCTTGCCGTTCGAGGCCACCACGGACGGTCCGCACGACCGCGCCGGCCACATCCAGGTGTGCCGGCTCGCCGGCGGAAAGCTGGCCGCCGGCAGCGATCCCCGCGCCGATGGCCGCGGAGCCGTCTTCTAGGGAAGCAGGTCGTCGAGGGACGGCTGACCCTTGAAGATGCCGTCCTCCTCGCCGAGACGGGCCACCTGGTCGAGCGAGGACCGGTTGATGTCCTGCGGCCAGTCCGGGAGGATCATGCCGATCCGCACCGTGTCATTGATCGGTGTGTAGGTGCCGACGACATCCCGTACCTCCTCGGGGTGGTCGTCGGAGTACCGCAGCGACTCCCTGATCGCCTCGGTGAAGCCGGCGACCAGCTGCGGGCTCTGCGCGATCGTGTCCTTGCTGGTGAAATAGAGCGCCACGGTCAGGTCGGGCGCCGTGTCGACGAAGTTGGACGACAGCACCTGCAGGCCCATCGTCATGGCCTGGGACAGCTGGGGCTCGACCACCCAGATCGCGTCGACCTTCTTGGCCTGCAACGCGCCCGGCATGGTCGGGAACGGCATGGCCGTGAACCGCAGGCCGTTCGGGTTTCCGCCGGCCTTGCGCACCGACTGCCGGATGGTCGTGTCGCCCAGGTTCTTGAGCGTGTTCACGGCGATGGTTTTACCGGCGAGGTCTTTGGCCGTACGGATTTTGCCGTCGTCCCGCACCACGATGGCGGAGAAGTCGCGCCCCGCCCGGCCGGTCGACGCGACGCCGCTCGCGACCGCCTTGAGCGGCGCGCCGCCGGCCTGCGCCGCCATCAGCGAGGTCACGTTGCTGAAGCCGAACTGGTACTTGCCGGCCAGCACGCCCTTGACGATCGGCGCGCCGCCCTGCTCCTGCACCAGGTTGAGGTCGATGCCCCGCTTGCTGAAGAAGCCCTTGGCCTTGCCCAGGTAGATGGGTGCGACGTCGATGATGGCGATGACGCCGACGTCCACCTTCGTCCCGGCCGGCTTGTCCGCCTTCTTGTCCGGCGAGCAGGCCGCGGCCGCGAACAGCGTCGCCAGCGCGGCGACGGCGGCGAGGATCCGACGCATGATGCGCTCCCTGCGGGCTCCCTGAGAGTGACGGGCGCGTATACGCCCGGCGCACGTTACCGCGATCTTCGTCGATCCGGGACGGCCGGAACGGGCAGACCTGATGTCCGCACGTTCGTAAAGCGCCTCTCATACCTAAGTCGTAGACGAGAAACTCGACCCAGGTCGGATGCCCCGGGCCGCCGGGATTCCTATCGTCGTCGGCATACACCTTTCACCGGGGGAGAACACCATGAGCACCCAGCAGGACACCTGGAGCGGCACGGTCGTGAAGAAGTCGCGGGCGATGCTCGACGGCTCGAACCTCTACCGGCGCCTCAAGGTCAAGCTCGACGACGGCACCGAGAGGGAGGTCAAGGTCGGCCGCGAGCTGTGGAAGCAGCTCGAGGAGGGCGACCGCCTGGTGAAGCAGCCGGGCGAGGACCCGCGCCGCGGCTGAGGACTACCAGTCGTGCATGGTGCCGTCCCGGAGGCGGTTCACCGGGAGCGACGCGGGCCGGTACGGGTACTTCGCGGCCTGGGCCTCGTCGATGTCGACGCCGAGGCCCGGGGTCTCGGCGGGATGGAGGTAGCCGTCCTCGAAGCGGTAGCCGTGCGGGAAGACCTCGTCGGTCTCGGCGGTGTGCGGCATGTACTCCTGGAGGCCGAAGTTGGGGACGGCCAGGTCCAGGTGCAGGGCCGCCGCCAGGCACACGGGGGAGAGGTCGGTCGCGCCGTGGGAGCCGGTGCGGACGTGGTGCAGGGCGGCCAGGTCGAAGATGCGGCGCAGGTGGGTGAGGCCGCCGGCGTGCACGACCGTGGCCCGGATGTAGTCGATCAGGTGCTCGCGGATCAGGAGCTCGCAGTCCCAGATCGAGTTGAAGACCTCGCCGACCGCGAGCGGCGTGGTGGTGTGCTGGCGGATCAGGCGGTACGCGTCCTGGAGCTCGGCCGGCACCGGATCCTCGAGCCAGGTCAGGGCGTACGGCTCGAGCGACTTGCCGAGCCGGGCCGCCTCGAGCGGGGTCAGGCGGTGGTGGGCGTCGTGCAGCAGCATCAGCGTGGGGCCGAACTCGTCGCGGACCCGGCCGAACACCGGCGGGATGTGGGCCAGGTAGTGCGGCGTGGACCAGACGGCCTCGGTCGGCAGCGCGGCCGCCGCCGGCTCGTAGACGGGCGCGGAGGAAATGCCGTACATGTCGGAAATCTCCGGAACGGCGGCCTGCACCCGCACCGCGCTGTAGCCGGCGTCGACGAAACGAGCCACGGACGACAACAGGTCATCGACCGACGAGCCGGAAGCGTGACCGTACACCCGCACGCCGGACCGCGACCGCCCACCCAGCAGTTGATAGACGGGAAGCCCGGCCACCTTGCCCTTGATGTCCCAGAGAGCCGTGTCGACGGCCGCGATCGCGGCCATCGTGACCGGCCCCCGCCGCCAGTAGGCGCCGCGGTAGAGGTATTGCCAGGTGTCCTCGATGCGCGCCGGATCCCGGCCGATCAGCAGCGGGACGACGTGTTCCGTGAGATAGGCCGCGACCGCCAGCTCCCGCCCGTTCAGGGTCGCGTCGCCGACGCCGGTGAGGCCGGCTGAAGTCTCGATCTTCAGGGTCACGAAGTTCCGGCCGGGGGAGCACACGATCACCCGCGCGGCGTCGATCCTCACGAAGGCTCCTCGCGCACCCGGGCCACCAGCTGGGTCGGGTTGACGAAGCGCAGCGCGACGACCAGCAGCACCAGCATCATCGAGGTGTACATGACGGCCATCGCGTCGACCGACTGCTGCGCCCGGATGCCGGCCGCCGACATCGTGTAGTACAGCGCCACGACCAGCGTCTGCGAGTCGGGGCCCGCGGTGAGGAAGGTCAGCTCGAACATGCCGACCGTGCGCACCAGCACCAGGATCGACGCGGCCAGGATGCCGGGCACCAGCAGCGGCGCGAGGATCCGCAGGAACATCTGGCCGGTGCCGGCGCCGCACATCCGGGCGGCCCGCTCGATCGCCGGGTCGACCTGCTCGATGAACGGGGTCATGGTGAGGATGACGAACGGGATCGAGGGCACCAGATTGGCCAGGACGACCCCGGACATGTGCCCGGCCAGGCCGAACTTGTACAGCACGGTCGCGAGCGGGATCCCGTACGTGATCGGCGGCATCAGGATCGGCAGCAGGAACAGCAGGTAGAGCAGGCGACGGCCGGGAAAGGTCTTGCGGGCGAGCACGTACGAGGCGGGCACCCCCACGACGACCGAGACGGCGACCACGAGCAGCGACACCTCGACCGTCACGATCAGCACGTCGAGCAGCGTGAACTCGTGCCACGCCGACCCGTACCACTGGGTGGTCCAGGACTGGGGCAGCCAGGTGTCGAACCAGCGGCGGCCGAACGAGCTGACCACCACCGAGCCGATGACCCCGGCCAGCATGACGAAGAAGAAGCCGACCGCGCCCCACACGAGCCAGGCGCCCGGCGACGCCACGATCCGGCGCCGCGGCCGGGCGATAGCCAGAGTCATCCCTTGCCTCCCGTCGAGCCGGTGTAGAACAGCGACCGCACGCCCAGCACGGCGGCCACGACGGCGAGCTCGACCACGCCCATCACCACGGCGATCGCGCTGGCCAGCGAGTAGTCGTAGACCTCGTACGCGGCGTGGTAGGCCGCGATCGAGATGACCCGCGTCGAGCCGGCCGGGTCGCCGACCAGCACCGCCGACGGGAAGACGCTGAACGCCAGCACGAACGTCAGGCAGAACGTGGTCGCCAGCCCGGGCGCGAGCAGCGGCAGCGTGATCCGGTGGAAGCGCGGCCACCAGCCCGCCCCGAGCGTCGCCGCCGCGCGTTCGAGCGTCGGGTCGATGCCCGACAGGTACGACAGGATCAGCAGGAACGCGAACGGGAAGCCGGTGATGACCAGCGACAGGAACACGCCCCAGTAGTTGTTGGTGAGCCGCACCGGCTCGTCGGTCAGGTGAAGCGAGATCAGCGTGCGGTTGAGCCAGCCGGTCGGGCCGAGGAAGTTCAGCAGCCCCTCGGCGGTCAGCACGGTGCCGAGCGTGATCGGCACGACCAGCAGGGTGGTCAGCAGCCGCTTCCCCCGGAAACGACCCCGCATCCGGTACGCGATGGGCACCGACGCCGCCACGTTGAGCAGTGCCGCGGGCAGCGACAGCCGCAGCGTGGTCCAGATCGTGTCGCGCTGGTACGCGTCGGAGAAGAACGCCCGGTAGGAGCCGAGAACGCCGCCGTGCGAAGGCTGGAAGGACAGTCCGAGCCCGTACGCGAAGGGGTAGATGAACAGGATGAGCACGGCCAGCAGCGCCGGCAGCAGGAGCACCAGTTGGCGGTCGACGCCGCGCTCGGCCAGCCGGTGCCGCCAGGACGTCATGCGTCACCGGCCGGGTAGACGAGGACCCGCGCCGGATCGGCCACCACCGTGATCCGGTCGCCCGGCGCCGGCCGTTCGAGCGCCCGCAGGTGGAGCATGACGCCCCGCTCGGTGCGGGCCTCGACGGCCAGCTCGCGGCCCTGGTACTCGACCACCTCGACGGTGACCGGAACGCCGCCCTCGCCCACGTGCAGGTCTTCGGGACGGATCGCCGCGATCGCCGGGTCCCCGGCGGCGAGCGGGCCCATCGGCGTACCACCCAGAGAGATCCCGGCCCCCTCGACCGTGATCGCTTCCGAGGTGGCCGAGGAGACCGTCACCGGCAGCAGGTTGCGGTAGCCCATGAAATCGGCGACGTGCCGGTTGGCGGGCCGGGTGTGCAGCTCCTCGGGGGCGCCGACCTGCTGGACCCGGCCGTCGCGCAGCACGACCAGGCGGTCGGCCATCGACAGCGCCTCCTCCTGGTCGTGCGTCACATAGACGGTGGTGAGGCCGAGCGACTGGTGCAGCCGCCGGATCTCGGTGCGCATCTCCAGCCGCAGCTTCGCGTCCAGATTGGACAGCGGCTCGTCCATCAGCACCAGCGACGGCTCGAGCACGACCGCGCGGGCGATCGCCACCCGCTGCTGCTGGCCGCCGGAGAGCTGGCCGGGCAGCTTGGTGGCGTGTTCCTCGAGGTGCACGAGCTTGATGGCCTCGTCGGTGCGGCGCCGGACCTCGGCGCGGGGCAGGCGGCGCATCTGCAGACCGAACGCGACGTTCCGGCGCACCGAGAGATGCGGGAAGAGGGCGTACGACTGGAAGACCATCCCGAAACCCCGGCGCTCGGGCGGCAGCAGGTCGAGGCGCTCGTCGTCCTGCCAGATGCTGCCCCCGGACAGCGGGAGCAGCCCGGCCAGGCAGTTGAGCGCGGTGGACTTGCCGCAGCCGGAGGGGCCCAGCAGGGCGATGAACTCGCCCTTCTCGATGTCGAGGCTGAGCCCCTCCAGCGCGGCCTTGCCGCCGAAGCGCCGGGTGACGCCGTCGAGCCGGAGCGTTTGGAAAGCGCTCACTTCTTCACCTTCGCGCCGCCGATCTCGCGGTCCCACTTGTCGAAGGCGGCGACGAGGGCCTTGGCGTCGAGCGGCACCTCGACCGGGTTGTCGGCGATGAGCTTGTCGTACTCGGGGCGGCCGTACTCGCCGAGCGCCTGCTGGCTCTCGGCCGGCGCCATCGTCAGCGGCACGTCCTTCACCGCCGGGCCGGGGTAGAAGTAGCCCTTGTCGTACGCCTTGGCCTGCTGAGCCGGGGTGAGCATGTCCTTGAGCAGGTTGAGGACGGCGGCCTGCTGGTCGACGTCGACGCCCTTGGGGATGACCGCGTAGTGCGCGTCGGTGACCCAGTGGAAGCCCTCGAGGGTGCCGACCGCGGCCTCCTTCGGCACGGTGCCGAGCACGCGCGGGTTGATGTCCCAGCCGGTGGTGCTCGCGATGATCTTCGCCGAGCCGTTGGCCAGGTTCTTCATGGTCTCGGAGGTGGTGGAGGGGTAGAGCGTCACGTACTTGTTCAGCTCGGCCAGGTAGGCCCAGGTCTTCGACCAGCCGTTGATCGGGTCCTTGGGGTCGCTGTCCTTGAGCAGGTAGGGCAGGCCCATCAGGAAGGTGCGGCCCGGTCCCGAGTTCGACGGGCGGGCGTACTGGACCGCGCCCGGGTTGGCCTTCGCGTACGCCAGCAGGTCCTCCGCCGTCTTCGGCGGGGTGGCCACCTTGGCCGGCAGATATTCGATCAGCGGCCCGGACGGGTAGTAGGTGACCGTCACGCCGTAGTCGCCGGCGAGCTTCTGCATGGCCGCCGCGCCGGGCAGGTAGTCGTTCATGCCGGGCAGCCGGTTCGCGTAGGTGGGCAGCAGCGGCGTCCAGAGGCTCTGGTCGATGCCGGCGGCCAGCCCGTCGACGCCGGTGAGCACCAGGTCGATGTCGACCCGGCCGGCGTTCTGCTGGGCCTTGACCTTGCCGACCAGCTCGGGCGCGGTCGCCTTGGAGTAGGTGACCTTGGCGATCTGGTCCTTGTTCTTCGACACGTACTCGTCGATCATCCCCTGCGTCAGCTGGAGGTTCCCGGCCACGTCGAGGATGTTGAGAGTCACCGCCTTGCCGGGCTTGTCGGGGATCGGACCGTCGGTCTTGCCGCTGCCGCCGCCGGGCTTGCCGGGGGCGCCGCAGGCGGTGAGGGCCAGCACGGTTGCTAGGGCGAGGACTGATTTCCGGGACATGGCTTATCCCTTCAGGCGGGGGCGGGGCCGGTCGAGCCGCGCACCATCAACTGGGTGGGCAGCTCGCGCCGGGCCGCGGAGGAGCGGTCCGGTTCGGCCAGGAGTTGCAGGAGCAGATCGACGCCGGCGCGGCCGGACTGCTCCTTGGGCAGGGCGACAGTCGTGAGGGAGGGGTGGACCATCGCGGCCAGCGCGATGTCGTCGAAGCCGAGCACGCTGATCTCGGCGGGGACGGCGACGCCGCGGGCCGTGAAGCGGTTGAGCAGTCCGAGCGCGACCAGGTCGTTGTAGCCGATGACGGCGGTGGCGCCGGCAGCCAGCACCTGGTCGGCCGCCGCGACGCCGCCCTCGAACTGCGGGGCGAAGTTGCCGATCTCGAGGAGCTCGATGTCCTTGGCGACCGCGCGCAGCGACCGGACCCGCTCGCGGTTCGCCCAGGACGAGCGCGGGCCCGCGACGTACGCGATCCGCCGGTGTCCCAGCGCGGTGAGATGGCTGACCGCCTGGCGCATGGCGTCGGGGAACTCGGGGGTCACCGACGGCACCCGGGCGATGCGGCGGTTGACCAGCACGACCGGGATGTCGGCGACCAGCGTGCGCAGCTCCTCGTCGGGCATCCGGGGCGAGCAGAGCACGATGCCGTCGACCTGTTTGGACAGCTTGCGCACGAGGCCGGCCTCGGCCGCCGCGTCCTCGTCGGTGTCGGCCAGGAACACCGCGTAGTCGGCCTCGTGCGCGCGGGCCTGCATCCCCTTGATGACGCTGGGGAAGAACGGGTTGCCGAGGTCGGGCACGAGCAGGCCGATGTTTCCGGTGCGGCCGGTGATGAGGCCGCGAGCGGCGCGGTTGGGCTGGTAGCCGAGGCTCGCGGCGGTGCGCCGGACCCGCTCGCGGGTCTCCGGGCTGACCAGGTCGGGCAGGGTGAGCGCGCGGGTCACGGTGGACGCCGAGACGCCGGCCACCCGGGCCACGTCCTTGATCGTCACCGCCATGATGCCCTCCCGGAGTTAACGGACAGTCTGAAATCCATTTCGGAGCGAAGTCAATAGATCGACCTCTGTCTTTCCATGATCCTTTGCTACGTCGGTGAATCGCGATGAAAACGTTGGCGATCTTGGAACGGGGTGGAGGCGGTCTACTAGGCTCGCCGCCGTGTTCTCCGACGACGTGGACGCCGATCTGGCGAAGATGGCGGGTGACCCCCGCTTCCCCCACCGCGAGACGGCCCAGCATGCCGTCCGCTTCCGCGCCGAGGGGGCCGTGGCCGACCTGGTCGCGGTCCAGGACGACGCGCATCCCTGCGGCATGACCGACGTCATCTTCGCGATGGCCGGCGCCCAGCGGCCCTGGCTCAACTGGGTGCCGATGCCGAGCGAGGCGATCGCCAACGTGGCCAACGAGGTCGGCCGCCGGCGCGCCCGCGGCGAGCAGCTCGACGTCACCCGCCTCGGTCTGTCCGCGGCCGAGCCGCCGAGCGCGATGGTCGCCTGCCGCCGGGTGGTCGGCCCGCTCGCGGTCGACATCAACATGTTCCCGGCCCCCGACATCCGGCTGCCGGTGCGCGAGGTCCGGTACGGCGTGTGGCGCTACGACGGCACCGAGCCGGTGCCCCTGGTCCCGGCCCCGTCCGGCGCCGCCATCCAGGCGCTGCACGAGGTCGCCGGCGAGCCCTGGCCGTCGCTGCTGTCCGGCTATCTCCAGGCGGCGCCGCTCGGGGAGCTGCCGCTGACCGACCTGCTCGGCCTGCTCGCGCACCTGCCCGGGCCGCCGGACACGCCGCGCTGGCAGCACCTCGCGACGACCACGCCCACGTACTGGTACCGCCTGATGCAGCCGTGGGTGTGCCTCGGCATCCTGCACCACAACGCGTTCGAGCCGTGGCTCGTCTCGACCCGCCGCGAGGTGCTGATGGACCTGGCCTTCGGCATCGAGGACTGGGTCTCGGACGCGGCCCTGTTCGCCCTGGTCACGACGGCCTACCGGGAGCCCGACCAGCGGGACGAGGTGCGGGCCCTGGTCCGCGCCCGGCTCGACGCCGCGATGAGCGCGCCGCGCCTGGTCACCATCGAGGAGTCCCTGGCCCGGCTCATGCTGGTCACCCCGGGCTGCACGCTCGACGACCACGCGGCCGCCTCGGCCGTCCTCGACCGCGCCGCGCCGGATCCCGGGCCGGATTCCGCACCGGCCGGGGACGAGGAGCCGCCGCCCCGGAAGCGCCGCTGGTGGCGGCATCGCCGCTAGAAAATCGGCGCCATGCCCCGGTCCCGCACTGCCGGGGCATGGCGCCGCGTGTTACCGAATCAAGTCGCTTGTCGCTCCACCAGCTCGCCCACCCCGGCCCGGGCATATCTCTCCACCAGCTCGCCGACCTCGGGCAGCACCGCGCCGACGTGCTTGACGGCGCCCGGGCGGGCGGTGCGGTAGGCGTGCACGACGGCCCGGCGGCCGGAGCCGGCGGCCAGCGCGTCGGTGACGGCGAGCAGGGCCGCGGTGGCCTCGTCCTGCCTGTTCACCAGGTAGTCGCCGAAGGCGGCGCCGCCCGCGTCGCGGTAGCCGGCCCAGAACGGCTGGAGGGCCCGCAGCATGTACGGCGTCATCGACTCGACCGCCCGCGCGTAGTAGCCGGGCGCGAGCGTGGTGACCGTCCGGTAGGCGAGCCGCACCGCGAGACCCGAGCCGGCGTCGAGCTCCCGCGCGACCAGCGCGCGGCAGTCGGCGGCCATCAGCCGCTGGGCGTCCCCGGCGCCCAGCAGGTCGGGCAGGTGCGAAACCATGCGGGAACGCTAGTCGCCGCCCCGCGACGCGACCTTCGTCCGGGGCGGCGGAAAGCGTGACCGTCCGGCCGGTTCTCAGTGCCGCCCCGAGCAGGGACACGGCATGGGATCTTCTCGGCTAGGGTGCCCCGGGGAACGACACGGGGGAGGACACCATGGTCAGCGAGGCGACGCAGGAATGGTTCCGGGGACTGGTCCGGGACACACAGCTCCGGTTCGGCGAGCTCGCCCGGCTGCAGGAGGAGCCGGACAGGTTCCGCTGCCGGATCGAGCGGGACGGTGTGACGGTCACGATGGCGCCCGGCGGCAGCCTGGTCGACCTGGCGCTGTCGGCGTCGGCGATGCGGCTCGACCCCGCGGAGCTGTCCGGCATCATCGTCCGGGCGCAGCGTGAGGGCACCCAGGAGGCCAACCGGCGGTACGCGGCGGCGGTCGACGAGGCGACCGGGCGGGCCTTCGACGTGTCGTCGCTGGTCGAGCAGCGCCTGGACGCTCGTACGCTCCGGGATGTGTCCGAGGAGCTGGAGGAGACCACTCGATGAGCGACGAGCTCCACGTGCAGGCCGAGCAGTTGCGGCGCAGCCGCGCCTTCCAGCAGGAGCAGGCGGCGAAGGTCTCCGAGCTCGCGTGCCAGGTGCGGACGGCGGCCACGGTCGGCAACGCGTTCGGCAAGGTCGGGCAGATGGCCGGGCTCGAGTCGTCCTACCTGACCTGGGTGGACGGCGAGGCGAGCTCGATGGAGGAGCTGACCCGCATGCTCACCGACCTCGGCGACGCGCTCTCGTTCACCGCCGACGACTACGACGGCGTCGACGCGATGGCCGCCGAGCGGGTCGGCAAGTCCTACCGGAGCGGCTCGTGAGCGGCAGCAGCGTCGTCAGCGGCTACCAGAACGTGCGGGACACGGCGAGCGCGGTCATGAGCCCGATGGGCGAGGCCATGAACAACGGCCTCGACTGGCTGCTCACGCCGATCGTCTGGCCGCTGCTCCAGCTGTTCGAGCAGGCCGTGGGCGACCCCGACCAGCTCGACCACCACGCCGCGACCTGGAACACGACGGCCCAGGCGGTGCGGGACGTCGCCGCGGCGCAGCGGGCGGACCTCGACTCGCTGATGGGTCGGTGGCACGGCGCGGCCGCTGACGCGTACGCCGCCCGGATCAAGGGTTTGATCCAGGGTCTCGAGGACGCGGCCGGCGAGATGGCGGGCACGGCCGACAGCCTCGGCGACAGTGCCATGGACCTGCGCAACGTCGAAGAGATGATCAAGACCGTCGTCCGCGAGCTGGTCGAGTGGCTGGTCATCACCTGGCTGGCGGCGCAGGCGCTGGCCATCGTCACCGCGGGCGCCTCCGAGGCCGCGGCCGCCGCCGCGTCGGCCGCCGAGACCGGCATCGCGGTCACCCGCGCCACCCGGCTGCTGGCCCAGCTGCACCGGGCGCTCGAGGCGTACAAGGCGTTCATGGAGGCGCTCAAGGCGCTCGGCACGATGGGCAAGCTGGCGGCCTGGACGCTGAACAAGATGTTCGGGCCCAAGCACTGGATCAAGATGGGCATCGAGGCCACCACCGGCCTCGACGGCTCGATCTTCGGCGAGACCCGGCAGGCCGCCGGCGACCTGGTGATGGACGCGGCCGGCGACGAGTACGACGACCGGCGCGCGGGCACCGACGGCGACGACAGCCGCTTCCGCCAGGCCCTGAGCGACGTGGTCGACCCGATCGCGGACCGGGTGCCATGACCGATCCGGTCGCCCGCAAGTACGCCGAGCTGCAGGGCCGGGTCGGCGAGCAGCTGCGCCCCGGGGAGACGTTCCGGGCCGCGATCTGGGTCAGCCGGGCGGCGTCGCGCCCGTCGGCCGGCGAGGTCGCCAAGCGCGAGCTGGGGCCGGGCCGGTTGCTGGAGTCGATCGCGGCCGAGGCGGTCGGCATCGACCAGGCGTCGACCGGTCCCGACGCCTATGCCGACTCCCGCGGCTTGAAGCCCGGGAGCCTGGCCGCTCAGCTGGACGCCTTCGTCGACCAGCCCACGGTGGCGCGGGCGCTGGCCTTGACCGATTCCCGGCTGGTCGCGTTCGAGAAGGCGGCGGCCCCGCGTCGCTCCTTCCGCGAGAAAGCATCAGATTTCCTGAAAAGCCGGGCGGAGGGGGAGGCGCTCGCGCCGCTCACCCCGCGCTGGGAGTGCCCGCGCCGGGCGGTGGTCTCCGCCGCGGTGGGCGGTGGCCGCATTCATCTGTCGTTCGGCGACGGCTCGGCCTTGGCGCTGGTCACCCCGGAGGCGCTGGCGCACCACTTCGCGGCGGCCGTCGGCGCCTGATCGCGGGTGGCCGGCGGGGGCATGGCCCTGACCGTGATCAGGCGCCGACGGCGGGCGCGCCGCTATGGGTCTGATCGGGGCCGGGCGCCGCGCAAGCCGCCGGACGCGGGATTCGTCGGAGTGCGCATCAATCGTCCGAAGCGCCCGCCGGGCCGAGGCGCTCCCGCTCGTCGGCGGAGGCGGTGGGGCCAGCGGAGGCAGCGGAGGCGGCGTTCAGGCGCTCGAAAGCTCCCGGCCCACCCTGAGACCGAGGCGGCGCCCCCAGGTGGCGTTCCCGGAGCTCGTCCATCAGCTCCTCGAGGAACGCCGGCCCCGCATCCCGCATGAACTGCTGCCGGCCCCGCAACTCGTCGCTGCCCGGCCGCCAGTCGAGACCCCACGTGCCGAGCGCATCGATGATCGGCAGGGTTCGGATGCCGGCCTCGGTGAGGCTGAAGCGCGCGCGCTGACCCCGGGCCGCGGTGCCGCGGGTGAGGAGCCCGGCGTCGAGGAGGCGCTTGAGACGGTCGGCGAGGATGTTCGAGGCGATGCCCTCGGCCGAGCCGGTGAGCAGCGCCCGGAAGTAGCGGCGGTCGCCGAAGATGACGTCGCGCAGCACGAGCAGCGTCCAGCGGTCGCCGAGCAGCTCGACGGCGGCGTTGATCGGGGACCCGGACCGTGGTTCCACGACTCGTCGACACCCCCTATAGTGGTTGCAGAACGCTACCACTTTCTGGAAAGAAGGGGATGATGGGCCGCTTCGTCTACTGGATGAACGTGTCTCTCGACCTGCGGATCGAGCAGGTCCCGGGCGACAACGGCGCCGGCGAGTGGCTGCGCATCGACGAGGAGCTGCACCGCGAGTTCAACGCGCGGGCCCGCGGGCTCGCGTCGATGGTGCAGGGCCGGGTCGTCTACGAGCTGATGGAGGAGTACTGGCCACGCTCGCGCGACGACGCCTCGCTGCCGGACGTCCTGCGTGAGTACGGCGAGATCTGGACCACCATGCCCAAGGTGCTCGTCTCCCGCACTCGCCGCACCGCCGAGTACAACACCCGGGTCGTCGGCGGGGACGATGCGATCGAGCAGCTCGCCGCCCTTCGCGCCGGGACCGGCGGCGACATCGGGGTCGGCGGCGCGGCGCTCGCCACGCAGCTGCTCCGGGCCGGGCTGCTCGACGAGCTGCTGCTGTTCACCCACCCGTCGATCCTCGGCTTCGGCCGGCCGCTGTTCGACGACTACGACCGGCCGATCGACCTCGACCTGCTCGAGCAGAAATCGTTCAAGCAGGGCGTCACGATGCACCGGTACGCGATCCGGGGCGAGAAGGGCGAGAAGGGCGCGAGCGAGTCATAGCTCGAAGCGGCTGCCCACCGCGTTCGGGCGGAACGCCTCCGGCAACCCCGCCGCCAGGGCCTGCTGAGCGACCCACGACGTGCAGTGCGCCGGGACGAGGACACCCGGCGCCTCGGCCGCCAGGGCCTCGACGGTCTGCGCCACCAACGGCCCGCCGCGCAGGTGGAAACCGCCGAGCACGGCGTGCACCCGGTCCACCCCGGTGAGCCGTTTCGCGTACCGGACGATGTTGACGATGCCCGCGTGGCCGCACCCGGTCAGCACGACGAGACCTTTGTCCCGTACGTGCAGAACTATCGCTTGATCGTCATGGACCTCGCGGTCGGGCTCCCAGAGGCCGTCGCGCAGCGCCTGATGCTCGGATGGCATGCCCGTCTCGAACGGCGTGGTCCGGTCGACCTCGCCGGTGACCAGCAGGACCCCGTCGAGCAGGAACGACGGCTGCCGCTCCTCGACGATGTCGAAACCGGCGTCCTCGATCGCGATCCGGCTCGGCGTCGGCAGGTCGAGCGTGCGGTCCGGCGTGGACAGCCGCCGCTGCAGCCAGAAGTCCGGGTGCAGCAGGATCGGCAGATGGGTGGGCCCGAGCCGCTCG
The DNA here is from genome assembly GCF_055586105.1 of Actinoplanes sp. NPDC051537. Classification (NCBI taxonomy): domain Bacteria; kingdom Bacillati; phylum Actinomycetota; class Actinomycetes; order Micromonosporales; family Micromonosporaceae; genus Actinoplanes; species Actinoplanes sp. NPDC051537. The sequence goes on from NZ_JBVJIU010000022.1 coordinate 125,984, forward strand.
GCCAGCCCGTTCAGGCCCATGGTGTGATCCCAGTGCCCGTGGCTGAACACGATCGCCTCGAAGATGTCCGCCGGGATGCCGAGCCGGTCGAGGTTGCTGACCACCCCGTCCGGCGAGACCCCGGTGTCGAACAGCACCCGCCGCACGCTCCCGCCGGCGTGCGCCTCGACCATGGCCGAGAACCCGTGCTCGGCGCGGAGAAAATCGAAGGTCTGCTTCTCGTACGCGAGGGGAGCCGGCACCACCGGGAGCGGGCCCGCCGTGCCGTTGAACCCCCACCGGCGGACCAGGCCCTCGTCGGGCAGGAGCGCGTCCGCCGAGTTGTCCATCAGCGTCGTGATGTGCACGCCGTCGACCGGCGCCAGGCTGATCTGCTGCACGCCTGAAGAGCGTACGCTCCTCAGAATGCACCGAAGATCGTCGATCCATTGGCGCTTCCGATCCGTATCCAAGGTGAGAACCCTGGGCGGAGGTGCCGAGATGCCTGACCGACTCAACTCCCGGAGCGGGCCGGAGGTGCCGCCGGATGCCGCCGCGGCCCCGCCCGTGATCGACGAGCCCACCCAGAAGATGCACATCGTCTGGGCCCCGCCCACCCGGGTCGCCGCCCGGGCCGTGCTGATCTACGACCAGTCGCCCCGGAAACCGTGGCGCCTGTGGGCCTTCACCGCCTGCCTCGTGGCGCTCACCATCGGCGTCGTGCTCGGCCAGGCCGAGGCGTTCCAGCCGGTCTACCGTGGCTCGACCGCCCAGGCCGCCGTCGTGCCCTCCACGGCGCCGACCGTGGCCGCGCCGATTCCCGCCGGTCCGGTCACCGCGCCGCTCGGCACCGCCAAGGCCCTCGTCCTCGAGGTCAGCGGCGACGCGTCGGTCCTGCACATCGCCAGCGGCGACCTCGGCGCGCAGCTCTACTCCGTCGTCTCGACCGACCCCACCGTCGCCCCGCGCATCACCGACACCCCGCAGGGCCCGCGCCTCGAGCTCGACCGTGCCGGCGCCGAGATCCGCCTCTCGACCAAGGTCGCGTGGACCGTGCGCCTCACCGCCGGCGCCTCCGACCAGGACATCGACATGACCGCGGGCGGCCTCGCCGGCATCGAGCTGGCCGGCACCACGGCCCGCGCCGCGCTGCGTCTCCCGGCGCCCAAGGGCACCACGAAGGTGGCGGTGACCGGCGCGATCAGCGAGCTTCGGATGATCACCACCGCACCGGTGCGGCTCAAGCTCACCGGCGGCGCCGACGTCGCGGTCATCGGGACCAAGACCCACCGCAAGGTCAAGCCCGGCACCACGCTCACCCCGGCCGGGTGGAAGGCGGCCAAGCAGAGGTACGACGTGACGACCGCGACCGCCGTCGGATCGGTGTCGGTGCTCGCCAAGCCGTGAGCCGCCGCCCGCGTCTCGTGGGCGGCCTGCGCCGAGGAGGAGCGCGCCGGTTTCGGCTGCGCCACCTACGAGGTCCATCTTCGTCAACCCGGCGGCCCGGGCGGTCCCGGCCGCGGCATGGTCACCGTCGCCGCCAGTTCGTCGCGCCGACGTGCTCGCCCGCTTCGGCATCGTCGGCTTCGACCCGCGCGGCATCGGCGCGAGCGACCCGGTCGAGTGCTTCGCCACCGACGCCGAGGCCGATGCGCTCCACGCCCGGATGAAGATCGTCCCGATCGGCCGGACCGGCGTGTGGAGCACGATCCGGGCCAACCTCGAGTACACGAAGGGCTGCGTCGCCACGTCCTGTCCGCGTTCCTGCGCGAATGCGACAAGGCCGCCACGACGTGCGCGTTCGCCGGCAACGCCCGGGCCAAGTTCGACAAGGTCCGCGACCGGCTCCGGCAGGGCCCGGCCGAGGTGCCCGACCTGGGCGGCACGGTGACGGTCGACGACCTGACGAACTTCGTCACCGGCAGCATGTACAACGTCGCCGACTGGCCCGGCACCGCGGCCGCGGGGCGAGCTCGTGCGGTTTCGCGCGATCGCCGGCCGAGACCGAGGCGCCCGGCACTCCGAGGTGGAGGCGATGCGGGCCGCCCGGAACGGGTTAGGAGCGGCCCTCGGCTTCCCACTCGCGCCGGGCGGCGTGCAGGGTCGCGGCGGCGTAGTCGGCCAGGTCCTCGAGGTCGCGCTTGTCGATGGCCCAGCCGGCGGTCTCGCTCTTCTCCGGGCGGTGGAGCGTCTGCTCGGAGAGGAACCGCCGGAATTCGCGGCCGATCTCGTCCCGGCGGCTCACCGACAGGGCGTCGGCCCGGCGGGCGACGGCCCGGAACTCGCGGGGGATGACGATGAGCCGGTCGCGGTCCGGGAAGCGTACGGAAGCGAAGTCCATGCCGTGGAACGCCGACCACCGCAGGTCGTCGGAGGCGAAGACCACGTCGCGCAGCTCATCGCCGGGGCCGCCGAGGAACTGCACCTCGTGCAGCGGCCCGATGAACCGGCAGTCCCGGAAGGAGCAGCGGAGGAACTCGGCCTTGGTCATCGCCGGGAAGGTGCAGCCGGTGAAGGTGGTGCGCTCGGCGGTGAGGTGATTCGCCTTGGCGCCGGAGAGGTCGACGTCCGCCCACCGGCCGTCGACGACGAGCAGGTCGCGGAGCTTCGCACGCCGCATCGTGCAGCCGGTCACCGAGCCGCCCCGCAGCACCGCGCCCGAGAGGACGGCGCCGTCGAGGCGGCAACCGGACACCTCCGACTGCTCGAAGTGGGCGTCGAACAGCCACGCCCGGCTCAGGTCGAGGCCGGCGATCCGTTCCCCGGTGGTGACGAGGCCACCGCCGGGCAGCTCGCGCACGTCGAACCGGCCGTCGATGACCGGCAGCCCGAGGCCGTCGAGACCGCCCAGCCGACGCAGCACCTTCTTCGCCAGCGCGGCCCCCTCGGGGGTGACCCAGCGGCCGGCCATCGGGCGCCTACTCCGCCCGGAGGGCGTTCGCCAGCTGGACCCGCGAGCGCACCTCCAGCTTGGTGAACACGGCGCGCAGGTGGGTGCCCACCGTGTTGGCCGAGACGCCGAGGGCGGCCGCCGCCGAGCGGTTGCTGTGGCCGGCCGCGACCAGCTCGGCCACGCGGGACTCGGTCTCGGTGAGCGCGTCCCGGCCGTGCGCCGTGGCGGCCTTCCTGCGCCCTTTCAGCTCCGGGTGCCGCTCGCGCAGGGCCCGCGCGTAGCCGAGGGCGCCGAGCTCGTCGTAGAGCGCGCACGCCTCCCGGACCTCGCCGAGGTCGCTCAGGGCGTCGGCGAGCACCAGGCGGCGCGGCGAGCGGCGCAGCACGGCGACCGCCCGGCCCAGCAGCTCCGGATCGCCGGCCACGAAGCCGCGGACCTGGAGCGCGACCCCCTCCATCGTGGCCACTGCGGGGTTGCGCCGGGCGGCCTCCTCGGCGAGGTGCGCCGCGCGGCCGGCGGTCGCCTCGTCGCCGGCCCGGCGGGCGATGCCGGCGAACGTGCGCATCCACGGCGGCGACCACGCCCACCCGTGGCAGCCGTCGTCGGCGGTGGCCAGCAGCGGACCGGCGATGGCCAGCGCCCGCCGCGGGTCGCCCTCCTCGGCCGTCAGCCACGCCCGCATCAGGCTCAGGCGGGCGCCCCGCACGAGATCCCAGCGGCAGCCGGCCCGCTCGATCGGCGCCAGCTCGGCACGGGCGCGGGCGAGCTCACCCCGGTAGATGGCGAGCCCGCAGAGAATCATGCGGGCGTTCAGCGCGTACGCGTGGAGCTCCATCGCCTCGGCCTGGCGCAGCAGCGCCCGCGCGGTGATCTCGGCCGCCGCCAGCTCGCCCCGGTTGTGCTGCTGCCAGGCCCGCGCGAACAGGTACGACGGCAGCATCCGGTCCACGTTGTCGCCGGCCCGGCTCAGCAGCTCGGCGGCCTCGTCGTAGCGGTCGAGATGCTGGAGGACGCGGATCCGCTCGGCGGCGTGCGCGCCGGGCGAGACCCTTTCCAGCTGGTCGAGGTGGTCGAGCGCGGTCCGGAAGTCGCCGACGTTGCGCGCGGCCTCGGTGAGCCCGAGCAGCGCGGTGCGGCGGGCGAGGACGTCGCCGAGGCGGCCACCCTCGGCGAGCGCGTCGCCGGCGGCGACATAGGCGGACGGCGCCGATCCCGTACGCGTGGAAGCCAGCGCCCGCAGCGCCGCCAGCCGCACCCTTTCGACCGCCGGGACCCCGTCCCGGTCGAGCGCGACGCCGGCCCGCCGCTCGAGCTCCTCACCGGCGCCGGTCTCCCACAGCGCCCGCCCGGCGGCGACCTCGATGCGGGCCACGGTCGCGGGATCGGTGGCCCGTGCCCGCAGCCGGTCGGCCAGGTCGAGCGCGTCCTTGCCGCGCTGGGCGTCGACCAGCACCGCCAGGGCGCGCTCGCCGACCGCCATGGCCCGGGGGTGACCGGGGTCGAGCAGCGCGATCGCCGGCATCACCAGCGACGCCGCCTGCTCGGGAACGAGGGCGGCGGCCCGCAGCGCCACGTCGACCGCCTCGAGGTCGTCCGGCCCGGCGCCGGCCAGGAAATGGGGAGCGGCGGCGAGGGGGTTCGCGACCAGCTGGCGGCCGCGCGCCCGGTGCAGCCGGCGGCGGTCGGCCGGCGGGATGTGCGCGTACACGGCCTCGCGGATCAGGTCGTGCGGCATGGCCAGCTCGCCCGCCTCGACCGCGAGCAGCCCCTCGTCCCGGGCGTGCAGGGCGGACTCGACCACGAAGTCGTCGAGCAGGGCCGCCACGTCGCCGGCGGCCACCGCCCGGCCGCAGACCGCGACCGCCTCGACGACCGACGCGACCGGCGGCGGCAGCGCGGCCATCCGCCGCCGGACGCTCGTGATCAGTTCGAGGTGCAGGCCGTCCTCGGGCAGCCCGCGGGCGCGGCGGCGGGCGAGGCCGGCGAGCAGTTGCACGGCCCAGAACGGGTTGCCGCCGACCCCGCGGAGCAGCCATCGGGTGGTGGCGTCCGGGGTCGCGTCGAGCCGGTCGGCGGCCAGCGCCTCGATGTCGGCGGCGGCGATCGGCCCGAGGGTGAGGCGCCGCACCGGGGTCTCGGCGGCGGCGAGGATCTCGTCGAGCCGGTCGGACCCGGCGAGGCGGCTGGTCAGCAGCCAGACCACGGGCGAGCCGGCGAGCCGGGACGGCAGCAGGCGCAACGCGAAGCGGGTGAGCGGGTCGGCCCACTGCACGTCGTCGAGCGCGATCAGCACCGGCTGCCGGGCCGCCCGCTCGGCCAGCAGCTCGCCGATCCGGTCGACCAGCCACAGCTGCCGCTCGTGCAGCGGGGCGAGCCCGGCGAACGTGTCCGCGTCGAGCAGCGGGTGCGTGCCCGAGCGCAGCGCCGTCAGCAGCGGCGCGCCGGGCGCGATCTGGTCGATCTCCTCGGTCTTGCCGGCGCCGGCCGCGTACCCCTGCCGTCGCGCCTGCTCGGCCGCCTCCCGCAGCAGGGCCGTCTTGCCGATGCCCGGCTCGCCGCCGATCGCGACGACGACGCCGCGCCGGGTGCGGGCCGCCTCGCGCACGGCGCCGAGCACGGCCGTCATCTCGGTCGCGCGCCCGCGAAGCGTCACCCGTGTCATGTCCCGACCAGGGTAGGTCAGGGTCGCCTCAGGCGGCGGCCCCCGCCGCCGCGGCCCGGATCACGTCGAGCACGACGTCCGGGTGCGACAGCATCGGCACGTGGCTGCTCTGCACCTCGCGGATCGTGGCGCCCATCCGCTTGGCCGCCGAACGCTGGAGGTCGGGGTGCACGGTGTGGTCGTTGGCCGCGACGATGTACCAGCTCGGCTTCGACCGCCAGGCCACGCCCGGGACGTTGTGCCCGAACAGGTTCACGTCGCACGGCACCTGGGCCGCCCAGACGAGCTTCTTCTCCTCGTCGCTGAGGTCGCCGCAGAAGCTCTCCACGCCCTCGGGCAGCATCCAGATGCGGCCGTCGGCGGCCTCGATGTGGGCGAAGATGTCGGTGGCCGGGAACTGGTCCTGCTGGCTCTGCGACGTCTCGTCCTCGTCCGGCGCGAGCGCGGCGATGTAGACGAGGCCGGCCACCCGCGGATCGGTGCCGGCGGCGGTGATGAGCGCCCCGCCGTAGGAGTGGCCGACGAGGATCACCGGTCCCTCGACCCGGCCGAGGGTGCGCAGCACGGTGGCCACGTCGCCCTCGGGGGTGTCGAGCGCGTGCTGGGAGGCGATCACCTGGTGCCCCTCGGCCTGCAGCGCGGGGATCACCTTGGCGAAGCAGGAGCCGTCGGCCCAGATGCCGTGGGCGAAGACGATGCTGGGTTTGGTCATGCCCCGAGCCTCGCGGCCCGGCGGCGGCGTCGCCTCACCCATTCACGTGAGGAGGGTCAGTCGTCGCGGACGTGCTTCTCGCGTACGCGCGTGTCGATCTCGGCGATGGTGATCGCCTCGGCCCACCGTTCCGGCAGCTCGGCCGGCCCGTTCCGGGTCTTCTCGACCCGGTCGCCGACCCGCAGCGTCATCCGGATCGAGTCGGGCCGGCCGTCCCGGATCCGCCGCAGAACCTCGATGCGCCGCACGTCGCGAACCGGATAGGCGGCCGTGCTGCGGTCGACCCGGATCACCCGCAGCTCGTCGCCGGCCAGCCGCATCTCCACCACCGACCGCCGGTCGGCCAGGAACTCGCACAAGGCGACGGCCGCGGCGATCGGCACCAGCGCGCCGACGAGCAGCACGACCAGCGGGGAGCCGTTCCCGCCCCACGCGCAGGCCGCGATGACCGCCGGCAGCACGAAGACCGCCACCAGCGGCCCGCCACTGCGGCGCAGCGTGTGGTACGGGTCGTCGCTCTCCGAGTACCAGACCGGCGGTTCGTCGTCCGTCACGCCGCCATCGTCCATGATCAAGGCAACGGCGAGATGTCCGTCAGGGACAGCGTCGCGGTCAATGCGGCCGGATCGCCGGAGAACGTGGCGGCCTCGACCCCGGCCACGGCCTGGGCGGGCGTGAAGCCCTTGTCCGTCCAGCGCATCAGCGGGCGGGTCGAGCCGGTCACGGTCACCGTCGCCGCGCCGCCGGCGTCGAGCGTCACCGGGGCGAAGCCGAGCAGCACCCGGGCCGGGAAGTCGGGGGCGGCCGTCGTCCCGTACAGCTGAATGACCTGACGCCCGGCCCGGCCGCCGGTGTTGGTCACCCGGACCGTCGCCGTGAACGACTCGCCCTCGACCGGGGAGACGGCGAGATCCGAGAAGGCGAAGGTGGTGTACGAGAGACCGAAGCCCAGCGGGAAGGCCGGCGCGATGCCGTCGCGGTCGAGCAGGCGCTGTCCGTGCCAGCGGTCGTAGGTGACCCGCCGCGCGGTGCGGTCGAACGCCGGCAGGTGCGCCTCGGCGACCGGGATCGAGTACGGCAGCCGGCCGCTCGCGTCCACCCGCCCGAGCAGCACGTCGGCCAGCGCGTTTCCGCCCTCGACGCCGCTGTACCAGCCGAGCAGGACGGCGGGAACCGCCGCGCGCCACTCCTCGGTGATGACCGCGCCCGCCGTCACGATGACCACGACCGTCCGCGGGTTGACCGCCGCCACCGCCTTGATGATGGCGACGTCGGCCGGCCGCAGCCGCAACGAGGCCCGGTCGCCGCCGTCGGCGCTGCCCATGGTGGCCGCCGCCTGGGACAGGTCGAACCCCGAGGCGCCGGGCGGCACCGGCGGGAACAGGGCCTGCAACGCCGGATCGGCCATCGAGTCGGCCCCGAGATACTCACCCTCGTCGGCCGCCGTGTAACCGACCACCACGATGGCGGCGTCCGCGTCCCGCGCGCCTTCCGCGGCGGCTTGCGCGTCGTCGTCCGGCACATGCGTCAGCCGTACGCCGGGAAGCGCGCTCGTGAGACCGCCCAGTGCCGTGACGACTTCCGGGGACCGCACGTCGGACGAGCCATGGTCCCCGGTGTTGGCCACATCGGACAGTCGCCCGATCACGGCGACGTGCGCGAGGGAGGCCGGGTCCAGCGGCAGCACGCCGTCGTTCTTCAGCAGCACCATCGATGCCGAGGCCACCTCGCGGGCCAGCGCCCGGTGCTCGGCGCCGAACACGACGGCCGGCGAGGGCGCGTCCTCGCGGTCGGAGGCGTAGTGGGCCAGCTGGGTGCGCAGGATCCGCCGGGCCGCGCGGTCGACGTGCGCCCACGAGGTCTCGCCCGACTCGAGCGAGGCCGGCAGGTGCTCGCCGCGCTGCTGGCGGAACGGCTCCTCGACGTCGAGGCCGGCCCGCAGCGACCGCCCCGCGTCGCGCAGCCCGAAGATGAAGTCCGAGACGGTCACGCCCTCGAACCCCCACGACGAGCGCAGGATCCCCTCCATGAGGTGCTCGTTCTGCCCGGCCCACTCGCCGTTCACCGAGTTGTAGGCGGTCATCACGCCGTCCGCGCCCTCCTCGACGACCCGGCGGAAGTGCGGCAGGTACACCTCGTGCAGGGTGGCGTCGTCGGCCGTCACGTCGACCTGGAAGCGCGCGTTCTCCATGCTGTTGAGCGCGTAGTGCTTGACCACCGCCATGGCGTTGCGGCGCACCCCGCGGGTCAGGGCCGCGCCGAACTCCCCGAGCAGGATCGGGTCCTCGCCGTACGTCTCCTGCACGCGGCCCCACGCCGGATGGCGCGGAAGGTTGACGCAGACGCCGCCGAAGAAGTTCGCGCCCTGGGCGCGCATCTCCCGCCCGATGGCCAGGCCGACGCGCTCCTCGAGGGCGAGATCCCAGGTGGCGCCGCGGGCCATCGAGACCGGGAACGCGGTCGACTTGCCCATCACGACGCCGCGCGGGCCGTCGCTGAAGCGCAGGCCGGGAATGCCGAGCCGGTCGACGGCGCCCATCAGGATCGGCTTGAGGTTGTAGCCGGCCGCCATCTCGGCCATGCCGGGCCAGAAGTCGGCGTCGCCGTCCAGCAGCCAGAGCTTCTCGTCCGGTGTGAGCTGGGCGAGCAGGGCGTCCGTGGTTTCGGCGAGCCCCGCGCCGGCCCTGATCTGTGCTACGGCGTTCCGGAAGGCGTTCACGTCCACTTCCTTACTTACACTAGTGTAGGTAGTGCGAAGTCTAGGCTGGTGGATCCGCGGGAGGCAAGGAGGACCGGTGCCGGGGAAGCGCATTCGCCTGACGGCCGACGCCCGTCGCGCGCAGCTGGTCGACGAGGCCACGGCGCTGATCGCGCGGATCGGCTACCACCGCTTCTCGATCTCGGCGCTGGCCGAGGCGACCGGGCTGACGCGGGCCGGCGTGCTGCACCACGTCGGCTCGAAGGAGCAGCTGTTGATGGACGTGCTCGCGATGCGCGACGCGCGCGACGACGCGGCCATCTTCGAGGCGTCCTTCCCGTCGGCGCGCGACCTGCTCGACGCCGTGGTCCGGCGCAACCTGGCCCAGCCCGAGATCGTCCGCCTCTACACGGTGCTGGCGGCCGAGGCGCTCGACCCGGGGCATCCGGCCCACGCGTACTTCGCCGCCCGGCTGCGCACCGGCAGCTCCCGGCTCGGCGCGGTGCTGGGCAGCGACGAACTGGCGGTGGCGGTGTACTCGTTCATGGATGGCGTGCAGCTCGCCTGGCTGCGCGACCCGGCGGTCGACTTGTGGGCGCTGTGGAGCCGGTTCGCCGACGCGCTGCTGACGGATGTGGGGACGGATGTGGAGAGGGCGGGCCATGCACGCTGACGTCGCGGTGATCGGGGCCGGGATGGCCGGGGTGTCGGTGGCGTACGAGCTCGCCGCCGGCCGGTCGGTGGTCCTGCTCGAGCGGGAGAGCCGGCCCGCGTACCACACCACCGGCCGCTCGGCCGCGATGTTCCTCGAGAGCTACGGCAGCCCCGACGTGCGGCGGCTGACCGCCGGCAGCCGCGCGGTGCTCGAGGAGACGGGCGCGTTGCAGGCGCCGCGGCCGATGCTGTGGGTCGCGCCGCCGGAGCAGATGCCCAGGCTCGCGGCGATGGCCGCGGCCCAGCCGGCCCTGGCGCCGGTGACGGCCGCGGAGCACTGCTCCGCTCTGCGGCCGGGCTGGTGCGCCGGCGCGCTGCTGGAGACCGGGGCCCGCGAGATCGACGTGCTCGGCCTCCACCAGCACTACCTGGGTGGCGCCCGCCGCCGCGGCGCCGAGGTGCGGACGAACGCGGTGGTGTCGGCGGGCACGTTCGACGGCGATCGCTGGACGCTGTCGACGCCGGCCGGCCCGGTGACCGCGACCGTCGTGGTCAACGCGGCCGGGGCGTGGGCGGACGAGGTGGCGGCCGCGCTCGGGGTTCCGCCGGTGGGCCTGCGCCCGCTGCGCCGCACGGCGGCGGTGGCCCGCTGCGAGGGCGTCGACCGCGCGTGGCCGATCGTCGCGGACGTGGGCGAGACGTTCTACTTCCGGCCCGAGGGAGGGGGCGTCCTGGTTTCGCCGGCCGACGAGACGCCCAGCGAGCCGTGCGACGCCCGCCCCGACGACCTGGACGTGGCGCTGGCGGTCGAGCGGGTGAACGAGGCGACCACGCTGCGCCTGCGCTCGGTGCAGACGGCCTGGGCCGGGTTGCGGACGTTCGCACCCGACCGCGAGCCGGTGGTGGGCGCCGACCCGGCCGCGCCGAACCTGTTCTGGCTGGCCGGGCAGGGCGGTTTCGGCATCCAGGCGGCGCCGGCGCTGGGCGTTCTGGCGGCGGCGACGGTGACCGGCGATGCCGAACCGGCCGCCGCGGTGTCGGTAGCACGATTCCGCCGCGCCCCGTGAGTGGTGTGGTCCGGCCTGGTGCACACTGATGACCATGGGTTTGTTCACGCTGGCTCAGGCTCGGGACGAGCTCGATCGGCTGCGGCCGGTCCTCGAGGAGATCGTGGCGGTGCGGGCCGACATGGTGGAGTTGTCGGCGGCGCTCACGCCGGGCGGCGAGCCCACCCCGCTCGGCGGGCTTCCCGAGCGCAAGGCGGCCGAGGCGCGGCTCAACGAGCTGATGACCGAGGTGCAGGAGACCGGGGCCGAGCTCAAGGGGATCGCGCCGCTGCTGGTCGACTTCCCGGCCGATCTCGACGGCGTTCCGGTGCTGCTCTGCTGGCTCGAGGGCGAGACCGAGCTGGCCTGGTACCACCGGGCCGACCTCGGCTTCCCGGGCCGCCGGCCGCTGCCCCCGGGCGAGAATTTCGAGGATTGAGCGGAGACCGGCGGGGTCAGGACCAGAATCCCTCGTGTACGGCGAAAGCAGCCGGCAGATCGATCGGTCCCGCCACCTCGATCGGCCGGCCGCCCCGGGCGAAGACCTCGCGCGCGGGCAGGCGCAGCGGCGGGATGCCGTCCTCGTCGGCGACCATGCGCGCCAGATCGGCCTCGGAGAGGGCGAACACCATCCGGCCGATGCCCGACCAGTAGATCGCCCCGGCGCACATCGCGCACGGCTCGGTGCTGGTGTAGAGCGTGCTGGCGGCCAGGACGCCGCGTTCCAGCCCGCCGGCCAGGCGCACCAGGTTGGTCTCGGCGTGGCCGGTCGGGTCGGCGCCGGTCACCACCGTGTTGCGGGCCTCGAGGACGCCGCCGGGGCCGGCTAGCACGGCGCCGAACGGGTGGTTGCCGCCGTCGCGCGCCGCCCGGGCCAGGGCGACGGCCCGTTCCAGGTGCGCGCGGTCGGCGTCGGTGAGCTCGCTCATCCGATCATTATGGCCAGCAGGTCCTGGGCGCAGCGCCGGCTGTTCGGGAACATGTCCAGGCCGGTGAGCTCGTCGCGGCGGAACCAGGTGAGCGGCAGCTCGAAGGGTGCGACCTGGACGCGGTCGTCGACCACGGCCCGGAACCAGTGGTCGACGTGGCGGTGGTGCGGCGCGGCGACGTCGTACTCGGCGATCCGCACCGGGTCGGCGTCGAACCGCGGGCGCAGGCCGGCCTCCTCGGCGATCTCCCGCGCGGCCGCCTCCCGCGGGGTCTCGCCGGGCTCGACGTGGCCGCCGGGGGCCATCCAGCGGCGGTGCGTGGGGTGGTGGACGAGCCCGACCCGCCAGCCGTCCTCGAAGCGGGAGAGCAGGAAGACGGTGGCGGTGGCGTGCTTGGCGATCGCGCGCATCGGCGGGGCTACTTGCGCGGCCGCAGGCCCTGCATGCCGCCGTCGACGGCCAGCGAGGTCCCGGTCGTGGCCGATGCCAGCGGACCGGCCAGGTAGGCGATGGCGGCGGCCACCTCGTCGGCGCTGACCAGCCGGCCGGTGGGCTGCCGGGCCTCGAGCGCGGCCCGCTCGGCCGCCGGGTCGGCGGCCTTGGCCAGCAGGCGGCCGATCCACGGGGTGTCGGCGGTGCCCGGGTTCACGCAGTTGACCCGGATGCCCTCGCGCAGATGGTCGGTCGCCATGCCCAGGGTCAGCGACAGCACGGCGCCCTTGGTCGCCGAGTAGAGGGCGCGCTGCGGCAGGCCGGCGGTGGCGGCGATCGACGAGACGTTGACGACCGCGGCGTGCGCCGAGCGGCGCAGGTGGGGGAGGGCCGCGCGGGTGGTGCGGACCATGCCCTGGACGTTGACGTCGAAGACGTGCGCCCACTCGGCGTCGTCGTTGTCCTCGACCGAGCCCTGCGCCCCGATGCCGGCGTTGTTGACGACGATGTCGATGCCCCCGAGCGCCTCGGCCGCCGCGGCCACGGCGGCCCGGATCGAGGCGTCGTCGGTGACGTCGGCCTTGATGCCGTGCAGCGGCGACGGCACCGACGGGTTGAGGTCGAGGCAGGCCACGGCGGCGCCACGGGCGGACAGCAGGGTGGCGGTGGCGAGGCCGATGCCGGAGGCGCCCCCGGTGACGATCGCGTTGAGGCCGGCGAATTCGGACATGTTCTCAGCCCTCCGAGGTGACTAGCCGTGGATCCACGTGAACTTTGGGGCCGGACCCGGGTGGGCGCCGGCCGCCGAGAACGTCGACGATCTCGTCGAGGCTGACCGTCGCGGCGACCAGGTCGCGCGGGTCGACGCTGCCATCGGCGTACGCGCTGATCGCTCCGGGAAGGCCCGCCGACGCGCCCAGGATGCCCACCGCGGTGACGTCCTTGAGCACCAGCTCGCGGGTGTCGACGCGGCTCGGCTCGTGCGCGAGTCCGATGTAGACGATGCGGCGGCCGGGCTCGACGAGCTCCAGCGCCAGGGCCGGGATGTCCTGCCCGGTGGAGGCGTCCACGACGCCGTCCCAGGCGAGCGACGGCAGCGACTCCCGGGTCCAGACGTCGGGGAAGCCGAGCGACCGGGGCAGGGTGACGAAATCCGCCTTCTCGGCCATCAGGTGGACCGCGATGCCGCGGGCACGGGCGAACATCGCCACCAGCAGCCCGATCGTGCCGGTTCCCAAAATGAGAAGCCGCTCGCCCGCGGCGAGGGAAGCGGCGTCAACGCACCGCAGCGCGTTGCCGCCGGGCTCGACCAGGGCGCCGAGCGTGGCGTCGACCGCGTCGGGCAGCGCGTGCAGGTACGCGGCCGGGAAGGCCAGCTGAGCCGCCAGCGCGCCCGGCATCCCGCCGCGGATGCCGAGCTCGGACCGGAACTCGCAGACGTGATGCCGGCCCGCCAGACAGCGCCGGCACTTCCCGCAGCCGATCATCGTGTCGCCGGTGACGCGCCGCCCGAGCCAGGCCGGATCGACCCCGGCGCCGAGCGCGGTCACCACCCCGCACCACTCGTGACCGGGCCGCAGCGGGTAGGCCGAGACGCCTGTCCGGAAATAGCTCATGTCCCCGCCGAGCAGCTCCAGGTCGGTGCCGCAGACGCCGACCCGCTCGACGTCGATGAGCACCTGTCCGGCCTCGGCGACCGGCGCCGGCACGTCGAGCACCTCGGCCCGGCCCGGCCCGGTGAAGACGAGCGCCCGCATCAGCGCGGTCCCGCGACCTTCTGCCGGCCGCGGCCGAGCCGGTCGATGCCGAGCTCGATGACGTCGCCGGCCCGCAGCCAGATCGGCGGCTTGAAGCCCATGCCGACGCCGGGCGGGGTGCCCGTGTTGATCAGGTCGCCGGGCTCGAGGACCATGAACTGGCTCAGGTGGTGGACGATGAAGTACGGGTCGAAGACCATCGTGCGGGTGTTGCCGGTCTGCCGCCGCACGCCGTTCACGTCCAGCCACATGTCCAGGTCGAGCACGTCCGGGATCTCGTCGGGGGTGGCCAGCCAGGGCCCGGCCGGGTTGAACGTCTCGGCCGACTTGCCCTTGCTCCACTGGCCGCCGCGCTCCATCTGGAACGCCCGCTCGCTGACGTCGTTGACCAGGACGTATCCGGCGATGGCCGCGCGGGCGTCCTCGGCACTGTCCAGGTAGGACGTCCGGCTGCCGATGACGATGCCCAGCTCCACCTCCCAGTCGGTCTTCTCCGAGCCACGCGGGATGCGGACGTCGTCGTTGGGCCCGACCAGCGTGTTGGGCGACTTGGTGAACAGGATCGGCTCGTCCGGCACCGCCTGCCCGGTCTCGGCCGCGTGGTCGCGGTAGTTGAGGCCGATGCACAGGATCTGGTGCGGCCGGGCGATGGGCGCGCCGATCCGCTGGCTGCCGAACGGCTCGACCTCGCCGGCCGCGAGCCGCTCGGCGACCGGCTCGGCCAGCCGGCGGATCCCGTCGTTGCCGAAGAACGCCTCGTCGAAGTCGGTCACGAGGTCGGACACGTCGACGTAGGTGGCGTCGTCGACGCGGACGACCGGCTTTTCGGCGCCGGGGGCGCCGACACGCATGAGATACACGAGGTCTCCGATGTCAGAGGGCGGGATTCCAGTACGGCGTGCGCAGCCCGGTCGTGCCGACCCGGGCCGTGAAGAGGCGGCCGTCGAACTCGGCAGGCGCGTCGAGGCCGTCGGTGGCGCTGGTGATGACCAGGAGGTCGAGCTCCGGCCCGGCGAAGGCGACGCTGGTCGGCTGGGAGGCGGCGACCTCGACGACCGCGAGCAGCTCGCCGGCCGGGGTGCGGCGCTCGACCCGGCCGCCGCCGTGGACGGCGATCCACAGGTTGCCGTCGCGGTCGGCGCACATGCCGTCGGGCAGGCCGCCGGTGACCCGGAACAGCTCGCGGCGCGGCCCGTCCGGGTAGGTGCGCCCGTAGATCACGCCCGGGATCGAATCGACGCTGTAGAGCTGGTCGCCGGCCCAGGCCAGCCCGTTGGAGAGGGTCAGGTCGTCGTCGAGCGTGGTGAGCTCGCCGTTCTCGAATCGCACGAGAATCTCGTCGCCCTTTTTATCGGACAAAGATATGCTTCCGACTACATAGCGGCCGGACGGGTCGACGCCGCCGTCGTTCAGCCGGCCGCCGTCGCCGCTCAGGACGCGCCGCACGAGCGTCTTCTCGCCGGCCAGATCGACGCGGACGAGCGAGTCCGCCGTGGCGACCAGCAGCTCACCGTCGGCGGCGACGGCGACCGCGCAGGCCAGGCCGTCGAAGGACCAGGTGGCGTCGACCTCGAAGGGGTCGACGCGGCCCGCGAAGACTTTGCCGGCCTTGATGTCGACCCACAGCAGACGTGCGCGGGCCGGATCCCACACCGGGCCCTCGCCCAGGATGTACGCGTCCGGGCCGACCGGCGTCGCGGAGTAGGTGATCACGAGAGCTCCGTTCCGGCCACGATCGCGCGGATCGCGGGCACCGCCTCGACGAGCGAGGCGAGGGGAGTGCGGTAGGCCAGGCCGCTGATGCTGATCGCCCCGCTCGGCGTGCTCGGCGAGGTGAGGAAGGTGGGGACGGCCAGGCAGTTGACGCCCGGCTCATTCTCCTGGTCGTCGAGGCCGTAGCCGCGCTCGCGGGTGCGCTCCAGCTCGGCGTGGAGCGCGGAAGCGGTGCCGAGCGAGCGCTCGGTCGGCGTCGTCAGCGGCGTGTCCCCGATCCAGTCGCGCACCTCCGCGACCGAGCGCAGCACGAACGACAGCAGCAGCTTGCCGACCGCGGTGGTGTGCGCCGGGTTGCGGCCGCCGACGACCGAGGTCAGCCGCACCGCGCCGCTCGGCGGGTCGAGCTTCGACCGGTAGACCACCCACCGGCCGTCCAGCGTCGCGTAGTGCACCGTCTCGCCGTACGTGTCGCAAAGTCGCCGCAGAACCGGCTGAACCCGGAGATGATCGGGGCGGGCCTCGTGATGCGCGAAGGCCAGCCGGAGGAACTCGTCGCCGAGCACATAACGCCCGTGGCCGTCCTGGGCCGCGAACCCGGCCCGGCGCAAGGCGGCGAGGGCGCGGTGCACGGTCGGCTTCGGGCTCGCCATCGCCCGGGCCATGTCGTCGAGCCCGATGCCGTCGGGGTGCCGGGCCAGCTCGGCCAGCACGGCCAGGACGCGATCGGCACCGACGAGGCGGTCGCTCAGGTCGGTCACGTTCCGGATGTTAGACCGTTGTTCCGCCAAGTTGAAAGGTTTACAGTGCGGAAATGCGGCGGACTGCGGAGTGGTACGGCGGTGACGACCGGAACAGCTACATCCACCGGGCCTGGATGCGTCGGGGTCTACCGGCCGACGCGTTCGACGGCCGGCCCCACATCGCGATGGCCAACACGGCCTCCGACCTGACCCCCTGCAACGCGCACCTCAACGAGGTGTCCCGCAGCGTCGCCGACGGCATCCACGAGGCGGGCGGCATCGCGCTCAACCTGCCGGTGGTCTCGCTGGGCGAGACGCAGGTCAAGCCGACGGCGATGCTGTGGCGCAACATGGCGGCGATGGCCATCGAGGAGATGCTGCGGGCCAACCCGATCGACGGCGTGGTGCTGCTCGGCGGCTGCGACAAGACGATCCCGGCCCTGCTCATGGCGGCCGCCTCGGTCGACATACCGGCGGTCGTGGTGCCCGGCGGCCCGATGCTGACCGGCACCTTCCGCGGGGTCCCGCTCGGCTGCGGCACGGGGGTGTGGCAGCTTTCCGAGGAGGTACGCGCGGGGACGATGAGCGCGGCGGAGTTCAACCGCTCCGAGTCGTCGATGATCCGCAGTCGCGGGCACTGCAACACCATGGGCACGGCGTCGACGATGGGCCTGCTGGCCGAGGTGCTCGGGATGACGCTGCCCGGCATCGCCGGCACGCCGGCCCCGGACAGCCGCCTGCTCGAGGCCGCGCACGCGACCGGGGTGCTGGCCGTCTCTCTCGTCGAGCGGGAGTTGCGGCCGAGCCAGGTGATGACCCGGGAGTCGTTCCTCAACGCGATCGTCGCCCTGGCCGCGCTCGGCGGGTCGACGAACGCGGTCGTGCACCTGCTCGCCATCGCCGGCCGGCTCGGCGTGCCGCTGACCCAGGACGACTTCGACCGGGTCGGCTCGGGCGTGCCGCTGCTGGTCGACCTCCAGCCCGCCGGGCGCTTCCTGATGGACGACCTCTATCGGGCCGGTGGGCTGCACGCGGTGCTGCGCGAGGTGCGCGACCTGCTCGACCCGGCCGCGCTGACCGTCACCGGCTCGCCGCTGGTGTCCTATCTGGACGACGCCACGGTCTACGACCGGGAGGTCATCCGCGCCCGGGCGGAACCGCTGCAGGCCGAGGCCGGCATCGCGGTGCTGTACGGCAACCTCGCGCCGGACGGCGCCGTCATCAAGCCGGCCGCGGCGACGCCCGAGCTGCTGACTCACCGGGGGCCGGCCGTCGTCTTCGACTCGATCGAAGACCTGCACGCGCGGCTGGACGACCCCGACCTGGACGTGACCGCCGACTCGGTGCTGGTGCTGCGCGGCTGCGGACCCAAGGGCTACCCGGGCATGCCCGAGGTGTCGAACATGCCGCTGCCCGCGAAGCTGCTCGCCCTGGGCGTCCGCGACATGGTGCGGGTCTGCGACGGGCGGATGAGCGGCACCGCGTACGGGACCGTGGTTCTGCATGTCACCCCCGAGGCCGCCGCCGGCGGACCGCTCGCGAAGGTGCGCACCGGAGACATCATCGTGCTCGATGTCGCGAAGCGGCGGCTCGACGTCGAGATCCCCGACGAGGAGCTGGCCGCGCGGTCACCCTCGGCGGCGGCGACGGCCGCCTACGCGGCGCCGGTCCGAGGCTGGGAGAAGTTGTACGTCGACACGGTCGGCCAGGCCAACACGGGGGCCGATCTCGATTTCCTGGTCGGGTCGAGCGGCTGGTCGGTCTCGCGGGAGTCGCACTGATGTCGCGCGTCGCGGTCGTCACCGGCGGGCTCAGCGGGATCGGCGCCGCCGTCGTCACCCGGCTGCGCTCGGACGGCGTACGCGTCATCGTCCTGGACATTTCGCCCACCGCCGACTTTGTGGTGAATGTCGCCGATGGTGACGCCGTCGCGGCCGTTGCCGCTTCGCTGGGTGACGTGGACATTCTCGTCAATTCGGCCGGTATCGTCGGGCCGAACGTGCCGCTGTGGGAGGTCCCGCCCGACGGCTGGGAGAAGACGTTCGCGGTCAACGTGCGCGGCACCTTCAACACCTGCCGGGCCTTCGTCCCCGGCATGATCGCCCGGGGCTGGGGCCGCATCGTCAACATCGCGAGCATGGCCGGCAAGGACGGCAACCCCAACATGTCGCCCTACTCGGCCTCCAAGGCCGCCGTCATCGCCCTGACCAAGTCGCTCGGCAAGGAACTGGCCACCACCGGCGTGCTGGCCAACGCGATCGCGCCGGCCGTCATCGAGACCCCGATGAACGCCGACACCGGCCCCGAGGCCCTGGCCCACATCACCAGCCTGATCCCGATGCGCCGGATCGGCCGCGCGACCGAGGTGGCCGAGCTCATCGCCTGGCTGTGCTCGGACAAGATGTCGTTCTCGACCGGCGCCGTCTACGACATCAGCGGCGGCCGCGCCACCTACTGAGGTTTGGCCTGACCAGTAGCATGTTGCGGGTGCTGACCCCGGGAACCGTGCTGAGCGAGCGCTATCGACTCACCCAACGCATCGCGGCCGGGGGAATGGGCGAGGTCTGGCGCGGCACCGACATGCTGCTGCACCGGGGTGTGGCGATCAAGGTGCTGCTGCCGACGCTGATGTCCGACGCCGAGTTCATCAACCGGTTCCGCCGCGAGGCGCGGATGATGGCGGCGCTGCGGCACCCGGGCATCGTGCAGGTCTACGACTACGGGGAGAACGCGGTCGTCGACGGCCGGCGCCTCGACTACCTGGTGATGGAGTTCATCGACGGCACGCCGCTGTCGAAGAAGATCGAGGCATCCGGGCGCCTCGGGGTGGCCGAGACCCTGGCGATGGTCGCGCAGGTCGGCGACGCGCTCCAGGTGGCGCACGAGGCGGGCATCGTGCACCGCGACGTCAAACCCTCCAATCTTCTGGTACGCCCGGGCGGCGCCCTGGTGCTGGTGGACTTCGGCGTGGCGCGGTCGGCCACCGCCGAGGGCCTGACCAGCACCGGGCTGGTCCTCGGCTCGGCCCACTACATGGCGCCCGAGCAGGCCGAGGGCAAGCCGGTCACGCCGGTCACCGACGTCTACGCGCTCGGCGCGGTGGCGTACTGCTGCCTCACCGGCCGTCCGCCCTACGTCGGTGAGCCGTTGCAGGTGCTCACCCAGCTGGTGATGGGCGACCCGCCGACGCTGCCGGTCGAGGTGCCGCCGCAGGTCGCCGCCGTGGTGCTGCGCGCCCTCGAGAAGGACCCGGCCCGGCGCTATCCGAGCGCGGCGGCCCTCGCGGCGGCCGCCCGCTCCGCCCCGCGGATGTCTTCGTCCCGCCCCGCCGGCCCGCCCGCGGCCCGCCCCGGCGGGGCCCGCCCCACCGGCCTGACCGCGGCCGGCGCCGCCGGCCCGCCCCCGTCCCGGCCCGCCGGACCGCCGCGGCCGGGCTTTGCCGCCGGGTCCGCCTCGGTCTCGCGCCCGCCGTACCAGGCGCCGGCCGCGGCCTACCAGCCGCCCGCCGCCACCCCGCCGGCCGGAATGCCCGCGACCGTCGCGCCCGGCAACCGCCGCCGCAACACCGCCACCATCGCCGTCGTGGTCGCGGCCGTCTTCGCCATCGTCGTCGGCATCAGCGCCGTCTTCGCCCTGCGTCCCGACCGCAGCAACGCCCAGACCGAGGGCCCCGCCCTCGGCGTCGCCGACGGCCCGGCCGGCGCCACCCGCAACCACGCCAAGCCCGGCCCGTCCCGCGCGGCGGCCCCGGCGAAGACCAAGCCCAGCCGCACCGCCACCACCGCGCCCGGGTCCGCCGGCCCGAGCACCGAGCCCAGCAATTCCGCGTCGTCGTCGGCCGCCCCCGCCACCAACCCGCACACCCCGAAGGCGGTCTGCGGCAGCGAGTTCTCGGTGATCGACCAGGCCCCGCTGAAGTCCGGCGGCGTCGTCGTCGGCCGCGTCTACCTGCTCTACAACGCCGCCACCGGCAAGAACTGCGCGGTCACCCTCAAGACCACCGACGTCGGCACATCCGGCCCCGCCTCCGCCTACCTCGAGGTGCAGGGCCAGGCCCGGGTGACCGACGCCGGCAACTTCGACTACTACGCGGGCCCGGTCCGAGCCAAGGCCGACGGCGTCTGCGTGAAGTGGGGCGGCTCGATCGCCGACGCCACCTACGACAGCGACTTCGAGCACTGCGGCAGTTAGAGCCTCACGACCAGGGCAGGATGTCGGCGTCGAGCCCGTCGCGCGGGGTGGTCCCGTCGCCGGCCTGGAGGAGCTCCAGGTTGGCGCGCGCCGCGACCGTGAACGGATGGCGCTCGCCGAAGATGGCCAGGAGCACGGTGTGCGCCTCGGAGCAGGCCTCCCGCGCTTCCACGGCCCGACGCGCTCGCCGCAGGTGGACGGCGTGGGTGAGAGCGGCCGCCACGGTCTCCAGGTGATTGCGGCCGTAGCGTTCGGCGTACGTGTCGAGGGTCGTCCCGGAGAGCCCGAGAGCCGCCGGCAGATCGCCCGCCGTACGCCGAGCGATCGCGAGCTGGCGCGCGACGCGCAGGGTCGCCGGGTTCGCCGGCCCGAAGAGCGCCAGGCACCGGCCGTGCAGCTCCTCGTGCCCGGCCCGCGCCGCACGGTGGTCGCCGCACTCCCGTATGTCGATCAGCAGCGCGTCCAGGGCGCTCAGCGTGGCCGGGTGGTCGGCGCCGGAGACGGCGACCCGCGTCCGGTGCACCTCCTCGTCGACCTCCCGGGCCGCCGCGAACCGTCCGAGGTGCCGCAACGTGACGCCGAGCGAGTACGAGGCGTCCAGGCGCCGCGGATCGTCGTCGCCGAGCGTGGCCCGCGCGACCGCCACCGCCTGTTCGTCCAGCGCCTTTGCCCCGGCGAACAGGCCCGCCAGCCGTCGGTCGGTGGCGACCAGGGTCAGGGACTCGGGCGTCTCCTCGCGGCCAAGGGTGTGCGCGTTGAGCCCGCTTGCGTCCTCGAACCGGCCGTCGGCGACCAGGACGCGCCCGAGCCATCGTTCCAGCGCGAGGTTGTCCGGGTGACGTTCGTATGCCTGCTGGGCCAGTTCCACGGCGTCCCGGTAGTCGCCCCAGTGATAGAGGAACTGGACGGCCCTCGTCACCAGGTCTTGCGCCGCGGGCTCCGCCGACTCCACCGCCCCCGACACCCGCAGGTGGGGCATGAGGGCACGGTACTGCCGCCAGGCCGCCGGGCGGCTCGGATCCCGCGGAGCGGCGGCGGCCAGGAGCCTCTGAGCCCCACGCCGCATCTCTTCCTGGGCCTCGGGACGGAGCGAGTTCCGCACCGCGGCGCCGACGAGACGGTGCACCTGCAACGTGTCTTCCCGGTAGTCCATGGCGATCAAGGCCAGCCGCTGGAGATCACGGATCGCCTGGGACGTCTTGTAACTGTCGATCAGCACCTCGTCGAGCACCTGCGTGATCGGTACCCCGCGTCCCGCGCTCAACAGGTCGCGGGAGATCGGCTCGGGCGCCAGGAACGCGCAGAACTCCAGAAGCTGCGCGGCGCCCTCGTTGCGTTCCCGGAGCTTGTCGACGGAGAAAAGCCACGTGCTCGCCGGATCGGACCTGTTCGCCGGCGGGTTGTCGGCCAGCATTCTCGTCAGTTGGGTGTCCAGCAGCTCCAGATACTGGCTCACCGGCATTCCGGTCGTCGCGAGCCAGGCCGCCGCTTGAACCAGGGCCAACGGCAGGTCGCCGAGTCTCTCCGCCACAAGGTCGGCGTCGGGCACGCTCACGTCGGGAACCTTTGCCCGCAGCACGTCGATGCTCTCGGTTCGCCGGAAGACGCCGACCTCGATCGACGGCGCGATGTCGGCCCAGCGCCGGTCGCGCGAGGTGATCAGGACCCGGCCGCCCCCGGCTGAGGGAAGGTAGTCGAGCAAGTCGGCGGGATCCTGCGCCTCGTCGAGGACGATCAGCCAGTTCGGGAACGGGGGACCTTGGCGCAAGGCATCCATCAGACGCGAGGTTGTGCCGTATCCGAGCCGAGCCGCGAGTTCGTCGAAGGAACGACGTATCTGGTCGGGGGTCTCGGCCGGTATCCACCAGATGATGTCGAACGAGCTCTGTTCGCGATATATGTATTCGATCGCAAGCTGCGTCCGGCCCGACCCGCCGAAGGCAAGGATGGCCACGGTGGAGTTGGTGGCGACCAGGGCGCGCAGCGAGTCGAGCAGGTCTTGGCGGCCGAGGAAGTCCGGGTTGCGCGGCGGCACATTGCCCCACACCGCCGGTCGTCCTCGCTCGGTATCCCGCGCGATCGGCGCCACGGCCTCTGACGTGGCGCTCGGAGCGAGCCGGGCCGGTCCGTTGTCCGGCAGCAGGGCCAGCACCACCGGCAGGCGGACGGCCAGCATGGCGTGGCGGCGGTGGAGATCGGCGAGCACCTCGCGGGCGTTATCGATGCCGCGCTCGGCCAGGGCCACGGCGGTCACCGCGCGGGCCTCGGGGGCGGCGTCCGGGGAACTCGCCAGCTCGGACATCTCCCCGCGGAGGCCGTCGCCGGGGAGGTCGGACCAGGCGCGGGCCGCCTCGAGCCGGAGATACAGCGGCAGGGCGGGGTCGGCAACGCAGGCGCGCAGGGCCAGGGGCGTGGTCGGGTCGCCGATGCGGGCCAGGTCGAGGGCGGCGTCGAGACGGTGCCGGGGAAGGGAGGCGGAGTCGGCCGACGCCTGCCGGATGGCGTTGCGGCGGAAGACGCCGACGCGGCCCGCATCGCCGGGCGTGGCCGGGCGCCGGGACAGCTCGGCCGCGAGCTCGGCAGCCGGATCGTCCTCGCCGTGCCGCTGCAGGTAGCGGCGGGCGATCCAGCGCAGGGCGTCGGCCGGCAGGTCGGTGTCCTCGAGGAGCCGCAGGAGGTGGGTGTCGCCGACCTCGTGCTCCTCCAACTCGTCGGCGACGGCGGCCCGCACCCACGGGCGCTGCGCCGGATGGCGGACGAGGTCGACCAGGTCCGCGACCACGGCCGGGTCGGAGCGCAGGTCGATCAGAACCCGCAGCGCCTCGATCGCGGTCGGGTCCTCGGCCGTGATCTGGCCGAACAGCACCGCCTTGGCCCGGCGGTAGAGCGGCACGCCGACGTCGATGCCGTCTACCAGGATGTCGCCGGCGGCGATCACGTCGGCACCGCCGCCGTCGAGCAGCGTCCGCACCAGGCGGTCGGCCGTCTCCAGGGAGAGGGCGAGCACGAACAGGGCGAGGTTGCGGCGTTCGGGGCTGCGTACGTCGGCGAACCAGATGTCCTCGTCGAACCGGCGCGCCCGGGGCACGGCCGCCAGGTACTCGGCGAAGCTCTGGTGGGCGAAAGCCAGGTCGCGGTCGCGCTCCAGGAGCAGGGCCGTGCCGGTCAGCAGGGACCGCAGAGCGCCCTCCCAGCCGGGAATCAAGGCGATCCCGGCGACCGGAGCGCCGCGCGTGATCCACGACGTGGCCGCCGTCATGAGCGAGACCCCGGACCGGTCGAGCCGCACCTCGGCGAGGTGCTCGAGAAGGTCGGGCAGCGACGCCAGGAACCAGTCGGCCGCGCGCCGGCCCGCCTCGCCGTACCGGATGAACTCGGCGACCACTCGCTGCTGGTGCTCGGGCGCGTCCCGCCGCCCGTACCGCAGATGATCGACGAAGCGGGCGTACAGCCCGGCCCGGCTGGTGGGCAGGTCGCGGTCGGGGTCCGCGTCGAAGACCAACGCCGCGGTCGTCGCCAGCAGCGGCACCTGCACGATTGGGCGCAGGCGCGCGGCGGCGATCCGGGCCAGGAACCGGTCCGCGCGGTCCCCGGCGACCGGCGGTGACGACGTCTGCACCCGGAACCAGTTCCCCGCGAACGTCCGCAGGTCCGCCTGGTCGAAGCCGCGCAGCCGGTACTCGCCGATCCGCAGCGCCCGCAACTCGGCCAGCTCGGCCATCATGAGCGGCCGGCTCGCGACAAGGAACCGCACGTGCGCCTCCCGGCGGAGCATCCACGAGACGATCTTGGTGAGGACCCGGGAGCGCTCGTACGACGTCAGGACCTCGTCCAGGCCGTCCACCATGACGAGCCAGGAGACTCCGGCCGAGGGCAGCGGCGGCTCGGCCGAGGAGATCGGCGGGCAGTGCAGCCGGTCGCAGACCGCCTCGAAGGCCTCGGCCAGGCTCCGCTCGGCAAGCAGCCCGGCGGGCACCGCGATGGGGACGACCGGCCCGAACGGTGCCGGGCCGTCCCGGTCACGAAGCCACCAGCCGGCCTGCGCGTACTGGATCTGGTTGACCATGGTGGACTTGCCCATGCCGGCGGCCGAGAGCACGAGCATGTCCGTGGACTGCTCGAGCATCTCGGCCACGCTAACGGTCTCGGCGGTGCCGTCGTCGTCCTCCCGGGCCGTCGCCTCGGCCGGCTCGCTGCGCTGGGCCACGTAGAGCGTGGGCAGCGTCGGCGCGTGCCCGGTGAAGAACTGATACCGGTGGCGGTGTGCGTCCTCCCACTGGGCCGTGAGCAGCGCCCGCAACGGGCCGGTCGGCTGCCCCGGATCGGTCGGCGGCTCCGTGGGCGGCGGGAACAGCTCGTGGTACTTGGCGATCCACGGCCGCTGGGCCGAATCGTCGAGACCGCAGCCGACCAGGAAGGCCCGGACGGACGTCAGCCGGGGGACCTTTCCCGGTCGCGTCAGGTTGTGCGCGGTGCTGACCGAGATGCCGGCCCGGCCGTTCCGCCCGCTGCGGTTCGCTATGCGATCGAAGGAGAGCCCGGTCGCCGTCTTGAGCGCGGCGAGGCGGGCCACGAACTGCTCCGGGGTCTCGGCGCTCCCGGGATCCGGTGCGCCGCTGGAGCCGTTCGGCATCGCTCGGGCCGCCTCCGCGTCGGGTGCGACCAGCGTAGCCGCCGTCCACTTCGTTCGTCGTGTCCGAATTCCCTTTCGGGTGGATGGATGGACGGGTTGCGTGACTTCCCGGGAATCGCAACCGAAGGAGACGGAACATGAAGGGTTTGTGGGTCGCGGTGTCGCTGGTCTGCAGCGCGCTTGTCGGGCTGGCGACGGCCGTGTTGTCGCAGCTGGGCGGGGGCCGGCCGGTGCCGGTGGTGATGGCCGGGGGCGCGGCGTTCTTCAGCACCGCCGGTCTGCTGCTGATCGTCCTGACGTTTTTGATGCCGGCGGACCGCCGGTGACGGAGTCAGCCGGCGACGTCCAGGCGCTGGGTGCCGATCACCGCGAGCAGGCGCAGGGCCTCCTCGGACCGGGAGCCTGGGACGGCGGTGTAGATGACCAGGCGCTGGTCGCGGTCGGCGATGTCGAGGACGTCGCAGTTGACGGTGATCGGGCCGACCGCCGGGTGCTGGAAGGTCTTCTCCAAGGTGGGCTCGGCGGCCACCTCGTGCGACGCCCACAGGTCGCGGAAGCGGGCGCTGCCGGATCGCAGGTCGCGGACCAGGGCGGCCAGCGAGGGGTCGGCGGGGTAGCGGGCCGCGGCCGCCCGGAGGCGGTAGGCCGCGCTCCGGGCGAACTCGTCGGCGTCGGACACCCCGTACAGGTGCGGTCCCAGGAAGACGCGGCGCGCGAGGTTGCGCTCGCGGCGGGGCACCGCCGAGAAGTCCTCCATCAGCGCCGCCGCCAGGTCGTTCCAGGCCAGCACCTCGAAGCCGGCCGAGATGACCGTGGCCGCGGCGTTCGGCAGGCGCCGGATCAGGTCGAGGATGCTCGGCCGGACGTCGCGGGAGGGTCCTTTCGGCGGGGCGGCCGGCTCGCCCGCCAGGTGGTGCAGGTGCTCGCGCTCGGCGTCGGTCAGCCGGAGCGCCCGGGCCAGCCCGGCCAGCACCTCGCGCGACGGACGCGGGCCGCGGGCCTGCTCGAGCCGGGTGTAGTACTCGGTCGAGATGTGCGCGAGCTGAGCGGCCTCCTCGCGGCGCAGGCCGGGCGTGCGGCGGCGGGCGCCGGCCGGCAGCCCGACGTCGGCCGGGGTGATGCGTTCGCGCCGGCTGCGCAGGAAGTCCGCGAGTTCCCGTCGATCCACGTCCCCAGTGTGCGCGGCCGCCCCGGGCCCAGCCAGGTATCGCCGATGCCTGGCTGAGCCCGCGCGGCCGACGCAGGCTGACGGCATGACACCTCTGCTCGACAACAAAGTGGCGTTCGTCAGCGGCGCCGGCCGGGGGATCGGCGCGGCCGCGGCCCGGCTCTTCGCCCGGGAGGGCGCGCGGGTCGTGCTGGCGGCGCGGACCGAGGACCAGCTGAAGGCGGTGACGGCGGAGATCGGCGAGGCGGCCTCGTACGTCGTCTGCGACCTCGGCGACCCGGAGAGCGTGCGCGCGGCGGTCGCGGCGACGGTGGACCGGCACGGGCGGCTCGACGTGGCCTTCAACAACGGCGCGACGATCTCGCCGCCGGGACCGGTCGACCGGGTCGCGCTCGCCGACTTCGACCGGCTCTACGAGGTCAATCTGCGCGGTGTGTGGCTGGCCATGACGGCGCAGGTCGCCGCCATCCGGGCGACGGCGGGCTCGGGCGCGATCGTCAACAACTCCAGCGTCGGGAGCCTGACCGGGAATCCGGTGCTGCCCGCTTACGGCGCTATGAAACGAGCGGTCAACAGCATCACCGAATCGGCGGCCATCACGTACGGGCCGGAGAACATCCGGGTCAATGCCATCGCGCCGGGCAATACCCGTACGGAAATGATCGCGGAGTGGGAATCGCACACGCCCGGATTGGTCGATCGCCTCGTCGCGCAGACGCCGCTCGGCCGCCAGGCCGACCCCGAGGAGATCGCCCAGGCCGCCGCGTGGCTGCTCAGCGACCGTGCGTCGTTCGTGACCGGGGTGGTGCTCCGGGTCGACGGCGGCGCCCGCGCCTAAGCCATTCCTAAGCGGCCGGAAAGAAATGGCGTAACGATTATTCCGGCCACGTTGCAGATTTCGGGAAAACGGCGTTCCGGGGTGCCGGCGGGAGGGTGGCTGTGGCTAGTTTTGCGGGCATGCCCGACGCGTTCGACGAAAGCCCCCGGCACGCCGCGCCCACCTCCCGGCTGGTGATCGCCGGGGCCGCGGTGGCCGTCGTCCTGGTCCTGGTGGGCGCGGTGACCGCGTTCGCGATGACCCGGCGCGGCGGTGGTGGCGACGGGAACCGGGCCGCGCCGGCCGCCGCGGAGGAGTCGGCGCCGTCCCGGAAGCCGGCGACGAAGGAGCCGACGAAGGCGACGACGAAGAAGCCCGCCAAATCCAACACGGCGGCGGCCAGCCTCACCGCGCCGAAGAAGCCGGGCGGGTTCGAAACCACGTTCTACGACGCGTTCGACGGCGCCGCCGGCACGGGCCTGGACAAGGGGAAATACCGCTACGACACCGGGCCCGGCAGCAAGTTCGGCACCGGCGAGATCGAGACGATGACCGACAGCACCCGCAACGTCTTCCACGACGGCAAGGGCCACCTGGTGCTGCGCGCCCTGCACGCCGGCGATGACCCGGGCAGCGGCTGGACGTCCGGCCGCTTCGAGACGAACTCGTCCTCGTTCGGCGCGGCCAAGGGTGGTGTCGTGCGGATGGAGGCGTCGATCAGGCAGCCGGCCGTGACCAAGGCCAACGGCGCCGGTTACTGGCCGGCGTTCTGGATGCTCGGCAGCGGCCTGCGCAACGGCGGCACCTGGCCGGCGGTCGGCGAGGTCGACATCCTCGAGGACATCAACGGCCGCTCGTCCGTCTTCGGCACGCTGCACTGCGGCACCAACCCCGGCGGCCCGTGCGGCGAGTCGAGCGGCCTCGGCAGCGGCGAGCGTCCCTGCGGCGGGTGCCAGAGCGGATTTCACACGTACGCGGTGGAGATCGACCGCTCGCAGACGCCCGAGCGGATCCGGTGGTACCTGGACGGCGGCAACTACTTCACGCTGAAGCAGGACCGGGTCGACGCGAAGACCTGGAGCAACGCCGTCGACCATCCGTTCTTCATCATCTTCGACCTGGCCATCGGCGGCGGTTTCCCGGCGGCCTTCGGTGGCGGCCCGAACGGGAACACCGTCTCAGGTGGTGAGATGACGATCGACTACCTGGCCGTCTACCACCGCTGACTGTCACCCGATCGAGTGACACGGGGAGCAAAGGTCAAATCTCGGGCCAGGCGCCGAGGGCTGGGCGAACGTCTCTCAGCAGGAACGATTCAACCCGATCAATGCAAGTTGCAACTCTATGCGGTCATGAGGTCACTCAGTGAAACTGTCGCGCACGGGGTCCCGACGCTGGCAGGAGGGGCATCATGAACGACGGTGAGCGCGAGCTCCAGGACCGGCTCGGCACGCGCGAGCGGGCCGACGGCTTCTACGCCCGGCAGGTTCTGTCCCATCTCAACGACGCGATGCGGCACTTCATCGGGCGGCAGGAGATGATGTTCCTCGCCACCGCGGACGCCGGCGGCGGCTGCGACAACACGTTCCGGGCCGGGCCGCCCGGGTTCGTGCGGGTGCTCGACCACGAGCACCTGAGCTGGCCGGAGCTGCGCGGCAACGGCGTGATGGCGAGCCTCGGCAACATCACCGAGAACGCGCACGTCGGGCTCCTGTTCCTGGACTTCGGCGAGACCGTCGGCCTGCACGTGAACGGCACCGCCGAGATCGTCGAGGACCCGGACGAGCAGGTCGACACGCCGGCCGGGCAGCGGGCCAAGCTGTGGGTCGTCACCAAGGTGCACGAGGCCTACATCCACTGCACGAAGCGCATCCCGTGCATGGTGAAGGCCCCGCGCACGGGCGGCGCCAAGATGAGCGAGTACTTCGTGCCGGCGCCGACCGGCCTCACCGCGCCTTGAGCCGGCGCCACCCGCCGGCCTCGTTGTCGGCGGCGATCCGGCGCAGCATGGCGGTCAGGGCCTCGGCCGGGATCGCGTCGTGCTCCCGGAAGGCGATCGTCCGGGCCGTGCTGTTGCCGTGGCCGCCGGTGATGATGCCCTCCGGGTCGGGCACGATGGCGCCGTCGTAGAGGAACAGATTCAGGTGATCCCTGGCGCCGAGAAGGGCGCACACGTTCCCGCGGTGGACGAAGTACGGGCGTACGGTGCGCTTGATCGTCTCCTCGATCTCCGGGATCGCCGCGTGGATGAGGTCGCGCAGGTCCCGCCCGAGCCGTCCCTCCCACGCGGGCAGCGTGGCAAGGTAGGCGTCGACGCCGGGGTGCTTCGGATAGCTCATGTCTCTTGGACCGTTCCGGAACGCGAAACTCATCGGGCCTCAGGCGGCGGTCCGGGTCCACTGCTGGTTGGTGCCGCCGTTGCACGTGTACTGCTCGATGTCGCCGCCGTCGGTGGTGGACGCGCCGGTCACGTCGAGGCACTTGCCGCTGTGGCGGGCCTTCAGCGTGTAGTAGCTGCCGGTCGCTGTCCATTGCCACTGCTGGTTCGTGCCCCCGCCGCACGTGTACTGGATGACGTTCGCGCCGTCGGCC
Organism: Actinoplanes sp. NPDC051537; assembly: GCF_055586105.1. NCBI lineage: Bacteria > Bacillati > Actinomycetota > Actinomycetes > Micromonosporales > Micromonosporaceae > Actinoplanes > Actinoplanes sp. NPDC051537. Next base: position 155,603 of record NZ_JBVJIU010000022.1, read on the forward strand.
GTTGACGCCGAGGCAACGTCCAGGCATTTGCCGCTGTTCTGGTTGACGACACGTACGTAGCCGCCGCCCACGTCCTCGAACGCCCATTTCTGGTTCAGCCCGCCGTTCCAGGCGTACTGCTTCACCTCGGCGTTGTCCGACAGCGACGCGCCGACCAGGTCCGCCACCTTGCCGCTGTTGCGGTTGGTGACCCGGTAGTGGGCCAGTGCCACGTTGCCGCCGCCGTCCAGGCCCCACGAGTAGCGCAGCTGGTCACGGCCGGACGCGTTGGTGGTGGACAGCGTCAGGCTGGTGCCGCTGCCGCCGATCTCCTGGAGCCGGTACGGGTCGGCCACGCGCACCCCGGGCCAGTACACCGTGCCGAGCCCGAGCGCGCGCGCCTCGGCCGCCGTCCCGCGGATGAAGGCGACGAAGCTGTCGGAGGCGGACGGCGAGTCGTAGTTCCGGCCGTCGGTCATCGGCGCGCCGAACTCGGTGATCAGCACCCGGGACGCGTACGAGCCGACGCTGGTCCGCAGGCTCTCGCGCCAGGAGTCCTCGGTCGTCCGGCTCGAGTCGAAGAACTGGTACGTGTGCCGCGAGATCAGCGTCCCGTCGAAACGGCTGTCCGACCCGATCGTGGTCAGCCGCTGGTTGTACCCGGCGCCGGAGACGATGACCCGGCCGCGGGGCACGCCCGGGTAGGACGACAACCATTGGGCCGCCAGGTTCTTCCAGTCGGCGTCGCTGTAGCCGTACGGCTCGTTCATGGGTTCGAAGTAGACGTTCGCGTTGCCCGAGTACTTGGTCACGATCGTCTGCCACATCGACCAGAACTGGGTGAGGTTGTCGACCGTGCCGTTGCGGGAGCTCGATGCCTCCCAGTAGCTGAGGATCACCTTCATCCCCTTGCCGGTGGCCGCGTCGATCGCCCCGGTGTACGAGTTCCAGTACGAGCCCGAGACGGTCGGGTGGTTCACCGGCATGCGCACCGTGTTCGCGCCCAGGTTGTTCTGGAAGCCGGTGAGGATGCCGTTCGCCTTGGCCTGCGTGGTGGCGTAGCTGTCCGACGTGCTCAGGCCGCCGAGGACGAGGGTGTCGTCGACGAAGTTGTCGCGCTGGTCGGCCCAGTTGACGCCGCGGAAGCCGGTGGTGGCCGCCACGGCGGGGGATGCGGGGACGGACAGCGCCGCGGCCACGAGCGCCACGACCGCGGCCGCCGGCAGGAGGGCTTTCTTCATGGGACATCGGTAACGGACCGGGCGGAAACCACGCCACGAAGCGAAACCAGACGATCACAAGCGTTCACGTTCGTACGTGGTACGGAGACGACTGCCGCACGACCAGCTCCGGGGCGACGAGCATGCCGCGGGCCGGCCGCCGGTCGCCGTCGAGCAACCGGGAGACGATCAGCTCCACGGCCAGCCGCCCGACATGGTTCTTGGGCGGCCGCACGGCCGTGAGCGGCGGCTCGGCCAGGTGCGCGACCTCGTCGTCGTACGAGATGAGCGCCAGGTCCTCGGGCACCCGCAGCCCGAGGTCCGCGCAGGCCTGGGCGACCGCGATCGCGTGCGGGTCGCTGTGCACGATCAGCGCCGTGACGCCGTCCCGGTGCAGATCGACGACGGTCCTCGGCAGCACTCGCGGCGGATCGTCGAGCACCACCGGCGGCAGCAGCCCGGGGTGATGCAGGTACGCCGAGGTCGGGCTGCCCCCGGAGACCAGCAGCCCGATCCGGCGGTGCCCGTGCTCGCGCAGGTGGTGGACGGCGATCTCGAGGCCGAGGGCGTGGTCGCTGCGTACCCACTCGACCTTCTGCGACGCGGTCGTCCAGCGGCCCGGCTGCCGTTCGACCAGCACCGACGGCACCGGCAGCCGCCCGATCCAGTCGATCATCGCGTCGTGGTCGAGGCTCGGCGCCAGCAGCAGGCCGCGGACCTCGCCCGCCTCGACCAGCCGGCCGATCTGCCGCCGGTCCTCGGCCGGGTCGTAGCTCGAGCCGCGCAGCTGGACGGTGACGCCGAGCGCGGCCGCGGCGGCCCGGGCGCCGGCCACCACCGGGGGCCAGTAGAAGTCGAGGGACGGCACGACCATGCCGATGGTGAAGGCGGTGCTCGGCCGGGGCCGTCCGGCGGGCCGGGCGCGCAGCGGGAGCGTCGCGCCGCCGTGGACCCGGGTCACGAGATTGCGCGCCGCCAGGGCCGCGATGTCACGGCGGATGGTCAGCTCGCTCACGCCGAGGTCACGAGCCAGCTCCCGTACGCGCACCGCGCCGTGCTGATGCAGCTCGATGAGCAGGCGTTCGTGGCGCTGCACCGGGAAGAGACGCTCGTCGGTCACCGCGACCCCCTTCTCGAGGGCGGGAGGAGCGCCGCTCGTAAACGTAATGCGGTGTTCATAGACCGTCAACGATGTACGAACAGTTTCGTCCGTGGACGAACGAGGTCGGATCGTTTCCGGGATGCCGGGCGAGCGGCTACCAAAAGGGGCATGAGGCGACTTGTCCCGCTCGGGGCGGCGCTCGTGGTGGCCGCGGTGGCCGTTCTCGCCGCTCCCGCCCAGGCGGCGCCGGTCACCGTGACCAACGGCAGCCAGTTCACCGACACCTCCGGCGCGGTCGTGCACGCGCACGGCGGGGGCGTGCTCAAGGTGGGCTCCTACTACTACTGGTTCGGCGAGAACCGCAACGCCGACAACACGTTCAAGGCGGTCTCGGTGTACCGCTCGACCGACCTGAAGACGTGGGAGTTCCGCAACAACGTGCTGACGCCGTCGTCGGCCGCGGAGTTGCAGGGCGCGAACGTCGAGCGGCCCAAGGTCATCTACAACGCGACGACCGGCAAGTACGTGATGTGGATGCACAAGGAGAACGGGACCGACTACAGCCAGGCCCGGGCCGCCGTCGCCGTGTCGTCCACGGTCGACGGGGCGTACACGTATCAGGGCAGTTTCCGCCCGTCGAACACCTACATGTCCCGGGACATCACGCTGTTCAACGACAACGGCACCGCCTACATGGTCTCGGCGGCCGACGAGAACTACGACCTGATGATCTACCGCCTGACGGCCGACTTCACCGGGATCGCCGCCGTCGTCGGGAACTTCTGGAACGACGCGCACCGCGAGGCGCCGGCCCTGTTCAAGCGGGGCAGCACCTACTTCATGCTGACGTCGGCGGCCACCGGGTGGAGCCCGAACCAGGCGCAGTACGCGACGGCGTCGAGCATGTCCGGCCCGTGGACCGGCTGGCAGAACGTCGGCGACTCGACCACGTTCAGCTCCCAGCCGGCGTACGTGCTCCCGGTCGGAAGCAGCTTCCTCTACATGGGCGACCGGTGGGCGGGCGCCTGGGGAGGGCCGGTCAACGACTCGACGTACGTCTGGCTCCCGATCGCCTTCCCGAGCGCCACCAGCATGAGCCTGTCCTGGTACCCGACGATCAGCATCGACACGGCCGCCGGAACGGTCACCGGCGCCGCGGCCACGTACTACCGCGTCACCAACCGCAACAGCGGCAAGGTGATGGACGCGGTGAGCGCCTCGACCGCGAACAACGCCGAGATCAAGCAGTACGCGTGGAACGGCGGCGGCAACCAGAAGTGGGAGTTCCGGGACGCGGGCAGCGGCTACGTCCAGGTCGTCAACCAGAACAGCGGCAAGTGCCTCGACGTCTCCTCGGCCTCGACCGCCGACGGCGCCAACATCATCCAGTACACCTGCGGCGGCGGCACGAACCAGCAGTGGCAGTGGGCGGCCACCGGCAGCTACTACACGCTGAAGGCCCGCCACAGCGGCAAGTGCCTGGACGTGGTCAACGCCAACACCGCCGACGGGGCCGACATCCAGCAGTACACCTGCAACGGCGGGACCAACCAGCAGTGGTCCCGCACGCAATCATGACCACTACCAGGCGTCGACTATGCCGTAACGGGCCATGATCGCCGCTCGGCGGGTTCGGTTCACGCTGCGGACGCGGCGGCCCACGAAGAACAGGTCGGCCAGCGTCCACAGCCCGAACCCGCCGAGGGTGAACAACATCGCGATCGAGCGGCCGGTGTCGCCCAGGTAGAAGCGGTGACCGCCGAAGATGCCGAGGACCAGCCAGATCCCGTACGCGACCCGGGCGTCCTTCTTGACCGAGTCGTACTCGGATTCGGCCCGCAGGGCCCGGTACCGCAACTCGTCCACCGGGCCACGATAGTGCGCGCCGCCGCTATCTTGTGCGCATGGCCACTGCTGCCGCCATCGTCCTGCTCGTCGGCGCCTGCATGGTGGGCGTGACCGGCATCTTCGCCCTGATCAGCGTCGGCGACCTCCGGATGGCGCGCCTGCTGCGCCGCACCCCGCCCACCCCGATCGGCGACTGGCGGCCGGGCCGGGTCGCCGCCGAGGGCCGCACCGAGTCCGGGCCGGCCGGCCTCCAGGTCGGCCCGCTCAGCGAGGCCACGTGCGCCTGGTTCGAGGTGGTCGCCACCTGCGACCGGTCCGGCGACAGCGACGGCGACCTCACGTGGAGCGCCGACGCCGGCCGCACACCGGGCCATCCCGCGCTCGTCGACGCGACCGGCCGGACGGCGCCGATCGAGCCCGGGGTCTTCGCCGGCACGCACGCGGCCGAGACGACCACCACGGAGTACGCCCACAAACGCGGCCTCGTCCCGCCGCCGTGGGTGCCCGCGGAGATGGCCGGCCGTCTGAAGAAGGGCGATCGGGTGACCGTACGGGAAACCCGCCTTCCGCATGGAATTCCGGTCTTCGTCCTGGCCCGTCTGGAGAACGGCGTCCTGGTCCGCCGGGGCCGCACGGTCTTCGCCACCGGCCGCTGGGCCGACGTCATCCGGTCGACCGAGGATGACCTGCGCCTGATGACCGTGACGATCCCGGTCTTCTTCGTCGGCGGCCTGGCCCTCGCCGGCGGCGCCCTGGCCGTCCTGGTGGCCGCCACCTAGCCCTGGAGCAGGTGGTAGACCTCGGTCTTCACCTCGGCCGGGTTCTCCCGATGCGGGCCGTAGATCTCCCACCGCGGCCCGGCCAGCGGCAGCCCCGAGGCCATGATGTCCTCGTGCGCCGACCACAGCGTCGAGTACGACCCGCGATGCTCCGTCCAGGCCGCGAGCCCGGCCGGCAGCCGCGACTCGACGACGCCGCCGCTCAGCCGCACCGGCCGGGTCAGCAGCACGCCCACCTCCACGTGCGGCACGTCGTCGAGGTAGAGCATGACGTTCGGAAATCCGCCGTCCACCCCGCCGGCCCGCAGGCACGTCCACACGTCGTCGAGCAGGTCGGGCCACAGCTGGGGAAACGCGGCCCAGGTGGTCGCCGCCCGCACCACCGCCGTGGGCCGGGCCTCGACCGCCCGCACCGTCACCTCGTGCGCCATGCCCTCACCCTGCCACAAAGGCCGCCACTGAGCCGGAGCATCATCAGCCCCGCGTCGGTGCCCACCGCCACCCGGTCCTCGCCGGTCACGTCGATCGACCAGATCCCCTGGCCGAGCTCGATGCGGAACTGCGGCGTCCCGTCCCGCCGCCACCCGCACAGGGCCCCGCCGGCGTCGCCGGTCAGCGCGAGCTCCCGCCCGGTGACCGACGCCAGCGCGACGGCGACGGGGCCGTCGCGCACCTCGATCAGGACGAGCGACGCGGGGTCGCGCGGATCCCACAGGCGCGCCTCGCCGAAGCGGTTGCCGGCCAGGACGGTCAGCGACCCGGCCATCGTCCCGACCGCGAGGTCGGACACCTCGTGGACGTGCATGTTCCGCGTCGGGCCGGTCACGCAGGGCAGCGGCTCGCCGATGCGCCGCCCCGTCTTCACGTCGTGGACACGGATCGACGCGGCCGGCTGGGCGCCGAAGTCGTAGTCCTCGAAGGCGACCACGGCGTGGCCCTCGAACTCGCCGACCGCGGACCGTCCCGGGCTCTTCGCCGCCAGTCCGGGACCGGCGAGGGTCAGGTCGGCGAGATCGACGACGACGGCACCACTGTGGACACCGCCGGACCCGGCGACCAGCAGCCGTCGCCCGGCGGCCCGCCCGGCCGCGAGGAAGTAGCCCTCCTCGGCCGGGGGCAGCAGGTCGAACAACAGGTCGTTGCGGACGACCGTCCCGTCCGCGTCGACCTGGGTGACCAGCCCCTGCGGATTGGCCAGCACGACGGCCTCCGGGCTGACGCCGACCGCGCAGGTCCTGCGCGTCTCGAGCCGGAACCGCGGGCGTCCGTCCGCGCCGTCGTAGGCCTCCGCGAACGCGGTCGTGCCCGCCGCGTCCGCCCAGCGGCTGCACACCACCAGGTCGCCGCCGAGCCGGCCGGTGGCGGCCCGCCGGATGTAGACGGGCGCCTCGCCGGCGGGGTCCGCCGCCTCGCCGGGGAGCGGCGCCGGCCAGGAGCGGACGGTGCCGTCCCGGCCGGCGGACACGATGACCGCCTGCCCGCCGAGCTCCGCGATCGCGACATCCTCGACGGAGTCGCTGTGCCCGTGCAGCCGGCGCCGGTGGAGCTCGCCGCCGGCGAACTCGAACACCTCGACGTCGTCGCTCACGCCGACCACGACCAGATCCCGGCCGGCCGCGGTCCCGGCCGCGACCGTCGGTCCCATCGCCGGACCGAGGTCGACGACCGCCAGCTCGGTGTCGTCCTCCAGGTCGCGGACGACGAGCGTGCCCCGGTAGTGGTAATCGGTGATCACCAGTGCCACGCAGGTGTGGCCGCCCAGCGTGGCGACCGCGATGGCGTCCACGTCCTCGCCGCCCTCGTAGGGCCGGAGGCCGACCTCCCGGACGAGGGCCACCGACTCCAGGTCGTGGATCTGCAGGACGTGCCGCTCGTCGCGGTCGCGGGCGCTGATGAGAACCATCCGCCCGGACAGCGTGGCGACGTCCTGCGCCGAGTTCCGCCGGCCGGCGACCAGCTCGGCGCCGATCATCAGGCCGGACGCGACGTCCCAGACGCGGGTGCGCAGGACGTCCGACGTGACCACCCGCAGGCGCCCGCCGGCCACGCCGGCGAGCACGCCGGTGGACAGCTCCCCGGTGGGTACGCGGGCGGCCGCCGCGCCGGCGTCGACGTCCCACACGTGGACCGCGTCCCGGGACGGCGCCTCGAGCGCGACGAGCCGGCGTCCGTCGAGCTCCGCCCGGCCGAGCCGGCCGAACGTGCGGCCGGCGGCGGTGATCGCGGGCCGGCACTCCCGCGCCGACGCGAGATCCCAGACGCGCAGGACCGCGTTGTCGTCGGCCGCCACCACGGCCGGCCGGCCGTCGATCTCGGTGACGACGATGCCGCGGACCGGGCAGCCGTGGTCGCCGACGACGTAGTGCGAGTCGGGCGAGGACCAGTGACACCAGAGCACCTCCCACGGCCGGGGGAGCGGCAACGCGTACAGGGCGCCGGCCAATGCCGTGTCGCCCAGCTGATGGGCCACCAGCGCGTAGTAAGCCACCCGCTCGGCCATCGGCTTGCCCCGCGCCACCCCGAGCGCGGCGCGGACGACCCGGCTCGCCGGATCGGCGCCGGCGGCGGCGAGCAGCACCGCGTCCGGGTCGACGATCGCCACGAAGCCCGGGTCGCTCAGCAGATCACCGGGCCGGGCGGCGTGCTTGACCAGCTCCTCGGTGGCGTAGCGGTCGCCGGCCGCGGCCAGCCAGTCCGTGCCGTAGCGCGTCCGGTACCAGCCGACCAGCGCCCGGTCCGCCTCGTCCGGGTAGAGCGGATACTCCGTCTCGCTCTCCAGGTAGCCGGCGAACGACTGGTGGTACAGCCGCATCGACCCGCTCGCGCTCGCGGCCACGTACGGCGCCAGGCGGGTGAGCGCGTCGTCCACCTCGGAGCGGGGCAGGCCCGTCGCGCCGGCCAGCTGGGTGGCGGTGAGGCCGTCGCCCTTCGCGACCAGCAGCAGGCCGAGCACCGGGCGGTAGACCCGCTCCCACGCGCCCGTCTCGCGGCCCAGCTCCCGGGTCAGGAACTCGCGGTAGTGCTCGTCGAGCCCGTCCGGCAGACGGCTCGGGTCGAACGCCGCCATCGCCGGCGCCGGGCGGCCCTTGAGCTCCTGCACCACGTAGCGCGCGTAGAGGAAGTTCCCCGACACGGCCGACGTGATCCGGCGGGCCATCGAGGTCAGACCCAACTGCCCGCGCACGTACGCCTCGACGTCGTCGCGGGCCGGCGGGGCCTGGAGATCGACGTCCGGCGGGCCGAACCGGCGCAGCACCCGCGGATCGGGTCGCGTGGTGAGGACGAAGCGCACCGGATCGGGCAGCTCGGCGTCCGGCCCGGTGACGGCCGCGAGCAGCGACAGCAGCGACTCGCCGTGCCGCCGCACCAGCAGCTCGTCGAGCGCCTCGATCACGATGACCACGGGCCCGGGCAGGCGGTTCGCGGCGGCCAGCGCCACGAGCGGCTTGCGGATCAAGCGGTCGAACAGCAGGCTCGCGTCGTCGTCCCGGGCGTCGACGGCGAGCGTCTCGATGGCCACCCCGGCGACGGTGGCGCCCTCGCCGACGGACCCGCCGACCCGGACCGTCCCGGTCACCGAATACGGCTGTGTGAGCGTCGCGTCGAACCCGTCGACCCGCCGCCGCAGCTGGTCGGCCAGGCGCTCGACGACCCGGCTCGGGATCAGGCTGGTGTCGCGGCGCGCCTGGCAGAAATGCGACGCGCTCGCCGGCAACCGCCGGGCCACCGCGCCCGCGCACATCGACTTCCCGGCGCCGGGCGGTCCCGCGACGATCAGCCGCCGGGCCGGGCCGGCCAGCCAGTCGTCGATGACCGGCCAGAGCCAGTCACGCCCGACGAACTCGTCGAGGGGCAGGGCGTCGGTCATGGCCGGAGCTTATCGACGTTTCTTGATCGGGTTGTGTCCTGAGCGTGGTCGGTTCGGTGCGGGCCGTCACTAGCGTCGCCGGCATGACCTCATCGCTGACGAACCGGGGGCACAGCGTCGGCATCGGGATCGGCATCGCCTCCGGCGCGCTGCTGCTGGCCCTGGCGGCCGCCTTCTGCGCGGTGCCGTCCTTCGGCCTGTTCGCGTGGCTCTACCTCGGACCGGACATCGACGACGCCCGGGCCGCGGCCGGCCAGTACCTCGACCGGATCGAGAAGGGCGACGACACCGGCGCGTACGCGATGATCTGCGCCGACAACCAGCGGTCGCTGACCGAGAGGGAGTTCGCCGCCCTGGTCGAGGCCGCCCCGAGGCCGGCCGCCCACGAGATCGGCCGCAGCGTGTTCCTGGACGAACCCGGCCGCGAGGCCAGCGTGAAGGTCCACGTCACCGACCGCGCGGGCGCCGCCCGGGACATCGACCTGTGGCTGCGCGGCGGCAAGTCGCCGTGGCTGATCTGCGGCGACACCCTTATTTAGGGCCGCCCCCGAAGCCGATCTCGTTGCCGTCCGGGTCGGCGTAGGTCGTCTTGCGCACCCCGTTCTCGTAGGTCTCCTCGGTGGCCGGCGTGATGCCCCGCGCCGCGATCGCCGCGATCCGCTCGTCGAAGTCGTCGACGAACAGGGTGTGCATCGCGTGGCCGGCCTTGGACGGCAGGTGCTCGACGTAGAGGTAGCGGTGCTCGTCCAGCTCCCACACCGCCTCGACGTCGTTGGGGAAGAACGCCGGGGGGCCGCCGAGCAGGGCGGAGTACCACTCGACCGCCTCCTGGAGGTTGCCGACCGGAACCCCGGCGAAGAGGTCGACGCTCATGCGAACTCCACCGCCAGCAGGGTGATCAGGCCACCGGAGCGGCGGATCGTCATGGTCCCCGTTCCGCCTCGCGACCATTCGAAAACCGTAATTTCGGAAATGTCCGGCGAGGGGGAGGCGGGCCTGGCTGGCGCGGTGGCGCCGGCGGGCGGGGCGGTGGCGCCGGCGGGCGGGGCTGTTGTGCCGGCGGCGGTGCGCGCGGTTGCGCCGGCGGCGGCGATGCGCGCGATCGCGGAGGCGGCGGAGGTGGCGGGCACGGCCGCGGCGGTAGTGCCGGGCCCGGTCGCGGCGGTGGCGGTAGGCGCGGGCGCGGCTTGCGCGGGCGCTGTGGCGGAGGTGGCGGTCGGAGCCGCGGGCGCTGTGGCGGTGGCGGGCGCGGCTGCCGCGGGCGTGGTGGTGGCGGTGGGCGCGGCGGCCGGCGTGGAAGGGGCAGCGGCGGTGGGCGCGGGACCCACGCGCGAGGCGAGCGCGCGCATCGTGTCGGTCGGGGGATTTGCCTGGTAGGCCGCCAGGATTGCGGCGCGGCCGGTGAAGGACGGGCCGGGCGAGAAGGTCATCACCGCGTCGGGATGGAACAGGGACGCGAACGAGACCCAGTCGCCGCTGTGGACCGCGGCGTTGAAGAGCTCGATGTGCGAGGCCATGCCCCCGACCCTAGGCGATCTCGCGGTCTCCGAGGCGCACCGCGATCACGCCGCCGATGATGAGCAGGCCGCCGGCCAGCTGCATCGGGCCGGGCAGCTGCGACACCAGCAGCCAGGCGAACAGCACCGCCGCCACGACCTCGAGCAGGGCCACGAACGAGGCGACCCGGGAACCGAGGAGGCGACTGGCGGCGATCCCGGTCGCGTACGCCACGGCCGCCGTCACCAGGCCGAGCAGCAGCAGCGGCACCCACCACGGCGGCGCGCCCAGCGCGTAGTGGACGGCGGCCGCCGAGGCGTGCATCGGCAGCAGGCCGACCACCGCGAGCAGGGCCAGGGCCAGCGCGCCCACGAGCAGGCCGGCGCCGGCCAGGGCGAGCGGGGGCAGGCCGTTGCCGGTGTCGGCGGAGATCAGGAAGTAGGCGGTCGCGCCGATCATCGCGCCCAGTGACCAGGCGACGCCGGACCAGGCCAGGTCGGCGCCCGAGAGCAGGTCGAGCACCAGCACCAGGCCGGCGGCGGCGACGATCGCGCCGCCGATGGTCAGCGGGCGGGGGCGCTGGCCGCGGCGCAGCCAGAGCCACGCGACGACGGCGGCCGGCGCCGTGTACTCGATCAGCAGGGCGGGCGCGACGTCCATCGTGGCGACCGCCGAGAAGTAGCAGAACTGGGCGCCGGCCACGGCCAGGACCCCGTACAGCAGGATCTGACCGGCCTGGCGCCGCAGGAGATGCCACCGGCCGCGCAGCGCCGCGATGGCGAAGGGCGCCATCGCGATCGCGGCGATCGCGATGCGCGCGAGCACGATCGCGCCGGGACTCCAGCCGGTCGCCAGCAGGCCGGTGGCCAGCGGGCCGGAGAGGCCGAACGTCGTGGCGGAGACGATGGCGAGGGCAAGACCGCCGCCGAGACCGGGCCGGGCGGAAAGTGCGGGCCTGTCATTGGCTAACTGGGTCATGGCTTATGACGCTAGGCACCGAGGGGGTAATATGTCAACGTGCTCCTAGCCCATGACACAGAGGCCTCGCTCGTGGCGGCCGTCGAGCTGGTCAACAGCGGCGAAGACCCGGACACGCTGCTCACCACCGAGCAGGTGGACGAGTGGTATGCCCGGCACCGCTACACCGGCCGCCGCGACCGGGATGCCTCCGAGCTGGGGGAGCTCCGCGCCGTACGCCCGGTGCTCCGGTCCCTGCTCACCGCCGACCGTGACCGCGCCGCCGAGATGGTCAACCGGATGCTCGCGGAGGCGAAGGCGGTGCCGATGCTGATGCGCCACGACGGCATCGACTGGCACATCCACGCCGTCTCGGCCGACGCGCCGCTGGTGCAGCGCGTCCTGGTGGAGACCGCGATGGCGATGGCCGACCTGGTCCGCGGCGACGAGATGTCCCGGCTGTCGCTCTGCGCCGACGAGACGTGCCGCGGCGTCGTGCTCGACCTCACCCGCAACCGCTCGCGCCGCTTCTGCAGCACCGCCTGCGCCAACCGGGTCGCGGTCGCCGCGTACCGGAAGCGGGCCAAGGAGCGGCCGTAGAGCGGGCCAAGGAGCGGCCGTAGAGCGGGCCAAGGAGCGGCCGTAGAGCGGGCTAAGGAGCGGCCGTAGAGTTGCGGATCCGCAGGGCCGGGCTGATCACGACCCGGTGGGCGGGCCGGCCCGGGTCGGCCAGCCGGTCGGCGACCAGCCGCACCGCCGCCCGCCCGATCGACCGGCGCGGCGGCCGCACCGCGGTCAGCGCTGGCGTGAACAGGCCCGCCACCTCGTCGTCGTAGGCGACCACCGATAGGTCGCCGGGCACCGACAGGCCGCGTTCCTCGCACCGCTGCACCAGCGCGATCGCCTCGGCGTCGGCGTGCACGAGCAGCGCGGTCGTCCCGGTCGCTCGGCACTCGTCGAGCACCGCGTCGAGCGCCGCGGCCGAGGTCGGCGTCCGCGCGTCGGGCACCCGCACGTCGACCGCCGCCGGCAGCTCGCACTCGGCCACCGCCGACGCCCAGCCGCGGTGGATGTGCGGGCTGGTCGGGCTGTGCTCGGCGAGGACCGCGCCGACCTTCCGGTGCCCGAGGGCGACCAGATGGCGTACGGCCATGGCCGCCCCGAGCGCGTGATCGGTGGCGACCGATTCGAGCATCTCGTGGTGCGGCCCCGCGCTCGCCGTCCGCTCGAGCAGCACCACCGGGATGCCGGCGCCGGCCAGCCACTCGATCGTGCGGGCCGAGGTCGGCGCGTCCATCCGCGGCGCCACGATCAGCGCGTCGGCGCCCTGCTCGACCAGGCGGGTGAGCAGCGGCAGGTCGTCCGGCGAGTCGTACGAGGAACCGCGCAGCACCACCCGCATGTCCAGCTCGCGGGCCGCTTCCTCGGCGCCGCGCGCGACGTCGGGGAAGTAGTAGTCGAGCGAGGGCACGAGCATCCCGATCGCCTCGGCCGGAGACAGGTCGTCGCCCGCGGCGGCACCGGGCAGCGTCACCCCGCCGTGGACCCTCAGCACCAGGCCCTCCGCGGCCATCTGCGCGATGTCGCGGCGAATGGTGACGGCGGCGGCGCCAAGCGCGTCGGTCAGGTCGGAGATGCGCAGCACGCCGTCGCGCTGCAACGCCTCGAGGAGGGCGGCGCGCCGGGCGACCTGCAACGGCCCGCGCTTGTCAGGGGTGCTCACCGCTGGTGCTCCTTCACGGTCAGGTCGAGCCTACCGATCGGCCCGAGGGCCGCGACGTCGAAGTCCATCCTGGTCAGGCGCTCGCCCCAGACGTCGCTCAGCATCGGGTCGCCGAGCTCCCGCACGGTCAGCGCGCACGGCACGGCCGGGTTCCAGGCGAGGTCCAGAACGCCCGCTCCCTCGATCGCGACAATCTCGGCGCGGCCGTCGAAAAGCCGCACTTCGCCGGCTATGACGACGTGGATCGTGGTGCCTGGGCCGGGTGGAATGTCCCATTCGTCGCGGATCACAACCATGTCGTGCTCGATCCGGGCGGTCCGCAGCCAGCTTCGGGCAAGCCCTTTCCCGTACGCTCCGGAAAGCTCGATCTTCATGCTCCGAAGCCCGTGGTCTACCAGTCGCGCCGCGAACTCCCGCCCCGCGGACTGCTCGGCCCCGCGGATCGTCGGCGTGTTGTGCCACGAGCTGCGCATGGTCCAGATGTCGTACCGCCGCGGCCCGAAGGTCTCCCGGGTGTAGGTCGGCCGGCCCGGATCGACGAGCACCGGCACGCCGCCGAGCGCCACGAGAAAGCTGCCGACGTCGTTGTGGTTGTGGTTCTCGCCGTTGTGGCCGCCCTTGACCGCGAGGGTGAGCCGCCCGGACCGCGCGACGAGCACCTCGGTCGAGGCGAGCCAGACGTCCTCGGGGGACGGCGCCGGCGCCGGTTCGGCCGCGGCCCAGGCCCGATCGGTCAGCGCCCGCAACAGAAAGCCCAGGCCCCACGTCTCGGTCGCCGGGGCCCGGTGCGCCACCGCGAACGCCGCCGTCGCCCGGTCGCCGACCCGCACGGCCGCCCGGTGCAGCGCGTCCCACGGCTGGTCGCGCGAGTGCTTGGCGGGCCCGTCGGCGTGGTTGACGAACCAGTCCCCGCCCAGGTGCAGCCGGTGCGGGAAGGCCACCACCGCCCGCAGCGCGTGGAACGGCTCGTCGCTCAGCGCCCCGCCGCTCGCGTAGGTCAGCAGGTCGAGCGCCTCGAACAGCCGCAGCGCGCCGTGCCACCAGTACGCATAGCCCTCGTCGACGGCGCCGTCGGCGGGCAGCGACGCCGCGTACCGGTCGAGGCCGTCGACGACCAGCGCCACCAGCGAGGCCCGCCGCGCCGGGTCGTCCACCAGTTGCAGGGCGGCGACCAGCACGTTGCCGTGGATCCACGGGTTCCAGTTGTTCACCTCGCCGGCGAGCCCCAGCCAGCCCCAGTCCCGCCGGGTCGCGAACGGTGTCAGCACCCGCCGGTCGACCTCGTGCCGGATGCGGGCCCGCAGCCCCGGAACCCGCTCGTCGAGTCGCGCGCCGAGCAGGTGGTCGAGCCAGGCCAGCTGCCCGGCGACCTCGCCCGCGCCGAGGTCGAGATAGGGGTCGGTCACGGTGGGCACGACCGCGCCGTGCCGGGTGAGCGTGTCGTCGTGGGCGGGCCAGCACCAGCTGCTCTGCTCGCACAGCAGGGTCACGCCGTCGGCCGTCTCGTCCAGCCACGCGGGCTCGCCGGTGGTGGCGGCCATCAGCGCGGCCCGGCTCACCCGGTACTCGCGCTCCCAGACCACCTGCTCATATCCCGTACGGTCGCCGTCGCGGAAGTAGCGCGCGTAGGCGCTCGCCAGCGGGACCGGCCAGGGCGTGCCGAGCTCGGCCCGGGCCTTGGCCCGCAGGTCCTCCCCGGCGGTGACGCCGTCGACCGGCGGCAACGCGCGGGTCAGCAGATCGGGCGTGATGGCCGGCCAGGCGGCGGCGAGCGGTCCCATGCAACCTCCCCGTGATCGATCGTGATCGTATCAGATCACTCCGATCGCTTTTGATTCACAAAGTCTGAACGTGACGTTGACACGAGCGAATGTGACCGCTTAACGTCCCGGAAACCGAGCCGAACCCGCCTCCCCGCGCCGAGCCCCGGAGAGTGACGCGTGCGTGAGAACAGTCCGGATTGGACCCGCGACGACTGGCTGGCCCTGGCCGATCGGCTGCTCGGGGCGGCACACCGGCATGCCTCGCCGAGCCACGCCCGCATCACGTTCCCGGGCGCCGAGGGCGGCTACGGCCGGGCGGTCGACGGCCTCGAGGGCTTCGCCCGCACGTTCCTCATCGCCGGGTTCCGCATCGCGGGCGAGCGCGGCGCCGGGCTGGACGAGCTCGCCGACCGGTACGCGCGGGGCATCGCCGCCGGCGCCGACCCGCACGCGCCGGACGGGGAACGCTGGGTCCGCCTCGACGAGCACCCCCAGGCGAAGGTGGAGGCCGCCTCGCTCGCGCTGATCCTCGATCTCACCCGCCCCTGGATCTGGGACCGCCTCGAGCCCGCCGTGCGGGAGCGCGTGGTCGAGTACCTGGCCCCGGCGGTCGGCGACGACTCGTACCCGCGCTGCAACTGGGTCTGGTTCCGGCTCGTGGTGCAGACGTTCCTGCGGTCGGTCGGCGGCCCGTGGTCCGGCCCCGAGATGGCAGCCGACCTCGCCGCCCACGACAGCTTCCGGCGCGCGGGCGGCTGGCTGGCCGACGGCGAGACCCGCGCCTTCGACCACTACAACGGCTGGGCGCTGCGGCTCTATCCGGTGCTGTGGGCGCGGATGGCCGGCGCCGGCGACCTGGCCGCCGCCCGCCGCGACCGGGACCGGGCCGACCTCGACGCCTTCCTCGGCGACGCGCTCGCGCTGGTCGGCGCCGACGGGTCGCCGCTGATCCAGGGGCGCAGCCTCACCTACCGGTTCGCGGCCGCCGCGCCGTTCTGGGCCGGCGTGCTCGCCGGCGTGCCCTCGCACTCGCCGGGCGCGCTGCGGCACGCCGCCGACCGGGTCGTCCGCCACTTCGCCGAACGCGGCGCCCCCGGCGACGACGGCCTGCTGCCGATCGGCTGGCACGGCGCCTATCCGCGGCTGGCCCAGTCCTACTCCGGTCCCGGCTCGCCGTACTGGGCGGCCAAGGGCCTGCTCGGCATCGCGCTCCCGGCCGACCATCCGGTGTGGACGGCCGCTGCCGAATCGCTGCCGATCGAGGCCGGCGACTTCCGCCGCTACGTGGGAGCGCCCGGATGGCTGGTCTCCGGGTCCGCAAAAGACGGCATCGTCCGG
Source organism: Actinoplanes sp. NPDC051537 (assembly GCF_055586105.1). Lineage (NCBI taxonomy): Bacteria > Bacillati > Actinomycetota > Actinomycetes > Micromonosporales > Micromonosporaceae > Actinoplanes > Actinoplanes sp. NPDC051537. Next base: position 171,677 of record NZ_JBVJIU010000022.1, read on the forward strand.
GTCGTCAACCACGGCACCGACCACGACGTCGAGGGGGCGGCCAACGCGGAATCCCCGCTGTACGCCCGGATCGGCTACTCGACGGCCACCGCGCCGATCCTCGAGGGCGACCCGATCGACCAGTCGGCCGTCCTCGTCGACGCCGCCGGCCGCCGCTCGCACCGTTCCGGCTTCACCGCCGAGGGCCCCGGCGCCTCGGCCGTCGAGGCCCGCTGGGTCACGCCCGGGGGCGAGGGGCCCGACCACGGCGGCGCGCGCGCCGGCCGGGCCGAGCGGGCCGGCCGCCTCACCGTGCGCTCGCTGGTCCACGGCCCGTGGGAGCTGCGCCTGGCCCGGGTCGACGACCCGGCGCCGGGGGCCGTGGCCCTGCGCATCGGGGGATGGGCCGTGACCGGCGGCCTCCACAGCCACCTCGTGCCGGTGCTGGGCGAGGGAAAGCAAGGACATGACACGCACGACACGGGACCGCTCGGCGGACCCGTCCGGGTTCCGTGGCTCGAGTACCCGGTGACCCCGGGCGAGTGGGTCGCGGCGCTGATCGCCCTGTCGGTGGACGCCGAGCCGCCGTGCGCCCGGGCCTCTCTCGGCTTCGACGGGTCGGAGGTCGAGGCCGAGTGGCCCGACGGCGTCCGCACCCGCACCTCTCTTCCGAAGGAGAAGGTATGAAACGCTCACTCGCGGCCGTCGTCGGCGTCACCGCGGCGATCTCGTTGGTCCTGACCGGTTGCGGCGGCGGCGAGGACTCCTCGTCGGGTCCGATCACGCTCACCCTGTCCGGCTGGAGCTTCGCCACCACGCCGGAGTTCAAGACCCTCGCCGACGGCTACCACGCCGCCCACCCCGACGTGACGATCGAGCTCAAGGAGTACGACGCCGCCAACTACGACACCCAGATGATCGCCGACCTCGCGGCCGGCAAGGCGCCCGACATCTACGCCCAGAAGACGCTGAAGAACTTCTACACGTACCAGAACGGCAAGCAGTTGCTCGACGTCTCGGACGTGGCCGGCAAGCTGGGCGCCGACGTCGGCGGCATGACGAGCTACCAGGTCGACGGGAAGACGTATGCGATCCCGTACCGCCAGGACTCGTGGGTGCTGTACTACAACAAGGCGCTGTTCGAGAAGGCCGGCGTGAAGATTCCCGACGGCTCGTGGACGTGGGACACCTACGCGTCCACGTCGAAGGAGCTGACCACCAAGCTCAAGGCCGCCGGCTCCAAGGCGGTCGGCGACTACGAGCACATCTGGCAGTCCACCGTGCAGGGCTTCGCGCTCGCGCAGACCCCGGGCGCGAGCATCGAGAGCGGCGACTTCTCCTACCTCCAGCCGTACTACACCCGGGTCGTCGACCTGCAGAACGCCGGCGCCCAGGTCAAGTTCGGCGACGCCACCACCAACAACCTCACCTACCAGGCCCAGTTCGGCAAGCAGCAGGCGGCCATGATGCTGATGGGCTCGTGGTTCATCGCCACCCTGCTCAAGCAGCAGACCAACGGCGACGCCGACAAGTTCGCGTGGGGCTTCGCGCCGGCGCCGCAGCTGACCGCGGCGACGACCGGCACGTCGGCCAAGCCGGTCACCTTCGGCGATCCGACCGGCCTCGGCATCAACCCCAAGATCGGCAAGAACAAGGTCGCGGCGGCCAAGGACTTCCTCGCGTACGCCGCGGGCGCCGACGGGGCGAAGTCGCTGGCCGGGATCGGCATCACCCCGGCCGACACCGACGTCGTGAAGGACACCTTCTTCCAGCTCCCGGGCGTCCCGCAGGACGACCTGTCGAAGTTCGCCTTCGCCAGCCACGACACGAAGCCGGAGAACCCGGTCGGCAAATACACGGCCGCGCTCCAGAACATCCTCGGCGACCTGCACACGGCCGTGATGTCGGGCAGCAAGGACGCCGGCGCCGCGATCACCGAGGCGCAGAACCGCGCCAAGAACGAGGTCCTCAACAAATGACGACGATGCGATCGGCCCACCGCCAGCGGCGCGTGGTGCTGCGCGACACGGCGGTGGGCTGGTCGTTCCTGGCGCCGAACTTCGCCGGCTTCGCGGTGCTCACGCTCGTGCCCGTGGGGCTGCTGTTCTACTACTCGTTCACCAGCTGGAACGTGTTCGGCGGCGCGGAGTGGACCGGCCTCGAGAACTTCCGGCAACTGCTGCACGACCACAGCTTCTGGACCGCGCTGAAGAACACCGTCTACTACACGGTCTTCCACATCCCGCTCACGCTGGCCGCCGCGCTCGGGCTGGCCCTGCTGCTCAACCGGAAGCTGCGCGGCGTCGCCTTCTTCCGCACGGTGGCGTTCTTCCCGTACATCACCTCGATCGTCGCTCTCGCCCAGGTCTGGAACATGTTGTTCAGCCCCGGCTACGGCCCGGTCAACCAGTTCCTGCGGGCGGTCGGCGTGGCCCACCCGCCGGGCTGGACCACCTCGGCCGACTGGTCGATGCCGGCCGTCATCATCGTCGGCACCTGGCGCGAGGCCGGCTACTACATGCTGCTGTTCCTGGCCGGGCTGCAGACCATCCCGGCGCAGCTCTACGAGGCGGCCACGGTCGACGGCGCCGGCGCCTGGCAGCGGTTCCGCGCCGTGACGCTGCCCGGCCTGCGGCCCACCACGTTCTTCGTGGTCGTGATGCTGACCATCGGCAGCTTCAAGGTCTTCGACCTGATCCTGGTGATGACCAACGGCGGTCCCGGCCAGTCCACGCTCGTGGTGTCGCAGTACATCTATCAGAAGGGCTTCGTGGAGAACCAGTTCGGCTACGCGTCGGCGGTCTCGATCGTGCTGTTCGCGATCTGCTTCGCCATCACGATCGTCCAGTTCCTGGTGAACCGGCGGGGGAGTCTCGGATGACGGCCCTGTTGCAGGTTCCCCCGTCGCTGGACGCGCCGGTCTCGCCGCCGCGGCCCGCGCCCGCCCGCCGCGCCACCCGGCTCCTCGGGTACGCCGCCCTCGTCGTCGCGGCGGCGGCCGTGCTGCTGCCGTTCTACTGGATGGTGCTGTCGTCGCTGAAGTCGAACAACGACGTCTACACGATCCCGGTGCAGTGGCTGCCGGACCCGGTGGTGTGGCGCAACTACGTCGACATCTGGCACAAGGCCGACATGACGACGTGGCTGCGGAACACGCTCGTGCTCTCGGTCGCGGTCACCTTCCTCCAGGTGCTGACCGGCAGCTTCGCCGCGTACGGCTTCGCCAAGGTGCGCTTCCCGGGGCGCAACGTGCTCTTCCTCGGCTACATCGGGACGATCGCGGTGCCCTGGCAGTCGTACATGATCCCGCAGTTCATCCTGTTCTCGAAGCTGCACCTGTCGAACACCCTGTGGTCGATCATCGCGTTGCAGGCGTTCGGCGCGTTCGGCGTCTTCCTCATGAAGCAGTTCTACGAGTCGATCCCGGACGAGCTGCTCGACGCGGCGCGCATCGACGGCATGAGCGAGTACGGGATCTGGCGCCACATCATGGTGCCGCTGTCGGTGCCGGCCATGGCCAGCCTCGGCCTGCTCACGTTCGTGACGACCTGGAACGACTACCTCGGGCCGCTGCTGTACCTGCGCAGTCACAGCATCTGGACGATCCAGATCGGGCTCAAGTCGTTCGTGACCGCGTACAACGCCGAGTACGCGCTGATCATGACGGGCTCGGTGCTGTCGGTGCTGCCGATCGCGGCCATCTTCCTGGCCGGGCAGCGGTACTTCGTCGAGGGCATCGCGACGACGGGACTCAAGGGATGATCCTTCTGCTGTTCGACGTCGCCTATCTGGCGCTGATGACCAACGCGCTGGTCACGGTGGCGTGCTCGCCGCTGGTGCTGCTGGCGCTGACCACCGATCCGGGGCGCTCGTGGCCGCTGCTCGCGCTCCTGGCGCCGCTGCTCGGTCCCGCCTTGTGCGGGGCGTTCGCGGTGCTCTCGGCGTACAGCCAAGAAAGATCGACCGCGGTGGCCCGGACGTTCCTGCGGGTCTGGCGGGCCTCGGCCCGGCGGTCGATCCCGCTGACCGCCGCCGCGTCGTCTCTGATCGTGGTGCTGTCCGTCGACGTGCGCGCCCTGTGGGGCCGCCCGATCGGCGCGGCGGCCATCCCGGTGCTGGTCGTCGCGATCGTCCTGGCCGTGGCGACCTGGCTGCTGGCCCTCGTGGTGCTGTCCGAGCGGCCGGCCGTGCGGGTGCGCGACGCCGCCCGGGTCAGCGTCTACCTCGCGGTGCGGCACTGGTACCTGACCGCGCTCTCGCTGCTGGTGCTCGCCCTCCTCGAGGCCCTGCTGGCCACCCGGCCGGCGATCGCGCTCGGCGTCGCGGTGGCGCCGCTGCTCTACGTGGTCTGGGCCGGGAGCCGCTTCTCGCTCCACCCCGTGCTTCTCCGGAAAGGACCTTCATGACGGCGATCGACGTCCGGCCCCTGCCCGACGCCGAGGCGGTGGCCGCCGCGGTGGCGGCCGCCCTGCGCACGATCGACGAGAACCTGGCGTCCTTCGGCGACCGGTATCCCGCCGACACGACGGTCGGCGGCCGCTACCGGGCGCGGGACGGGAACGTCGGATGGACGACGAGCTTCTGGCCGGGGATGTTGTGGCTGGCCTCGGCCCTCTCCGATTCGCCGGTCTACGCCTCGGCCGCCGCCGCGCACGTGTCGTCCTTCGCCTCGCGGATGGCGGCACGGGACGACGTGGACACGCACGATCTCGGGTTCCTCTACACGCTGTCGTGCGTCGTGCCGTGGCGGCTGCTCGGTGACGGTGTCGCCCGGGACGCTGCGCTGGCCGCCGCCGACCAGCTGCTTTCGCGGGTGCTGCCGGCCGCCGGGATCATTCAGGCCTGGGGCGATCTGGACGACCCCCGTCAGCGCGGGCGGACGATCATCGACAGCCTGATGAACACGCCGCTGCTGTTCTGGGCGTCGGCCGACACCGGGCGTTCCCGATATGCCGACGCCGCCCGGCGGCATGTGACGCAGCTCCGGGACCACATCTTGCGGCCCGACGGCACGACGTTCCACACCTTCTACTGGGATGTCGCGTCGGGGGCGCCGCTTCGCGGGGAGACCGAGCAGGGCGACTCGGACTCGTCCTGCTGGGCGCGGGGGCAGGCGTGGGGCATCTACGGGTTCGCGCTCAACTACCGGCACACCGGTGATCCGTCCTATCTGGACGCGGCGCGGCGGTGCGCCGACCGGTTCCTGGCCCGGCTGCCGGCGGACGGGGTCGCGTACTGGGACCTGGTCTTCGACGACGGCAGCGGCGAGGAGCGGGACAGCTCGGCGGCGGCCATCGCGGTCTGCGGCCTGCTGCAGCTCGGCGGGGACCGGTACGAGTCGGCGGCGCTGCGCATCCTCGGCTCGCTGATGGCCGGCTACGTGTCGCCGGCGTCGAACGCGCTGCTCGTGCACGGCGTCTACGACAAGCCCAAGGGCGTCGGGGTGGACGAGGGGAACCTCTGGGGCGACTACTTCTACCTCGAGGCCCTGACCCGCGTGTCCCGTCCCGACTGGATCGATCCATGGTGAGGAAGCGATGAACTACCGATTCCACTGCGACATCCCCTTCGCGTACGGGATGAATGCCCTGCCCTTCAATCCCTGCGAGTTGCTCGATTTCCGGCTGTTGCGGCTCGCGCCGGGCGAATCGTGGTCCGGGGAGTCGGGTTCGCGCGAGATCCTCGCCGTGGTGCTCGGCGGCCGCGCGTCCTTCACCGTCGGCGACGCGAAGTTCCCCTCGGTCGGCGGCCGCCCCCACGTCTTCGGGGGCAAGCCGCACTCCGTCTACATCCCGGCCGGTTCGTCCTATGTGGTCGCCGCCCTCGGCGAGACGGTCGAAATCGCGCTGCCGAGCGCCCCGAGCGACCTGTCCGTGGCGCCGTACGTCATCGAGCCGGACCAGGTAGCCTCCGGCCGGTGGGGCGCCGCGAACTTCGGCCGTCAGTACCACCAGATCCTCACCTCGGCTTCGCAGCCGTCGCTGCCCGCCCGCCGGCTGATCGTCGGTGAGACCTACACGCCGTCCGGGAACTGGAGCACGTTCCCGCCGCACCGCCACAAGTTCGACAACCTGCCGGCCGAGGCCGCCCACGAGGAGATGTACTACTTCCGCGTCAACCCCGGCGACGGCTTCGGCATCTCCCGCGTGTATCTGGACGACGGGTACGAGGAGAACTTCACCGCCCGCGACCACGCCGTGCAGATGATGCCGTCCGGCTACCACACCGTGGTGAGCGCGCCCGGATATACGACCTATTACCTGTGGTTCCTGGCCGGCGAGCAGCGCACGCAGGGCGCGCTCGAGGATCCCGCGCTGAGCTGGGTGGGCCGGACCGTGCCGATGCTGCGCGACCTGGGCCATTGATGGACCCCTCCCACCCTTCCGGCCCTCCCGGCCCTCCCGGCCCTCCCGACTCTCCCGGCCCTGCCCGCTCTCCGGGCCTGTCCTCTCTCTTCCGTCTCGATGGCCGGGTCGCGCTGGTCACCGGCGGCAATCGCGGCCTGGGCCGGGCCGCGGCCGAGGCCCTGGCCGACGCCGGGGCCGAGGTGGCCGTCCTCGGCCGCACCGCGCCGCCGTTCCCGGTGTCCCTGTTCGTCCCGGTCGACCTGGCCCGTGCTTCCCCGCCCGCCCTGGCCGCCGCCGTGGACCGGGTGGTGGCCGAGCGGGGCCGCCTCGACATCCTGGTCAACAACGCCGGCACCATCCACCGCGCCGAGGCCGTGGCGGTGACCCCCGCCGACTGGGACGAGGTGGTGACGGTCGACCTGAACGCCGTCTTCCACCTCTCCCAGGCCGCGGGCCGCGTGATGCTGGGCGCGGGCGGCGGCAAAATCATCACCATCGCGTCGATGCTGTCCTTCCAGGGCGGCATCCGGGTCCCCGCCTACGCCGCCGCCAAGCACGCGGTGGTCGGCCTCACCAAGGCGCTGGCCAACGAGTGGGCCGCGCACGGCGTGAACGTCAACGCGATCGCCCCCGGCTACATGGCCACCGACAACACCGAGGCCCTCCGGGCCGACCCGTCGCGCGCGGCCGCCATCCTCGACCGCATTCCCGCCGCCCGCTGGGGAACCCCCGAGGATCTGGCCGGGGCGGTGGTCTTCCTCGCGTCCGACGCGTCCCGCTACGTGCACGGCACGGTCCTGCCGGTCGATGGGGGTTGGCTCGCCCGCTAGCCTGCTCCGATGCGGACTCCGGTGGACGGCACCGCCGATCGTCGTGTCCTGCTGTTCGGCGCGGACCTCGACCCCGACCCGGCGCTGACCTGGGCGCGAGGCATCACGCCGGCCGTCGACGACGGCGCCGGCCCGGCTGGCGCCGGCCCGGACGGCGTCGCTTTCGGTGGCGCCGGGCCGGTGGGCGTCGCTTTCGGTGGCGCCGGGCCGGTGGGCGTCGCTTTCGGTGGCGCCGGGCCGGTGGGCGTCGTGGGCTCTTCGGTCGCGGGCCTGGAGGCTCTGGCCTTCGCCGCCAGCCACCCGGCCTGGTCGACCGTGTCGCCCTGGTGGCGACCCCGATGCCCGAGGACGAGCGTGAGCTTGGCTTCGCGCCGTCCGAGGTCACCGCCAAGACGTTGCTGCTGTTCGGCGCGAAGGACCCGCTGACCGGTTCCCGCCACGGAGTCTGGTGGCAGAAGCGGCTCCCCAACGCCCGGCTGGAGATGAACCCGGACGGCGGCCCCGACCTGCTCGCACCCATGTGGCATCGGGTCCTGTCGCACCTCGCCCCTCGCTGCAAACGCTAGGCGAGCGGCGTCAGGTGAGCGGGCCGAAGAAGGCGCGCAGGTCGGTGGCCAGGTCGGCGGGGGCCTCCAGCGCCGGGAAGTGGCCGCCGTGGGGGAACTCCGTCCAGTGGGCCTCGGGCGGGGCGGGGACCAGGCGGCGGACCGTCTCGTCGGCGCCGAAGACCGCGAACGCCTGGGGGACCGCGGCGGGGCCGCCCCACTCCGACGAGTGGGCCTGGTCGTAGAGGGTGTGTGCGGCCGACGCGCCCGAGTTGGTGAACCAGTACAGGGCGGCGATGGTCAGCAGCCGATCGTCGTCGACGGGCAGGCGGGTCCACTCGTCGAACTTCTCCGCTATCCAGGCCAGCTGGAACAGCGGGGAGTCGGCCAGCGCGTACCCGATGGTCTGTGGTCTCGAGTTCTGGATCGTCAGATAGCCCGAGCCCTCGCGGCGGAACGTGTCCATCCGCTCGAGGATGAGCTTGTCGACCGGGTCGTTGGGGTCGAGGCGGTCGGCCATCCCGGGGATGAAGGTCGCGGTCGCGGCGGCGGTGGCCGGATCGGTGACGATGTGCATGCCGATGACGTGGTCGCCGTCGAGCGCGGCCACGGCGCCGGAGACGCCCGCGCCGACGTCGCCGCCGTGCACGCCGTAGCGGTCGTAACCCAGCTCGGCCATCAGCGCGACCCAGGCGCGGGCGGTGCGGTTCATGGTCCAGCCGGGGCCGGAGAGCGGCGTCGAGAAGCCGTAGCCGGGCAGCGACGGCACGACCAAGTGGAACTCGGTTCCGATTAGCCGGATGAGGTCCAGGAACTCGGCCGGCGAGCTCGGGTAGCCGTGCGTCAGGAGCAGCGCCTTCGCGTCGTGGGCGGCCGAGCGTACGTGCAGGAAGTGGATCGTTTGACCGTCGATCTCGGTGCGGAACTGCGGGTAGGAGTTGAGCTGGGCCTCGGCGGCCCGCCAGTCGTAACCGGACCGCCACCGGTCGGCGAGCGCGTTCAGCCGGTCGGGCGGGATGCCGCGGCTGCCGTCGGACGAGGCGGAGAGGGCGGCGGGCCGGCGCGCGTCGGCGAGCCGGTCGCGCAGCCGGTCGAGGTCGGACTGCGGAATGTCGATGCGGAACGGATTCATCAGGGTTCCCCTGTCTCTTGTGCTCATAGGGGCATGTTCGGCGTTATTGCGGTTCACTTCGTTCCGCATTCGGCGGGAGCATCACCAACCGTGCTGGAAACCTCCGCCCGCCTGCTGCGGCTGCTCTCCCTCTTCCAGGGCCGCCGCGACTGGACGGCGTCCGAATTGTCGGAACGACTCGAGGTGACCACCCGCACCGTCCGCAAGGACGTCGACCGGCTGCGGCGCCTCGGCTACGCGGTCGACGCACGGCCCGGCGTCGCCGGCGGCTACCGGCTGGGCAGCGGTGGCTTCGGCGGTGGCGGGAGCGGCGGTTTCGGCGGTGGCGGGAGCGGCGGTTTCGGCGGTGGCGGGAGCGGCGGTTTCGGCGGCATCGGTGGCGGCGTCGGCAGCAGGCTCCCGCCCCTTCTGCTTGATGACGACGAAGCGGTGGCGATCGCGGTCGGGCTGCGCAGCGCGGCGAGCGGATCGGTCGCGGGCATCGAGGAGACGTCCGTCCGCGCGCTGGCCAAGGTTCTTCAGGTGATGCCGGCGCGGCTGCGCAACCGGGTCATGAGCTTTCAGGACTATGCGTTGCCGATGCCCTGGTCGGGACCACGGGCCGACGCGACGGTGCTCACCGAGATCGCCGCCGCCGCCCGGGACGCGCGGCGGATCCGGTTCGCGTACCGCTCGCACGAGGGCGCCGAGTCCCGGCGGGACGTCGAGCCGTACCGGCTGATCCACGACCGGCGCCGCTGGTACCTGCTCGGCTGGGACGTCGACCGGTCGGCCTGGCGCACGTTCCGGGCCGACCGGATCACCCTGCGCGTCCCGGGTGGGCCGCGGTTCACGCCGCGGCCGCTGCCACCCGACCCGGAGATCACCGCCGGGCTGGCCCGCGGCGTGGGGACGGCCACGTGGCGGTACCGGGCCCGGGTGATCGTGCACGCTCCCGCCGCGTACGTCCGGGAAAGAATGCCGATTCCGATCGAGATCCGCCCGCTCGGCACACGCCGGTGCGAGTTCGAGCCGGGCGCCGATCACCCGGAGATGCTCGCCCTCTATCTGGGCATGCTCGACGCCGACTTCACCGTGGCCGACGGCCCCGAGCTGGAGGAGGCGCTGGCCCGGATCGCCGCCCGTTACGGCCGCGCGATCGGGGCCGGTAAAGATCAGGGCGCGTAGAGCAGCACGTTCACGAGGTTGCTCCCGAACGGGTCGCCATTCGCGAGCACCCATACCTTCTTGTCGTTGAGCAGCGCGTCCTTGGCGATCTCGAACGCCCACTCGGGCCATGTCGACGCGTACCCGCCGCCGTTGTCGATGTTGAACTGGACCCAGGTGGCGTTGCTCGACGTGCGCCCGGCCAGCACGATGCGGCCGATGTTCGAGGTGATCGCGTTCTCGGCGGCGATCCGGGAGAGCGGGTGCTCGCGCAGCCCGATCCCCACGTCCGGGATGCTGACCTCGTCGAGCGCCGTCTCCACCATCGCGGTGATCTTGACCAGGTCCTCGGTCGGCGATCTCATGGCGAACCTCCTTCGTAGTCGTGCGGCCATCGTCGGCCCGGCGCCGCACGCGTGTCAGCGCGTCTGTCCTTGACTCGACCCGGTCGGATCGCGGCGTCTGTCCCTGGCTCGACGCGGTCAGGACGCCGCGCCGGTCCCTGACCCGAGCCGGTCGGATCGCGGCGGCGGTCCTTGACGCGACCGGGGTCGGCGCGGTCGGGTGGGAGCATGTTCGATGCCGGCCGGGCGGAACGGACCGCCACGGGAATGCGGGACTTCTACGCCGGGCGTACGTCCGCGCTCGATGCCCTTGATCTTTTTGCCCGGATGGCGCGCGACGTGCCCGCCTACCGTGAGTTCCTCGCGGATGAGGGGGTCGATCCGGCGAAGGTGCGCGCGCCCGGCGACATCCCGGTGATGACCAAGATCAATTACTATTCCCGGTACGGGCTGGAGTCGCGCTGCTGGGGTGGAAGCCTCGCCGGGTGCGACATGGTGGCCGTGTCGTCCGGTTCCTCGGGCAAGCCGGCGGTCTGGCCGCGTTCGGTGCTCGACGAGCGGGCGGTGGCGGCCCGGTTCGAGCAGATCTTCGCCGACGCGTTCGGGGCGGCCGGGCGCAGCACGCTGGCCGTCGTCTGCTTCGCGCTCGGGAACTGGGTGGGCGGGATGTACACGGCCGCCGCCTGCCGGCACCTCGCGGCCAAGGGCTACCCGATCACGGTCGCGACGCCCGGCAACGACGTCGGCGAGATCCTGCGGGTGGTGGCCGAGCTCGGGCCGCTCTTCGATCAGGTGGTGCTGCTCGGTTACCCGCCGTTCGTGAAGAACGTGATCGACGCCGGTTCGGGCTGGTCCGCGTACGACATCAAGATCGTTCTTGCCGGTGAGGTGTTCAGCGAGCAGTGGCGTGATCTGGTGGCGGCGCGGGCCGGGATGGCCGACCCGGTGACCGCGTCGGCCTCGCTCTACGGGACGGCGGACGCGGGCGTCCTGGCCAACGAGACCCCCTTGAGCGTACGCATCCGCCGGTTCCTGGCCGACGATCCGGCGCTGGCCACGTCGCTGTTCGGCGACTCGCGGCTGCCGACGCTCGTGCAATATGACCCGGGGACGCGGCTGTTCGAGATCGTCGACGGGACGCTCGCGTTCAGCGCCGACGGGGGAGTGCCGCTGCTGCGCTACCACATCGCCGACCAGGGCGGGTTGATCGGCTTTTATGAGCTTTTATCGCTGTGCCGCGATCATGGGTTCGAGCCCGGTGACGGGCCGGAGCTGCCCTTCGCGTACGTCTTCGGAAGGTCGCTCTTCACGGTTTCGTTCTTCGGCGCGAACGTCTACCCGGAGAACGTCGCCGTCGGCCTCGAGCGCCCGCACATCGCCGACCGGGTGACCGGCAAGTTCGTGCTGCGCGCGTTCGAGGACGACGACCATGACCGGCGGCTGTCGATCGTCGTCGAGCTGGCTCCGGGCGTACACGCGACTCCTGCTCTGGCTTTTGATCTGGCCGCCTCGATCCGCACCGAGCTGGTGCGCCTGAACAGCGAGTTCGCCCATTATGTCCCGGCCGGCCGGCAGCGGCCCGAGGTGATCCTGCGCGCCGCCGGCGACCCTCAGTTCTTCCCGCCCGGCGTGAAACACCGCTACACCTAGAATTCGTCTGTCACGATGCGGGCCATGCCGGACATGGGGTGGACGTGAACTTCGAGCAGCGGTTCCGGCAGATCTATGCCGAAAACTTCGAAGCCCTCCTGGCGTACGCGTTGCGGCGCGTCGCCCAGCCGGCCGACGCGGCCGACATCGTGGCCGAGACCTTCCTGGTCGCCTGGCGACGCTGCTCGGAGATTCCGCCCGAGGACGAAGCGAGACTTTGGCTGTACGGGGTGGCCCGGCACGTTCTCGCCAACCATCACCGGGGCGGGGTCCGCCGGGAGCGCCTCGGCCTGCGGCTGCGCCAGCGGCTGTCGACGGTCGTGCCCGACCCCGGCCGCGAGGTGCCCGAGCGGCTCGCCGTGCGGCAGGCGCTGGACCGGCTCGGCGATCTCGACCGCGAGGTTCTGCGGCTCACCGCGTGGGAGGGGCTCGAGCCTCGGGAGGCCGCCGCGGTTCTCGGGGTGAGCCCGGCCGTGGTCCGCACCCGGCTGTCCCGGGCCCGGTCCCGATTGCGTGAACTCATCGGTGACGATCCGGCTCGGTCCGGACATGTGCTTGATGTTCTGACCACTCCCGCTCCCACCTCTGCTCCCACCAGCTCTGCTCCCGCTCCCACCCCCGCTCCCGCCTCCGAGGAGGGCCGATGACCAGCGACGACGAGCTCGACCGGTTGGTTCGCGACGCCGACCCCTACCACGCCGGTGTCGATCGGGACGGGGCGCGGGCCAGTCTTCTCGAGGAGATCATGTCTACCGATCGTGTCGTGACCCCCTGGCGCCGCCGTCTGCTCACGGCCGTGGCCGCGGCCGCCGCCGTCACCGGCGTGCTGGCCGTCTCCGTCGCCGTGAGTCATCGCAACGGCGAACACGTGACCGCCGCGCCGCCCTCCGCCGCGCCCAGCTACGACGCCGCCACCTGGTCCGATCTGGTGCTGCGGGCCGCCGAACAGAACCCGCGCCTGCTCATCGACGAGCCCGGCTGGAAGGTCACATCGGTCTACGGCTTCGTCGAGGCCGACGGCGAAATCAACTTCACCAACGGCGACCGCGAGCTGGAGATGAACTGGTACCCCGCGAAGGAGTACCAGGGCTACTACCAGGACCGGCTCCACGTGAGCCCGCCGCAGCCCGGCAAGGTCGACAACTGGCCGGGCGACGTCTTCACGTACAGCGCCGACGATTTCGCCCTGATGCTCCGCCCCCGCGACGACGTCTTCGCCGAGCTCCGCACCGGCGGCAAGTGGACCAGGGCGACGTTCGACGAGGTCCTGACCCACATCAACCGCGTCGACGTGAAGACCTGGCTGGCGGCGTTGCCCCCCGAGATCGTCACCCCGAGCAAGGCCAAGGAGGCGACGTCCAAGGTCCTGGCCGGCGTGCCCCTCCCGCCGAGGTTCGACGCCGACGCCCTCGCCCAGGTAGGCACCAACGACCCCTACCAGTTCGGCGCCCAGGTGATGGCCCGGATCGGTTGCGGCTGGATCGACGAGTGGCTGAGGGCCCGCAAGGCCGGCGACGTGGTGGCCGCCCGCAAGGCCGTGGAGGCCATGTCCGGCAGCCACCACTGGAAGATCCTGAACGACATGAACCCGACGGGCGACTACCCCGAGGTGTTCTGGCAGTACGCCGACGAGATGGCCGCAGGCAAGCAGCCCCGCGGATATCGCGAAGGCCTCGGCTGCCAGTAGTCCGGGGGGTGGGGGGGGGGGGGGGGGGGGGGGGGGGGGGGGGGGGGGGGGGGGGGGGGGGGGCCAGGACACCAAAACACGCGACACCAAACAACCCGCAAGCCCAACACCCA
>NZ_JBVJIU010000023.1:0-149617 GCF_055586105.1 Actinoplanes sp. NPDC051537
GCGACGATCACCAGCATCCAGAGTTTCCGATGTCCCGACACACCGTTTCCGATGTCTTGAGACATGGGTTTCCTATGTCCTGAACCAACACACTGTCAGCCCGACCAAAACGAGCCGGTGACCTGCGGTAACGCAGGTCACCGTTTTGCTTCTCAAGATCGCGCCCCCACTTAACCCCCGCTTTTGCCGTCGCGGACGGCCGCAGAACTCCCTGCCGGCGGAGGGCGCTCAGATAGTCCAAATCGGCTGAACTGCCCGCTGCTCTGCTGTCAGCCGGAACCGTCGTTGCAGGTCCAGCCATCGCCTACCTCAAGGTTGCCGACGAGCTGTGGCGCACCCCTGATGTAAGCGGTTTTGACGACCGCCAAGTTGACGACGAGCGCCAGTGCGGCGCTCCGGTTCTGCGAGTCGGCGACGGCGGCTCTGAAAGACCGTCCGCTCGCAACCGGCTGCGACCAGGAACCCGTTTCGCACGCGCGAGCGCCGCCGTCGACAGTCGTGAGCCCGCCCACGGCGGCGAACATGGTGAGGCATCCGGCGGTGACCATGGCGATGTGCGCACCGAGCAGGGTGACCAGTGGGGAGGCCGCTGCGGTGTCCATTCCGATGGCGAATTGATTGGTGGCAGCGACGACGGCGAACACGCGGCCGTTTTGCGCCGCGGGTCGCGGCAACGCATAGGCGGCCGACGACCAGTCGCCTCGCCGAGCGCCGCATGACGGGCGTCGACCAAGGAAACGGTCGCGGTCACGCTTGACCTGCAGAACGATCGATGCGAGGGAGGAAGGTCTCTACCACGCCGCGGACGGCTTGACTTCCGAAGCGCCGGAAAATGGCGCGACATCTGCCGTCTGAAACCCGGAGACTTTTCAGGTGATTCTCGACGCCGTCCTCCGTCAAGTGCGTCCACCGTCACGTCTGGCCGGGCGGCTCTCGGTCCAGTCGCTGCTCTTCGCGCTCGGTCAGGGTGCCTTCCTGACCGGCTCGGCGGTCTTCTTCACCCAGATCGTCGGGCTGTCCGCCGCTCAAGTCGGTCTCGGCCTGACCTGCGCGGGCATCGCCGAGTTCCTGGCGGCGTTGCCGATGGGCAAGCTGGTCGACCGCTTCGGGCCGCGGAAGATGTGGGCCGTCAGCGCGGCCGGGCAGGCGGCGATGTTCGCGTTGTGGCCCTTCATCACCAGCTTCCACGGCTTCGTCGCCATGGCCGTCGGCATGGAGGTCGTCGCGGCCCTCGGCGGCGCCGCGCACGGCGCGTACACGATCGACGCCCTGCCCCCAGAGGAGCGGGTCAGGTCGCGGGCCTACATGTACTCCGCGCTCAACCTCGGCTTCACCCTCGGCGCTCTCATCGGGGGTGTCGCGCTGGCAATCCACTCCAACGACCTCCTCCAGGCGCTGCCCTGGTTCACCGCCGTGATCTTCCTGGTCAACGCCGCCTCCATCAGCCGGCTGCCCCGGGCAACGCACGACAACCTCACCTCGGCCGAGCGCAAGGCGAAGGTCCCCGGCCCGGGACCGCTGCGCAACGTCGGCTGGCTCCTGACGACCTTCTTTGTCGGGGTGTTCTGGACCAACCAGGTCCTCCTCAATGTCGTGATCCCGCTGTGGCTGGT
Source organism: Actinoplanes sp. NPDC051537 (assembly GCF_055586105.1). Lineage (NCBI taxonomy): Bacteria > Bacillati > Actinomycetota > Actinomycetes > Micromonosporales > Micromonosporaceae > Actinoplanes > Actinoplanes sp. NPDC051537. Next base: position 1,614 of record NZ_JBVJIU010000023.1, read on the forward strand.
CGAGGAAACCGACGCCCCGCGGGTGCTGCTGGCCTTCCTGTTCGGCACCAACACGGTGATGTGCATCTTCCTGCCGATGGTGGCGGCCCGCGGAGTCGACGGCATATCCACCGCGCTGAGGGCGATCCGGGTGTCATCCGCCTTCTTCGTGATCTCTTGCCTGATCACGCTGGCGACGCACGACACCGTCGGCTGGGTCACGATCGCCCTGGTCTGGCTGGGACACGTCACCGTGACCGGGGCCGAGCTCTACCTCTCGGCGGCCAACTGGACGTTCGAGGCCGAACTGATGGACCCGCGCCGGCGCGGCGCCTACCAGGGAACAGCCAATCTGAGCGGCACTCTCGGCAAGGTGTGGGCGCCTGCGGTCTACACCTTCCTCGCGATGAACTGGGGTGCGGCCGGCTGGCTGGTGATCGCCGGCATCGTCGTGGCGGCCACCATCGGGATCCACCCGTCGACCCGGCTGGCGCGACGGTTCCTCGAGACGCATGTGCCCGCCGAGGTGCTGACCGACGCACGTGCCTCCGGCCCCGACCCGGAACGCCACGGCGCGACCGACCTCGCTCACGTCGGCACGACCGAGCGCTCAACCGAAAACGGAGCCGGTGGCACGTCATAGCGAACGACCCACCCAGATCCACGCCCGATTCGCGGCAAATGAGGACGCGCTACTCGTACCCGGGGTACAGAATCGGCGTGTTCTAGCGAAGGAAGATAGAAGGCGGCGCGGATCGCCCTACCTGCGCACTTCCGAGCCGGCGCACCAGAAGATCCTCAGCTACCCGGCTGACGGATTGCGGTGCCCGGATCGGTGCTCTGCTCAAGGGCCGTCCACCACTCCTCCAGCTCATCGACCCGGCTCTGGAGTGCGGCGTTCGCCGCCCGGGCCGTCGCCAGTTCCTCGGTCAGCGCACCGATCGGCCCGGAGGCGGTCAGGGCGTCGAGCCAGCCCGCGACCAGCCGATCCTCAGCGGCGACCCGGCGGAGCGCGGAGGCGACCACCTCCGGTGACAACTCAGCCACGAACTCTCTCGGGAGCGTGAGCAGGCGAGCGACCTCGCCGAGGCTCCGCGCGGCGCTCATCTGGCGCCGAAGGCGCTCGGCGGACGGCACCGCCGGTTCGGCCGGTGTCGCAGCCGCGATCGGCTTGGCGGGAGAAGGAGCGGCCTTCGACACAGGCGCGGGCGTAGGTGCCGGCTCCGGGTCAGGCTCGGCCTCTGACGGGAGTTCGGGAAGGTCGTCTCCCACCCAGGCGTAGGCCAGAGTGTCGCCCTTCTGCCGTCGGACGACATTTGGCCACTTGGGCAGAACCGCCAGCGCGCGGGGCCCGTGCCGGGCCCAGGTCTCGTTCCGGAGCCCGAGCTCGGCCAGACGCTCCCGGATCTCTCGCACCTTCAGCGGGACCGACGACTCGGCCAACAGGTGGAGAACCACCGCGAGGGGCTCTTGGGCAAAGACGGCGTGGAACAGCCGGGAGTCGGACAGAGCCAGGAAACGCAGCGAACCCCTCGTCGCGACGTGAACGCCGGCGCCCCGTGGAACAAGCTCTTCCTCATCGGTGTCATCCCACTTGACCTGATAGTTTGTCCCGTCATCCGCGAGGATCGATCCGGCTCGGGTACGGCGTACGCCGAACGAATCGGACACTCGGACAAGACCCTGATCTGCGCTCACGAATGCGACTGTAATGGTTATGGTCGCGGCCCGGCCGCCAGCCGGAGTCAGCCCATCCTGGCCAGGCTCATCGGCCGTGTGCGCCCAGCGCCGGCTTGGCGGAACGGCCCTGTCGCATCGGCCGATCGGATGGTCAGGCAGTGTTGACCGGTGAAGTCCGTTGCTCCGTCCCGTTCCTGGTCTCCTCCTCGATCCGCGTTCGCCGGGTTCCGCTTCCCGGCCGAGGTGATCGTGGTGGCAGTGCGCTGGTACCTGCGCTCTGGCCTGCGCAGGGACATCCGCGCGGCGCTGGACCGTGCGGCCGGCGGGTCGTAGCGCCCCTCGGCACGTCCACGCAGGCGGGTCCTTCGCGCCTTGATCGCGCGCACTGTTCTCGGCAGATCCGTGAGCAGCCGAGCAGACAGCACGCATCACCACGAGTGGCGGATGACCCTACCTGTCTACATCTGCTCAGCGGTTGCCCTCGATGATGATCACCGCGCGCATGGCCCGCACACGGACGCGCCGGAGACCTCCGTGGTGCGAGGGCCTCCGGCGAGGCGGTTCCGTGCGGTGGATCAGGATTCGCGAAGGATCAGGTTGCCGTTGTCCGCGGCGCCGCTCTGCGAGCCGCTTATTTCGCTGGCGCGTTTTGCGGCGCCGCATTCCCCGCGGCTTTATCCGGCTGGCGTTTCGTTCAAACCCAAACCACGCAGGATGTTATCGCGGTTCGCGTTTCCGCGCAGCGCGGTCAAAGAATTCAAGCGGCCCAGCAACGTCGTGGAAGATGCGGGGCATTTCAAGTCTTGAATCGCCGACAAGGTTTTCTCAAAACGTTGGATGCGGCTTTCAAGGTCCGTTCCACTCGGCAAGTTCGCATTCTTGAGCGCTACCTGCGCGTTCACCTGGGCTTGAGTGGGTGGGCAGCGACCGGGAACCTTTACCCCGGTAGGGCCCACGCGGTCGGCCGTCGCGTTCGGATTGCCCGGGCTGAAACCCAGCGCCGGCACCAAAGCGTTGATGTTACCGGAGCTGGCGCCGGCGTTCCCCGTCGCTCCACTCGCGGCCGCGTCACCGGATCCTGTGGCGGCGGCTCTATCCGCCGGCGTTTCGTTCAAACCCAAACCACGCACGATGTTATCGCGGTTCGCGTTTCCGCGCAGCGCGGTCAAAGAATTCAAGCGGCCCAGCAACGTCGTGGAAGATGCGGGGCATTTCAAGTCTTGAATCGCCGACAAGGTTTTCTCAAAACGTTGGATGCGGCTTTCAAGGTCCGTTCCACTCGGCAAGTTCGCATTCTTGAGCGCTACCTGCGCGTTCACCTGGGCTTGAGTGGGTGGGCAGCGACCGGGAACCTTTACCCCGGTAGGGCCCACGCGGTCGGCCGTCGCGTTCGGATTGCCCGGGCTGAAACCCAGCGCCGGCACCAAAGCGTTGATGTTACCGGAGCTGGCGCCGGCGTTGCGCTGTTCGGCGGCCTGGCTCATCCCCGTGCCGACCGCGAGCGCCGAGCCGAGCAGCGCTGCGGCGGCACCGCCAATCACCAGCTTGCGCGTCCGGCTGTTGACTCCGCGTCGATACACGCACGGCTCCTCTTCGTCTCGGTACTGCTTGTGCCGAGATATACGAGCAATGATGTGGCAGCAGTTCATGACGCAGAGCAAGCGTTCCTTAAAGCTTCTTTAACGCGACTTTCGGGGCCGTGCAGCCGCCAGCCACCTTCCGGCTGAACGAGCTGTCAGTCAAGCTGTTGGTTGAGCGCGGCGATACCGACGCGCTGCGCGCCTGCGCCGATGCGGGCAATTGGCAGGCTCGCGAACCGCTGGTCAAATTGTTGGTCGAGCGCGGCGACATTGACGCACTCCGCGCCTACCCCGATGCTGGTGAGTCTTGGGCCGCTCACCGGCTGGTTGACGTGTCAGCCGAGCGCGGTGACTTCGAGGCACATGCTCGAGTCGGGCGCGCCGCTGGCGCAGCGGTAGGCCGGTGAGATCGTCGCCGCCGTCAGCGAGCACCTCGAACAACACGAGGTTCGCCGGCCGGGCTGCGGCCTCGCGGGCCAGGCGACGCCCGGCGGTGATCCGGCCCGGCAGCGCCGGGAACACCGTACTGCCCGCCTCGGTGTCGAAGACGACCAGCTCGCCGTCGACGACGGTGCCCGCTGGCAGGCTGGCGCGTACTGCGGAGACGTCTGCTGGCGACGTCAGATATCTAAGTGCTGGAATGCTGTCTCGGCTTCGGTCCACGTCTCTGCGATTAGTTGGCGCCGACGGTGACGCCGGTCCGCCCGGTTCCGGTCTCGTCGGCTGTACTGGCGGGCTGGCCGTCGTCCGGTCGTCTGCGGACCACGCGAATCTGCAGGACCGCGGCCGACGACAGCACAAGGGCGCCGCCAGCGATCTGCATCGGACTCAGCATCTCGCCGAGGGCGATCGCGGCCAGGGCGGCGGTGGCGACGGGCTCGAACGTTGACAGGATCGAAGCTGTGGACGCGCCGGTCCGCCGCAATCCGGCGAAGAAGGCCAGCATCGCGATAACGGTGGAGATGACGGCCATGCAGGCCAGCCACAACCAACCCGCCGGCGCGAAGCCGAGGTCGACACCGCCGGTGAACAGAACTCGAACGCCCAGAGCCATGGCGGCGCCGGTCATCACGAAGGCGGAAAGCACGACCGGTGGCAGCTGGTGGACGACCGTGTCTGACACCAGGATGTAGATGGTGTAGGTGGTGGCTGAGCCGAAGGCGAGCACTGCGGCGATCGGGTGGAAGGTCATGGCACCTGCGCCGAGCAGGACCAGCAGCGTTCCGCAGGACGCCGCGAGCAGCGCGACGGTACGTGCGGGGGTCAATCTGTCCCGGCCGAGGGCCACTGCCGCCAAGGTGACCAGGACCGGGTAGGTGTAGAGGATCAGGGACAGCAGTGATGCGTCCATCTGTTCCAGGGCGGCGAAGTACAGGCTGGCCTGAAGCGCGTACCCGATGGCGCCGAGGCCGAACGCGATGCTGTAGACGCGGAGCCGGCGGCCTGCGGGAACAAGCGCTCGGCCTCGGCGCAGGTTGGGCCGCACCACCAGGATGAGCACGAGCAGGATCGCTGCCAGGCTGAACCGGATGAGGAGCAGCGCGGTCGGCGTGACTCCCGCTTCGTAGGCGAGCTTGCCGAAGATGCCCATGGCGCCGAAGAAGGCAGCCGAGGCGAGACATAGTGCGGGACCCATGGATTTCAGGATGGGTCATGCTATTGGTTCGGTCCAGCGATGATTCGTGGAGCTCATTCGTTAGGATTTCCGCATGGTCACGCTGGATCTCCGACGGCTCCGGTTCCTGCGGGAGTTCGAGGAACGCGGAACGCTGGCGGCTGTCGCGGTGGCGCTGGGCTTCAGCCCGTCGACGGTGTCGCAGCAGCTCAATCTGCTGGAGAAAGACGCCGGAACACGGCTGTTCGAAAAGGCCGGCCGAGGGGTGCGGCTCACTGATGCCGGTCGTCTGCTGGCCGGTCATGCGCGGGTTCTGCTGTCGGCGGCCGAGGCGGCGGAAGCAGATTTGGCGTCGCTGGCGGGTGGCGTGCGGGGAACTGTCCGGGCGGGTGGGTTGCAATCGGTGGCTCGTCGCTTGTTGGTGCCGGCGGTGGCTCGTCTCATGGCTGAGCATGCGCAGGTGCGCACGGAGGTCTTCGAGCTGGAGCTGGAGCAGGCGCTGCCTGGTCTGCGGCTGGGTGCGGTCGATCTCGTGATCGGGGACGAGTACGACGGTCACCCCCGTCCCCGGCCGGCCGGTCTGCGGTTCGCTGATCTCTACGAGGAGCCGATGAGGCTGATCCTTCCCGCTGACCATCCGCTGGCACGGACCGGTGGTCCAGTGGCGGTGGCGGGATTGCGCTCGGATATCTGGGCGGCGTCGGCCGAGGGCACCGGCCATCACGCGATGGTGGTGGGGGTGTGCCGGTTGCTCGGCGGGTACGAGCCTGATCTGCGCCACCGCTCCAACGATTCCGACGTGCAGCTCGAACTTGTCCGGGCGGGGGCAGCGGTCGCCCTGATGCCACCGTTGACCCTGCCCGTTCACGATCCGGCGCTGGCGGTCCGCGACGTCGCCGAGACCGACCTGCGGCGGCGCCTGGTCGTAGCGACTCGCGAGACGCCGCCGGCTCCGGCGCTGACGACCTTCCTGGCCGCTGTCACCCAGCAGGCTGCGCGGCTCGCTGCGGAGAATCCTGGTTCGACTACGACGTCAGGTCGACCCACAGGCTCTTGATGCGGGTGTACTTGTCCATCGCGTGCAGCGACTTGTCGACACCGATGCCGGACTGGCCGTCGCCACCGCGGTCTCGGCGTCATCGACGGGCGAGACGGTGAGCACGGGGCCGAAGATCTCCTCCTGGGCGATCCCCATGTCGTTCGTCGTTCCTGGCCCGTGGCCGAGAGCACGTTGCGGTCGTTGCAGGCTAGGGCGCGGCAACGGGGTTGCATCTTTTACCGAATCACGGTCGGTGTCGATGGCTGTCTCGGTGGTCCGCCTACGAGTCGACCGATAAGTCGCAACCGAGATCGGTCACATCTGTATCGTGCGTCAGTCCTTGCGTTTGCCGGCTTTAGCCTCCTTGTTCTGCTCTCTGCTGGCGCTTTCGCTCATGGTGTGTTCCGGCCGTGCCGCTGTGTCCGGACGTGTGGCCTCACCCCCGGAGGATGACGTTGCAACGCGCCGGCGCGCTTAGCTTCGGACTCGGATGGTTATGGAGGGCCGATGGGTTTCTGCTCCTTGTTCGGTGTTCGCCCGGCCGGATGCCTGGATCCAGGGCTGCGCGCCCGGTGGTGACCGGGGTGCCGGCCGGGTCTCCAGGCCCGCGAGGTGGCGTTGGACCGCGCTCGCCGATCGAACCGGACGAGGAGCGGCGCGCGTTGCGTGTCTCGATGGCGGCGACCACGCTGCTGTCCGGAGTCGGTGTCGTCTGGGGCGTCGTCTCGGGATCCCAGATCGTGCTGTTCGACGGCGTGTATGCGGCGGTCGGCATCGGCCTTACCGGGCTGGCACTGCACGCCTCCCGGCTCATCGCCGGGGGTCCGACCGAGCGGTACCCGTACGGTCGGGAAGCACTCAGCCCGCTGGTCATCGCCCTGCAGGGCGTCGCCATGCTGGCCACCTGCGGCTACGGTTCCATCGATGCCGCCCTGACTATCGTCGGCGGGGGCAGCGACGTCATCCCCTCGTCCGCCCTGTGGTACGGGATGCTGTCCCTGCTTGCCGCCGTTGCCGGATGGGCGTGGCTGCGACCGCGAGGCCAGCGCTCGGAGCTGCTCGCTGCCGAGGCTCAGGCCTGGCTCGTCGGCGCGGGTCTGAGTGTCGGCATGATTGTCGCGTTCGGTCTGGTACTGCTGATGAATCGGGCTGGGAACGCGCACTGGGGCCGGTTTGCTGACCCCGTGCTGGTGCTCATCGCGTCGGCGGCGCTCGCCCCGGCTCCGATACGGATGATCCGGCGGACGCTGACCGAACTGCTCGAAGGCTCCCCGGCGGCCGATATCCACGACCTGGTCCGCCGGGCGCTGGCTGAGGTCCGCGAGGCGTACGGGCTTACCGAGCCGGTGCTACGCCTGACCAAGGTCGGACCCAAGCTGTACGTGGAGGTGGACTTCGTCGTTGCCGGCGAGCGCTGGCGAGTGGCCGACGCCGACCGTGTCCGCCGGGATCTGCTCGATCGGCTTTCCGCGGTTCTCCCGTACGACCTCTGGCTCAATGTGGAGCTGACCGGCGACCCGGAGTGGGTCCGGTAAGCGGCGGCGAGACGGGCAAGGGTCGTGCGTCGAACCCGTGATGGGAGCTGACCAGTCGAGGTGATCCGCGGGCCGTTCCGGTGGGCTGTGGCCAATTGAGGCGGTGGTCGACACGGTGCGATCATCGCCGGCCCCGGCTGCCAAATTCGTTGACGGCGGGGGGAGAAGGCTCGATCGTTCGGTGGTGATAGTTCGACGTGAGCACTCCGACGATGTCGACGCGATCCACGCTGTTACGGCGGCCGCGTTCCGCGGCGTCGCGTACAGCGCACCGCCAGTTGAGCCAGGGGGCGATCCGGGCGAGGCGACGCTCGTTTCGTGGCTGCGCGACGATGCCGGTTGGATACCGGAACTGTCGTTGGTCGCGATCGAGGATGACGAGGTCGTCGGCCACGTTCTCGCGACGCGGGCTTATGTCGACGCCCGGCCGGCCCTGGGCCTCGGCCCGCTGAGTGTTCTTCCGCGCCGCCAGCGGGCCGGCGTGGGTACCGCCCTGATGCACGCTGTTCTCGGCGCGGCCGACGCGCTCGGCGAGCCCCTGGTCGGGCTGCTCGGCAATCCTGCCTACTACCGCCGGTTCGGCTTCGTTCCGGCGCAGGCGGTGGGGATAGCCGCGCCGGACTCCGCGTGGGGTGACAACTTCCAGGTCCGAATCCTCAGCCGGTACGAAGGCCTGGCCGGCCGTTTTCGGTACGCCGGACCGTTCGACCGGCTCTGAATTCGTCCTCGGCGGTCTCGGCGGAACGGCCGGCCCATGTTCCAGACCCGATCGGTCGCGGCCCGGGCGGCGGCGATCGCTCGGTCCGGGCCGGACCCTCCTGCTCCGCGAGATCCTCACCGAACTGCGCGACATCACCGACCCGTACGTCGGAGAGCGGTTGGTTGTTTGCATAGACTTTGAATATAAAGTTGCTATGCTTCGAGTGTGAGTCACCCGGACATCGGGGCAGCCCTCTACGGCCTGGCCACCAGGGCCGCGAGGCGCCTGCCCCGGGACATGAGCCTGACGTCCGCCGCCACCCTGGCCACCCTGGACCGGACCGGCCCGCGGCGCATCACCGATCTGGCCGCGGTCGAAGGCGTCACCCAGCCGGCGATGACCACCCTGGTCCGGGTGATGGAGGAGTCCGGCCTGGTCGAGCGGCGGGGCGACGCGTCCGACAAGCGGGTCACGCTGGTGTGCCTGACCGAGGCCGGCGCCTCCTATGTGCGGACGCGGCGCCAAGCGGGCGTCGACGCGTTCGAGCGGTTGATCGGCGAGCTGACCGGCGACGAGGTCGAGGCGCTGGTGGCGGCCCTGCCTGCGTTGAAGCATCTGGCCGAGCTCGAAAGCCAGGACCGCGAAGGGCGAAAGCAGTGACCGGGCGGCCGGTCGGCGGGGTCGCGGCGGAGGTGTTCCCGGTGGGGCGTTCCGAGGCGCGGCTACTGGTCCCCGCCCTGACGTTCATCGCTCTGGTCGTGGCGGCGGTCGCCAGCCTCGGGACGCCGCTCATCACCAGCGTGGCGACCTCGTTCCACGTCTCGCTCAGCAGTGCGCAGTGGACGCTGACCGTTGCACTGCTGAGCGGCGCGGTCGCCACGCCGGTCCTGGGCCGGCTCGGCGCCGGCCCGTACCGGCGGGCCACCATCCTCGCCACGCTGGTGGTCGTCGTGGCCGGCAGCGCGCTCACCGTGCTGCCGCTGTCGTTCGCGTGGCTGCTGGCCGGCCGGGCGGCCCAGGGCGTCGGGCTCGGGCTGACGGCGCTGATGATGGGCGTGGCCCGGGACCACCTCCCCGAGGAGCGCGGCGCGGCCGTGATCGCCCTGATCTCGGTGGTCTCGATCATCGGGGCCGGCGTCGGCTACCCGCTGGCCGCATTGCTCGCCGAGCTCGGCGGGGTGCGGGCGGCGTACGGCCTCGGCCTGGTCGTCACCGCCGCCGCCCTCCTGACCGCGTGGCGCTCCATGCCCGAAGCCCCCGAAGGCCGCTCCGCCCACGTGGACGTGGCCGGCGCGGTCGTCCTGGCCGGCGCGCTGCTCCTGGTGCTGCTCCTCGCCGGCGAACGGAATCTGTGGAGCCGGCACCTCGCCGTGGCGGCGGGCCTCGCCGTCGTCGCGGCGGTGCTGCTCTCCGTCTGGACCGTCATCGAACTGCGCAGCACGACACCCCTGGTCGATGTGCGGGCGGTGCGGCACCCGGCGGTCGCCGGGGCGAACCTTGCCATGTTCGTCGGCGGGATCGGCATGTACCTTCTGCTCACGCTCATCACGCGGTACGCGCAGACGCCGCACGGCGCCGGCTACGGCTTCGGGCTGACGACCTTCGTCGCCGGGCTGGTCCTCATCCCGTTCTCGGTGCTCGGGTTCGTCGCCGGCAAGCTCACGCCGCGGATCCGGAGACGGATCGCCGGCCCCCTGCTCCTGGCCGGCAGCGCCGTCGTGGTCGGCGGCGGGTTCGCCCTGTTCGCGGCGGCCCGGTCGGACCTGGCCGAGCTGTTCGCGGCGATGGGCGTGCTCGGCTTCGGCGTCGGCGGCTTCTCGGCCGCGATGCCCGGCGTCATCCTGGCCGTCACCCCCAAGAGCGAGACGTCGAGCGCCATGAGCTTCAACTACGTCGTCCGCAGCGTCGGGTACTCCCTGGGCAGCGCCATCGGCGGCCTGATCCTCGCCGCGGGCACCGCCCCCGGCCACCTCTTCCCCGACGACAGCGCCTACACCGCCGCGGCGCTGGTCGGCATCGGCGCCATGGCGATCACGGCGCTGACGAGCCTCGCTCTCGCCCGCCGGCGCTCGCCCGATTCCCACCCGTAAAACAGATCACTGGAGGTTCCATGCCCAAGGGCTACTGGGTCAGCGCCTACCGCACCATCTCCGACCCGCAGAAGCTGGCTGCGTACAACAAGCTGGCCGGTGCGGCCGTCAAGGCCGCGGGCGGCCGGACCGTCGTCCGCGGCGGTCGGGTCGTGGCGCATGACGCCGGCATCGCCGAGCGCACCGTCCTGGTCGAGTTCGACAGCTTCGAGCAGGCCGTGGCGGCGCACGAGAGTGCGGCCTACCAGGAGGCGCTGGCCGCCCTCGGCGACGGCGTCGAGCGCGACTTCCGCATCGTCGAAGGCATCGACTGACCGAGGTCCAGGCGGATCCGCACCGAAGCCTCGAACTCGCACGTGTCCGGTCGACCCGCGTCAACGATGCCCCGTCGTCCTGTCCTGCCCAATTCGCGGGCGGGACAGGACGGGTCTGTGCAGCGACTCGGCGGCCGGATGCAACCACACCACCGGAGCCTGCTGATCGCCCAGCTTTCCGCCCTGGCCGGCTGCTCAAGCACGGACGAGACCGGGCCGACCAACGTGTGCCCGACGCTGGCGGGTACTGATGTCAAGGGTGGGTTCTCACTGCCGCAGAGACTGCCACTGACCAGTCGTCATCGAATCGACCCCCGGTAGTGCTCCACGCTGTCTTCATCGATTTGGTGAGATGGCGGCGAAGGGGTTCCGATGAACAGGATGGTGGTCGCCGGCGCCGTTCGGCGATGGGTCATGCCCGTGGCGGCGACGGCACCGCTGACGGCGGCACTGGCGTCGCGCGGCGGCAACCTGGTGGTCGTCGGCCTGAGCGTCTTGGGCCTGCTGGCCGGCCCGATGGCGGCAGCGCTTCGGCACGTGGTGACCGAAGTGCTGGGCCAGGCGCTGCAGGATCGACGGCAGCGCGACCGGCACCGCGAGGCGCTGCTGCGCGAGGACAACCGGCACACCGAGGTCGTGTTGCTGCTGGGCGCGGTGACCCCAGCGGTGGACCTCGCCGAGCTGGCCCGGGCCATTCACGCTGCCCGCGGCACAACCGGTACGGATACGTGATGCCCACCGAGGGTGCAACCGCGTACTGCGGAACCTGGCACGATCACCGGGCTTGCACGGTGCGATCTTCCAGGCCGCCCGGCTCGACCGCGAACAGCGACGGGATCATCGCCAGGATCGCGCCGGCGACCAGGTCGTCGCCGTTGCTCAGCCGGGCGTGTGTGCCGCGGACGCGGCGGCCGACGAGGGCGCCTTCGACCACGGTGGAGAAGAGCCGGGCCACATCCATCCAGGTGGTATCTGGCCGGGGTTGCAGGTCGTAGGCCGGGAAGAGCTCCGAATACAGCTCGGCCCACAGTTGCAGGGCGTCCTCTTCCTCTTGTCTGTGGAGCTTGCGGACGCGAAGGTCGGACGGGAGAGCAGTTTCTACCAAGGTTTGCAGCGCAGTGATCGGATGATCCGTCGTGTCCTCCAACTCTGCCGCGGCGGCCGCCCGAACCACCGATCCCAGCGGCATCGTGGCTGTCATCGCCGTCATCGTCTTGCGCATCTGAAGAATTCTGCGCATGTACGGCGCCGGCCGGTACAAGTAGGCCAACAGGTCCTCGGTATACGAGTGCGCGTTCATCCAGGTCGCGCCGAACCGGTCGGCGCTCAGCCGCTCCGCCCGCGCCGGGTCTTCGATCACATCCCACGCGTGCGCCTGGAGTCTCTGGCCGCTCAGCGAGCTGAACAGCTTCCCGTCGTCGTCACCGCGCCGTTTGCCCTCGATCTGTTCGGTGTAAAGCAGGTGCAGCCCAAGATTGCAGAGGTCCCTCGTCTCGGCGTAGTTCGCCCAGAGGGCGCGGGTCTTCGGTCGCCGGCCGGGGCGCACGTTGGTAAGTACCGGCGCCAGGTCTTCGTCCGTGCCGCCGGACAGCTGCTCGGTCCACTCCTGCCACGTGAAGGTCATCTCCGCATCCTTTCGTCGCGTGTGGCCAAGACGATCACCCGTTGGGTCGGCGGACGTCAAAGGCGGTGCGGAATGGCAGCCGGAAACTGCCGTTGACTTCCGCAGCTTCACGACGATCCGAGCCGTGCCGGTTCGCTCCTCGATCCCCACGGGACTGCCGCGCGGGAATTTGAGCTGGGCAGACCCCTCTCGAGCATCTCCGTGCCGCGGTGAACGGCGGGCGCGTGCCGGATCTGAGCCACCCAACACCGCGGTGAGCCGGGCGCCGGCGGTCAGGCCGTCGGCTCGGCGGCCAGCGCGGGGCGGCGTACCGTGCGCCGGGGAAGGGGCGGCAGCCAGCGCACCAGCTCGGCCGTTCGGGCGTCCGAGCCGTACACCAGCAGGGTCAGGAAAACGCCGTAGACGGGCAGGTGGCCCAGCATCTCGGTGCCGCCGAAGAGCAGCAACGTGGCGTTGAACGGGATGCCGGCGACCAGGACCGCGACCTGGGGGAGGGCGCCCGAGATGACCAGGAGGCCGAACAGCAGCTCGGTGGCGCCGGCGACCGTGATGAAGGTGTCGGCCGGCAGGTGGATGCCGACCAGCGCGAACACGTCGAGGTGGGGGAACATCCGCAAGGTTTCCCGGGCCAGCGCCGGGTTGGCTAGCTTCTCGGCGAACGCCAGGGTGATCAGCGCCCCGCCGGCGCCCAGCCGGAGGGCGAGCAGCCCACGCCGTAGCGCCACGGCGTCGAGCTCCACTCGTCCGAAGGCGGCGTCCGAGGGCGGCACGAACGCCAGGAAGACCGCGACTCCCAGCAGATCCATGGCCGACAGGAGCCCGACCGGGCCGGACACCAGCAGGGCCAGCGGGCCGGCCAGGGCGAGCAGCACGGCGGCGGGGCGCAGCCGGATGCCGGTGACGAACCAGACGCCGAGGGCCCCCTCCAGCAGCAGCAGGGCGGAGCCGCCCGCGAGGTCGTCGACGTCCAGGTCGTGGGTGAGGAAATGGCCGGAGACGGCGGCGGCCAGCAGCGACACGCCCAGGTGGATGGCGAGCAGCCTCGGCACGTACGGCACGAGCCGTCCCAGGAAGCCCAGGAACCGCAACTCGGGTAGCGGCAGGTAGCGCACCGCGACGTACCGCCAGAGAAGCGTCACGGCCACGACGGCGAGCACGAGCGTCAGCGTGAGCGGACGCCAGGCGAACGACCAGTCGGTGGGGTAGGCGCCGGCGTCCGGCACGAACCACTTCTCGTGGGCCGACGCCGGCGTCGGCAGCGCGAGCACTACGCCCACACCGGCCACGAGGGCACCGCAGCGCCCGAGAATCCCCTTCATTGCTGTCACTCCGTTGTCCGTGGCGGTCGCGGCCGCCGGCCCTGATCTTCGACACCCTTCTTACGGACACCCGAGCTCGTCGGCGAGCGTTTGGGCCGAGGTCGGGACCAAGGTCCCGCAAGGTCGGGACCTGCGCCGACGCCTCAGAATTGCACGACTGCAAAATTGCAGTACTGTAGCGAGGATGGAGGAGCCGGGCGCGAAACCGGGGCTGCGGGACCGCAAGCGGGCCGAGACGCGGGCTCGGATCGAGGCCGCGGCGGTCGAGCTGGTGCTCAGCGCCGGGCTGGAGGCGGCCACGGTCGACGCCATCAGCGAGCGGGCGGACGTCTCGCCCCGCACGTTCTTCAACTACTTCGAGAGCAAGGACGCGGCCGTCCTCGGCATGCGACCGCATCAGGCCGACGAGGACCTGTTAGCGGAACAGTTCGCCGGCGTCGACGGCCTCGACCTGGTCGCGGCCGTCGTTCACCTGGCAACGGCGACGATGGGCTTCACGGAGAGCGTGAACGCGGGGCTGCACCGCCGCCGCCTCGAGATCATGCGCCGGCACCCGGAGATAGTCGGTGGCCAGTTCGCCCAGCTCAACGCCCGCAAGGTCCGGCTGACCGAGTACGTCGGCCGGCTCCTGACCCGGACCGCACCGCCGGACGAGGCCGGTTCCGATCTCGACGTCCTGGCCCGGGCCGACATCCTGCTCGCCCTCTGCTCCAGTGCGGTCCGCACCGAGATCCTGCGCTGGGCCGAGGAGCCCGAAGCCGGCGACGTGCTGGGCACCGCCCAGGTCGCACTCATCGAGCAGCGCGCCGTCGCGCTCGTCCGCACCACCCTGAAGCTACTTTTGCCATCGGCTCGGAGCCGGGAGATGGCTACCGGCCTCGCCAAGATCCCTGGCTGATCGCGGGGCCGGGCACGACCGCAAGCCGGGCCGGACGGCAGGGTGCCGTCGCCCCCCGGGGCAGGAGGACGAGATGAGGGGCAGGAGGACGAGATGAGGGTCTGGACACGCGTGATCGGCGGCGTGCTGCTGCTCCTGATCGGGGGGACCTGGATCCTGCAGGGTTCCGGCGCGACGGGTGCCAGCGGCGGCATGAACGGCGAGTCCCAATGGCTGGTGATCGGCGTGGTGGTCGCCGTCGTGGGCCTGGTGCTGCTCGTCGGCGGCATCAGAAAGCTGCGCTCCAGGGCGCCCCGTTGAGCGAGGACGACCGCGCGGGCAAGCCGGTCGGGCGGCGGATCTTCCTGGGCGTGCTCGCGCTCGGCGCCGCCGGGGTGGCCGTCGGCGCTCGGGTGCAGAAGGCGACGGACGGGGCGCTGGCCGCCGTCAGCAGCAAGGATCCGACCGGGTTGACCGGGCTGCTGCCCGGCGGCGGGGGCTTCCGCTTCTACTCGGTCGCCGCCGGCATCCCGCATCGGTCGGCCACCGATTACCGGCTCACCGTGGACGGCCTGGTCGACCACCCGGCGACGTACACGCTCGCGCAGTTGAAGGCGATGCCGCGGACCCGGCTGGTCCGCGACGTCCAGTGCGTCACCGGCTGGCGGGTGCCGCAGACCGCGTTCACCGGGGTGCCGCTGACCGATCTGCTGGCGGCCGCCGGCGTCAAACCGGGCGCCAAGGCGCTGCGCATCAGTTGTTTCGACGACGTCTACAGCGAGAGCCTCACGCTGGAGCAGGCCCGGCGCCCGGACATGCTCGTGGCGTACGAGATGCAGGACGAGCCGGTCACCGCCGCGCATGGCGGCCCGGTGCGCCTGTATGCCGCGCCGATGTACTTCTACAAGTCGGCGAAGTGGCTGTCGGGCATCACGGTCACCGACGAGGTCACGCCCGGCTACTGGGAAGAGCGCGGGTATGACGTGGACGGCTGGGTCGGCAGGTCGAACGGACGTGATGACCATCCCACCTCCTGACGCCGGGCCGCCGCTGCGGCGCTTCACCGTCGCCGAGCGCTGGATCCACCGCTGCACCGCCGCGTTGCTGGGCACGACCATGATCACCGCTGCGTTTCTGTATCTGCCCCTGCTGGGTGAGGTGGTGGGGCGGCGCGACGTGCTGGTCACCGTGCACAAGTGGTCGGGAATCGCGGCGCTGGTCCCGGTCCTCGCCGGGCTGCTGTCGCGGGCCTTCCGCGCGGATCTGACCCGGCTGAACCGTTTCGGACCGCACGATCGCGGCTGGTTGCGGGCGACGCTGCGCCGCCGTCCGCACCCGTCCGGCAAATTCAACCCGGGCCAGAAGATGTACGCCGCTCTCGCCTCCGCGGGCACGCTCGTGATGACCGGCACCGGGCTCATCATGTGGTTCACGCACCTCACACCCCTGGTCGCGCGCACCGGGGCGACCTTCGTCCACGACTGGGGAGCCCTCCTGCTGGGCGCGCTGGTCCTCGGTCACATCTGGATGGCGTACGGGGATCCCGACGCGCGCCGCGGGCTGCGGACCGGCTTCGTGTCCCGATCCTGGGCCCGCCGTCATCACGCGTTGTGGGACGGAGAGGACCAGAGCCACCGGTGAACGACACGAACCCCAAAGATTTCTGCAGGGGAGTGTCGGATCGGCCGGATGCCGTTCGTAGCGTAGGCGAGGGCGGACGCCGGGTCCGGCCGAGCAGAGGGAGCGACCATGCCTGAGTACCTCATCTACTTCAACCAGCAATGGGTGGGCGACCACACCGAGGAGTGGTTCCGCGGGCGCGGGCCGCTGGCCCGGGCGGTCGTCGACGAGATCAAGGCCGCCGGGGCTTTCGTCTTCGCCGGAGGGCTCGAGGAAGAGGACGGCCCGGTCTTCAGCGCCGACGCCACGAGCGGCACGACGTTGGTCACCGACGGGCCGTACGTCGAGAGCAAGGAGTTCCTGGGCGGGCTGACCATCGTGAACGTCCCCGACGACGAGACGGCCACGATGTGGGCCGGCAAGATCGCGGAGGCGTGCGGCTGGCCCCAGGAGGTCCGCCGCTTCAAGTCCTGGGGGTAAGCGCCGGGAAGGTCCAGGTTCCGTCGAGGACCTGCTTGCGCGGACGGTAGAGACGTACGAGGTAGTTCCAGCCGTCGGTGATCGGGAGGGAGTTGCGCGCGGGGTCGCCGGTGCCGCCGAACCGTACGGTGACGCCACCGTCGTCATCATGGACCGCGGTGATGTCGTTGACGCTGTAGGCGTCGCCGGGGTTGGGCTCGAAGTAGCCGTCGGCGTTGTAGACCGAGATCGACCAGAAGCCGTCGACGGGCACGTCCGGCGGGACGGTGAGCTCGTAGGTGCCGTCGGCGGGCAGCTGCGGCGCGACACCCACGTACGTGGCCTCCGTGTCGGGCAGCCCGCCCCACCCGGCCGCCGTGCAAACCAGATGGCGTACGGGGTCGACGTCGTCGCGGTGTCCGAAGCCGGCGGCGAACGAGGTCATGTCCGATGCCAGGCTGAGCAGGGCGCGCCGGGTCCGGTCGAAGCTGCCGGGTTCGTAGTCCGGCATCGAGAACTCCCGCTCCTGGCCGGCCTCGATGATGATCCGGTCCTGAAGCTCGGCGACCACGGCGAGGTCGTGGGCGTCGCGGGGGTCGGCGAGCGTGCGCACGGCGACGGCCACGTGCTGGCTGCCGAACTCGGCGACGGTCAGCTCATGCCTGCCGGCCTCGTGGAACACCCGGTTGATGTAGTGGTCCTCGTTGACGATCATCGCGGACAGGTATCGCCGGCCCGGGTGCGGGAGGGACAGGACGGCGCCGGCCGAGATGTCGACGATCGCGAAGCTGTACAGGGTGTCGCGGTTCATCCGGATCACTGTCTGCTTGTCGATCGGCGCCGGGGCCCGGTTGTGAAAGAGCCGGTTCACGCCGCCGGCCTCGCGTTGCAGGTCCGCGAACATGCGGTGGGTCTCGGCCCGCGCGAAGTTGTCAACGTTGACCTTGGCACTCGTCATGCTCCGAGCCTCGCCGTTCGGAGGCAGTGTCGCGTCGCCCGGCACGGATGATTCGGGCCGTGTCAATGGTGGGGCACGTCGAAGGCGGCCAGCCGCTCGCGCAGCTCCGGCAGCTGGTCCATGTCGATCTCGCGGAACATGCGCTCGGCGAGCTCGACGTTGCCGCGGGCCTCGGCGAAGAGCCCGGCCGCCAGATACGCCTCGGCCAGGGACAACTGGACCTCGGCCTGCATCACCCGTTTGCCCGCGCCGGCCCGCAGCACCCGCATCGCCTCCCGGCGATCGGCGATCGACTCCGCATGCGCACCGAGCAGCTGGTAGGCCAGGGCCCGGCTGTCCAGCGTGGCGCCCTCCACGTCCGGGTTCTGGACCGGGCCGCCGGGCGGGAGCGTCGCGAAAATCTCCAGTGCTTCCTGGCAGTGGGCCAGGCCGCGCGCGGGATCGCCGAGCCGGATCGCGCTCCACCCCAGATTGTTCAGCGCGCTGACCTGGAAGATCGGCTGGTTGCTCCGCCGGTAGTGGGCCAGCGCCTCGGTGGCCAGCACGATCGCCGCTTCGTCACCGCCCGGCTCGCCGCCGTTCGTCCGCAGGGTCGCGATGTCGATCGACACGTCGGCGATGCCGTCCTGGTCACCGGTCTCCTGGCACAGCCGCAGCGCCTCGTCCAGGTGCCGGGCGGCGCCCGGATACTGATGAAAGCACTCGAGCAGCAGGCCGAGGGCATGATGCAGATGCCGCTGGGCCTCCCGATCCCCGGCCGCCCGGGCCGGTGGCAGCTCTCTCTCCTGCAACCGGATCCCGTCATGCCACCGGCCCCGGCGATGGAGAAAGGTGCCGATCGCGCAGGTCAGCTGCCATCGCTGCCGTTCCAGACCGAGCGACCGGGCGGTGTCCAGGGCGGCGCACAGGTTCGCGTACTCCCGCTCGAGCCATTGGTACGCCGCCCGGCTGTCCGCCGGACGGTCCACCACCGTTCCCGGCAGCGGTCCGGGCAGGCGGACCCGGGCCAGCCGGGGTGCGAGCAGCCGGACCGCGACGTACGCGGTCTGCAGATAGTGATCGATCAGGCGCAGCCGGGCCGCGTCGCCGTCCGGCGCGTGGCCCGCCGCCAGCTCCCGCGCGTAGGCCCCCAGCAGGTCATGCATGTGGAATCGGCCCGGCACGTGCTCGGACACCAGGTTCGCGCCGGCCAGCTCGGTCATGGCCGCCCGCGCGTCGGCGACCGGCCGACCGAGCAGGCTCGCGGCCGCGTACACCTCGAGATCGGGCCCGCCGTGCACGCTGAGCAGGCGGAACAGCCGGGCGGCGCGATCGTCGAGCGCACGGCAGGACCACGAGATCACCGCCCGGGCGTCACCGGCCGGTTCCCCGCCGGCCAGCAGGTCCAGCGGCGCCTCCGCGGCTGCCAGGTCGTCCGCCAGCGCCTCGAGCGGGAACGAGGCCCGCGCCGCGCCGCGGGCCGCGGTCACCGCCAGCGCCAGCGGCAGCCGGGCGCACCGGCGGACGATCTCCCGGGCCGCTCCGGCGGCCCGGGTCACGCGGTCGGCGCCGAGCCGGCTCACCAGCAGCGCGATGGCCGCTTCCTCGGTGAGCAGGCCGAGCGGCACCAGCCGGGCGCCGTCGGTGACCGCCAGCGTGGTCATCTCCGGCCGGCTGGTGATCACCGTCCGGCAGCCCGGCGCGCCCGGCAGCAGCGGCCGCACCTGTTCGGCGCTGCGGGCATTGTCGAGCACCAGCAGCACCCGCCGATCGGCCAGCAGGCTGCGGAACAGGGCGGCACGCGCGTCCAAACCGCCCGGCATCCGCTCCGGCGCTCCGCCGAGAGCCTCGATGAGCTCCTGGAGCACCTCCTCGGGCACGGCGGGAACCGGCGAGGCGTCGAAGCCCCGCAGGTCGCAGTAGAGCTGCCCGTCGGGGAAGTGGGCAACGGCCCGATGGGCCCAGTGGACCGCCAGCGTCGTCTTGCCCACCCCGGCGGTGCCCTGCACGACGGCGATCCGGGGGCCGTCGTCATCGGACAGCAGCATGTCGAGCGCGCCGGTCTCGCGCTCGCGGCCGACGACCGGCACCGGCGCCGGCAGCTGCCGCGGCACGATCGGGGCCCAGCCGGCCGGCGCCGGAGCGGCGGCCGGAGCCGGCGCCGGCGTCGAGCGGAGGATCTCGAGGAACCGGTCCTGCAGGGCCGGCCCGGGATCGAGGCCGAGCTCGTCGGCGAGCAGGGCGGCCGTCCGGCGATAGATCGCGATCGCGTCGCTCTGCCGGCCGTGCCGGCTCAGCGCCAGCATCAGCGACGCGACCAGGCGCTCGCGCAACGGATGACGGTCCGTCACGGCGGACAGCTCCTCCAGGACGGCCGCGGACGCCCCGACCGCGACCTCGCACTCCAGGCATTCCTCCAGCGTCGTCAGCCGCATCTCGTCCCACCAGTCGGCCTGCTCCCGCATCGGCCCCTCGAGTCCGGCGAGGGCCGGGCCACGCCACAGCGCGAGGCCCGCCCGGAACGCCCGCGCCGCCTCGGCCGGACTGCCGGCCGCGGCCAGACGCCGGCCCTCCTCGACCGCACCCCGGAACCGCCAGGCGTCGATGCGCTCGTCGGGCACGCACAGCCGGTAACCGCCGGGCTCGGTCCGCAGCGAGCCCCAGGACGGGATCCGGCCGAGCGCGCGGCGCAGCGTCGAGACGGCCATGTGCACCTGCCGCTGCGCGGTGGCCGGTGGCGCGTCGCCCCACACCGCGGACATGAGCTGGTGGCTGGGCACCATGCGATTGCTGCTCAGCAGCAGCGCGGCCAGGACGTGCCGCTGACGGCTCCCGCCCAGATGGACGATCTCTCGATCGGCGAGCACCTCCACCGGCCCGAGCAGAAGAAAGTCCGTGTCCCCCGACATGGATCGAATTCTATGTATCGGCCGGCCGGTCCGGGGTCCTCGCTCCGATACCCGACAAGGGGAACGTCGAGACATCCATGCCGGACGGTGAGGATCACACACCCAGGACGCGGGGGAACAACCATGCGGAACCGTCGAACAGCGGCGATCGTCGCCGGACTCCTGCTCGTCGCCGGGCTGGCGGCGCCGGCGAGCCGGGCAAGCGCCGTCGTGCACTGCGAGAGGTCCGGCTGCGACGGCCGGAACCTCGCCGACACCGACTGCAGCGATCAGGCGTACGCGATCAACGGCGTCACGGCCTCCACGGGGGTAGGCCGTATCGACCTGTGGTACAGCCCGACCTGCCATGCGATGTGGGCCATCTTCACCATCACCGACGAAGGCGGCTTCGTCACCGAGGGATACCTGCAGACGCAGCCCGAGTACGGCGGCGTCAACCAGACCGCCTTCACCGCGACCATCTACAAGAACCACGGCGCCACCAGCACCCTGGTCGACTTCCAGCAGTCGGTGCAGGCCTGCTTCGGCGGCGAGAGCACGTGCACGGCATGGCGATGATCTCACTCACGGGGGAAAGAATGCGTCCGACATCGACGAGATCGCGGCTGATCGCGATCGCCGCCGCCCTGTCCCTGACCGTGCCCGCCCTCCCCGGCGAGGCGATGGCCTCGCCCGCATCCGGCACCGACGTACTGGTGACCGGGGCGGGCGACACCGAGGGTTTCCACCTCTACGTCGCCCGCGAGAAGGACGGCTTCGCCTGGTCGACGCTGGCCACCCTGACCTCCAGCGCCCTGGACGTCGGCCCGTGGATGGGCGAGGTCTGCGTGACCGGCTCGGGCCGGTACGCGGTCGCCGTCTTCGCGCCGAAGAAGGCCAGCAACCGGCCGGAGCTCATGATGGCCGGCGGCCTCGCGGCCGTCGTCGACACGAGCACCGGCCGCGCGAGATACGTGGCCGGCGGGGTGGAGCTGTCCTACTTCAACCCGGCGTGCGGTCCGGACGATCGGGTCCTGCTGACCCGCGGGACCGGCGACGAGTTCGGCCGCGACACCGAGCTGCTGACCGTGGACGCGGCGGCCGGCACGGTGACCGGCACCCGCCGGATCAGCGGGCAGATCACCACGCCGGCGCCGGGGCCGGACGGCGACTACGCCATCGCCGGCCGCAACCTGGTGAAGGTCGGCGCGGCCGGCGAGCTGACCCGGGTCGCCACGATCGCGGGACAGCCGTTCGCGGTCCGGGCCACCGCCGGGTCGGCCGTCGATGTCGTGTCGGTCGACGGGGGCCGGGCGGTCGCGAGCCGGCTGGCCGGCGGCACACTGGTCCGGACCGCCACCGGCCCGGTCGGCAAGCTGCAGCTCTTCGGCCGGCGGGGAGGCACGAACGCGCTGGTCGGCCAGGTCGAACGGGTCACCGCCGTGCCGGAGCTGCGCGTGGTGGCCACCGACCGGCACGTCGAGGCGGTCTCGGCCGAGGGGCGCCTGATCGCCGAGGAGGTCTACAGCGGGCAGTCGGCCCGGTCGGTGACCGCGCCGCTGGACCAGGCCTCGGACGAGTACGCCGGAGTCGTCACGGTGAAGGTCCGGGCGACCGCGAGCGGGCGGCGCGGCGGCGGCCCGGTGGCGCGGACCGCGGCGCCGAAGCTGGACGTCGACCTCGGCGCCCGGGCCACCGTGGCGTCGCCGGTTCTCGACCCGTCCTGCGCCGTGCCGCGCAACGATCCCACGGTCCAGCCGTTGCAGCCGAGCGCGGACCAGGTGGAGTGGGCCATCGACCAGGCGGTGCACGGCCGGCTGACCGTCACCCGGCCGACCAACTATTTGAAGGCGGCGCTCGGCCCGTACCAGCCGCAGCAGCTCTTTCCGCTCAGGAGCCTGACCGGTGGTGGCACGGTTCCGGCGAACGTGATGCTCGGCGTCGTCGCCCAGGAGACCAACATGTCGCAGGCGTCCTGGCACGTGGTGCCCGGCGACACCGGCAATCCCCTGATCGGCAACTACTACGGCAACGGCGGCAACCTCGACGTCATCAACTACGACAAGGCCGATTGCGGGTACGGCATCGGGCAGGTCACCGACGGCATGCGGGTGAACGACAATCTCTGGGACCACACGCAGAAGCGGGCCATCGCCGTCGACTACGCCGCCAACATCGCCGCGAGCCTCAACATCCTGATCGACAAGTGGAACCAGATCCAGGCCGAGCCGGCCGAATACCGGATCACGATCAACAACAACCAGCCGCGGTACGTCGAGAACTGGTTCGCCGCGCTCTGGGCGTACAACAGCGGTTTCTATCCGTACGCGACGCGGGACACCAACCCGAAGCAGAAGGGACACTTCGGGATCGGCTGGCTGAACAACCCGGCCAACTACGCCGCCGACCGCAATCCGTTCCTGCGGACCACCATGGCCGACGCCGAGCACCCGAACCGGTGGCCCTATCCGGAGCGGGTCCTGGGCTGGGTCGAGACCCCGCAGTACAAGGGCTACCCGATTTCGACGCCGGCGTATTCCGAGCCCGACTACGGCGACAACACCCCGTTGTATCTCGGGCAGCGCGTGCTGTCGCTGCCGGGCGTGTGGGACTTCTGCGGGACGGTCAACAACTGTTCCGAGGCGAGCGGCGGCTGCCCGGCGGTCGACGAGTCGTGCTGGTGGCGCGGGCCGGTGACCTTCGCCGACTGTGCGGGCGGGGAATGCTCGACCGAGCACCTCGGGTTCTCGCTCGGCTCGGCCGAACCCGGCGTCAAACGCATCTACGACCGGGACTGCTCGGACTTCAACGGGTGGGCCGATCCGCAACGCGACGCCACCAAGAAGGTGTCGGTCGTCTACAGCCTGAACAACACCGCGCAGCACAACCTGGGCTGCGAGGGGGTCGAACCCCAGAACGGCAAGTTCACCCTGCGGCTCGGCGACCCGGCCGGCTATCCGTCGGTGGCGCCCTACGCGGCGGTCGACCTGCATCAGATCGGCGCGGGCTACAAGGGGCACTCCTGGTTCACGTACCTCTATCCGAGCAACAAGCCGACCCGCCGGGTCGTCGGCTCGTGGACACCGGACCTGGATCTCGCGCCCGGCACCCGGGCGAACTACGCCATCGTGGCGCACCTGCCCAGCCACGGCGCCGACGGCTACGGGTCCTACGTGATCACCCGGGGCGCCGTCAACACCGAAAGGCCGCCGGAGTGCCCCATCAACTTCCACGACGAGACCCAGTCGGACATCCCCCTGAAGCTCGGTTCGCCCAAGTGGGTCTATCTCGGCACGTACAACCTGGGCCGCGGCGCGCAGGTCCAGATCGACAACAACCAGGTCGTGCAGGACTCGGGTGAGGACAGCGTCGCCTTGGACGCGATGGCGTTCGTCCCCCTCGCCAACCGCACGAGCAAGAGCTGCGGCACCGACTACCCGAACTAGACGAACGGAGGAACCGGCTATGTCCCGATCTCGGACGACCAGCGTGTTCGCGGCGGTGGTGACCCTGGTGCTCGGCGTTCTGCTGGCGCCGGCCACGCCCGCCCTGGCCTACTCGGGCCCGTACCAGATCAAGTTCGAGCACTCCGGCAAGTGTCTCGATCTCTACCAGAACCGGCCCTACGACGGCGCCAAGGTCCAGCAGTGGACCTGTGCCTCGCCGAGCTCCTCGAACCGCAACCACCAGCAGTGGGTCTTCGAGTGGACCAGCGGCGACGCCGCGCGGATCCGGAAATGGAACACCGATTACTGCCTCAGCGCCTCCGGCGGCGACGGCGAGCCCGTCTACCTGTGGAGCTGTGGCGGGAGCGTGGTGTGGAAGGGTTACAAGATGCACGGCGGCCCGCCGGACTGGTACAACATGACCGGCTACAGCGGGCAGTACTGCATCGACATGCCGCACAGCTCGCAGGCCGACGGTCAGCAGCCGCAGCTGTGGTCGTGCGTGAACAGCAGCTCCAACCAGCACCTGACCTGGTACCCGTACTGAGGCGTGCGGGCCGGCCGGATGTCACCGGGCGTGTGCCGTCACCTGCTGGATGAGTCGATCCCTGATGCGGAGCGCCTCGGATGTCTTGCCTTTCGGGTACGTGACCAGCACCTCGGCCCAGGTGCCGGTGCTGACCGCGACGGCAGCGTTGGTGACGTAGACCGTCACGCCTCGGCCGCCGCCGTCGTCCGTGATCGCGGTGATGCCGTTGACCAGCCTCGTCGACACGCCCTTTCCGTGGGGCACGCCGGAGTTGCTGGTCGCGGCGTCGGCCAGGGAACCGTCCCACAGCGCCACGTCGAACGTGTACTTCGCGCCTTCGGACTTGCACGAGTGGGGGTAGTTCTTGCCGAGGGTGAGCGGGGTTCCGTCGACCAGCTTCGCGGCGGACGGGTCGAGGAGGTCGCAGACATTCGCCTGCGTCACCGGGGAACGCCCGGATCGCAGGCCGTCCAGTTGTACGCCGGGACGGGGCCCGGCGGGTACCGCCGGCGAGGGAGCCAGCGTGCCCGACGACAACCGGCCGGCGATCGTCCTCGCCTCGGCCGACGCCACGTGCAGATCCCACAGCGACATCTCGTCGCCGGGGCCGGCGAAGGTCAGCCGGACGGTACGAGCGGGACCGATCGAAAGGTAAGCCTCCGCCCGGAAATCGGGATCGGCCGGACTGTTCCCGAGAACGGTGATGACGTCGACGCCGCCGGACTCGCCCGGCTCGATGTGGCGGTTCAAGCCGTCGTTCTTCGCGACCGTGTCCAGAACCGCCGGCAGCGCTCGGTCGAACAGGGACACGGCGAGCGTCGCGGTACTGCGGTCGCCGTAATGGACCTCGCAGACGGACTTCGCACCCAGCGACGACGTCCGGTTGTTCCGGGAGACGGCCGGTGGCACGTCGGGCACGCTCACCAGGTCGTCCGGCGCGACCAGCTGACACGCGTCGGACACGGTCACGCCCGGCGCTGACGCCGCCGGTCGGGCGCTCGCCAGGACGGCGGGGGAGGGCGACGACGAGTCGAAGGCGGCCGCCGGCGCCGCGCCGGGCACGCGGGCGGCGTACGACGGGATCGCATTGCTCTGTTGCAGTTGAACGTTCCTGGTGTGAATGGCCGGATCGAAGGCGGTGGCCGGTGCGTCATAGACGATCGCCCACCCGTTTCCGGGCGGGGCCGCGATCCAGGTGGTCTCGAGGCGGTGACGCGCATCGGCCGGTGCGGACGTCACCGGCGCGTCCCTGGCCGGGTCGACCAGCGACTTCCGGCCCGTTGTGGAGCACGGCTCCTCCGCCTCGAAGGTGACCCGGCCGGCCGCGCGATCCACTGCGACAACACAGGCGTTCCCGTACGTCTTGCCGACCTCGCCCGCGACGACACCGAGCACCGCCTCGGCCGAGCCGGCCAGGGTCGACGGCGCCGTGGCCAGCACCACCGTCACCGATTGCCGTTGATCGGCCGACCGGTAGACGGCCGTCGACCTCGACACCGGGCCGGGCGCCCAGCCCGCGGGCAACGCGAACCGGACCGCCGAACCCCGCGCGCTCTGGGCGAAGACCGTCACGGGCCGGCCCGGCGCGCTCGGCTTCGGATCGGGCGAGTCGGTGCGGTCACCGCCGCATCCCGCCGTGACGGCAACGAGCGCCGCGCCGATCCCCGCGATCTTCGTCCAGCCGGCCCGCCGCAGTCCCACCAGATCATGGTGATGTGTGCTGTCAACGAGGGCCGCGCCGTCAGCGAGGGCCGCGCCGTCAGCGAGGGCCGCGCGAAGGATGGCCCGGACCATCCTTCGCGCGGTCGCTCAGTAGAGGTCCGGACTGGTGCCGGCCGCCATGAGCGCGCTGCTCTGCACCGGAGCGCCGAAGCTCGCCTCGGTCCACAGGCGCCCGTCACTGCCCTGGAAGGCGAGGATCCAGGGCGCGACCGACGGCGTCGTGCCGGCCGCCACGCCGACCGTCCAGCTCTCCTGGAACGAGATGTCCGGGGTGACTCGCCACAGCGCGCTGGTGACCGCCCGGAAGGAGACCTGGATCTCGCCCGACCCGTCCGGCCCGATCAGCCCGTCGGCGCCCGCACCGGGCCCGGCTCCGGGCGTCAGGTTCAGGGCGATGCGGGGGTTGGTGCGCTTGACCGAGTTGTACGTGTAGAGCACATGGTCGGCCGACTGGTAGGCGACCGCGACACCGTCCAGCAGCGAGGTCGAACCGATGACGGCGATGCTGGGGCTGGTGGCCGGATCCATCGCCACACCGGGACAGGAGTTCTGTCCGTCGCCGGTCAGCAGGCACATCAGGTTCCCGCTCGGCGTCTGGTACGCGATGACCGCCTCCCGGGAGAAGTTCAGCGGCCGGCTGATGCTGGGGCTGTTGCGCATCGGCAGGGTGCTGTCGACGGGACTGCTCCCGACCACGTACGTCCAGAGGTGGCCGTTGGTCCCGCGGTAGGCGACCTTCACCGCACCCGCCAACGTGGACGACGCGCTGGGACTGGTCCCCGCCGCCATCCGGATTCCGGTGTTGGTGGGCACGCCGGTCACGAGGTCGAGCAGCCACAGGATTCCGGTGTTGGCCTGGAACGCGATGGTGGTGCGGCACCCTCCGCAGAACATGACGGCGGACGGGCTCGTGCGTGCCGCCATGCCGAGGCCCTGGTCGTGCGGCGTCCCGGCGGTGTCGAGCGTCCACAGATCGCCGTTCGATCCCTGGAACGCCACCGCGAACGTGGGCGGCGGAGGCGGATCCGGGGGCTCGTCGGCCTGGGCCGGGGTCGCGGCCAGGGCGACCGTCAATCCCGCCACCGCCGCCGCCGCGCCCCACAGCCTTCCGCGCCACCGGCCCCGGATTCGTCCGGACGATTCGCGCACCGGTCTGGTCATCTGTGCCCTTCCTTCGCGTCCGTTGCCCTTTTTTGGGCATCATGTGCCGCTGGCGTCAGCTTCCTCGGCGTGCTGACACCGGGCTGAAGCGGCGCTGAAACGAGGCGCGCATCGCGCGGGAACAGTGCACTGAAATAGTGTTATGGATCGTCGGTCCCGTTCCTTCATTGAGGTCGTGGGAGCGCTCCCGTAGCATTCCTGGCGCGACCCGCTTGCAATGACGCACATGAATGCGTCAGTCGCTATTTCCCGGGTGGAGGAACGGACCATGGCTCGATCGAGAGCAACCAAAGCCGCCCTGGCGTCGGCCGGTGTTCTGGCGGTGGCGTCGGCGGCGGTTGCCGTCGCCCTGCCGGCCGGCGCCGCGACCGCCGGCTGCGCGGTGAGCTACGCGGTGTCGTCGCAGTGGCAGGGCGGTTTCGGCGCCGATGTGTCGATCACCAACCTCGGTGACTCCCTGACCGGCTGGACGCTGACCTGGTCGTACGGCGCCGGTCAGACCGTCACGCAGGCCTGGAACGCCACGCTGGCCCAGAGCGGCAGCGCGGTCACCGCCACGAACGTCGGCTACAACGGCGCGGTCCCCACCAACGGCACCGTCTCGTTCGGCTTCAACGGCTCGTGGACGGGCAGCAACCCCTCTCCCGCGAGCTTCTCGCTGAACGGCGTGGCCTGCACGGGAAGCACGTCGCCGACGACGGGCCCGACCTCCGCCCCGACCTCCGCCCCGACCTCCGCCCCGCCCGCCACGTCGCCCGACATCGTCGTCAACACCGCCACCAAGTACCAGACGATCGACGGTTTCGGGGCGGCCGTGTCCATCTGGGGCAGCGCCTGGTCGACGGCCGAGACGCAGACCCTGGTGGGGCTCGGCGCCAACCAGCTCGGCCTGTCGATCGTGCGGACCGGGATCTCGCCGGTCTCCGGGGAGTGGGCGACCCAGGCGAGCGCCTTGAAGACCGCGAAGTCGTACGGGTCGGGGGTGAAGATCCTCGCCTCGCCCTGGACCGCGCCGGCGGCGTGGAAGACCAACAACAGCCGCACCAACGGCGGCTCGCTGAAGACCGACTACTACGACGACTATGCGAACCACCTGAACAGCTACGTCCAGTACATGCGCGGCCAGGGCGTGGCGATCGATGTCACGTCGGTCCAGAACGAGCCCGACTGGGCCCCCGCGTACGACTCGATGACCTGGACCGGCGCCCAGCTCCGCGATTTCGTGCGCGACCAGGGCGCCAAGGTGCAGAACACGAAGCTGATGGTCGCCGAGGCGGTGAACCTGAACTACGGCCTCACCGACCCGGCCCTCAACGATGCGGGCGCCCGCGGCAACATCGGCTACATCGGCGGACACCTGTACGGCACCGAGGACGCGGGCCGGCTGAAGCCGTACCCCCTGGCCGATCAGTACCAGAAGCCGGTGTGGATGACCGAGTGGAACTTCCACGAGGCGGCCGGCGACACCTCCACCGCATGGGCCGACGCCGGTAACCGGGCGGTGTGGGACGAGACCCTCGACGACGTCATGCGTACGGTCGGCAAATCGATGGAATCGAACTGGAGCGCCTACATCTGGTGGTACGGCAAGCGCTTCTACTCCTTCATCGGCGACGGCAGCGCCGGTACGGCCACCGGCGCCCCGCTCAAGCGCGGTTACGCGTTCGCCCAGTACGCCAAGTACGTCCGTCCCGGCTACCAGCGGGTCGGCCTGACCAAGGACGCCAAGACGTCGCCGCTCGAGGTGACCGCGTACCAGGGCGGCGGAAAGATCACCCTGGTGATCCTCAACCGGTCGGCGAGCGCGGTCAACGGCGCCGTTCTCCAGGCGCCCCAGACCATCGCCAAGGCCGAGCACTACGTCACCTCGCAGACCGCGAGCGCGGCCGCCCAGCCGACCGCGGTGAACGGCGGGCAGGTCACCGTCAACGTCCCGGCCCGCAGCATCTCCACGGTCGTGCTGACTCTCTGACACTTCCCCGGGCCGGGACGGTCAGGTGCGGGACCACTTCTGGTTGCTCTGGCCGTTGCAGGTCCAGATCTGCAGGAGCGTTCCGTTGGCGGTTCCGGCCTTGGCGGCGTCGAGGCACTTGCCCGAGGCGGCGCTCACGACGGTGCCGTCGGCGTTCACCGTCCACTGCTGGTTGGCGCCGCCGGTGCAGTCGAAGATGGTCACGGGGGTGCCGTCGGTCGTGGCGCCGGTGTCGACGTCGAGACACTTCGCGCCGTACACCGTCAATTGCTTCGACGTCGTTGCCGTCCAGGTCTGGTTGGCGCCGCCGTTGCAGTCCCAGAGGGCGATCCGGGTGCGGTTGACCTGGGTGTTGTTCGGCACGTCGGCGCAGCGGCCGGAGCCCTGGCCCCGGAGCACGCCGATCGAGCCGTCGCCGCAGGTGGTCATGCCGCTGGTGTAGGGGCATGCGACGGAGGCGAAGCCGCCGCGCTCCAGCTCGGCCACCGACAGCGTCGCGGCGCTGGTGACGACCTGGGTCGAGCGCACCATCGTCGCGTTGGCGCCGTCGCGCACCGTTTCCAGCAAGTACTGCCCGCCGCCGAGGAAGCTCAGAGGCGTCGTGTACGTCTTCGCGGCGATGTTCGTGGCCCCGGCGATGTACCACTTCGCGCCGTTGCGGCGCGCGATGTACGCCTCCTGCCCCGGCGTGCCGCCGAGCAGTCGTGTCTCGTCCCAGGCGGTCGGGAGCTGGTTGAGGATCTGCAGCGCCTCGGGGTGGGCCGTGTAGCTCTCGGGGTTGTCGGCGAGGTGCTGCCAGCCCGACTCGAACAGGATCGAGGTGGCGAGCTCCTGCGCCAGGGTGTCGTCCCGGTTGTACGAGCTGAGGACGACCGGCGTGTAGTCCATGCTCGAGATCGCGTTGCGGGTGAACGGCAGGATCGTGTTCTTGAACGCGCGCAGGAACTGTTCGGCGCCGTGCACCGCCTCCGCCGACATCACGTGTGGCCAGGTGCGCTGCAGGCCGCGCGGTGTCGCCGTACCGTGGAAATTGATCATGATTTGCAGGTTGGCGGTCTGGGCCAGAATCTGGTCGTACCACTGCAGCGTGGGCTGGGTGTATTCGTAGATGAAGTCGACCTTCACGCCGGCCACGCCCCAGCTCCTGACCTGTGGCAGCCACTGGTCGCGCTGCGCCTGGGTCCACAGGGTGCTGGAGTTGAACCACAGGATCACCTGCACGTTGCGGGCCTTCGCGTACGCGACGACGTCCGGGATCCAGCTCGACTGCCAGCCCTCGTCGATCAGGACGTAGCCCCACCCGTTGCGGGACGCGAAGTCGATGTACTGCTTCTGCCGGTTCTCGTCGCCCGGGCTGGCGTGCTCGGTCAGCCACGACCAGGTGACCGTGTCCGGCTTGATCCAGGAGGTGTCGCTGATCTTCGACGGTGTGGCCAGGTCGTCGACGATCGTCGATCGGGTGACCGTGGCCAGGTCGCCGACGGCGGCGGTGCGCCACGGCGTCGACAGCGGGAGGCTCGCGGTCACGCTCGAGCTGTCCAGGACGATGCCGTACGTGCCCGAGCCGGCCGTGTGGGTCAGGCTGCCGCCGGCGTACCGGCCGTCGAGGTTCGTCTCGGCGATCAGCGCGTAGGCGCCGCCGGCCTGGAACAGCGCCGGCACACGGAACGTCCCGGTGGCCGCCGCGCCGGCCGTCGTCTGGACCGGATATCCCTGGTCCTCCCGCGTGGCGGGCAACAACCAGGCGTTCGACCCGGTGGGCACGCTCCACGACGACGCCTCGCGCTGCACGGTGACCGAGCCGCTACCCGGCAGGACGTAGCGATACGCGACGCCGGTGTCCGAGGCGCGCACCACGACGTCCAGCCGCGCGCCGCCGGTGCCCGTGAACGACAACGTCGACTCGTTGTAGGTGGTCGACCGGCTGCGCTGCTTGCCGGTGGTCATCGTGTACGCCTCGGTGACCGTGCGGTCGGTGCGCTGGCTGAACGTGAGGTTCCTGGTCAGGTCGGCGGCGCCGGTCTGGATGCCGATGGTGGACGGCGAGAGCACGGTCTGGCCGTGGCTGGCCGCGCCGAACGTCAGGATGCCGCCGTCCAGCGTCACCTGGGCCGCGGTCGGGGAACCGCTGGACGGCCCGCTGACGACCCAGCCGGCAGCGGCCGAGGCCGCGGTGGACGCGCCGAAGCCGTAGAGGAGCGCCGCCGGCAGCAGGACCGCGGCGGCATGCGTCAGCAGACGCTTTCTTGTTCGCATGGGGGATGCCTTTCCGGCCGGGGGGGGGGCGTTGCCGACCGAACAAATTTCACCTGGAACGAAACTTAACGAACAGTGTCGCCTCGTCCGGAGCGCCATGGCTAGGGAGCGGTCACCAAGGTCGGCCGGGCGATTTTGTCGCCGCGAACAACGGCCCGCGTCCTAGGCTGCGACGATGAACAGCGCAGGCCGGCCGGTAGGGGAAGCGCGTCGCGGGATGCCGGCGTTCGCCACGTTCGACGAGCCGACCCGCCGCAAGGTGATCAAGACGATCGAGTTCCTGCGGCAGGAACAGGCGACCTACGGGGACCGGCTGCTCGCCCTCGTCCGCAAGCAGCTGCCGGGCTACCGGATCCTCACCGACGACGAGATCCGGGTCCCCGCCCAGGCGTTCATGGACACGCTGATCACCGAGCTGCTCGCCATGCGGGTGCCCGACCCCGCGCTGCGCGAGCTGCTCCACAAGTTCGCGGCCGAGCGGGCCGCCCGCGGTATCCCGGCCGACCTGCTGTCCGCCTCGTACCAGCTCGGGTCGCGCCTGATGCTCGCGCTGCTCGACGAGGCCGGCGATGCGGCCGGCCTGCCGACGGCCCTGCAACTGGTGATCCACGACAGCGTCTGGGAGTTCTCCAACGAGGCGTCCGATGTGTTCAACCGGGCGCAGAGCGACCTGGCGCTCGAGCGGACCCGATTCGACGCCGAGCGGCGCGCCGCGTTCGCCGGTGCGCTGCTGGCCGGATCGTTCCCGGCCGAGCAGATCAACCGGGACGCCCGGATGTTCGAGCTCGACCCGCAGGCGCGTCCCGTGCCCCTGGCCGCCCGGGCGTCGTCGGCCGGCGAGGCCGACGCGATCCTCAAGGCGATCGCCGCGGCGCTGCGCCTGCCGGCGGACCGGCTGCTGTACGCCGAGGTCGGCGCGATCCTGGGCGTGATCGCGCCGGTCGCGCCGGAAACCGTCGCCGGGTACCTGGTCGGCGCCGGTCCCGCCGTCCCGCTGGATCGGCTGCACGAGGGGTTCGCCGAGGCGGTGCAGGCGCTCGACACCGCCGGCTGCTTCGGGCAGATCGGACTGGTGCGCCTGGCGGACCTCGGGCCGCGGCCACTGGTTCTCGCCGCCGGTCCGGCCGGGGCCGTGGCGGCGGCGCTGAGCGCGCGGCACATGCGTGCGCTCGACGGGCCGGGCCGGGCCAACTCCGACATCGAGGAGACGGCACGCGTCTATCTCGACTGCAATCAGGAAGTGCGCGAGACGGCGCAGCGGCTCGCGGTGCACCAGAACACCGTGCGGTACCGGGTGCAGCGCTTTCACGAGCTGACCGGGCTGGATCTGCGGCGTACCGAGGACCTCGTGACGGCGTGGTGGCTGCTGCACCGCCGGATGAGCTAAGACATCGAAAGATATGTATGGCTTCCAAAAATGGGCGATCGAGTTTGGTTGAGAGTCCAAATCGAAGTCGTTGACAGCTGTTCGAACAATAGTGCTCAATCTCTAACAGCACCGAACAGCCACCGCTCCGGTCAGAAATGGGCGCTCGGCAACTGAAGTCAACGATCACCGCCAGGAGATGAAACATGGCCATTAACCTCTCCCGCCGATCTGCTTTAAAGGGTTTGGCCGGCCTGACCGCCGCCGCGGCCCTGCCCAGCCTGCTGACGGCCTGCGGCAGCGACGACGACTCGGCGAAGACCGGGACGGATGCCGGCTCGGCCACCGCGCCGATCACCTTCGGCTCCAACTACTCGGACGACTCGACCAAGGCCGCGTTCGCCGCGCTGACCACCGCCGCGACCGCCGCGACGAAGGTCCCGATCACGGTCAACACGACCAGCCACGACGCGTTCCAGACCAACATCAGCACCTACCTGCAGGGCACCCCGGACTCGCTCGCCACCTGGTTCGCCGGGTACCGGATGCAGTTCTTCGCCGCGCAGGGTCTGCTCACCCCGGTGGACGACGTCTGGGAGAAGATCGGCAGCGGGTTCAACGACGCCACCAAGAACCTGTCCAAGGGCATCGACGGGCACTACTACTTCGTGCCGCTCTACAACTATCCCTGGGTCGTCTTCTACAACAAGAGCGTCTTCGCCTCGAAGGGTTACCAGGTGCCGACCACCTGGGACGCCTACCTCGCGCTGGCCAAGAAGATGAAGGCCGACGGGCTGACCCCGATCGCGTTCGCCGAGAAGGACGGCTGGCCCGGCCTGGGCACGTTCGACATCATCAACCTGCGGGTCAACGGCTACGACTACCACATGAAGCTGATGAAGCACGAGGTGCCGTGGACCGATCCGGGCGTCACCGCGGTCTTCGACAAGTGGCGCGAGGTCATGCCGTACATGCAGAACGGCGCGAACGGCCGGCCCTGGCAGGACGCGGCGAAGGCGCTGGAGAACAAGCAGGCCGGGATGATGTTCCAGGGGTCCAACCAGGTCGCCGCCAACTACGACCCGAAGAACCTGCCCGATCTCGACTTCTTCCCGTACCCGGTGATCAACCCGACGTACGGGCAGGACTACATGGACGCGCCGACCGACGGCTTCATCCTGCCCAAGAAGGGCAAGAACCCGGCCGCGGCCAAGGCGGTGCTGCAGTACGTCGGCGGCAAGGACGCCGAGGCCTCGTTCCTGCAGACCGACCACTGGGACGTCGGCGTCGCGAACGGGCTGATCGCGTCGAGCTACAACGACATCCAGAAGAAGTCGGTCGCCGAGATCGCCAAGTGCAAGAACGTCTCGCAGTTCATGGACCGCGACACGGTGCCCGACATGGCCACCGCGATGATCAAGCTGGTCCAGCAGTTCGTCGACGACCCGAGCGCCGCGTCGGTCGCCTCGATCCAGAAGAGCGCCGAGGACCAGGCCAAGACGATTTTCACCAAGTGATGCGACGGAGGTTGCGCGTACTCACCCGGCGGGACCTCCTGGTCGTCGGCGCGATGCTCGGCGTGCCGCTGCTCATCGACGCGGCGTTCATCTGGCTGCCGACGGTGGCCTCGGTCGGGTTGTCGTTCACGAAATGGACCGGGGTCGGCGGCGTCGAGCTGAAGCCCTGCGGCTCGTTGCCGTCGGCGCCGGGGATCCCGCAGCCGGGATGCCTCAACGGCACGCGCAACTACACCCAGGCCTTCACCGGCTATCCCGACTTCTGGCCGGCGGTCCTGCACAACATCATCTGGCTCGCCGTGTTCGTCGGCGTCGCGACGCCACTGGGGATGCTGTTCGCCGTCGTCATCGACCGGGGCATCCGCGGCTCGCGGCTCTACCAGAGCATCTTCTTCCTGCCGGTGATGCTCTCGCTCGCGCTGATCGGCATCGTCTGGGAGCTGATCTACTCACCGAACTACGGCCTGATCAACTCCCTCATCGGCCGTACCGGCAACAACGACCTCATCGACTGGCTCGGCGACCCGAAGCTCAACCTCTGGGCGCTGCTGGTCGAGGCGAGCTGGCGCCAGGTCGGCTACGTGATGGTGCTCTACCTGGCCGGGCTCAAGGCCGTCGACCCGGGCCTGCGCGAGGCCGCCCTGATCGACGGGGCGACCAGCCGGCAGACGTTCTGGCGGGTCATCTTCCCGGCGATGCGGCCGATCAACATCGTCGTCGCGGTGGTCACGGTCATCGAGTCACTGCGCGCGTTCGACCTGGTCTACATCACCTCGGGCGGCAATCCGCTGCGCGGCCTCGAGCTGCTGTCCGTCGCGGTGACCCAGAACATCGTGGGGGAGACCCAGCGGATCGGCTTCGGGTCGACGCTCGGCGTGATCCTGCTGGTCATCTCGCTCGTCCCGATCATCCTCTTTCTCCAGCAGGCTTTCCGGCGCGAGGAGGCCGAAACATGACCACCACGACGCGGATCAGACCGGTGCGGGCGTCGCCTCCGGCGGCGCCGGCCCGACCGAAGGGGGCCGGCGCCCGGGCTCAGATCTTCATGACCGTCATGCTCGTCCTCTGGATCACTCCGGTGCTGTTCTCGCTGTACGTGGCGTTGCGCCCGATCTCGGAGACGAACGCCCACGGGTACGTGTCACTGCCGCGCCACCTGACGCTGGACAACTTCAGCAACGCGTGGAACCAGTCAGACATGTGGCACTTTTTCCTTAATTCAGCGTACGTGACGATCCCGTCGGTGCTGATCACGCTGCTGCTGGCGGCGTCCTGTGCCTACGTGCTGTCGCGACTGAGATTCCGGTTCAACATCGCGCTGCTGATCGTGTTCACGGCCGGCAATCTGCTGCCCCAGCAGGTTCTCATCACTCCGCTGTTCCGGCTTTACCTGGCCGTCCCGCTGCCGTCGTGGGCCAGCGGGAGTGGCCAGCTCTACAACAGCTACATCGGGCTGATCGCCATCAACGTCGCGTTTCAGCTCGGGTTCTGCGTCTTCGTGCTCAGCAACTACATGAAGACGCTGCCGAAGGAGCTCGACGAGGCCGCGGTCGTCGACGGAGCCTCCGTCTGGACCCGGTTCTGGCGGCTCACGCTGCCGCTGTGCCGCCCGGCGGTCGCGGCGCTGGCGACGCTGCTGACGACGTGGATCTACAACGACTTCTTCTGGGCGATCACGCTGATCTCCACCGGCGACAAGCGTCCGGTCACCTCGGCACTGGCCAACATGCAGGGTCAGTTCGTGAGCAACCAGAACATGATCGCCGCGGCGGCGCTGATCGCCGCGATTCCCACGCTGATCGTCTACCTGCTGTTGCAGCGGCAGTTCATCGCCGGCCTGGCCCTGGGCTCGACCAAGGGATAGCGGAGTCGCCGGCATCCATACCTCGGCAGAGCACAACATCATTGCGGTGTACGCCGCCGGCCTCGTGCGCCCCGGCAGCGTCATCGCCATCGCGGCGGACGTGATCGCGCTCCCGCTCGCCCGCCGGCTCTGCGACGTGCCGGGCCTGACCGTCGTCACCAACTCGATCCCGGTGTCGGCGATCCTCGCCCGGCACGGCCGGCCGGACCAGACGGTCGTGCTGACCGGCGGCGAGCGGGGAGGCTCGGGCGCCCTGGCCGGACCGCTCGCCGAGGCGGGCGCCCGGTCCCAGGCCGTCAGCCAGGCGTTCGTCGGCCCGTGCGGGCTGGACCAGCGGCGCGGCCTGACCGCCGCGAGCCTCGACGAGGCCGCGGTCAACGCCGTGCTGCTGAGCATGGCCGGCACGAAGATCGTGCTGGCCGACCACGCCCGCTGGAACGCTCCCGGCCTCGCGACATTCGGCAAGCTCTCGCGGGCCGACCTGATCATTTCGGACGACGGGCTGCCGGCGGAGGCGGTACGCGTGCTCGAATACGAGATCGGCACGGTCGCCCTCGTCGCCGACCCGGGCCGCGGACCGGGAGTTGCCGTCGCGGAGCGGCCGGCTAGGTCGAGTCCTGCCGATCACCGGAGCCGAACTGCAGGGCGTCGTCCTTGATCGGTCCGCGGAACAACGGTGCGTCGCGGCGATAGTGCTGCTGCAGCCGCCACGGGGCGCGGTCGGCCTGGCGGGGAAGCGTGGCGCGGGCCCGATCGAAGTAGCCGGAGCTCATGTCGATCAGCGGCGAGGTGGGTAGCGGCTCGTCGGGCAGGCGGGGCGTGACGATCGGCGAGCGGTCGCGGCGCATCAGCTTCAACAGCCGGCTGACGTACGAGGCGACGAGGTCGGCCTTCAGGGTCCAGGCGGCGTTGGTGTAACCGATCGTGAAGACCAGGTTGGGCACGCCGTCGAGCATCATGCCCTTGTAGACGACGCGTCGTGCCGTGTCCACCGGTTCGCCGTCGACCCTCAGCGCGATGCCGCCGAAGGTCAGCAGGTTCAGACCGGTGGCGGTGACGATGACGTCGGCGTCGAGCTCCGCGCCCGACGCCAGCCGCAGGCCGGCCGGCGTGAAGGTCTGGATGTGGTCGGTCACCACCTCGGCGGCGCCGGAGCTGATGGCGGCGAAGAAGTCACCGTCGGGAACGAGGCACAAGCGCTGGTCCCACGGCTCGTACGCGGGCTTGAAATGGGTGTCGACGGCGTACCCGGCGGGTAGTTGCCGGACCACGCCCTTCCGCAGCATGGCTCGCATCCGGGCGGGACGTTTGCGGCTGAACTGATAGAGCCACGTCGCGATCGTGATGTTCTTCCACCGGATCGCCTTGTGCGCGGTGGACCGGGGGAGCAGTCGGCGCAGGAGGTGGGCGATCCGGTCGCGGGCGGGCAGCGACAGGACGTACGACGGTGAGCGTTGCAGCATGGTGACGTGCCCGGCGGTGCGGGCCAGGGCGGGCACCAGCGTGACGGCGGTGGCGCCGCTGCCGATGACGACGACCCGCTTGCCGTCGACGTCGAGGTCCTCGGGCCAGTCCTGCGGATGGACCACCCGGCCGGTGTAGTCGCCGACCCCCGGCCACGACGGCGTATAGCCCTCGTCGTATCGGTAGTAGCCGCAGCAGAGGTAGAGGAAGCCGCAGGTACGGGTGGTGCGCTCGCCGGTGCGCGGGTCCTCGATCGTCACCGTCCAGCGCGCGTCCGCGGTGGACCAGGCGGCGCCGATCACGTGGGCGTGGTAGGTGATGCGCTCGTCGACGCCGAACGCCCGCGCGGTGTCGCGGAGGTACTCGAGGACGGCCTCCCCGCCGGCGATCGCGTTCTCGCCGGTCCAGGGGCGGAAGGGGTAGCCCAGCGTGTACATGTCGGTGTCGGATCGCACGCCGGGATAGCGGAAGAGGTCCCAGGTGCCGCCGCTGGCGCCGCGACCTTCCAGGACCTCGAAGGTCAGCTGCGGGTTCTCGGCGGAGAGGCGGCAGGCGGCTCCGATGCCGGACAGACCCGCCCCGACGATGAGGACATCCACCTCGGGCACGGGGCCTCCTTTGCGAAGAGCGGGAAGATGGCGTACGGCAGAAGGATGGCACCCGCAGCGGGCCTGTGCAACACTTCGACAAGATGTTTCATCTGGTCTCCGTGATCCCGGGAGGTTCCATGACCAGCTCTGTTACTGTCCGCGATCCGTTGGACGGCGACCTGGATGACAAGGCGGCGATAGCGGAACTGCACCGGCTGTTCGCCGCGCAGCAAACCGCGTTCCGGAGCGAGCCGTTCCCCGGCGTCGCCGAACGCCGGGAGCGGCTCGTCGCATTGGCCGGCATGGTTCTCGCCCACCGCGACGAGATCCGCGCGGCGATGACGGCGGACTTCGGCGCCCACCCGGACCTGTTCACCGACCTGGTGGAGGTCCTCGGCGTGGCCGGCCGGGCCGGGTACGCCGCCGAGCAGCTCGACGAATGGACGGCCGACGAGCCGCGGCACGCCGACCCGTCCTTGTTCGGCACCGCCCGGACGAGCGTGCGCTACCAGCCCAAGGGCGTCCTCGGCATCATCGTGCCCTGGAACTTTCCCTTCGATCTGTCCCTCGGTCCGCTGGTCGAGGCGCTCGCCGCGGGTAACCGCGTGATCATCAAGCCGTCC
This sequence comes from Actinoplanes sp. NPDC051537, assembly GCF_055586105.1. Taxonomy (NCBI): domain Bacteria; kingdom Bacillati; phylum Actinomycetota; class Actinomycetes; order Micromonosporales; family Micromonosporaceae; genus Actinoplanes; species Actinoplanes sp. NPDC051537. The sequence goes on from NZ_JBVJIU010000023.1 coordinate 40,380, forward strand.
GACCACACACCGGCCTGTGCCGGCCTGCTGCACCGGATGGTCGCCGCAACGTTCCGCGAGGACGTCGTCGCGGTTTCGGTCGGAGGCCTCGAGCTGGCGCGAGCCTTCCCGACGCTGCGCTGGGACCACCTGCTCTACACCGGCAGCCCCGCCGTCGGCCGGGAGGTCGCCCGTGCCGCCGCCGAGAACCTGGTGCCCGTCACGCTCGAACTGGGCGGCAAATGCCCGGCGATCCTCGCGGACGACAGCGTCGACTACGACAGCGTCCGCGGCGTGGTCGGCACGAAGCTGGTCAAGAACGGCCAGATGTGCATCTCGGTCGACCACGTCCTGGTCCCGCGCGCCCGGCTCGGCGACTTCGTCGAGCACGCCGCGCGGTACTTCGAAAGCGAGTTGCCCGGCTACGCCTCCTCGGACGACTGCACCGGCATCATCACCGCACGCCAGCGAGAGCGGATCACCGCGATGCTCGCCGAGGCCGAGGCGGCCGGCGTGCGACTGGTCACGCTCGGCGGACCGGGCGACGAGGAGACCCGCCGGATGCCGCTGACCCTGGCCGTCGATCCGCCGCCCGGCCTGCGGCTGATGCGCGAGGAGATCTTCGGGCCGGTGCTGCCGGTGATCGCGTACGACGACCTGGCCGACGTCGTGACCCGGCTGAACGCGGGGGACCGGCCGCTGGGTCTCTACGTGTTCAGCAAGGATCCGCGGATCGCCGACGAGGTCCTGAGCCGCACCATCTCCGGCGGCGCCTGTGTCAACGCGTGCGCGCTGCAAGGCACTCTTCCGGCGCTGGGCTTCGGCGGCGTGGGACTCAGCGGCTACGGGCGGCATCACGGCATCGACGGGTTCCGGGAGTTCTCCAATCCGCGCGGCGTCGTCGTGCGGGGCACCGGCGATCTCGCGGATGCCTTCCTTCCGCCGTACGGGCCGACCGCGCAGGCTATCGTGAACAGCGTCCTGAGGCCGCCCAGTTCCCCGTGAGGTCCGATGCCGACCGTCGACGCGCCGGCCCCTGCCGGCGCAGGCCGAGCCGACCAGTTCGTCCGTGCGGCGGCCCGCTGGCTGCACGAGGGGCGGCGCCTCGACATGCAGGGCCTCGCCGACGAGCTGGGCATCTCACGGGCGACCTTGTTCAGGCGCGTCGGTGGCCGCGAGGAGCTGCTCAGCCAGGCGCTGTGGATCAACGTCGAGCGCACGCTGGCGATCGCCGCGCGCCGCTGGGAGGCCGAACGGCCGGCGGGAGCGTGGCACGCCCCCGGCACCGGCCGGCATCTCAACGCGATCGTCGCGCAGTCGCGCGGCCTGCGCCGGCTCTTCGACGAGGAGCCGGCGGTCACGCTGCGCGTCATGACGGATCCACGGGGGCGGATCCAGACCGGCGTGGTGGCCTTCGTCGAGGGCCTCCTGCGCCGCGACATGGCCGAGTTCGGCTTCGCGCCCACCATCGACCCGAACGCCCTCGCCTACGCCCTGGTTCGCCTGGGCGAATCGTTTCTCTACGCCGATGTGCTGGCCAACCGGCAACCCGATGTGGAGACCGCCAACCGGCTGCAACAGGCCCTGGTCGAGGGCCTGAAGCCGCCGGATCATCGCGAGAGCTGAAGTGTGCTGAGCGCCGCCTGCACCTCGCGTTCGTGCGCCTCGGCGTCGCGCCGGGCGGCCTTCGGGCTCCACCGTCCGTTGAGCAACGGGATGCAGGCCAGGAAGAAGAGGGCGCCGGCGAAGCAGATCCAGTACCAGTTGCGCCACTGGCCGGGCGAGTCCGCGGCGGCCTGTCGCACCGCCGGACCGTGCTCGTCGAGATAGGCCAGCGTGGCGGGCGGCACCTTGCCCAGGGCGGTGAGCTTCGCGATCGCCTCGTCGGCGGAGACGTGTTCGGTGGCGGCGATCTGGCCCACGGCCGCGGCCTGGGCGGCCGGGTCACCGGGGTTGGTGGACAAGGCCGCGAGCGTGTCCGGCTGAATGGCGGCGGCGGTGGCCAGTTCGTGCTGATACTGCGCGGCGAGGGCGGAGACCTGCGCGCCGTGGGTGACCAATGGCGTCATGCTGCTGACGACCACCGGCAGCACCAGGAACGAGCCGAACACGACCAGCCGCTGGATCCAGGCCCAGATGGCGAGGCCGGTGGCGGTCAGCGCCGGGTTGCGGGCTTCGACCGTCTCGGTGAAGCTCGCCATCCACGGGCAGTACGCGATGGCCAGGAAGATGGTGAGCACCGAGATGATGCCGGCCAGCGTGTGGTAGCCGGGGTGGTGGCCCAGCTGCCGTAGGAAGATGACCAGCATGATCGCGGTGCCGGCGCCGCCGACGACCATGAACGGCTTGCGGACCCGGAGCCGGTCGGAGAGAAAACCGACCGCCGCCAGAGCGAGGGCGTCGGCGATCCAGTTCCAATTGGCCAATCCGTTCGCGTCCTTCAGGCCGAACCCGAAAATGGTCGTGTAAAGAATGGTGCCGAAGCCGACGGCCGTGTAATACACCAGCAGGAGAATGGACACCGCGAGCGCGGACACCACGATGTCGGGCTTCAGCAGCTGGCGAAACGGCTTCTTGATCATGCGCTCGACGTCGAGGCCCCGGGCCCGGGCCTCGACCAGGGTCCGGTCCCGTTCGGTGACCATGAGCTGATCGCGCAGGCTCGGCGCGAGCTCACGCAGGAACAGGAACGCCAGGACGAACACCGCCAGTCCGATGTAGCCGCAGATGCGGAACTCGGTCTGCCACGCCGTGCCGGGATCGATGGTCAGCGTCCCGACCAGCGAGACCACCAGGCTGCCGAGCACCGGCCCCATCGTCCAGAATCCCATCGCCGTGGCCCTTCCGACCTGCGGAGAGAAGTCCCGGACCAGGGCGGGCGTGGCCACCAGCACGATTCCTTCGACGACGGCCACCAGCCAGGAGACGATGGCGAAGGGCCACTTCGAGGTCATCTCCGGCAGCACGAACGCGGTCAGCACGCTGGTCAGCAGCAGACCACCGACCACCAGCTGGGTACGGCCGATCCGGTCGGCCAGGCCGGCGCCGAGCGAGGCGAACGCGCCGAAGAGATTGCCGAAGGCCAGGATGTACACGTAAGAGGAGAAGCTCATTCCCAGGTGGGTCAGCAGGAGGGTGGATACCGCGCCGCCGACATAGAGCTGGTAATACAGGGCGACCGTGATGACCACGACGAGGACGAGCTGGACGACCCGTGGACCGGTCGCGGGGTAGCTCGTCAGCTGACGATTGTTGATGGTCGCCCACCGGCCGGAATTTGCTTGCCGCGGTTCCGCTGACGTGTCCAATGCCGCCACCTTTTCTTCGGTCCGGGCCGACGGAGTCCGTCCCTTTGCGGCCGGCCCAGCGCGGCCAGTGTTACATCTCGCCAAGATGTTGCATAGAGGTTACGAGGCTCGGTTGACGCATTTTCTGAAGATGTTGCAAGCGGGGCGCCGGACGGGATGGTCGACGACGCCGGTGCGGGGAGCCGCCGGGCCGCCGTACCGGGTAGCGTCGGGATTGACGTCGGCCTGCCTGTGTGTCCGGCATCGCTGTCGCTAGCTGGGAGCGTGGTCTTGCCGTACCTGTGCCGAGTCAGCATTTCCGGCCCCGAAGCCGACGACGCCGGCGTCACCACGCTGATCGACGCCGTTGCCGATGCTGTCAAGAACGGGTGGGAAGCACCGCGGGTCTACGTCCAGGACGAAGAGTCCGACGATGACGGGTCGTCCGGGGGATACATCCTCGACCACCGGATCCTGGGCTATCCGGGAGGCGTGATCGTCCTGGTGGTCCTGGACTGCGACGACTTCATGCAGGCATCGATCGTCGTGGCCGCGCTGGCGCAGCACCTCACCACCTGGAGCCCGGCGCTCCTCGAATACGCTCCGAGCGGGCTCGAGATCTCCCCACTCGACAAGCCCTACGACGAGGACAACTGGCTGCCCCCGATCACCGCCGAAGAGCCCGGACCGCAGTCACGCCGGCCCCTGCCGGACCTGCTTGACGAGAACCTGAAGGAGCCGGCTGGGCAGTATCTGCTGGCCCTCGCCCTCCGAGCCATCTGGAACCCCACCGAGCACGCGTACGGTGACCTCGCCGACGACATCGTGGCCGGATCGGTCGAGCCGCCCTGGGGGGTTCTGCTGTCCCGGTCGCTCGGCACTCTGCTCATCCGCGCCGCCCGGTTCGAGAGCGGGCAGGGATCCCGGGCCAAACTCGTCGTCCATGGTTCGGGCGACCTCGCCCTGGCCGATGACCTTCTCCGGCGAGCCCGGGAAACGAGCAACGAAGACTTCGCCGACGACGCGATGCGCGGGCACGTTCTCGTCGAGGACTTCGCGGAGGCGCACGACCTCCAGTGGAACCGGTTACCCGACGAACCCAGCAACCGCCAACTGAAGGCCCTGCTGTGGGCCGGACTCCGGGCCACGGCCACCTTGTGCGCGCCGCTCGCCAACCTCAGTGGACCATGGCAGGTCCTGGATCGGCTCGGCGACGACGGAATCGTCTCCCGCTACGCCGAGCAGGAGGAGGAGGACAACGAGACGGCCGCGGAAGACGACGCCGCCGAGGTGCATCTCGCCGGTGCGTCGCATCTTCTTGTCTGGCTGGCGATTCGCCATCCCGACCTGCTCGAGACCGGAGCCGCCGCGACGCTGAGAGCGGACGTCGCCGGCGATGTCTCCGCCTTCCACCAGGTCTTCTACGCGACCGTGGTGATGGCCGGCCCCGAGCCACTGACGGCAGCGCTGGCGCAGCAACGAGTCCCCGCCCGGATCCGTCAGCACATCGACACCTTCGCCGCGGCTCTGGCGGACACCCAACGAGATGACCCCGACGAAAGCGCGGACGCGTACGACGAGATGCACATCGCGCTCGAGGAGGTCCTCGCCGCCGGACCCGGCCTGGCCAAACGCATCCGGTTGCTGCTCGTCGTCACCGAGACGGCCGTGCGGCTGACCGAGACACCGCACACCATCACCTCGCACCTGCTGGTGAACCCGGCCATGCATTCGGCAGTGGTCCTGCACCGCGACGACGACGATGCCGCGATCCGCGCCACCATGCTCCGGTTGGCCGCGCAGGTGTCGCCCGTCGCGGCGGCCGACCTGATCGCCGAGTTTCCCGGGCTGGCGGGAGAGGACCCTCGCCTGGAACCGGCCGCACGCGCCCGGGCGGCCCACTGGGTTCAGAAGGCCATGCAACTCGCCCAGGAAAACGGCAGCCCGGTGGGCGTCCTCGACAGCGTCACCGGACCGGCCGCCGACGCGCAGACGCTGCTCGACGCGCGCGGGGAACTGCCGCCGGAGTGGCCCGTGCATCGGGTTGCCTCGGCGGCGGCGTACGCGGCCGCGGCAATCTTGCACGCGAACGACGCCGACGACCGAGCCGGCGAAATCTTCACCGAAGACTGACGGGCCGCATCGATTTCTCAGCCGTCCTCGGCGGACAGCAACGTCGTCACGCCGGCCAGGTAGCTTTCGGCGTCGGTGTCGTTCACCAGAAGCCGTTGCAGGACGAAGCCCTGCACCAGAGCGAGCATCGCCGCGCCGACCTGCTCCGGGTCGGCCTCGGCGGGCATGTGACCGGCGGCCAGCCGGCGGCGGGCCACCTCGGCGAAGTGGCCTCGCAGCCGGCGGTACACGTCGTTGGCGCGCGCGGCGAGGTGCGGGCTGCGCTGGGCCTCCGCCCACACCTGCACGCTGATCTTGGTCACGTCGGTGCCGAGCACCGGGTCGTGCGCGACGCGGCTGGTGATCGCTCGGATGACCGCCGTTTTCGGCGACGGCGCCGCTCCGTCGGCCAGCAACGCCTCGAACGCCTCGTCGGCGGATGACAGGGCCGTCTCCGCCACCGACGCGATCAGCTCTTCCTTGCTGGGGAAGTACCGATACACGGCGCCCGCCGACATGCCGGACTCGCCGATGATGTCGGCCATCGAGGTGGAGTGGAAGCCGTTGGCGGCGAACACCCGAGCCGCCGTGGCCATGATCTCGGTGCGGCGGGCCTCCCGGTACTGCGCGGTCACTCGCATGTGACTCACGGTGTCCAAGGCCGTGGGCCTCCTCACGGTGATCATCAGCGTGCTGCTCACCGCCTTTGCCTGGCCCGCGGCGCGGTCGTCGGTCCACGGCATCCCGGTCGCGGTGGACGGTCCGGCCGCCGCGGTCGACCAGGTCACCGCCGCTCTCGATCAGCGCCTGCCGGGCGGCTTCACGACCACCAGGGTCTCCGGCGTCGCCGACGCCGAACGGCTGATCCGCGACCGCAAGGTGTACGGCGCGATCGACGTCGGCCCGGGTGGCGTCCAGATCCTGATCGCCTCCGGCGACAGCCCCTCGGTGGCGCAGACTCTGCAGAGCGTCGCCGCCGCGTTCGGCGAGCACCAGAGCGGCGGCTCGGCGATCCCGGTCCACGACGTGGCCGCCCTTCCGTCGAACGACCCGCGCGGCGCCGGCGTCGCCGCCGGTTCCTTGCCCATCGTGCTCGGCGGCATGCTCGCCGCGGTGCTGCTCACCCGGTTGGTGCGGGGCCGGGTCCGCCGTACCGTCAGCGCCTTCGCCTACGCCGTCACCGGCGGCCTGGCCATGGCCGCGATCCTGCAGTTCTGGCTCGGCTCGCTCGACGGCGACTACCTCGCCAACGCGGGCGCCATCGCGCTGACCGTCGCGGCCACCTCGTTGACCATCCTCGGGCTGGAGTCCCTGTTCGGCTACGTCGGGTTCAGCATCGGCGGCGTCACGATGCTGCTCGTCGGCAATCCGTTGTCCGGCGCCTCGAGCGCTCCGGAGATGCTGCCCGGATGGTCCGGAGCCGTCGGTCAGCTCCTGCCGCCCGGCGCCGGAATGCATCTCCTCCGGTCCACCGCATACTTCGGCGGCGACGGCATCGGCGACTCGGTGATCGTCCTGCTCGCCTGGCTGGCGCTGGGCGCCGTGCTGAGCCTGATCGGCCATCATCGCTCCCGCCGCGTCACCCCTTCGGTCTCCGGAACGAGTCCGGGCCGGCCGCAATCGGCACTTGTCTAGCCATGCGCCGGGCGGGCCGAGTTGGCGCGGAAATCAGTCAAACGGGAGCTGGGTACGACGAGGCGCAACATCCTGTCCACCGCCGCGCTGGCCGTGGTCACCGTGGCCGGGGCACTGGCCCCGCACGGCACGCCTCAGTGGTACAGCCTCGCCGGCCCGGTCGCGGTGATCGTGCTGATCATGGTCGGTGTCCGGCGGGTGACCCGCCGGCCGGATCTGGTCGAGCCGCCGGTCCGGGTGGTGCTGGCCCGGGTCAACCGGCTCCGGCGCCGCCCGGCCGAGCGGGGTCTGGACCGGGTCCGCGCCTTCATCGGGCAACTGGGCTCGGCCCGGCTCACGCCCGGGCGAGGAGCCGCGGCCGCGATCTTCGCGGTGCTCAACTGGGGCCTGGACGCGGTCTGCCTGTGGATGTGTCTGCGGGCGATCAGCGACGGCCCGATCAACGGCACCGAGGTGCTGCCTGCGTTCTGCGCCGGCATGGCCGCCGGAACCGTGACCATCATCCCCGGCGGGCTCGGCATCATCGACAGCGCGCTGATCCTCGGCCTGGTGACCGGCGGCGTCGGCACGTCCACCGTGATTGCCGCCGTCGTCCTCTACCGCATCATCAGCTTCGGCTTCGTCATCGGCGCCGGCTGGGTCACCTGGCTCGTCCTGAAGGGCCGCCGCGCGGACACCGCTGACCAGCATTGACAGCCTTAAATGTGAACGTTAACGTCCGAGGGCAAACGTTTTCCTAATGGGCGGAGTGCGCGATGCGGCAGCGAACGCGGGTGGGCGCCGGCTCGGCGGCAGTGCTGGTTCTGGTGGCCGGTGCGGCGATGACCGAGCCTGGCGTAAGCCGGGCCGCCGCACCTGACGAGCGGGCCCCGATGGTGCTCGCGGTCGACCTGTCAAAGCCGATCAAGCCGGTCGACCAGGCCGCTTCCGGTTCGCTGTACGGGATCGCGGACGAGGGCTGGCCCGACGATCGCTGGATCGCCGGGATCAATCCCAAGATGTTCACCCAGCCGCCGCCCGGCGCGACCCACCAACCCAACGGCGAGCCGGCGCCGGTCGGAGACACGCTGAAGGTGTGGCCGGTCGCGAAGCGGAACGGCGCCACCGTCACGATCCGGCTCCCCGACATCTTTCCGAGCTTCCCGTACGTGTGGCAGGGCGACGACTACTGGTACGGCCAGGTCGAGCGGATGGTGAGGGCCCGGCTCGCCTCCGGTGCGGACAACATCTACGGGTACGAGATCTGGAACGAGCCGCAGTGGACCTGGAACCCCGCCTGGGGTGACTTCGACACCATGTGGGCGCGAACCTATCGGCTCATCCGCTCGATCGATCCGGCCACCCCGATCATCGGGCCGAGCTACGACCGCGACTACGAGGTGGGCCTGCGCCCGTTCCTGACCGCCGCCGTCGCGTCCGGGACCGTGCCGGACATCGTTTCCTGGCACGAGCTCGGCCCGGACACCGGCATGCAGGTCGAGACGCACGTCCAGCAGTACCGCGCGCTGGAGAAGGAGCTCGGACTCGCGCCGAGGCCGATCAGCATCAACGAGTACGGCTCGCCTCGTGACGCCGGCGTGCCCGGTTGGCTCACCCGGTTCGTGGCGAAGCTCGAGCGGGCCCGGGTCGACACGGCCGACCTGGCCTTCTGGCACAAGCCCGGCCGGCTCGCCGACCTGCTCGTACCCAAGGGCGGCGGCTCCGGCCCGGCCAACGACGCCGAGCCGACCGGCAACTACTGGCTCTACAAGTGGTACGGCGACATGACCGGCAAGATGGTGACCGTCACCCCGCCCGCGCCGACGGCACGGTCCATCGATGTCGGCACACCGGTTCCCGCGGCGTCCACCCGGGCGCCCGGCCGGGACGGCACCGCCATCCCGCTCAACGGCGACGACCCCAACCAGTATGTGTCCATGCCGGCCAACGTGCTGCACGGCGTCGGCGACTTCACCATCTCGGCCTGGGTCGATCTCCGCTCCACCGCCGACTGGGCCCGGATCTTCGACTTCGGCACCGGCACCGCGGTGAACATGTTCCTGACACCGCGGGCGGCCGGCGCCGGCCTCCGCTTCTCGATCACCACCGGTCCGGGCGCCGAGCAGCAGATCAACAGCTCCACACCGCTGCCGACCGGCTGGACCCACGTCGCCGTCACCAAATCCGGCACCACCGGCACGCTCTGGGTCAACGGGGAAGCGGTGGGCACCAACCCCGCCCTCACCCTCGGTCCGTCCGACCTGGCCGGCGGCGACACGCCCCACAACTGGATCGGCCGCTCGCAGTATCCCGATCCGCTGCTGGACGCCACCGTCGACGACTTCAACATCTACGACCGGGCATTGTCCGCCGCCGACCTGCAGGCGCTGATGACCGCGCCCGGGGCCGGGAACGTGCTGTCCTACCACTTCGACGAGGCCGCCGGGACGGCCGTGCCCGATGCGTCGGGCAACGGGCGCGACGGAACCGTCACCACCGGGATCGAGGGCGTCGAGCACCTGCCGGCTCCCGACGGGTTCGCGAGCGTGGACCGGGGCACCCGAACGGCCCGCGTCGTTTTCGGCGGCGGCACCGGAGACCTGCAGTTGAAGGTCCGTGGCCTCAGCTTCGGCGGTCGCGCGGACGTCCGGGTCTACGCCACCGAATGGACCGGCACGGACGGCGTCTCCGCCGGGCCCGTCCCGGTCTTCGGCGGTGCCTACCCGGTGCGTGACGGGGCGATCTCGGTGCCGGTGTCCGGCATGGACGACACCACCGCGTACCTCGCCGTGATCCGCCCGGCCGCCGGCCCGGTGCCGGGATATCAGCGCTACGAGGCAACCGGCGGGCGATCGCTGACCAGCCCGCTGGCCTCCGAGAACCGGTACGCGACCGGCCACGAGTTCAGCTTCACCGTCACCGCGCCGGCCGCCGGCCCGTACGACCTCGGCATCCGCTACACCGGCGGCGGCGACGGCATCGTGGCCGGCCGGACCGTGACGTTCCCGGCCACGAACGGCTTCGCCACGGCCCGGACCACGACCACGCTCCACCGTGGAGCCAACCAGATCAAGATCAAGCTAAGCGGTCGTACGCTCGGGCTCGACTACCTGAACGTGACGCCCTTCCGCACCCGCGTCCAGGCCGAGAGCGGCGCGTGGACGGACGCCGACCTGGTCCGGATCAACATGGACACCAGCAACTTCTTCGCGCCGTACGTGTCCGGCAACGCCTACGTCGCCGACTTCGCCCAGCCGGCCAGCGAGCTGCGGCTGCCCGTCACCGTCCCCGCCGCCGGCCGCTACCGCCTGAAGATCGGATACTCGACGGCCGGCACCGAGCAGGAACGGCGAGCGCAGACGAAGGCCGGCCAACTGCTGCGGGTGAACAACGGACCATGGCAACCGATCTCGTACGACCCGACCCAGTTCCGCGAGATGATCCGGCAGACCACCGTCACCGTCGACCTCCCGGCGGGCGCTTCCGTGCTCACCTTCACCAAGGCCGACCGCCCCGGCGTCGTCGACCTCGACTACGTCGACATCCTCGGGGCGGCCGCCGCCGGCCGATGACCTCGATGTCGGCGGCCGTTCCGTGTGCGATGCGCCCGGGTGTCAATGCCCCTGGGGGAAGGGCCGGTCCATCACGGTGCCCTTGATGCGGGTCTGGGTGTGGCGCTCGACGGCGGGGTTCGGGGAGCCGCCGTTCGGCTCACCCCAGACGATCTCGACCTGGTCGCCGACGGCGGCGGACGGGTCGATCGGGCCGAGGGAGATCCAGCCGCGTACGTTCGAGGAGTAGATGGTGAGCATCGCGGCGCCGACGAGCTCGCCGTTCTTCTCGACCCGGTCGAACTGGCAGGCGGTGTAGAACGCGGCCGGCGTCTCCAGGTACTTGAAGCGCCGGTCGCCGGGCTCGTAGTAGCTGGCGACGACCTTCGCGACGTCGTCGCGGTCCCAGAGCACCCAGGCCTTGCGCTTGTGCGGCTCGTCCTTGCGGGCCTCGAGCCCCTCCCGGCCGATGTAGTCGTGGTCGTACTTGATGACGTGGCCGTAGCCGAGGTCCCACGGGGTGAGGTAGTAGTCCTCGATGTCGTCGGCGACCAGGCTGCCGCCCAGCGCGAGCGTGCCCTCGAACGAGCGGGCCGGCATCCACTCGCGGAACGCCTTCATGTCGTCGCCGGTGTACGTCGCGGGCAGGGTGTTGGCGATCCATCCGGACTCGGTGGCGACCGAGGCGTACGCGCGGGAGCCGATCTGGCGCAGCCCGTACTCGGCGCCGGCCTCGACGATCGTGTCCCGCACGGACTCGAACTCGGCGAAGGGGCCGGTGAACTCGTACCCGGGGAAGCCGGACATGCGGTGGTTCAGGGCCCGGACCTCGTGCGTGCCGACCTTGAAATGTCCCATGTGGAAGAACGGGATGTCGGGCATCGGGCCGCCGTTGACCTTCTCGAAGATCGCCGCCGCGTGCGGGCCCTGCAGTTGCAGGCGGAACAGCTCCCGGCCCTTCGGGTTCTGCACGGTGCGCAGGTCCTTGCCGACCTCGACGTCCCAGCCGCCGGTGACGGCGTTGAACTCGACCCAGTTAAGCGCCGGCGGCCGGCCCACGATGCGGACGTGGTGGTCGGCCATCCCGAACAGGATGCAGTCGCCGATCATGTAGCCGTCCGGCCGTACCGTGATCAGTTGCTTGGCGCTGTCGGTGCCGAAACCGGTGAAACTGTTCGCGCCGAGGCGTTCCAGCAGCTTGTACGTGTCCGGGCCGCGCACGATCAGGTCGGTCATGTGGTGCGAGAGGTCCATCAGCGCGGCCGACTGTCGCCACGCCTCCTGCTCGTCGCGCCAGTTGGTGAACTCGGACCGGATCGGGAACGGGTAGGCGCCGGAGCGGCCCTGGCGGAGCAGCGGAAGAGCCCCGCCCGCGTTGGTGATTTCTTCTTCGAGGCTGACCATGCGCCGAAGTTATCAGTCATATGAAAACTTTTAAAGGGCCTCAAACCCCGGAAGGCCGAGCCACCGGCCAGGCGCCGCGGTATTCCGGATCCTCACCCTCGAGCGCGACGGTCAGCTCGCGCAGCCGGGCGATCATCTCGTCGTGGGCGCCGCCGGGCAGCGCGTCGTCGAGCAGGCGGTCGACCGCCGCCATCCGGGCGCGCCCGTCCGTCACTCCGGCCAGCCCGCTCTCGGTCAGCTCGTGCAGCACGACGCGGCGGTGCACCGGATGCGGGAGCCGGCGCACCCAGCCCGCCTTCTCGAGCTGCGCGAGGGCGGTGGTCACGCTCTGCGGCGTCAGATGGAAGCGGCGGGCGAGGTCGGACGCCGACATCAGGCCGAGCTCGTCGAGGTGCACGCACAGCCCGAGCTGGGTCACCGTCACGCCCAGGCCCTCGAGGGCATCCTGCGCCTGCCGGTGCACGGCCTGCTGCGCGCGGTAGAGCACGTAGGGCAACCCGTCCTGCCAGCCCGGTTCGGCCGCCTGCGCCATCGTCGGTCTCCGTTCCCTCGGCCGTTTGCAGCAACCTTATTGTGTTTCCGGCCGTTTCAAAGTTTTCAGTCACCTGTTAACTTACCCGGCATGACCATCGACCTGGTCGCCGCCGAAAAGGCCGCCCGCGACTTCCTGACCGCGCTCGACGTCCCGACCGACGACGAGACGATGATCGACACCCCGCGGCGCATGGCCAAGGCGTACGCGGAGTTCTTCACCCCACGCCCGTTCGACCTGACCACGTTCCCCAACGACGACGGCTACGACGAACTGGTGGTGGCCCGCGACATCCCGTTCCGCTCGGTCTGCGAGCACCACCTGCTCCCGTTCCACGGCCGGGCCATGGTCGGCTATCTCCCCGAGGGACGCATCCTCGGCCTGTCGAAGCTCGCCCGCGTCGTCGAGAAGTTCGCGCTGCGCCCCCAGGTCCAGGAACGCCTCACCAAACAGATCGCCGACTGGCTGAACACCCGGCTCTCGCCCAAGGGCGTGGGCGTGGTCATCGAGGCCGAGCACACCTGCATGACCCTGCGCGGCGTCCAGGCCATCGGCTCCACCACGGTCACCTCGACGATGCTCGGCCGGCTGCGCAGCGACCCCCGCTCCCGCCAGGAGTTCCTCGCCGTCGCCCGCGGCCGGTGACGCCACCGGCGGCCGGACTCAGGTGACGCACACCTTCCACTTGCCGTCCTCCTTCGCCAGCGGCAGCTCCAAGGGCTCCTTGGCGCCCGTGCCGACGGTCAGCTCCATGTCGACGGTGGCCTTCCACGACAGGTTCCACAGCGTGACCTTGGTGTTCACCACGCTGCTGTCGCTGACGTTCTTGCCGCGGACGTAGTTGGTGAAATCGTCGTGGTTGGCCTTCGAGCCGGAGGCGGAGCACACGTATTTCAGCGCCTGGACGTCGTTGCCGGCGATCACCGCGTTGACGTAGGACTCGGCGGCCGCGTTGGCCGGCTTGGTCTGGCTCGCGATCAGCCCGAAGAACAGCGCGCCCCCGGCGCAGCACAGGAACACCAGGCCGCCCGCGGCCAGCCCGATGATCAGGCCCCAGCGGGTGCGCCTCGGTGGCGGGCCGAACGGTGCTCCATAGACCGGCGTCGCGGACATGCGCGGATCGTACAGCCGGGATCCGATCCCGGCCGTCCCCTTCGGACGCGGGCTATGACGCCAGGTCGCGGTGGAACCAGATGCCCGGTTTGCCGCCGAGGTGGGCCGGGTCGGCCGGGCCGGCCGGGACGAACCCGGCCTTGGTCAGGACCCGCTGGGACGCGGCGTTCTCACCGGCCGTGCCCGCCCGCAGACCGCGCAGTCCGTGCTCGGCGGCGGCCAGGCGGCACAGCTCCCGGACGGCGGCGGTCGCCACGCCGCGGCCGGCAGCGTGCTGCGCGACGCGGTAGCCGAGCTCCGCACCGCCGTCCTCGATGTTGTAGAGGTTGAATCGGCCCAGGATCGAGCCGTCCTCGTCGACGAGCACATAGAAGGCGCACGTGCCCGACTCCTGGTCGGCCAGCGCGGCGTCGTACCGATCGGCGAACTGGGTGAAGAAGTCGTCGCCGCGGTCGGAGATCGAGGCGGCGAAGTAGGCGCGGTTCGTCAGCTCGAAGGTCAGGACCGCCGGGGCATGATCGGCGCGCAACGGCTTCAGCTCGGGCATTGCCCGACACTACCCATACCCCGGCGCCGAGCCTCTCTAGGCTGGGGAGATGAGGATTCTGTCCATCCAGTCGGCCGTCGCTCACGGGCATGTGGGGAACTCGGCGGCCGTGTTTCCGCTGCAGCGCATCGGCGTCGAGGTCGTGCCCGTTCCCACGGTGAACTTCTCCAACCACACCGGCTACGGCGCCTGGCGGGGGCCGCTCCTGCCACCGGCCGACGTCGCCGAGATCCTGCTCGGTGTCGAGGAACGGGGCGTCTTCCCGCAGATCGACGCCGTGCTGTCGGGGTACCAGGGTGGGGTGGGCATCGGCGATGTCATCGTCGACGCCGTGCGCCGGGTGAAGGCAGCGAATCCGTCGGCCGTTTACGCGTGCGACCCGGTGATGGGCAACGCGAAGTCGGGATGCTTCGTCGCGCCCGAGATCCCGGACATGCTGCGGGACCGGGTGGTGCCGGTGGCCGACATCATCACGCCCAACCAGTTCGAGCTGGGCTACCTGACCGGAACCGAGCCGGCGAGCATCGAGTCGACGCTCGCCTCGGCCGACCTCGCCCGGGCCGTGGGTCCTTCGACCGTGCTGGTCACGAGCGTGGAGCGGCCCGACCGGGCGGACGGCACGATCGAGATGCTGGCCGTGGACGGGACCGGCGCCTGGCTCGTGAGCACCCCGCATCTGCCGTTCAAGGCCAACGGGTCCGGAGACGTCACGGCCGCCCTGTTCACCGCGCATTACGTCGCCACCAAGGATGCGGCGGTGGCTCTCGAGCGTACGGCGTCCAGCGTCTTTGATCTGATCGAGACGACCTACCGCTCCGGCCAACGCGAGCTTCAGTTGGTGCAGGCCCAGGAGTTCTACGCCGCGCCGCGCATGCAGTTCCACGCCGAACAGGTGCGATCAGGGCGCACTGAACGGAATGTGGACGAGCTCGCTCAGTAGTCATCAAGTCGGGGCGTACGACGTGCTGCATTTCCCCGGGTCCGCCCGGTGGGGCCTCTACGGCACGCCGCCGCGGTCGAGCGCCTTCGGCCATCCCGCGGAGCTCGCGACGCCGCTGTCGTTCGAGACCTGTCAGCAGAGCGTCCGAGGGTCCTTCTACGGGCTGCCGGCGACACCGCGGCGGCTGCGGACCGCCTTCCTGGAGATCGCGGTCCGGCGCGGGCCGGACGGGCTCGGGTCGGCATTCCTGCACGACGAGCTCGAACCCGGCCGGGCGGTGTGTCTGATGGGCCTGTACGAGGAGGCGGCGATGGAGGCGTACGGACTCGCCCAGTCGATCGGTGACCTCCAGGAACAGGGCCGCGCGCTCGGTGCGGTGGGACCGGCCTGGCTGAACCTTCGCCGTTTCGACGAGGCGTTGTGCGCCCACCGCACCGGATCCGAGCCGGCCGACCGGGCCGCCGACCACGACCTGTACGTCAGGCGCCGAGAAGGGCCTTGTGCAGCTGGGCGGGCGCCAGATCGCTGTGCGGGCGAGCCGCATGCCAGGCCGCCGCCGCGGCCGGATCGTGCGCGGTGCCGACGGTGGTGCCACGCTCGGCCAGGGCGGCCACCACCCCGTCGCGGACCGGAGTGTCGCCGACCAGGAGGCTGCCGGCCAGGACGGTCGGGCCGGGCGCGGACAGGGCACCGAGACTTCGTAGCAAGCAGGCGACGGCGTCGGTGACGATGCGCCCGGCCGTGGGGTCGCCGGATCGGGCGGAGGCGCAGACCAGGGGAGCCAGGTCGCCGATCGCCGCCAACGGCAGAGCCTGGGCCCACTGGACCAGCTGATCCGCGGTCTCGACGCCGACGTGTTCGGCGATCCGGTGAGCAAAGGGCAAGGACCAATCCCGGACAGCAGCGCGTACGGCTTGCAGGCCGATCCACCGCCCGCCGCCCTCGTCGCCGAGCAGCCAGCCGTGGCCGTCGACGGTTCGGGTTATCGCGTGGGCCCGGATCTCGGCGGCGATCGCGCCCGTGCCGGCGATGAGCACCACGCCGTCCGCCGCCGGTGTTCCCGCCGAGAACGCGGTGACGACGTCGCCGACGACGGTCATCGGGCAGGTCAGGCCGGCGTGGGCCCACATGGCGGCGAACGCGCCGACGATCGCCGGGTTCGACGCGACGCTGGTGCCGGAGATACCGAGGGTCGCGGCCATCACCGCCAACGGATCTCGTCCGGACAGGGCGGCCTCGATCGCGGCGCCGATCCCGGCTGCGGCCCGGGGGCCCTCGGCCACGGGATTGCCGGGACCACCACCCCCGCGTCCGAGGATCTCGCCGTCGGTGGTGGCGAGGACGGCACGCGAGGTCGTGCCGCCCGCATCGACCCCGATCACCAGCCCGTCTCCCATGGTCACGATCGAAACATAAAAACTTGTTATTGACTAGCTGCGCCATCGGTCGTAATTTTCATCGTCAGTTGCACCGGATGAAAACGTTGACCGCCGGACGGTCGTGCGAAAGGACAGCAGTGAGTCTCACGAGCAGTGGCTTCTTGGACGTGGTCCGGGTTCTGGTCGACCGCGTCGGCGAGGGCCAGGTGGAGCAGAAGCGCCGGGCCGTCGCCCTTCTCGCCGAGTCGGTCCGCAACGGCGGCGTGATCCAGGCCTTCGGCTGCGGCCACTCGGAGGCCGTGGCCATGGAGATCGCGGGCCGGGCCGGCGGGCTGGTCCCCACCAACCGCATCGCCCTGCGCGACGTCGTCCTCTACGGCGGGGACCCCCTCGACGTCCTCGCCGATCCCCTGGTCGAGCGCCGTACGGACATCGCGCACCGCCTCTACGACCTGGCCCCGATCAAACCCGACGACGTGTTCGTGATCGCCTCCAACTCCGGCATCAACGGCGCGGTCGTCGAGATGGCGTTGCTGGTCAAGGAGCGCGGCCACGGCCTGATCGCGATCACCTCGGCCGAGCACTCGGCCGGGGTCGCGTCCCGGCATCCCAGCGGCCGCAAGCTCGGCGAGATCGCCGACGTGGTCCTGGACAACGGCGCGCCGCACGGCGACGCGGCGCTGGCGCTGCCCGGGGGAGGGGCGGTCGGGGCGGTCAGCTCGATCACCGCCGCGCTGCTCGCGCAGCAGCTCGTCACCGACGTCGTCGCCGCGCTCGTCGAGGCGGGCGAGGAGCCCCCGCTCTACCGGTCGGACAACGTGGACGGCGGCAAGAACCACAACGCCGACCTCGAAGCCCGCTACGCCGGGCGGATCCGGCGGATCGCCTAAAAGGAAGCCCCCGCGCCGGGAAGGCCCCGGCGCGGTAAGGAAATCCCCTACTCCCTTGGGAGGATCATCCCCATGTTAATCGACAAACGTCGATTGGCGGGTCTCGCCGTGGCGGTGCTGGCCGCCTCCGGCGCGGTCGCCCTCACCTCCGGCACGTCGGCCGCGGCCGCCGACTGCGGCTACCTGTTCGACGACTTCCACTACAGCTCGTCGGCCGACTCCAACCTGACCGGGCACGGCTGGACGCCGCGCAGCTACCAGGGCGGGCCCGGCGTGGCCGGCGCGAACTGGTCGCCGAACAACATCTCGTTCCCGAGCTCGGGCGGCGACCAGGTGATGCAGCTGACTGCGTCGACGGACGGGACCGCGGCCGGGACCAAGCACGCCGAGCTCTACTCGACCCAGAAGAAGTTCCTGGACGGCACGTACGCCAGCCGGATCCGCTTCTCCGACACGCCGGCCGCCGGCAACGACGGCGACCACATCAACCAGACGTTCTTCACGATCAGCCCGCTGAACGGGGACCTCGACCCGACCTACTCGGAGCTGGACATCTCCGAGTACCTGCCGAACGGCGGCTGGGGCGAGACCGGGCCGATCAACTACCAGACGAGCTGGTACACGTACCAGAACGAGCCCTGGTACGCCGACAACGTGCACTCCGAGGAGCGGCAGAGCTACGACGGCTGGCACACGCTGGTCGCCCAGGTCGCGAACGGGCACATGATCTACTTCATCGACGGCGTCCAGGTCGGCGACCACTCCGGCAAGTTCTACCCGCGCCAGACGATGACCATCAACTGGAACCTGTGGTTCATCGACACGGCCACCCACAGCGGCGGCACGAGCACCTACAACGAGCAGGTCGACTGGCTGCTGTTCGCCAAGAACCAGGTGCTCTCCCCGGCCCAGATCGCGGCGCAGACCTCCGGTTACCGGACGGCCGGCACCGCGTACCTGGACAGCACGGCGTCGAGCGGCGGCTGCACCACCCCGACCACCCCGCCGACGTCGCCCACCACGACCCCGCCGACCACGCAGCCGACGACGCAGCCGACCACGCCGCCGGCCACCAACTGCTCGAACGCCCCCGAGTGGAACTTCAACTCGATCTACACCGGCGGCAACCTGGTGAAGCACGAGCGGAGCAAGTACGGCGACCCCAACGGCCCCGCCTCGGGTGACGGCAAGCACCTGTGGAAGGCCAAGTACTGGACGAAGGGCTCCGAGCCCGGCTGGACCGACCAGTGGCAGGACCTCGGCCGCTGCTGATCCCACGGTGAAGCGGGCCGGTCGCGCCCAGCGATCGGCCCGCCC
Source organism: Actinoplanes sp. NPDC051537 (assembly GCF_055586105.1). NCBI lineage: Bacteria > Bacillati > Actinomycetota > Actinomycetes > Micromonosporales > Micromonosporaceae > Actinoplanes > Actinoplanes sp. NPDC051537. Next base: position 59,045 of record NZ_JBVJIU010000023.1, read on the forward strand.
CAACAAACGTCCAAGAAGAGAAGCTGTTGACGGAAAGCCACCGTCGGTCGTAATTTTCATCACTAACGAACGGCTATGAAAAGGATGACTACGGTGAGCGGTGAGAGCGGCGGCCTTCTCGGGCGACTGCGAAGCGAAGGCCCCCAGATGCCGGAGGCGCTGGCCCGGATCGCCGAGACCATCCTGGCCGATCCCGAGTCCTCGACCCACGCGAGCATCGTCGACCTGGCCGAGCGGTCGGGCACGAGCACGGCGACCGTGACCCGGTTCAGCCGCACGCTCGGCTTCAAGGGCTACGCCAACCTGCGTGTCGCGATCGCGACCGAGACCGGCCGGGCCGAGCAGGCGCGCTGGGAGACCGACATCAGCGGCGACATCGCCCCCGACGACCCGCTCGCCGACGTGCTCAACGTGGTCACCGCCGCCGACACCCGGGCGATCCAGGACACCGCCGCCGGCCTCGACGTCACCGCGGTCGAACGGGTCGCCCTCGCCATCGCCGAAGCCAAGCGGGTCGAGATCTTCGGCCTCGGCAGCAGCGGCACCGCCGCCCGGGAGATGGCGTTCCGGCTCGAGCGGATCCGGGTCCCGGTCTGGTACCGGGGCGACTCGCACACCGCGCTCACCAATGCCGCCCTCCACCTGCCCGGCGACGTGGCGATCGGCCTGTCGCACTCCGGGCGTACCCGCGAGGTGATCGAGACCCTGGCCGAGGCCGCCGACCACGGGGCGCTCACCGTCGCCGTCACCAGCCACGGCCGGTCCCCGCTCGCCGAGGTCGCCGACATCGTCTTCACCACCGTGGTGCAGGAGACCACGTTCCGGCTGGCCGCGCTCTCCGCCCTGCAATCCCAGCTGCTGGTGCTGGACATGATCTACGTCGCGGTGGCCCAGAGCACCTACGAGCGCACGGCCGACGCGCTCGAGCTGACGGTGCGGGCGGTGGAAGCTCACCGGCTGCCCGAGAAGATCCCGACCCGTAAGCGCGGGCGGGCGAAGTAACCGACTGAACAAGCAGAGCCGGGCGACGCGACAGGTCGGCCGGTCGATGAACCACGCCTGATTCGAGGAGCATAAATGCGGCATCACCGGTATATCGCGGCCGCCGCGGCGGCGAGCATCTTGTTACTGACCGCCTGCAGCAACGGGTCGGACAGCGGCGGCGACGGCGGCAACGCCTCCGGCACCGTCCCCACGACCCGGGGCGAAGGCAAGACCATCACCGTCTGGGTGATGGACGGCGACTACACCAACGACACCCTGACCGCCATCAACACCCAGTTCACCCAGGCCACGGGCGCGAAGGTCGACCTCCAGATCCAGCAGTGGGAGGGCATCACCACCAAGATCAGCACCGCCCTGTCCACCTCCGGCACGCCCGACATCCTCGACCTCGGCAACACGCAGGTGCCGGGCTACGCGGCGAACGGCGGGCTGCTCGACCTGACCAAGTACCGGAACGACCTGAAGCAGGGCCGCACCTGGCTCGCCGGCCTGGAGGAGCCGGCGACCGTCGACGGCGCGCTCTACGCGGCCGCGGGCTTCGCCGGCGCCCGGGCCGTCATCTACAACAAGAAGACCTGGGCCGCCGCCGGCATCACCGCGGCCCCGAAGACGTACGAGGAGCTGACCGCCGACCTCGACAAGCTCAAGGGCGCCAACGCGGCGGCCGACTTCTCGCCGTTCTACCTGCCCGGGCAGTACTGGTACGGCGGCATGCAGTTCATCTGGGACGCGGGCGGCGACATCGCCACCAGCGACGGCGGCGCGTGGAAGGGCGGCTTCTCCAGCGCCGCCGCGCAGAAGGGCCTCAACGACTTCAAGACCTTCCAGAACAAGTACTCGACGGCCGCCTCGCGCACCCTGGACACGATCCAGCCGGACCAGCAGCAGTTGTTCGCCGACGGCAAGACCGCCACGATCCTGGCCACCGGCGGCGCGATCGGCCTGATCCAGAAGGCCAACCCCAAGATCAAAACTGAGGACCTGGGTACGTTCCCGTTCCCCGGCGTCTCGGGCAAGGCGCAGCCGGTGATGCTCGGCGGCTCCGACTGGGGCATCGCCACCAAGAGCGACGACACCGACCTGGCGCTCCAGTGGGTCAAGATCGCCGCCGGGCCCGACGCCCAGGACAAGTGGGTCTTCGGCAAGGACGGCTGGATCCCGAACAGCACCGAGGGCATCAAGGCCGCCCAGGCTTCGCTCAGCGAGCAGCAGCAGGGCTTCTTCGCCGCCGCGCTGACGTCGAAGGCGACCCCGGCCGCCGCCCAGTGGTCGACGGTCGAGGGCGACAAGAGCATCAACCAGGTGTTCGCCGCGGTCGCCTCCGGATCCAAGACGCCCGAGGCCGCCGCCAAGGACTTCGACTCGCACCTCGAGTCCACGCTGGCCGGAGGCAAGTGAGGTGAGCACCGCCACCGCGTCCCGCGACGCGACCCGCCCTCCATCGACGTCGACGGTCGCCTCGCGGGCGCGGCGGCGGAACCTGACACCGCTGTGGTTGCTCAGCCCCGCCGGCCTGGTGCTCGCCGCGGTCACGCTGGCGCCGATCGGCTTTCTCGTCTTCACGTCCTTCACCAACTACAACCAGCGGACGCTGTTCACCGGCGCGTACCGCGGCGTCGGCTTCGACCAGTACGCCACGCTCCTCGGCGACAGCGCGTTCTGGATCTCGCTGGTGCGCACGGTGCTGTTCACCGCGGCCATGGTGGCCGGCAGCGTGCTGATCGGGATGGGGGTGTCGCATCTGCTCACCCGGCTCGGCCGGTTCTGGCGGTACGCGGTCACGCTCGTGCTGATCGTGTCCTGGGCGATGCCGAACGTGGCGTCGTCGCTGGTGTGGAACTGGCTGTTCCAGCCCGGCTACGGCGTCCTCAACTGGATGCTCGACCAGCTGCACGTGTTCGGCGACACGACCAACCTCAACTGGGCGCAGGACCCGGCCCTGGCGTACACCTCGATCTGGCTCTTGATCGTCTGGCAGGCGGTCCCGTTCATCGCCCTGACGCTCAACGCCGCCGAGACCCAGGTGCCGGCGGAATATCAGGAGTCGGCCCGGCTCGACGGCGCACGGGAGTTCGCCGTCTACCGCATGATCACCCTCCAGTTCCTGCGGCCGACGCTGCTGCTGGTCACGATCCTGTCGGTGATCTGGGACTACAACGTCTTCAACCAGATCTGGCTGATCTCCCGCGGCGGACCCGGCGACGCCACCTCCACGCTGGGCGTCTTCACCTACAAGACCGCGTTCGTCGGCTTCCGGATCGGGCAGGGGGCGGCGATCTCGGTGGTCACCACCCTGCTGCTGCTGGGCCTGACCGCGATGTACATCCGCAATCTGCTGCGCGCGGGGGAGGACCTGTGAACCGAGTTGCTGGGAGAGGGCGCAGTCGCCGGCTGGCCAACTCGATCGCCGCGCTCTTCTGCGTGGTGTGGCTGTTCCCGGTGTATTGGATGGTCAACACCGCGTTCAAGCCGCGTCCCGAGGTGATGACCCCGACCCCGCACTTCCTCCCCGAACACCCCACCTTCGACAATTTCGTACGCGCGGTGACGCAGGAGCAGTTCCTCGCCAACCTGCGCAACAGCGTCATCGTGGTCGCCGCGACCGTGGCGGCGTCGATCGTGCTCGGCATCTTCGCCGCCGCCGCGCTGTCCCGGTTCCGGTTCAGCGGCCGGCGGACGATCATGGTCGTCATCCTGGCGGTGCAGATGCTGCCGAGCACGGCGCTGCTGATCCCGATGTTCGCGATGTTCAACAGCGTGGACCTGCTGGGTACGTACGCCGCCCTGGTGCTGGCGTACGTGGCGACCGTGCTGCCGTTCTCGATCTGGGTGATGCGCGGCTTCTTCGTCGCCATCCCCAAGGAGGTCGAGGAGGCGGCCGCGATCGACGGGGCGGGCACCTGGCGCATCCTGTTCCACGTCCTGTTCCCGCTGGTCGCCCCCGGGGTGATCGCGACCAGCATCTTCGCCTTCATCGCGGCCTGGAACGACTACCTGTTCGCGTACACGTTCATGCAGGACGAGAGCCACTACACGCTGCCGGTGTGGCTCGCGTCCTTCTCCAACCCCCATACCGGCACGGACTTCGGTGGGCAGATGGCGGCGTCGGTCCTGTTCTCCGTGCCCGTCGTCGTGTTCTTCCTGTTCATTCAGCGCAATCTCGTCGCCGGCATGTCCGCCGGCGCGGTGAAGGGCTAGGTTCCGCCTTGTTGATTCCCCGCCCCCGCTCCTGGGTTCCCGGCCCGGGCGAGCTCGTGCTCGACCGGAGCACCACGCTGGCCGCCCCCGACGAGCTCGGCGGCGTGCTCGCGTGGCTGCAGCAGGCGCTACGTCCCGCGACCGGCCTGCCATTGCGCATCGATGAGAGGCCGACCATCTCGCTCGCGCTCGCCGGGGACCTCGCGCCCGAGGGCTTCCGGCTGCGGGTGACGCCGGACGGCGCCACGATCACCGGGGGAGCGGCGGCGGGGGTGTTCCACGGCGGCCAGGCTCTGCTCCAGCTGCTGCCGCCGGCGATCTACCGCCGCGCGCCGGTGGCCGGGCAACGGTGGGCGATCCCGGCGGCCGAGATCACCGATGCCCCGCGGTTCGGCTGGCGCGGCGTCATGCTCGACGTCGCCCGCCACTTCATGCCCAAGCACGACGTGCTGCGGTTCATCGACCTGATGGCCGTGCACCGGCTCAACATCCTGCACCTGCACCTGACCGACGACCAGGGCTGGCGGCTGGAGATCCGGCGATACCCGCGGCTGACCGAGATCGGGGCGTGGCGGCGGGAGAGCCAGGTCGGCGCCGCGCCCGATGCCGCCGGCGACGGCCGCCCGCACGGCGGCTACTACACCCAGGACGACGTACGCGAGATCGTCGCGTACGCCGCCGGGCGTTTCATCACGGTCGTTCCCGAGATCGAGTCGCCCGGCCACGTCCAGGCCGCCCTCGCCGCCTACCCCGAGCTCGGCGTGACCGGCCGCCCCCTGGAGGTCTTCACCCGCTGGGGAATCAACCCGAACGTGCTCAATGCCGAGGAGTCGACCGTCGACTTCTTCACCGGCGTGCTCGACGAGGTCATGGAGCTGTTCCCGTCCCGCTACATCGGCGTCGGCGGCGACGAGTGCCCCCGGGACCAGTGGCGCGCCGACCCGCGAACGCAGCGCCGCATGGCCGAGCTCGGGATCGACCGGGAGGAGGATCTGCAAGCCTGGTTCATCCGGCGCCTCGACGACCACCTCTCGGCCGCGGGCCGCCGGCTGTTCGGCTGGGACGAGATTCTCGAAGGGGACCTGGCGCCGGGCGCCACCATCGCCTCCTGGCGGGGGATGACCGGCGCGGTCGCCGCCGCACGCCGCGGATACGACGTCGTCGCCTGCCCGGATGACCGCGTCTACCTGGACTATCGCCAGTCCGACTCGCCGGACGAGCCCATCCCGGTCGCGATCCCGCTGAGCGTGCGGGACGTGTACGCCTTCGATCCGGTGCCGCCGCAGCTGACCGAGGCGGAGGCGCGCCACGTCCTCGGCGGTCAGGCGAACATCTGGACCGAGCACGCCGACTCGCCCCGTACCGTCGATTTCCTCGCGTTCCCCCGCCTGTGCGCGGCGGCCGAGGCGCTCTGGGGACCGGCCGGGCGCGACTTCGCCGACTTCGAGGAACGGCTGCGGACCCACCTGGCCCGGCTGGACGCGCTCGGCGTGGAATACCGGCACGCCGATGGGCCCCGCCCCTGGCAGCGTCGCCCGGGCGTGCCGGGCCGTCCGGACACTCCGGAACAGCGAGCCGAGCACATCGCCCGGCTGGTGGCCGGCATCAGCGGCTAGCCGCGCGGCTGAACCAGGCCGTTGTCGTACGCGTAGATGACGGCCTGGATGCGGTCCCGTGCCCCGATCTTGGCGAGGACCCGGCCGACGTGCTTCTTCACGGTCGACTCGGTGAGCGTGAAGCGTTCGGCGATCTCGGTGTTGGTGGCGCCCTGCCCGATCGCCTCGAGGACCTCCCGCTCCCGCTCGCTCAGCGTGGCGAGCAGCGGATCCTTCGTCACCAACGGGGCGGACTCCTGCACGTACGCGTCCATCAGCTTGCGGGTCAGGCTGGGCGCCACCACCGAGTCCCCGCTCGCGACCGCCCGGATGCCGGCGATCAGCTCCTCCGGGCGGGCGTCCTTCAGCAGGAAACCGCTCGCCCCGGCGCGCAACCCGGCATAGACGTACTCGTCCAGGTCGAAGGTGGTCAGGATCAGCACATGGGTACGCGACCCGGCCGCCGTGATCCGGCGGGTGGCCTCGATGCCGTCCATGCCGGGCATGCGCACGTCCATCAGCACCACGTCGGGCCGGGTCTGCTCGACCATCCGCACCGCCTCGGCGCCGGCCGACGCCTCGCCGACCACGCTCATCCCGGGCGTGCCGTCGAGCAGCATCCGGAAACCCATGCGCTGCAACGGCTGGTCGTCGGCGATCAGCACGGTGGTCACGACGGCTCCCGGAGGACGACGTCGACCAGCCAGCCGGTCTCGACCGGTCCCGCGGCCAGCACGCCCCCGTACATGGCGGCCCGTTCCCGCATGCCGACCAGTCCATGGTTCTCGGTCGCCGGCGCGCCACGGCCGTTGTCGCGTACGCGCACCCGTACCTCCCCTTCGGAGGCGGCGAGAGTGACCTCCGCCGCCGCGCCGCCACCCCCGTGTTTGAGGGTGTTGGTCAGCGCTTCCTGCACGATGCGATAGACCGCGAGCTGCACGCCCCGGCCGAGCATGTGCAGGTCACCCGAGGTGGAGTAGCTGACCGGCAGCCCCGCGGCCCGCACGCTCGGCAGCAGCCGGTCGAGATCGTCGATGCCGGGCTGCGGGCTCAGCTGCGGATCGGCGTCCTCGTCGCGCAGCACGCCCAGCACCCGGCGCAGGTCGGCGAGCGCCTGCCGGCCGGTCTCCCCGATCAGCCGGAGCGGCTCGGCCGTCTGCTCGTCGCGCGACCTCGCGAGCGCGGCGGCGCCGTCGGCGAGACCGACGATCACCGAGACGTGGTGGCCGACGAGGTCGTGCATCTCACGGGCGACCCGGGCCCGCTCGTCGGCGACGGCGAGCCGGCCGCGCTGGTCCCGCTCGACCTCGAGGCGGGCGGCGCGGTCCTCGAGAGCGGTGAGGTACGCCCGGCGGGTGCGCGCCACGAGACCGAACGCGACCGCCGCGGCCGTCGTGCCGAGCGCCAGGAACAGCGTGGTGGTGCGGTGCTCGGTCACCGGCTCGATCCAGTAGACCTCGGCCACCAGCAGCGCGAGGGCGATCCCGGTGGCCCAGGCCAGCGCCCGCCCCGTGGCGCGGGACGCCACCGAGAACAGCATCACGAGCAGGATCACGCCGGCCCCGACGTCGGCCTTGAGCAATCCCTCGATCAGGTCGGTGGCGGCGACGACCAGGAACGCCGCGAACGGCTGCCGCCGCCGCCAGTACAACGGCGGCAGCAGGAGCAGGGTCGCGATCGTCGCCGAGAGCGGTTTCTCGATCAGGTTCGGGATGCTGAAGAGCACGATCGGGACGGCGACCAGGGTGTCCAGCACCCACGGGCGGCGCCGGTCGAACGCGCCCACGCGCGCCCGCCGATCCACCAGCCATCCCTGCGTGGTCATCAGCCGATTCTGCCCTTCACGCGTCGCTCTTCTTGAGCCGGAACGCGGCCGCTCCCAAAATTATGACGACATATCCGGTGAAAACTGCGAGGCCGGCCCAGGGCGCCAGCGTGCCGTCCCCGTGGGTCAGCGCCATGACCGCACTGCCGGCGTTGCTGGGCAGGTAGGGGGTGATCGCCTCGGAGATCGCGTGCGGCAGCAGGCCGGCCAGGCCGGGCACGATCAGCAGCGCACCGGCCAGGATCGCGATGGCGCCGGCGCTGGACCGGACCAGCATGCCGAGCGCCACGCCCAGCACCGCGACCAGGCCGAGGTAAAGGCCGGCGCCGACCAGGGCCCGCAGCACGCCGTCATCGCCGAGGGAGAGCCCGCCGATTTTGTCGTTCAGCACCGTCGATCCCGCAAAAAACGCGACGAAAGCCCCGGCGGTCATCACGGCGAAGGCGGCCGCGCCGGCGACGAGGCTCTTCGACCACAGCACCGGCAGCCGCCGCGGCACGGCGGCGAACGTCGAGCGGATCATGCCGGTGGTGTACTCGCCCGCCCCCAGCAGCACGCCGAGGACGCCGACCGCGAGGGCCGCCAGGGTGCTGCCGGACAGCGCGAGGTCGATCGCGTCGAGGCTGTCGCCGGCGAACGAGGCCGAGGCGATCATGCCGAACGCGATCAGCAGGACGGCGGAGACCCCGGTCGTGATCCAGGTCGAGCGGAGCGAGGAGAACTTGGTCCATTCGGCGGCGACGACGCCGCCCGCGGTGATCTTCATCGGGCGGCCTCGTATTCGACGGCGTCGCGGGTCAGGTCCATGAACGCCTCTTCGAGCGAGGCGTTCTGCGGGGTGAGCTCGAACAGCGGGATCCCGCGGGTGGCCGCGGCCAGCCCGATCTCGCGGGCGGAGCGGCCGGTGACGAGCAGTTCCTCGGCGCCGGTCGAGGTGACCGTGACGCCCGCCCCGCCGATCAGCGTGCGGAGCGCGTCGGGGGCGGCGGTGACGACCCGGACGCCCTCCACGGTGACGAAGTCGGCCACGGTGGTGTCGGCGAGCAGCTTGCCCCGGCCGACGATGACCAGGTGATCGGCGACCAGCGAGACCTCGCTCATCAGGTGCGACGACAGCATCACGGTGCGGCCCTCGGCGGCCAGGCCGGCGAGCAGGTTGCGCACCCAGAGGACGCCTTCCGGGTCGAGGCCGTTGACCGGCTCGTCGAGCATCACCACGGCCGGGTCGCCGAGCAGCGCGGCGGCGATGCCGAGCCGCTGGCCCATGCCGAGGGAGAAGGCGCCGACCCGCTTGTGCGCGACCTTCTCGAGCCCGGCCAGGCCGAGCACCTCGTCGACGCGGGAGCGGGGGATGCCGTGCGTGCGGGCCATCGCGAGCAGGTGGCCGACCGCGCTGCGGCCGGGGTGCACGGCCTTGGCCTCGAGCAGGACGCCGATCTCGTGGAGCGGGGCCTTGCTGTCCTCGAACCGGGCGCCGTTGACCAGCACGTCGCCGGCGGTCGGCGCGTCGAGGCCGACGATCATCCGCATGGTGGTCGACTTGCCGGCGCCGTTGGGGCCGAGGAAGCCGGTGACCTGACCGGGCTTCGCGGTGAACGACAGGCGGTCGACGACCGTCTTCGCGCCGTACCGCTTGGTTACTTCGCGTACCTGAATCATGCTCTCGACGCTAGGTTTCCGCGGCGCCAAGATCGTGGTACCACGGGCGGCACTTCACCGCCGCTACTGGTACCCCGGTACCACCACCAGACCGAGCCGGTGCGCGGTGGTCGCGGCCTCGGTCCGGCTGGAGACGCTCAGCTTGGCCAGGATGTTGGACACGTGCACGCTCGCGGTCTTCGGGCTGATGAACAGCGCGCTGGCGATCTGACCGTTCGAGCGGCCCTCCGTGACCAGCGCCAGCACCTCCCGCTCGCGTCCGGTGAGGCGCGCCGACTGCTCGGCCGGGACCGTCGCGGACGGCGCCAGGCGCAACCGGGCGCGGCCGGCCAGCGCGCGCACGTCCGTCGCGGTGACCGACCCGAGATCGTCGGCCAGGCGCAGGCACTCCCGGGCGGTCTCGATCGCGGCGCCGGGATCCGGGCGCGGGCCCGAGCACTCGGCCTCGGCCAGCCGGAAGAGGCAGTAACAGAGCGGGTACGCCTCCTCGGCCGCCCGGGCGGCATCGACCGCTGCCCGCCAGGCCTCCCGCTCGCCCGCCCGCCGCCGGCGGGCATCCTCGGCCTCGGCCATCGCCCGGTAGGCGCGCATCGGCGGCGTGGTCGCGCCGGTCGTCGCCGCGACCGCTCGGATCGTCCCGGCTCGCGCCGACCCCGCCGGGTCGTGCTGCCCGGTCGCCGCGGCGTCGGCCTCCACGCGGGCGCCCAGCCAGGTCAGCGGCCAGACGAAGCGCGCGTTGAGCGCGGTCATCGGGCCCTCGAGACCGGACCGGATCAGGTCGCGGGCCTCGGCGTACCGGCCCTCGCCGCGGCTCTGTTCCGACCGGATGAAGATCATCGGTGCGGTGAGGCGCGCCTCGCCGCCGTGGCCGATGTGCCGGCGGGCATCCCGGACGTCCTGCACGGCGCCGGCCGCGTCGCCCTGCCACACCCGCAGCCCGCCCCGGATCAGCAGCAGCGTGTACGCGACGATGCCGGTGGGCTCGTCGGCGAGCGCCTCCGTGATCAGGTCGAGCGCCCGGCGCCACCGGCCGAGCCGGAACAGCGGCTCGGCCAGCATGCCGGTCAGCATGGCGGCCCAGGGCCGGGTGTGGCCGAGCCGGGCGGCCAGCTCGATCCCGGCCTCGGCATCCTCGGCGGCGGCCGCGTGCCGCCCCAGCGTCTCCAGGATGTCCGCGTAGTTGATGTGCCCGCGGAGCGCCACGTCGACGATGTCGTGCTTCTCGGCGAGGGCGATGCCCTCGCGCAGCGCGCCGAGCCCCACCTCGCCGTGCACGTATCCGGAGACGCTGCCCAGGGTGATCAAGGCGTCCGCCTGCTGGGCCGTCGCGCCGACCGCGGCCGCCGTGCGCGCCGCCTCGGTGGCCACGGCGCAGGCCTTCTCGGGCCGCCCGGCCCACCTGATCGAGGTGGCCAGCGACGCGAGCACCACGGCGCGGGTCACGGTGGCCGGCTCCGGCGGCAGCAGCGCCAGCGCCTCCCGCAACTGGGTGGCGGCCTCCTTCTCGCGACCCAGACCGCGCAGCATGAACGCGCGCCGTTCGATCATCTCGGCCCGTCGCTCGGGCCCGGCGCCGGTTCCGGTCGTGGCCAGGGCGCCGTCGACGATCGACAGTCCGCGGCCGGGATCGCCGGCCGCCCAGGCCGCCTCCGCCGACAGCAGGGTGAGCTGGATCCAGTCCACGCCCGCGACCGTTTCCGCGTCCGGGACCCGGGACCAGATCCGCAGTGCCCGCTCGAGGTGGCTTCCGGCCTCCGCCGACGCGTACGCCGACGCGGCCTGGCGGCCGGCGCGCACCGACGCGGCGAGCGCCCGGGGCAGGTCCAGCGCCGCGTACCAGTGGTGAGCGAGCGTCGCCGCCACGCCGCCGTCGTCGCCGGTGGGCTCCGCGGCGAGGGCGGCGCCGTACGCGGCGTGCAGCTGGACCCGTTCCCCGGGGAGCATGTCGTCGTAGATCGCGTCGCGGGTCAGCTCGTGGCGGAACGCGTACCCGTGCCCGGTGTCGTCGACGACCAGCAGGTGGTGCTCGACGGCCTCGCGCAGGGCGGCCCGCAGGTCGGCCTCGGCCATGCCGGCCACCGTCTCGAGCAGCCGGTGGCCGACGCGGGGCCCGGCCGCCGCGGCCGCCCGCAGAACGCGCTGGGCCGGCTCCGACACCGTCTCGGTGCGGGTCAGCAGCACGTCGCGCAGCGAGGGGGGCAGCTCGCCCGGGTCGGCGCCGCCGTCCACCGCGGCGACGATCTCCTCGACCAGGAAGGCGTTGCCCTGCGAGCGCTCGAACACCACGGTCGCGAACGCCTCCGGTGGGGGAGTCTCCCGGATGGCGTGCAGCTGGGCCACGACCTCGTCGCGGGTGAAGCGGCCGAGCCCGATGTGCTCGACGGACCGCACCCGCTCCCAGGCGGTCAGCAGCGGCCGCAGCGGATGGCGGCGGTGCAGCTCGTCCGAGCGGTACGTCAGCAGCAGCAGGACGCCGAGCTCGCGCAGGGTCCGGGCGAGGAACACCACGAGGTCGCGGGTGGACCGGTCGGCCCAGTGGAGATCCTCGATGATCAGCAGCAGCGGCTGCCGCGCGGCCAGCCGGGTGATCAGCCCGAGGACGTGCTCCAGCAGCTGGGCCGGCGAACCGTCGGCGGCGGATGCCCCGGCCACCGACGGGTCGAGCTCGGGCAGCAGCCGGGCGAGCTCCCGGCGGGCCGGGCCGAAACAGCGGTCGAGCTCGCGCTCCGGGGTGGCCCGGGTGATCGTGCGGAGGATGTCGACGAGGGGCGCGAGCGGGAGACCTTCGCCGCCGAGCTCGGCGCAGCCGCCGCCGAGCACGCGCAGCCCACGGTCGGCGGCGGCGCGGCTGATCTCGTCCACCAGCCGGGTCTTGCCGACGCCGGCCTCGCCGCCGAGCAGCACCACCGCGGGACTGCCGCCGGCGGCCCGATCGAGCAGGGCGAGCAGCCGGGCCAGCTCGGTGCGACGGCCGACGAGGACGGGGCTGACGACGTCACGACTCACCACACCAAGCTAGGGGCCGGCCGGGCGGGCCCCGATCGCCGAGACGACTGTGTCCGCAAATCGACATCGGTAACAGTCCGGCGAATCTGAGGTAGCCGGCCTAGGCGATTGTCCGGAACGGGACAGGACGGCGCCGGGCCGCGCCATTGCGTCTTTCCCGAAATTCTTCTATGTCGGTCGCCCCCGGTCTGAGGTACCTGGCGGAATGGTAAATACGGCGCTTGCCCAATATTCGGTGGGAGACCGATTCCGTAGCGTTTTCGGCATGCCACCGCCAATCCGGCGGGACTGCCGAAAGGACGCGCAGAAATGCTTCGAATCCCGTTCCGCAAGACGTTCGCCGTTGCCGCCGCCTTCGCCGGACTGCTGCTGGCCGCCCCCGGCGCGGCCCACGCCAACGGTCCCCAGGTCCGGCTGTCGCCGCTGTCCAACCCGTTCCTCTTCCTGGACGTGCAGGGCGGATCGCACGGCGACGGCGCCCCGATCATCCAGTGGACGCTCTCCGGCGACAACCAGCTCTTCACGATGCAGCCCTCGGGCAGCCATTTCGAGCTGGTCAACAAGGCGACCGGCAAATGCGTCACCACCGACCGCGTCGCCGGCCACCAGGTTTACCAGTGGGCCTGCAACGGGACCGACAACCAGCTCTGGGACACCTCGCTGGTCGCCAACAACCTCATTTCGTACTCGATCAAGAGCGTCGCCAGCGGCCTCTATCTCGAGGTGGCCGGCAACAGCGGCGCGCGCGGCGCGGCGATCGACACCTGGTACTGGAACGGCGGCCCGAACCAGTACTTCAACGGGGCCGGTTCCTGATCCGATGCGCGGAGCCGGCGCCCCTTCCGGGCGCCGGCTCGCCGCCGGCCGACGGCAAGGGTCAGCGCGTGATCCACGGATCGCGCCAGCCGCCGAAGCCGGCCACCAGATCGTCCGCGGCCGGCGGCCCCCACGACCCGGGCTGGTACGGGTTGACCGGCGGCGGGGAGTCGAGCAGCGGCTGCATGATCCGCCAGGTCTCCTCGACGCCGTCCTGCCGGGTGAAGCGCAGGCTGTTGCCGGCCATCGCGGCGGTGAGCAGCACCTCGTACGGGGTCGCGCCCTCGCCGCCCTCGTCGGCGAACTCCATGTCGAGGGTGACCTCCTCGGGACCGGGCGTGTCCGACCGGCGGGCCTCGAGCTGCAGGCGGATCCCGGTCGACGGATCGAGCTTGATGACCAGGTCGTTCTGCCCGGGGCGGCGGGAGCCGGGGAACTGCAGGCCGAGCCGCGGGGGACGCTTGAACACCAGGCGGAACTCGGTCTGGGTGGCCGGCAGAAGCTTGCCGGTGCGGATGAAGAACGGCACCCCGGACCAGCGCCAGTTGTCGATGTCGAGACGAAGGGCGGCGTACGTCTCGGTGGTCGAGCCCGCCTTGACGCCCGGAATCCCGAGATACCCGGTGAACTGGCCGCGCACGTAGTTCGCCGGGTCGGCCTCGTCGGTCGCCTGCCAGACGGCGACCTGAGCGTTCTTGATCGTGTCGGGATCGCGGCCGGCCGGCGCCTCCATCGCCCCCGCGGAGACGACCTGCATGAGGTGGTTGACCACGACGTCGCGCAGCGCGCCGACCGCGTCGTAGAAGTGCCCGCGGTCCGAGACCCCGAAGCTCTCGGCCATCGTGATCTGGACCGACTCGACGTAGTTGCGGTTCCAGATCGGCTCGAGCATCTGGTTCGCGAACCGGAAGTAGAGCAGCTCGTCCAGCCCCATCTTGCCGAGGAAGTGGTCGATCCGGTACAGCTGCGACTCCTGGAGGTGCTCGTGCATCTCCGCGGCGAGCGCCCGGGCCGACTCGCGGTCGTGGCCGAACGGCTTCTCCACCACGACCCGCCCCGCCCGGATCAGGCCGGCGCCGGCCAGGCCCTCGGTGACCCGGCCGAACAGGAACGGCGGGATCTCGAGGTAGAACACGGGGGTGGCGGCGTCGCCGATCGCCGCGCCCACCTTCCGGTAGGTGGCCTCGTCGCCGAAGTCGCCGTTCAGGTAGCTCATGCGCGCGGTGAGGCGCTGGAACACGCCGTCGTCGATCTTCTCGCCGGTCGCCTCGATCGCGGCGCGGGCGTGCTGGGCCAGGTCGTCCTGGCTCCAGTCGTCGACGGCCACCCCGACGATCGGGCAGGAGAGCAGCTCCCGCGCCTCGAGCCGGTACAGCGACCGGAAGGTCATCACCTTCGCCAGGTCGCCGGTGATGCCGAAAATGACCAGAACGTCCGCGGGGTTGCCTGACACGGGTCTACTCCTCACTCGGGATTGCTCCAGCCGATTCGCGGGGTGTCGACCGTCCCCGGGTCCAGCAGCGCCGCCGTGCGGTGCGCCGGGCGTACGTAGAAGTCCTCGGCCCAGGCGACGAACGCCTTCACCTCGGCGCCGGCGTTGGCCAGCAGCTGGGCGTGGACCCCGAGCCAGGCGGCGAACGCGAACCGCCCGTTCAGCTCGTGCCGGTGCGCGCCGAGCTCGGCGATCGCCGCCTTGCGGCCGATCATCGCCATGATTCCCTTGTCGTTGTAGTGGAACGACTGCCGGCCGCCGCCCTCCAGATCGGCGATGATGTTGCCGCCCGCCCAGTGGCCCGCCTGCTGGGCGACGCTGCCGAGCTGGGGGAGCGCCTCGCCGTCGGGGCCGGGAATGTTGGCGGCGTCGCCGAGCACGTACACCCCCGGGAATCCCTCCACCGTCAGGTCGGGCCGGACGTCGATGCGCCCGCCGCGGCCCTGGCCGAGCCCGGACCGGAACGCAAGCGGCGCGGCCATCTCGCCGCCGCCCCAGACCACGAGATGGGTCTTGATCGTCGTGCCGTCGCCCAGCGTGATCCGGTCCTCCTCGACCTTCGTCACCGAGACGCCCAGCCGCAGCTCGACGCCGCGGCGGTGCAGCTGCTTCACCGCGTAGGCGTGTGCCTCGTCGGAGAAGGCGCCGAGCACGGTGTGCCCGAGGTCGACCAGGATCACCCGGGCGCCGGCCGTGGCGAGCTGCGGATGGACGTGCGGCATCACGTTGTGGACCAGCTCGGCGACGGCGCCCGCGGTCTCCACCCCGGTCGGGCCGGCCCCGACGATCACGAACGTCAGCGTGCCGTCGTCGGCCCGCTCGGGCTTCTCGGCCGTGTCGCGGAACAGCTCCAGCAGCCGGCGCCGGACGCGCTCGGCGTCGTCGAGGCTGTACAGCGGCACGGCGTGCTCGTCGGCGCCGGGCGTGTGGAAGAAGTTGGGCTGGGCGCCGACGCCGAGAACCAGGGCGTCGGCCGCGAGGGTGGTGCCGTCGGCGAGGCCGACCGTCCGCGCGCCGGGATCGATCGAGACGACCTCGGCCGTACGCGTGTCGATGTGGTCGTGCCGCCGGAACATCGACGTCAGGTCGAACCGGATGTCCGCGGCGGCGAGCTCGGCCGTCGCGACCTGGTACAGCAGCGGCTGGAACTGGTGGTAGCCGGTGCGGTCGAGCAGTGTCACGTGCGCGCGGGGCTCGGTGGCCAGCCGCTTCGCGCACGCGATCCCGGCGAATCCGCCGCCCACGATGACGACCTCGGCAGTGCCGGGCATGCGATTCCCTCCCACGGCGTTCGGCCACCGCCGCCGCAGCGGGGGCCTGGTGGCGCCAGCCTCGCGCGCCGCGGCCCGGCGATGCCTCATCCGAGAGGGGTGAATGGGCCGCCCGGATTTCATCCCGCGGGAATGATGGCCGCCCGCCCGGCGCCGTGGACGGTGATGCGGTGACCACTATGGAACTCGCCGCGCCGGCGCAACTGTTGCCCGCGCGCGAGCAGATGGCGTTCACCCTGATGTTCCACATCATCCTGGTTCCGATGGGCGTCGCCCTGCCGGCGCTGATGCTCATCGCCAACTACAAGGGCCTCAAGCACGGCGACACGGCGGCGCTCAAGCTGGCTCGCCGCTGGTCGCACGCGGCCGCCCTGCTCTTCGCCGTGGGCGCGGCGTCGGGCACGGTCCTGTCGTTCGAGATGGGCCTGCTCTGGCCCGGGCTGACCGGCAGGTTCGGCGACGCCTTCGGCATCCCGTTCGCCGTGGAGGGCATCTCGTTCTTCCTCGAGGCGATCTTCGTCGCGATCTACATCTACGGGTGGCGCCGGCTCAAACCCTGGACGCACTTCTGGCTCGGCCTGCCGATCCCGTTCATCGCCCTGCTCGGCACGGTGTCGATCATCTCGGCCAACGCCTGGATGAACATGCCCGCGGGCTTCACGCTCGGCCCGGACGGCACGCCGGCCGACGTGGATCCGCTGGGCGTCATCTTCAACAAGGCCCTCCCGTACGAGCTCGGGCACTTCATCGTGGCGGCGTACATGGCGGCCGGGTTCACCGTGGCGTCGATCTACGCCGTGGGCTGGCTGCGCGGCCGGCGGGACCGCTACCACCGGCTGGGCTTCCTGATCCCGTTCACGGTCGCCGCGGTGCTCACGCCGGTGCAGTTCGTCGTCGGGGACACGGTGGCGCGGGCGGTGTTCCAGGACCAGCCGGCCAAGTTCGCGGCGATGGAAGTGGTCACCCAGTCCGGCACGAACCAGCCCGAGATCCTTTTCGGCCGGTACGACAGCGCGACCAACACGGTGTCCGGCGGGATCAGCATCCCGGGCCTCGACTCGTACCTGGCGGGCGGCAGCCGGGGGACCTTCGTCCAGGGGCTGTCCGACATCCCGGTCGCGAACCACCCGTCCAACGTGACCATCGTGCACTGGGCCTTCGACATCATGGTCGGCATCGCCAGCCTGCTGCTCCTGCTGGTCATCTGGTACGCGATCGCCTACTGGCGGCGACGCGAGGTGCCCTCCTCCCGGATCTTCCTGATCGCCGCGACCGCCGCCGGCTTCCTGACGTTCGTCGCGGTCGAGGCGGGCTGGATCGTCACCGAGGTCGGCCGGCAGCCGTGGATCGTCTACAACATCCTGCGTACCTCGGACGCCGTGACCGACACCGCGCCGGGCGGGCTCTGGATCACCTTCACCGTCGTGGTGGTGCTCTATCTCGTGCTGGGCGTCGGCACGGTCATGGTCCTGCGCGCCATGTCGCGGCGCTGGCGGCGGCAGGACGAGCCGCTGGACGAGACCGCGCCGTACGGGCCGCGGCCGGGCGTGTCACCACCGCCCGCCGGCGCCGAGGAGGTCGTCTCGTGACCACGGCCGAGGTCGTCGCCGCGTTGCTGCTGCTCGCCATCACCGTCTACGCCTGCACCGGAATCGCCGACTACGGGGCCGGCTTCTGGGACCTGACCGCCGGGGGCCGCGAGCGAGGCCGCCGGCCGCGGGAGCTGATCGACGCCGCGGTCACGCCGGTCTGGGAGGCCAACCACGTCTGGCTGATCTTCCTGCTGATCCTGAGCTGGACGGCCTTCGGGCCGGCGTTCGCGTCGATCACGACGACGCTGTTCGTGCCGCTGGCGCTGGCCCTGCTCGGCATCGTGCTGCGGGCGGCGAGCTTCGCCATGCGCAAGGACGCCGCCCGGGCCGGCGCCCGGCACGTGGCCGGCTACCTGTTCGGCGCCGGATCGGTGCTCACCCCGTTCTTCCTGGGCGCCAGCCTCGGCGGGCTGCTGACCGCGCGGGTGCCCGAGGGCAACGCCGCCGGCAACGAGCTGACCAGCTGGTTCAACCCGACGTCGCTGGCCACCGGCCTGCTCGTGCTGCTGACCGGCGCGTTCCTGTCGGCGGTGTACCTGGTGGCCGAGTCCCGCCGGCGCGGCGCGCCCGACCTCCAGGGCTACTTCCGGCGCCGGGCGCTGGTGGCCGGCGCCGGCGGCCTGGTCGCGGGCGCGATCGCCCTGGCCACGTTGCTCGCCGACGAGCGGACCATGTTCGACCGGGTGATCGGCCGGAGCTGGCCGCTGCTCCTCCTCGGCGTGCTGGCCCTCGCGGTCACGTTCTGGCTCGCCGCGCGCGGGGTCGACCGCGGGCTGCGGCTGGTTGCCGCGGCCGGGGTCGCGGCCCTGGTCGTGGCCTGGGGCATCGCCCAGTACCCGTACCTGCTGCCGTTCTCCGTGACGATCGACGACGCCGCCGGCTCCCCGCTCACGCTGAAGTGGGTCCTCGGCTGCGCGGTGGTGGCGCTGCTCACCGTCGGGCCGGCGCTCACCCTCCTCTATCTCCTCGACCAGCGGGACGCGGTGGGCGAGGACCCCACCACGTCCCGCGAGCCGTCAGCCGAGCCGCCCGGCCAGGTGATCGCCGACGCGTAGCGCGTTGGCGATGGCCGTGAGCGAGGGGTTCACGGCGCCGATGCTCGGGAAGAAGCTGGTGTCGACCACGTACAGGTTGTCCAGGTCGTGCGCCTTGCAGTCGGGGTCGAGCGCGGAGCTGCTGGGGTCGGCGCCGAACCGGACGGTGCCGGCCTGGTGCGCGGTCGCCCCGATCGGCATGCCCTTGTGCAGGTAGATGCTGTGGTCGACGAGGCGGTGCTCGTGCATGCCGAGGTGACCGAGCATGCCCTGGAGCTTGTGCCGCAACCGCTTGAGCCCCTCGATGTTGTTCGTCTCGTCGAGCGCTAGGGTGATGCGGCCGTCCCGGTCGAGGGTGACCCGGTTGTCCGGCTGCGGAAGATCCTCGCCGCAGAGCCAGAAGTCCACGGCGTGGTGGGCCATCACCTCGAACGGCATCTCGGGCGACAGTTTGCCGGCCACCCGGGGCGCGTTGGCCTTGATCTGCTCGGCGTCCGACTTGCCGAGCATCTGGATGCCGCCGAGCGGGTACTCCCAGTCCTCGGCGCCCAGGTACCAGTCGTGCAGGGCCAGCGTCTTCTGGAAGCGGGTCGGGTTCGGCTCCTTCGACACCGCCATCAGCGCGAGATTGTTGTGCCGCATGTAGTACCGGCCGACCACGCCGGAGCTGTTGGCCAGGCCGTCCGGATGCCGTTCGCTCGCCGAGCGCAGCAGCAGCGCGGCCGAGTTGACCGCGCCGCAGGCGACGACGACGATGTCGGCGCTCAGCCGGGCGGTCGTGCCGTCGCCGAGCTTCGTGACGACGGTGGTCACCGTCCGGCCGGTCGGGTCGGTCTCCAGCCTCTCGACGTACGCGTTGGTGATCATTTGAACGTTCGGGTGGGTCAACGCCGGCTCGACGCAGATGACCTGAGCGTCGGACTTGGCGTCGAGCAGGCAGGGGAAGCCGTCCACCCGGTCGCAGCGGATGCAGGCGCTGCCGTGCGTGGCGCCGCCCTCGTCGTCCTGGCTGAGGTTCACCCCGATCGGCAGGTGGAACGGGTGCAGCCCCTGCTTCTCGAGGTCGTCGCTGAGCTGCTGGATGCGCGCCTCGTGCCGGACCGGCGGGAACGCGTAGTCCGCGCTTGCCGGTCCCTCGGTCGGGTCCTCGCCGTGCCGCCCGTGCACCCGGTACAGATGCTCGGCCGCGGTGTAGTACGGCTCCAGATCCTCGTACCGGATCGGCCAGGCGGGCGAGATGCCGCCGTGGTGGCGCAGCTCGCCGAAGTCCTCCGGCCGCAGGCGGAAGAGTGCCGCGCCGTAGAACTTGGTGTTGCCGCCCACGTAGTAGTTGACCTCGGGCGGGAACTCGTGCCCGTGCTGGTCGAGCCAGAACTCGGGCGCGCGGTACTTGCCCTTGACGAAGACGGCGGTGGATTCCCAGTTGTCCCGCTCGCGCGGCAGATAGTCCCCGCGCTCGAGCAGAAGGACCTTCTTCCCGGTGTCGGCCAGCCGGTGTGCGAGCGTGCCCCCGCCGGCTCCGGTGCCGACCACGATGACGTCGACGTGCTGATCGTCGGCCACAAGTGCCCCCTGATGACGGTCGTCGGATGTCCACAACGTGGCACCTTCGATACCTGATCGGCTCATCTGCGCGGGATGAAGAGAACCAGGGTGCGGGGCTGCGACGCTGAAACGTCGTCGACCGTGGAGGGCAGACCTGATGATCGGGCACCGGGCGAAGAGCGTGCTGGCCGGCGGAGCAGTCGTGCTCGCCGGCCTGACCGCATGCGGCGGCGGGAACGCATCGCCGTCGGGGGCGACCAGCCCGGCGGCGTCCCTTCCGCCGGCTCAGGTCGTCGACCGCGCGCTGAGCGACGTCGAACGGTACTGGACCACCACCTATCCCACGATCGCCGACGGGAAGCCGTTCCAGCCGCTGCAGGGCGGCTTCCACCCCTACACGCAGAGCACGCCGCCGCCGGCCTGCGGTGGCGAGGAGGGTGTCTACCAGCCCAACGCGTTCTACTGCCCGGACGGCGACTTCATCGCCTGGGACGCCGAGAAGCTGATCCCGCAGCTGCAGACGCAGTTCGGCCAGTTGCTGGTGGCGCTGGTCATGGCCCACGAGTACGGGCACGCCGTCCAGCATCGGCTGGGGACGACGGATCAGCCCACGGTGGTCCTCGAGCAGCAGGCGGACTGCTTCGCCGGGTCCTGGCTCGCCGACGCGATGGCCGGCCATTCCGGCTCGTTCAAGGGCATCACGCCGGCGCAGATCGACGACGCGCTCGCCGGCATGCTGCAGCTGCGGGATCAACCGGGCACGTCGGCGGCGAACCCGGGGGCCCACGGCAACGCCTTCGACCGGATCCGGGCCCTGCAGGACGGCGTGGAGAACGGGGCCACCAAGTGCGCCGGCTACAGCACCGACAACCTCCCGATCACCGAGGTGCCGTTCACCCAGGACGCGGACGCCGCGACCGGCGGCAACCTGCCCTACGACGAGGCGGTCGACACCATCGTCAAGGACGCCGAGGCGTACTGGGCCAAGGCGTATTCGCAGCTCACCGGCCAGACGTGGAAACCACTGACGGTGCAGCCGTACGACCCGGCCTCGGCGCCGGCGTGCGCGAATCCCGACGCCATCGCCGGCGGGGCCGCCTTCTACTGCCCGGAGGGCGACTTCATCGCGTACGACGATCAAAAGCTGCGGGCGCTGTACGACGAATTCGGCGACAACGCGGTCGGGCTGCTGCTCGGCGACCTGTTCGCGCGGGCCGCCCAGCACCGCCGGGGCCAGTCGACCGACGGCAGCGCCGGCCAGCTCGCCGTCGACTGCCTCAACGGCTCCTGGACGAACAACCTGCTGCACGAGAAGAAGCTGTCGCCCGGCGACCTCGACGAGGCCGTCGCCGCGCTGCTCGCCCTCGGCCGGGCCACCGCCGGATCCGGGGCGACCGGGTTCGAGCGCATCGCCTCCTACCGCAACGGGGTGCTGAACGGGCTGTCCGCCTGCAAGTGAGGGTGCTCCGGTCGTGATCACATGCCCGCCGCCGCGAGGTGCGGCCGGGTCTCACGTGAGCTCGCTCGCCAGCCATCGCTGGGCCGCGTGGTAACCCTCGAGGCTCGACTCGCCGACCACGTCGGTCGCCTCGAAGACCCGGACGCCGTCCACCCGCTCGACCGTCCGGTTGCGGTGGAGCTGGCGCAGCACCGCCGGGTCGACGCCGGTCAGGTAGAGCCGCCCGCCCGCGTCGGCCAGCCGTTCCGCGTAGTCGGACAGGACGGCGAAGGCGGTCGAGCCGAGCATGGCCCGGCCCCGCAGCCGCAGCACCACGACCGGCCGCTCGGCCGGGCCGGGCTCGGGCAACCGGGCCTGCAGGGTGCGGGCGCCGGCGTAGAACAGGCTTCCGTACACGTCCAGCAGCACAACCTCGCGGGACGCCAGCCGCGGCGGCGCCGGATGCTCGACGAAGGCGCCGTCGCCGCGCGGCGTCAGCCGTACCACCCGCAGGTCCGCCGCCTCGCGGTTGAGCTGCATGAGCAGCGACAGGGCCACCCCGATCCCGACCGCGGCCGCGACCGGCAGGAACAGCGTGGCCAGGAAGGTCACGAACACCGCGACCCGCGAGATGGCGCCGGTACGCAGGATCGCCCGCACGTCGGCGGCCCGGAACGCGCCGATCGCCGCCATGATCAGCACCGCGGCCAGGGTCGACATCACCACGGCGCCGACCAGGCCGGAGAAGAGCAGGAGCAGCACCGCCATCCACAGGCCGGAGAAGATCGCGGCCCAGCGGTCGGCCGCGCCGGAGGCGACGTTCAACGCGGTGCGGCCGACCGAGCCGCCGACCGGCTGGCCGCGGAACAGCCCCGCGAGCAAGTTGCCCACTCCCTGCGCGAGGAAGTCGCGGTTCGGGTCCGATCGGGTCTTGTCCGGATTGGGCGCCGACTCGCTCACCCCGGCGCCCTGCACCAGGATCACGGCGGCGACCGCGAACGCCCCGGCGAGGAGGCTGAACGAGAAGTCCGCGAGGTGCGGCAGGCTCGGCGCCGGCAGGCCGCTCGGGATGCCGCCGGCGTCCCCGGCCACCGGTATCGAGTCGGCGTGAACGACGGCGACGACCACGCTGGGCACGATCAGCGCGACCAGTGTCGAGTACGCGGCGAACCGGGTGGGGCGCAGCGCCGCCAGCACCCCGAGGGCGAACAGCCCGGCCAGCAGGGCGCCGACGTTCACCCGGCCCAGGTGCAGCACCAGGTCCCACGCCTTGGCCAGGGCGAACGGGCCGCTCGCGGTGGCCCCAGCGAGATCCGGGAGCTGGCCCAGGACGATGTTGACCGCCACCCCGGACAGAAACCCGATCATGACCGAGTGCGGCACGAACCGGATGTAGCGGCCGAGCCGGGCCAGGCCGGCCACGACCATCAGCGCCCCGGCCATCAGGGTCAGCAGGAACAGCGCGCGCGGGCGGTCCGCGGCCGGCACGTCGGCCAGCGCCGAGCCGGCGGCGACGGCGGCGGCGCTGGTCGTGGTGATGACCATCAGCCGGGTGCTCGCCGTGAGCCCGCCGCCGATCGGGCCGAAGATGCTGGCGTACAGCCCGTAGACCGGGTTCACGCCGGCCAGCACGCTCGCCGCCATGCCGTCGGGGACGCCGCTGATCGCTCCCGGCAACCCGGCCACCAGATCCTTGCGGATGGTGTCCCGTGCCGGCGCCACCCGCCGCAACCAGCGCCTGGGCCGCCCGGCGATCGCCACGCCGTCATTGTCGGCGTGGCGCCGCGCGCCCGGCATCATCCGCTCGGGAGGAGACGGGCCGCCGGGATTTACGCAAGATTGAGCGCCATGCCCGCGAACACCGATGTCACCGGCCGGCCGGCAGTCGCCGCCCCGGCCCGGGCCGGCCTGGTGCTCTTCTCGCTGATCACGGTCGCGGCCGTCGCGAACCTGAACCTGTCGGTCGCCAACGTCGCCCTGCCCTCGATCGGCCGGGCCTTCGACTCCTCGCAGACCACGCTGGACCTGATCGCGGTCGGCTACTCGCTCGGCCTCGCCGCCTCCGTGCTCTACCTCGGCGCGGTCGGCGACCGCTACGGGCGCAAGCTGATGCTTCTGCTCGGCATGCTGCTCTCGATCCCCGCCTGCCTGCTGGCCGCCTACGCGCCCTCGGACGGGGTGCTGTTCGCGGCGCGGGTGCTCGGCGGCGTGTCGGCCGGCATGGCCTACCCGACGACCCTGGCCCTGATCACGGCGTTGTGGTCGGGGCCGGGGCGGACCAAATCGATCGCGCTGTGGTCGTCGATCGGCGGGGGAGTCGCCTCGCTCGGGCCGCTCGCCGCCGGCGCCCTGCTGCAGAACTTCTGGTGGGGATCGGTCTTCCTGATCACGCTGCCGCTCGCCGTACTGGCCCTGCTGCTCGCGTACTTCGCCGTGCCGGGACACGTCAACGAGACCTCGGAGCCGGTCGACAACCTCGGCGGCATCCTGTCGATCGTCCTGGTCGGGTCGGCGATCGTCGCGATCAACTTCGCGCCGGTGCCGAACAAGGGGACGCTCGCGATCGGCGCCGCCGCGATCGCGCTGGCCGCCCTGGCCGGCTTCGTCATCCGCCAGCGCCGGGCCCGGAACCCGCTCTACGACCTGCACATCGCCGGGCGCCGGGTGTTCTGGGTGGCGGCCTGCGCCGGGATCATCGTGTTCGGCTCGCTGATGGGCTCGGCGTTCGTCAGCCAGCAGTACCTGCAGAACGTGCTCGGCTACTCGACGCTGGAGGCGGGCGCCGCCTTCCTGCCCGCCGTCGTCTTCATGGTCCTCGTGGCCCCGCGGTCGGCCAAGCTCATCGAGACCCGGGGCGCCCGGTTCACCCTGCTCGTCGGCTACGTCTTCCTGCTTCTCGCGTTCGGCTGGATGCTGCTGCTGTGGAACGACGGCAGCTCGTACTGGCAGATCGGGGTCGCCTACGTCTTCATCGGGATCGGCGTCGGTTTCGCGGGCACGCCGGCCTCGCACTCGCTGACCGGCTCGGTGCCGGTGCAGCGCGCGGGCATGGCGTCGGGCACCGCCGACCTGCAGCGGGACCTCGGCGGCGCGGTCCTGCAGTCGATCTTCGGGGCACTGCTCTCGGCCGGGTATGCCACCGCCTTCGCCGCCACCGTCGCGGCCTCACCGGATCGGCAGCACATCTCCACCAGCATGGAGAACCAGCTCACCAAGTCGTTCTCGAGCGCCGCGGACGCCGCCCAGCAGTACCCGCAGTACTCCAGCCAGATCGTCGCCGCGGCCAAGTCGTCGTTCCTCGACGGCGCGGACTGGGCGTACACCGCGGGGATCAGCGCGATCCTGCTCGGCGCGCTGATCGTGTTCTTCCTCTTCCCCCGGAAGGAAGCCGAGGAGCGGCTGCTCGCCGAGTACCACGCCGAGGACACCGCGGCGTGACGCCCGCCCTCAGTCCGGCGGCGCGACGCAGCGGAAACCGATGTGGCTCATGCCGGTGTCGACCATGTGCGGCCGGCGGGCGGCCGGCCGGTAGCGCATGCAGTAGGAGTCCGCGCAGAGGAACGAGCCGCCCTTGATGACCTTGCGGGGGATCCGCACCTGGGGCTGCGCCGGGTCGAAGCTCTCCTCGGACCGCCCGCCGCGGGGGTCGCGGGGCAGGCAGCAGGACGAGAGGCCGGCCCAGCGGTCCTCGGTGTACCAGTCCTGGGTCCATTCCCAGACGTTGCCGGCCATGTCCGCGAGGCCGTAGCCGTTGGGCGGGAACGTGCCGACCGGCGTGGTGCGGCCGTATCCGCTCTCGGCCCGCCACGGGAAGTCGCCGTGCCAGTAGTTCGCCCGCCGCCGGCGCGCGGTCTCCGGATCGTTCCCCCAGGTGTAGGTGGCCGCGTCGAGGCCGCCCCGGGCCGCGTGCTCCCACTGCGCCTCGGTGGGCAACATGAGCCCGGCCCAGGACGCGTAGGCCTCGGCGTCCTCGTAGGCGACGTGCACCACCGGATGGTCGGCGCGGCCGTGGAGGTCGCTGCCCGGTCCCTCCGGATGGCGCCAGGACGCGCCCGGCGCCCACACCCACCACTGGCTCAGGTGACGCAGGTCGACCGGTCCCGGCGTGCCGACGAACACCATCGAGCCGGGCACCAGGTTCTCGGCCGGGGCGCCGGGGAAGACGGCCGGGTCCAGCGGCCGCTCGGCGACCGTCCGATGGCCGGTGGCGGCGACGAACGCGGCAAAGGCGGCGTTCGTCACCGTGGTCCGGCCCACCCGGAGATCGCCGACCTCGACCTTCCGGGCCGGCGCCTCCTCGGGGTAGTGGTCGTCGGAGCCCATCCGGAACGCGCCGCCGGGCACCAGGACCAGGTCGTCATCGTTCACGCGCTGGGCATCCCGGCCTGCAGCTTCGCCAGCACCTGCTCGAGGCTGAAGCTGGCGGGCGCCTGGCGGCGGGGGAACTCCCCGAGGCTCTGCAGCATGGTGAAGACGAACGACTGCATCGGCACGCAGAGCCACGCGTGGTCGAGGAGCCAGTCGTAGTACGTGTTCGAGGTGATGTCGGCCCGTTCGTACGGGTCGGTGCGCAGGTTGAATATCTTGGGCACGCGCAGCTCGGTGAAGGGCTCGGCCCACACCCGCAGGGTGCCCGGGGCGCGCTGCTCCAGGAAGACCATCTTCCAGTTGCCGTACCGCACGGCGGTCAGGTCGCCGTCGTCGGACACGTAGAAGAAGTGCTGGCGGGCGCTGACCGGGGACTCACCGGTCAGGTACGCGAGCTGGTCGTGGCCGTCGAGGTGGACGTGGAACCGGGTGCCGCCGAGGTCGACGCCGGCCCGGAGCTGCGCGGCGATGTCGGGTACGCCGGCCGCGGCGAGCAGGGTCGGGAACCAGTCGCTGTGGCTCATGATGTCGTTGAACACGGTGCCCGCGGCGATCCGCCCGGGCCAGCGCACGACCGAGGGCACCCGGTAGGCGCCTTCCCAGTTCGTGTTCTTCTCGCCGCGGAACGGGGTCATCCCGCCGTCCGGCCAGGTGTTCATGTGCGGCCCGTTGTCGGTCGAGTACGTGACGATCGTGTTGTCGGCGATGCCCAGCTCGTCGAGCAGCGCCAGCAGCTCACCGACGAGCTTGTCGTGGTCGATCATCGTGTCGTGGTAGTCGGACTGCCACCGTCCGGCCTGCCCCCGGCTCTCCGGCTTGACATGGGTGCGGAGGTGCATGTGGGTGGCGTTGAACCACACGAAGAACGGCTGCTCGGCGGCTGCCTTGTCGCGGATGAAGACGGAGGCGGCGGCGACGAACTCGTCGTCCACGGTCTCCATCCGCTTCTTGGTCAGCGGCCCGGTGTCCTCGATCCGCTGGGTGCCGTCCTTGCCCGCCCAGGAGTGGATGACGCCGCGCGGCCCGAACCGCTTGCGGAACTCGGGGAACTCCTCGGGCAGCGGGTAGTCCTCGAGCTCGGGCTCCTCCTCGGCGTTGAGGTGGTAGAGGTTGCCGAAGAACTCGTCGAAGCCGTGCACGGTCGGCAGATGCTCGTCGCGGTCGCCGAGGTGGTTCTTGCCGAACTGGCCGGTCGCGTAGCCGTGCGCCTTGAGCGCCGTCGCGATCGTCGGGTCCTCGGCCTGGATGCCCACGGTCGCGCCGGGCATGCCCACCTTGGTGAGGCCGGTACGGATCGGGTTCTGCCCGCAGATGAAGGCGGCCCGCCCGGCCGTGCAGCTCTGCTCGCCGTAGTAGTCGGTGAACCGGGCGCCCTCCGCCGCGATCCGGTCGATGTTCGGCGTCCGGTACCCCATCAACCCGTCGCTGTAGCAGCTCAGGTTGGAGATTCCGATGTCATCGCCCCAGATGACCAGAATGTTGGGCCGGTCCGTCGGCATCGCTGACCTCCGCGTCGCGTCGTGTCCTTGCCGCCGAGTCAAGCGGCGCCGCCACCCGGTCGCCTCATCCCGCGCGGGTGAGGCACCGGCCGGGCCGGATGGCCGATGGTCGGTGGATGACGAACGACGAGCTGGCCGGCTGGCGGGACGGGAACGCCCGGAGCGCGATCCTGGATTTCGTCCGGCGGGCGGTGGCGGAGGTGCCGGTCGAGGAGCGGGTGGCCGTCTTCGACAACGACGGGACGCTGTGGTGCGAGAAGCCGATGCCGATCCAGCTGGACTTCATCCTGCGCCGGCTGGCCGGGATGGCCGAGGCCGACCCGGCTCTCCGCGACCGCCAGCCGTGGCGGGCCGCGTACGAGCGGGATTACGGCTGGCTCGCCGCCGTCCTGGACGAGCATTACGCCGGCGACGATCGCAATGTACGGGTCCTCGCGGCGGGCATTCTCGCGGCGTACGAGGGAATCACTGTCGAGGATTTCGAGGTGCGGTCCGAGCGGTTCCTCCGCGAGGTCCGGCACCCGACGCTCGGCCGCGAGTATCTCCGTTGCACCTACGCGCCGATGATCGGCCTGCTCGATCATCTCGCCGCCAACGGCTTCACCAGCTACATCGCGTCCGGCGGCGGCCGGGACTTCATGCGGCCGATCAGCTACGAGGCGTACGGCATCCCGCGCGAGCGAGTGATCGGCAGCACCGCGGCGCTCGAGTATCGAAGCGACGAGAGCGGCGGCACGATCGTCCACCGGGCCGAGGCCGACTACCTGGACGACGGCCCGGAGAAGCCGATCCGGATCTGGAGCCGCACCGGCCGCCGCCCGCTGCTCGCCGCGGGCAACTCCAACGGCGACATCGCCATGCTCAACTTCGCCCAGCGGGCCGGCCGGCCGTCGCTGCGACTGCTCGTCAAGCACGACGACGCCGAGCGGGAGTTCGACTACGTCGCCGGCTCCGAGGAGGCGCTGAAGGAGGCGGAGCGGCAGAGCTGGACAGTGGTCAGCGTCCGCGACGATTGGGAGACCGTCTTCTGATCAGGCCGTTTCTGATCAGGCCCAGCCTTTGCGGGCGGCGTGCCAGCCGAGCTGCACCCGGGTGCCGACGCCGGCGCGCGCCATGAGCTGATGGATGCGGCGCTGCACCGTGCGCAGCGACAGCCCGAGCTTGCCGGCGACGGCCTGGTCGGTCAGCCCGCTGAGCAGCAGCGCCAGGATGCGCTGGTCGACCTCGTCGATCTCGGCGCCGGTGCCGGGCAGCAGCGGATAGCCGCGTTCCCAGAGCACGTCGTAGAAGGCGAGCATCGCGTCGAGCAGCCCGCTCGGGTGGATGAGCACCGAGGCGGCGGCGGTGTGCTGGTTGTGCCGCAGCGGCAGCATCGCCACCTCGCGGTCGACGATGACGGCCTTGACCGGCACCCGGTCGACCACCCGGATCTCCTGCCCGGCGGCGGCGCTGGCGACCACGTCGTCGACCACGCCCGGGGCGTCCAGCACCCGGCGGTCGATGATCGCCCGGTAGCGGACGCCGCGGCGCAGGCACTCCTCGCCCGCGGCGTTCTCCCGGTGCGGCACCACCGACAGATGCGGCACCACGAGGGACAGCACCTCCTCGCGGGCCGCCTCCTGGAGCTGGGCGAACCGGTGCCGTACCGCGCCGACGTCGGTGATCACCTCGATGACGTCGGCCGCCGTCCGCCCGGCGCTCGCCGACCGATAGGTCTCGGCCAGCGCCGCGATGGCCAGCTCCGCCGCGCGCAGGTCGTCGTGCCTGCTGCGCAGCAGGCCGGCCAGGGCGATCGCGGGCGGCGCCGGGGCGAACCGCACGGGTTCGTCCCCGGCCGCCGGCGTCTGGGCGGTGGCCAGGCCGCGCCCGACCAGCCCGGCCAGCGAGTCGATGAGCTCGGCCCGGGTGAGGCCGGCCTCGCCGAGCAGCTCGTCCACGGTGGCGACGCCGCACGCGACGAGCAGGCGATAGGCCTGCTCCTCGGCGGGATCGAGGCCCAGGGCGGCGAGCATGCTCCGAGGGTACGAGCGGAGGCCGCGCCCGCCAAACCTCATCGCAGGCCGTACGCCCGGATCACCTCCTGCGTGACCGCGTTGCCCCGGCTGTCCCAGGCCCGCGCCTTCAGCGACACGTACCCGTGCCGCGGCGCCGTGAAGGTCGCCGTGCCACCGGCCACCGCCGCCGGGCGCCAGGTGACGCCGTCGTCGAAGGAGACCGAGAGCGTCGCCCCGGCGATCCGCCCGGCCCCGACCGCGCCCGGCAGGTGGACGGCGCTCAGCCCGATCGACTGCCGGCCGCCCGGCACGTCGCCGGCCAGGTCGGCGCCGACGCGGTAGTCCAGCTGGAGGACGGGCATCAGCTCGACCTTGCCCGGCGCCGCCGGCAGCGACTTGACGGTCCAGACGGTGTGCGTGCGCGGCGACAGGCGGAAGACGGCCGGGTCGCGGCTCGCGACCAGATCCAGGGTGTACGTCGCCGGGCCGGCCGGGATCGGGTACAGCGACGCCGAGGCCCACTCGGACGTGCTCACGAGCCTGCCGTCCTCGTACACCTTCATCTGCTTGGTGTCACCGTCCTGGATGTACCCGGCGTGCCCCGCGCCGCCGTCCGCCCACGGCTGCACGTTGATCGCGATGGAGAGGTCGTCGCGGGTGGACGACCAGAAACCGCCGCCGTCACGCGGCCGGACCACCGGGCCGAACCAGTCGTCGACCGTGCGGGCGCCGCGCCGCAGGGCGTGCACGTCGGCGCTGGACACCAGGTTCAGGCCGGGGCCGGTCACCGCGCTCTCGGCCCACTCGGTGCCGGGCTGGGCCGACGTGTAGTCGACCCGGGTGCCGGGCATCGTGGCCCGCAGCATCGCGCCGAGGCCGTACGTGCGGTACGGCCGGTAGTCCCACCGGAACTCGCCGCTCGGGTAGCGGGTGTGCCCGTCGATGCCGTGGAACCGCATGTCGACGGTCGACAGGTCGGCCGGCCGCGGGCGGTACGCGAGATTTTGCGGGATCCGGCCGGGGTGCGGGTCGACCAGGTCGTAGACGTACGGCGAGTCGGGCGTCCCGGCCACGGTCAGGCGCAACCGGCCTTGCCGCGCCCGCGGAACCAGCGTCGCGCCCTCGCGAGCGGTCACCGACACGACCGGAACGGCGCTGTAGCCGCCCTCGTCGGTGCCCACGTAGTCGGGGAGCTTGCCCGGCCCGTCGTTGACCACGACCAGCAGCCTCGCCCCGGCCGCCGCCGCGTTCTGGGCGCGCTGGGCGCCGGTCAGCGCGTCCGACCGGGTCACGAGCACGGCCCGCCCGGTTGCCTGGATCGTGGCGTAGTCGTCCGGTGTTCCGGCGCCGGCGTAGACCGCGCCGAGCTCGGCGTGCCCGTCGAAGAGCGCGGATCCGGCGAGACCCAGGGCCATCAGCTGCCGGCCGCGGTCGGCCACGGTGAGCAGCGGGTACGCCTTGCGCCAGCGCGCCTCGAACTCGAAGGCGCCGGTCTTGACCGGGGCGGTCGGCAGCGCGTACATGGTGTCGTAGACGGCGGGCAGCATGTACTGGCTCGCGATCACGCTGTCGGCGCCGAAGGAGCGGTACCAGTCGAGGTACAGCATGCGGTCCTCGGTGGTGCGCGGCACCTGGGCGGTGACCTCGCGTGCCTGCCGGGCGTCGAGCACCAGCGACTGGCTGTGGTCGAGCACGACCTCGGGCGCGCCGAGCAGGGCCAGGCCCTCGGAGTCCGGTCCGTGGCTGCCGGCCACGTCGGCGTACGACACCACGCTGTACGTGCCGCCGCGCAACCGCAGATCGGCGGTGCCCTCGACGTAGACGTACGCCGGGTCGGTGACGCCGGCCTGCTGGATCTCGACGTATCCGGACACCGGCGCGCCGGCCCGGTCCTTCACGTCGAGGTGCAGGTTGTACCGCTCGTCCTCGCGGTAGAGCCCGACCTGGGTGCGAACCGCGGCGCCGGTCGCCCGGTCGGTGGCGACGATCTGGCCGAGGTACCGGCGTCCAGCGGCGGCGAGGTCGGGCCGGGCGGTCGCGGTGACCGCCGCCGTCCCGTGCGCCGGCACCGTCACCGAAGCGGCCGAGAGGCCGAACATGCCGTCGGGGGCGGGCTGTCCGGCGTCCGCCTGCGGGTCGGTGTCGTACGGGCCGCCGGCCACCGCCACCGTCTCCCGCAGATCGAGGGTGACCGGCGCCGCGCCGTCGTTGGCGTACGTGACCGTCTTCTCGGCCGTCGTGCCGTCCCCGTGCGGCCACGCGTCGAAGCCGAGGTAGGCCGAGCCGGTCGCGCTGATCGTCGCGTGCAGCTCGGCGCCGACGTCGACCCGGCCCGCGCCGGTCTGGTAGGCGGTGGCGGACAGCGCCTTGGAGCGGCTCATCAGCGCGTCCTTGAGCTGGGCCGCCTTCCACTGCGGGTGCTGCTCGGCGAGCAGCGCGGCGGCCCCGGCCACGTGCGGCGTCGCCATCGACGTGCCGCTCATGGTCTCGTACCAGCCGGAGTCCTGGTTGCCGCCCGCCTTGGCGGCCAGGATGTCGACGCCGGGCGCGGCGATGTCCGGTTTCAGGGCGTAGTCGCCGATGCGGGGGCCCATCGACGAGAAGTACGCCAGCTGATCATCGGAATCGACCGCGGCGACGGTGAGCGCAGCGTCCGCCGCGCCCGGCGCCGAGATGGTGGCCTCGTTGCCGGCGTTCCCCGCCGCGACGACGAACAGCGCGCCGGTCTGCTCGGTCAGCCGGTTCACGGCCTGACTGAGCGGGTCGCTGCCGTCGCTCGGGGACGAGCCGCCGAGGCTCATGCTGATCACGCGGGCGCCCTGGCCGGCCGCCCACTCCATGCCCGCGATGATCCACGAGTCCTCGCCGAACCCGGCGTCGGAGAGAACCTTGCCGACCAGCAGGTCGGCGCCCGGCGCCACGCCACGCTCGGCGCCGCCCGAGGCGCTGCCGCTGCCGCCGACGGTGGACAGCGTGTGCGTGCCGTGGCCGTTGCCGTCGCGGGCGGTCTCGCCCGGCACGAAGCTGACCGCCTTGCTGACCCGGCCCGCGAGGTCGGGATGGTCGAGGTCGGCGCCGGTGTCGAGCACGGCGACCTTGACCCCGGCGCCGTCGATGCCGGCCGCCCACGCGGCCGGGGCGCCGATCTGGGCCGTGCTCTGCGCGAGGTCGGCGTGCTTGCGGGCGTCGAGCCACACCTTGGCGGGCTTCGCGGGTTTTCCGACCAATGCGGTCCACGCCTGGCGGGTGCGGTCCTTGGCGACCCGCACGGCCCGGCCGTGGATGCTCGGCAGCGCGCGGACCGGGCTGGCCCCGGCCGGGACGGCCGGCAGGGCGGCCGCGGCGGGCGAGGACAGGATCAGCGGCACGCCGTCGCTGTGCGCGTCGTCGTAGCCCTGCTCGATCAGCGATGTCACGTCGAACAGCCGGCGGTCGACCCGGTCGGCGGCCAGGTACGGCAGGGCCTCGTCGGGCAGGACGTAGAGGTCCTTGCCGATCGTCTCGGCCCGGACCCCGCCGCGAGCGCCGTGCGGGCGGGTGACGTCGACGGTGTGCTTGCCGCCGCCGGCGTCGGACACGCGCACGACGTCGCCGGTCACCAGCGTGACGGTGTGGGCGCTGCCCGGGGTGGCCCGGGCGGCGGGGGTGACCGGGGCGGCGGACGTGGCCGCCGCGGGCCGGGCCGGGACGGCGGCGCCGGAGAGCAGGAGCACGGCGACGACGCCGGCCGCACGCTGGGCGAGATTCATGGCAACGGTCTACCGGCCGGTGTCCCCGTTCCGGAATGCTCCGGGCCTGGCGAGGACATGCCTTGGCGGCGACCCGCCGCGGCCCGGTCAGGAACCGAGCACCAGCAGCGCCCGCAGGAACATCAGCAGGAGTGCGCCGACCGCCACCACGACGACGACGGCGGCGAAGAACGGCCACACGGGCGGCTTGGACATCAGCCCACTGAACCAGCCCGGCGGCGACCGGATTTCATCCCTGGCGGGTGAGATCCACCGGCTCCCGGAGAAGCATCTGGCGGTGCCGCCGGAAGCCACGGCGAAGAGAGAGAGAGGAGTCGCTGGCGCCGGGGTCCACCGGTTGCTGATCGTGGCGGCGGTGGCCGCGGTGGGCGTCGTGCTGGCCGGCGTCGGTGTCGTGGTGGTGGCGACCGGCCTGGTGGACGGGAGCTCCGTGGCGCAACGGGACGCCGGCGGCATCCCGGCGGCCGTGGTGGTGCTGGCGGCGTACCTCGGGGCGTTCCTGGCGGTCTCCGGGCGCGACGCCGGGCTTCCGCCTCGGGCGATGCTGACCGGCACGGGTCTCGGGCTGCTCGCCGCCGCCCTGTTCGCCGGCGCGGTGCCGCTCGTGTGGCCGGCCCTCGCCTGGTGGCTGGGTTTCCTGCTGATCGCCGCGGCCGGGGTCGGCGCCGGATGGCTGAACCGGCCGGTCGAGGTCGGCGCCCGGGCCGGGCTCTTCGCCGCGGTCGCGGCTTGTCAGGCGTTGTTCTTCGCGGCCGCGGTGCTCTACCACTACGGGCCCGACGCCTGGATGCCGTACGCCGGCCCGGGACCGCTGACCGTCCAAGGTCAGATCGAGCAGAACCGGGCCGAGGCGATCGACCCCTACGTCGGCCTGCTGTTCCTCGGCGCGGTGGCCGCGGCCGGGCTGACCGCACAGGCGGTCCGAGACCGGCTGCGCGCACCCGCGATTTCCGTTGGCGGGCAACCGATCGGATGATGTCCGGCTCGTTCTCTATGTATATAGAGTTTCGGCCATGGTTCGACCGAGGCGCCCTTCGGCGCAGACCCTGCAGATTGTCGACGCGCTGGCCGCGGATCGCGGCGCGTGGCGGTATGGCTATGAGCTCGGGCAGCAGGTCGGGCTCAAGGCCGGCTCGCTCTACCCGATCCTGATTCGGCTGCGCGACCGCGGCCTGCTCGAGGCGGCGTGGGAGGACGACCCGGCGCCGGGCCGGCCGCCGCGGCATCTCTACCGGCTGACCGAGGCCGGCGTGCGCTGGGCCGCCGAGGGCCGGGCCGCCGAGGAGCGGGCGGCCGGGGGCCGGGCCGCCGAGGGCCGGGCCGCTGAGGGCCGAGCAGCTGAGGGCCGGGCCGCCGGGGACCGGGCCGCCGTGGTGGCGCCCGTGTCGGCGCCGCGTCGTGCCGCCGTCCGTCCTCGGCTGGGGGAGGCGTGATGACCACGACCGACCAGGACCGGCCGGCCCGGCTGCTCAGCGCCGCGGTGCTGATCATGCCGGCCGGGCGCCGCGAGTGGGGCCGGGCGATGCAGGCGGAGCTGGCCGCGATCGACGACCGGTCGGAGCGGCGCAGCTTCGCCCAGGGCTGCCTGCGGACCGCCGCGGTCCAGTTCCACCTCGTGCGCGGGGCGATTCATCTGATCGTGACGGCCGGCGTCCTGGTGACGCTGCTCGCCTGGGCCGCCACCATCGACTACCCGCCGCTGGCCTGGGTGCTGTACCCGGTGCTGCTGGTCCTGACGGTGGTGAGCTGGGAGGCGCGCCGGGCCGGCATGCTCGGGCCGACCGGCGGCGGCGTCGTCGCGTGGGTGCTGCGCGGTGGGGGCTACCTGGTCGCCGTCGCGATCGGGGTGGTCGCCCTCGCCCATGCCCATCCCGCCACGCTTGAGGCCACCGATGCCGGCATCGGCCTCCTGGTGCTGTCCACGATCGCCGCGAGCATCCTGATCGGGCTGACCACGGTGACCGCGAGGCGATCGGCGGCGACCGCGCGGGTGCTGGTCATTGGCTTCGGCAGCGCGCTGGTCGCGACGTCGGCCTGGGTGGTCCTGGTGATGCTCGTCCCGCCGATCCCGACCTCGGTCGGCCGGGCGCTGGCCCTGACCGTGGTGGCCGCCGTCGTGGCGGTGGCGGCGAGCTCGGTGCCGGCTGGCTCGGTGCCGGCTGGCTCGGTGCCGTCCGGCACGATGCCGGGACGCCTGCTGGCCGGGCTGATCGCCACGGCCGCCACGTTGGTGCTGATCTTCGCCGCGGTGGTGGCACTGGCGAACTGGGGACCGGACAGCATCATTCCGGCGATCACGCCGGCGGCCCTGCCCGGCCACCGGGTCAGCGAGAGCCGGATCGAGATCGTCGACCCGTACGTGCTGGTCCTGGTCTTCGGCGCGGCGGCGGCGACGGCGCTGAGCCTGGCCGCGGTGGCCACCCGGCGGCCGCTCGCGGCGCGCGGCCGGGGCTGAGCGTCACAACTAAGCCTTGCCTCATTCACCGTCCGTTCATCTAACGTTCTGGATACGTGCATGCGGCAAGGAGGCTGGCATGGGGCTCAAACCGTTCGCGATCAGCGGTCGCCGCGCGGCCGTCGGCGCCGTCACCGCGCTCACCCTCGGACTGGCGGCGAGCTCCCCGACCTGGGCCACCGGCCGCTCGGCGAACGATCGGCCCCATCAGCCGCCGGCCCCGGCCGCCGCCAAATCGCCGATCCGGCACGTCGTGGTGATCTTCGACGAGAACATCTCGTTCGATCACTACTTCGGCACGTACCCGCGGGCGGCCAACACCGACGGCACGCGATTCACCCCGGCCCGGGGCACGCCGCGGGTCAACGGGCTGTCCCCACGGCTGCTGACGCACAACCCCAACGCGTACAACCCCGGCCGTCTCAGCCACGAGCAGGCGCTGACCTGCGACCAGGACCACTCGTACGCCAATGAGCAGAAGGCGTACAACGGTGGCCGGGTCGACAAGTTCGTCGAGTTCACCAACCACGACACGTGCACCGGCCAGCCGATCCTCTACGGCCGGCCGGGCCTGGTGATGGACTACTACGACGGCAACACGGTCACCGCGATGTGGAACTACGCGCAGCACTTCGCGCTCAACGACAACTCGTACGACTCGAACTACGGGCCGTCCTCGCCCGGCGCGATCAACCTGATCTCCGGCAACACCCACGGCATCCACGCCGTGGACTCGCGAACCGGTGAGCCGGTGACCGACACCTACGCCGTGGCCGCCCCCGACGCGCACGGGGTCGGCACCATGATCAATGACCCCGATCCGGCGTACGACGACTGTTCCGACAGCAACCACACCGCGACGTCCGCGCTCGGCGTGTTCACCGGCCGCAACGTCGGCGACCTGATGAACGCGCGCGGCGTCTCGTGGGGCTGGTTCCAAGGCGGCTTCCGGCCGACCGGGACGGCCGGCGGCTACGCGGTGTGCGGGTCGACGCACACCAACATCGGCGGCAACGCGGTGGTCGACTACAGCCCGCACCACAACCCGTTCTCGTACTACGCGTCGACCAGCAACCCGAAACACCTGCCGCCCACCTCGGTCGCGGCGATCGGGCACACCGACCGGGCCAACCACAACTACGACCTGGCCGACTTCGACGCCGCGCTGGCCTCGGGGAACCTGCCTTCGGTCAGCTACCTGAAGGCCGCGCAGTACCAGGACGGGCACGCCGGCTATTCGGACCCGCTGGACGAGCAGGCCTTCCTGGTCCGGGAGATCAACGCGATCCAGCGCTCGCCGCAGTGGGCCTCGACCGCCGTCGTGATCGCCTACGACGACTCCGACGGCTGGTACGACCACGTGATGCCGCCGCTGGTCAACGGCTCCGACGACCCCGCGACCGACCAGCCGTGGTGCCGCTCGCGGCCGGCCGCCGGCGGGTACGCCGACCGGTGCGGCTACGGCCCCCGCACGCCGCTGCTGGTGATCAGCCCGTACAGCCGGGTCAACCACGTCGACCACACGCTGACCGACCAGACCTCGGTGCTGCGGTTCATCGAGGACAACTGGGGGCTCGGCCGGATCGGCGACTTCTCGTACGACGCCCGGGCCGGCGGTCTCGGCGGGATGCTCGATCTGCGCGGCCGCGCGCACACCCGGCCGGTGATCCTCGACGCCGCGTCCGGAGCAGTGGTTCGCGGGTGAGGCCCGGGACGGTGCTGGTGGCGGCCGCGGCGCTGGTCACGGCCGCCTGCACCGGCGCCTCCCCGCCGTCGCCGGACGGCGCGGTGCACGTCACCCGCGGCGGCTGCGGCACCGGCTGGAGCCGCCCGCACGGCGGTGACCAGAGCATCGCGGTCAAGAACGTCGGCATCGTGACCATGGAGGTCGACCTGGTCGACCCGGCCACCCGCGGCGTCTACGCCGAGATCGAGTCGCTCGCCCCGAACGCGACCCGGCCGATGCCGGTCACCCTCGCGCCCGGGCGGTACGCGTTCACCTGTTACCCCGACGGCTCGGACGCGGAGACCGGTCCGGTGGTCACCATCACCGACGGCCCGGCGCACGGCATGCCCGCCGTCGTCCCGGTCTCGGAGAACGACCTGGCCGGTCCCGTCCGGGTCTACCGCGGCCGGGTCGCGGCCGGGCTGGCCACGCTCGCGACCGGCGTCGCCCGGTTGCGGGCCGCGCTGGGCGACGGCGACCGGGTGGCCGCCGAGCGGGCGTGGCTGACCGCGCAACTGGCCTACAGCCGGCTCGGGGCGGCGTACGACACGTTCGGCGACGCGGCGGACGCCATCGACGGGCTGCCGGCCGGCGCACACGATCCGGACTTCACCGGCCTGCGCCGGATCGAGCACGGCCTGTGGCACGGCGCGTCCCTGCCGTCGCTGACCGGGATCGCCGACCGGCTGGTCGCCGACGTCGCCGGGCTGCGCACGACGTTCGCGGCCGAGCGCACCGACCCGAACGACCTGCCGCTGCGAGCCCACGAGATCCTCGAGAACACGCTGCAGTTCGAGCTCACCGGGGCGGCCGACCAGGGCGGCGGCGCCGGGCTCGCGATCATGTCGGCCAACCTGGACGGCACGCGCATGGTGCTCGACGCGCTCGCCCCCGTGCTGCGTCCCCGCTATCCCCGCTGGACGACGGCGATCGGCGAGCTCGACGCGCTGCGCCGGCTGGTCGGGGCGCAGAACCGCCACGGCCGCTGGACCGCGCCCGCGGCGCTCGGCCGGGCCGACCGGCAGCGGCTCGACGGCGCGCTCGGCCAACTGCTGGAGGACCTGGCCCCGATCGCGGTCATCGGCGAGGTACGGAGGACGGGGTGACCGCCGACCGGCGCACGTTCCTGCGCGGTGTCGGCGCCGCCGGCCTGGCCGCCGCGCTGAACGGGCCGTCCCGCGCCGTCCCGGCCGTCGACTTCCACGGCGAGCACCAGGCCGGGGTGCTCACGGCGCTTCAGCCGTACGGGATCCATGTCGCCTTTGATGTGATCGCGGCCGACCGGGCCGGGCTGACCGACCTGTTCCGCGTGATCACCGATCGGGCCCGCTTCCTCACCGCCGGCGGCGCCCCGCCCGACCCCGGGATCACCGCGCCCCCGGCCGACTCCGGCGTGCTCGGCCCGATCGTGCCCGCCGACCACCTGACGATCACCGTCGGCGTGGGCGCCTCGCTGTTCGACGACCGGTACGGTTTGGCCGCGCGCAAGCCGGCCGAGCTCACCACCATGCCGGCGTTCCCCGGCGACCGGCTCGACGACGCACAGACCCACGGCGACCTGAGCCTGCAACTGTGCGCCGACAACCGGGACACCGTGCTGCACGCCCTGCGCGACATCGCCCGGCACACCCGCGGCGGCATGCAGATCCGCTGGAAGATCGACGGGTTCGCCTCGCCGCCCCGGCCCGCGGGCACCCCGCGCAACCTGATGGGCTTCAAGGACGGCATCAGCAAGCTCGACACCGCCGATGCGGGGCTGATGGACCGGATGGTGTGGATCCCGGGCGCCACCGGCCGGCCCTGGGCGGCCGGGGGGTCGTACCAGGTGATCCGCATGATTCGCATGCTGGTCGAGTTCTGGGACCGGGTGTCGATCACGGAGCAGGAGAAGATGTTCGGCCGCCGCCGCGACTCGGGCGCGCCGCTGGACGGCGACCACGAGGACGACGTGCCCGACTACGCGGCCGACCCGGTCGGCGCCGCGATCCCGCTGACCGCGCACATGCGACGGGCCAACCCGCGCACGCCGGACACCGCCGGCAGCCGCCTGCACCGGCGGCCGTACAACTACGACCGGGGTGTCGACGCGGTCGGCAACCTCGACATGGGGCTGGTGTTCTGCTGCTACCAGCAGGACATCGGGCGGCAGTTCGCGGCGACCCAGAAGCGCCTGGAGGGCGAGCCGCTGACCGACTACATCCAGCCGTTCGGCGGCGGGTACTTCCTGATCCTGCCCGGGGTCCGGGACGCCGCCGACCACCTGGGGCGCGGTTTGACCGCACGCTGAGGCCCGGCGATGCGTACGATCGTACGCATGACTTCTGTGGAGCCGGTCGACGGTGACGCGCGGTCCATGCGGGAGCGCATGCTGGCCGGCGATCTCTATCGGGGCGCCGATCCGGAGCTGGAAGCCGAGATGCGGCACGCGATGGTGCTGAGCAAGGCGTTCAACGACAGCGACCCGCGTGACACGGCCGGCCGGCGGGCGCTGCTGCGGCAGTTGCTCGGCACGCTCGGCGACGAGGTGGACATCCGGCCGCCCCTGCACGTCGACTACGGCAGTCATCTGCACGTCGGGGACCGGACGTTCGTCAACTTCGGGCTGACGGCCCTCGACGTGGCGGAGATCCGGATCGGCCAGGACGTGCTGATGGGGCCGAACGTGCAACTGCTGACGCCGACCCATCCGATCGATCCGGAGCCGCGCCGGGCCAAGTGGGAGGCGGCCCTGCCGATCACGATCGGCGACAACGTGTGGATCGGCGGCATGGCGGTGATCTGCCCCGGCGTGACCATCGGCGACAACTCGGTGATCGGCGCGGGCGCCGTCGTGACCAGGGACATCCCCGCCGATGTGGTCGCGGTGGGCAACCCGGCGCGCGTCATCCGGTCCGTGTACGGCAAATGACCGGTCATCCGGTGGCGCCGCCGGTGCGTATTACCCGTCGAATCGATCCGAGTCTCGATGGGGGAGCATGGTGCGCCGAGCGCTGGAGATGGGCCGTCCCTGGTTGATCGGTTGCGTCGTGGTGATGGCCCTGGCGGCCTGCGCGCCCGGCGTCACCAGCGGGCCTCAGCCCGCGCCCGGCGTCACCAGCGGGCCTCAGCCCGAGCCGGCGCTTACCGGTATCGACCCGACATGCACCAAGGCAACCAAGGTCAAGATCATAAAAACCGGGCGGTCGTACGCGTTCAGCCCGTCCCGCCTCACGATCAAGCGCGGGTCAGCGCTCGCCGTCACCAACGGGTCGGACGCCGCCCGCACACTCTCGTCGAGCCCCGACGCGGGCATCGTCACCAGCGTGGTCGATCGCGGCGAGCGGCAGGTCATCCAGTTCCCGGACGAGGGCGCCTTCCGGGTGGAGAGCGCCGGCGCCGTGCTGCGGCTGACCGTCGCCGGCGACAGCGGGTGCGGGGCGCCGGCGCACACGTTGGCCATCGTCGCCACGTCCGGCGGCTACGCGTTCGTGCCGGCGAGGGTCACGGTGGCCGCGACCGAGAACTTCGCCGTGACGAACCGGTCCGGCGCCGCCCAGACCGTGGTCTGCGGCAAGGACGACTCGCCGTTGGCGAAGGGCGAGACGCAGCTGCTCGCCCTCGACGAGCCGGGCCGCTACACGTGCACCACCACCCGGCACGGCGAGGCGAAGGCGACCGTCACGGTGACG
The DNA here is from genome assembly GCF_055586105.1 of Actinoplanes sp. NPDC051537. Lineage (NCBI taxonomy): Bacteria > Bacillati > Actinomycetota > Actinomycetes > Micromonosporales > Micromonosporaceae > Actinoplanes > Actinoplanes sp. NPDC051537. Next base: position 99,980 of record NZ_JBVJIU010000023.1, read on the forward strand.
AAGCTCGGCGACACGCCGACAAAATCTGGGTCCAAGTAACTAGATTTACTTGCCGGCTTCGGTTAGAGTTCCTGGTGTTGACAGACGAGATCGCGGAAAGACGCTGACAGATCGACCGAGCGTTACGCAGGGCCTGCACCCATGTCGCGGGCTCGCTCGGCGACCGGCAGTTGGCTCGCCGCACGTGTTGAGGCCGTGAAGTTGCGTGGGCTTCGGCACCGGCGGGCAGCACGAGATGTGAAGTAGCACGACCGAAAATGAGAAGCAGAGGAAAGGGAGGGCTGAACACCGTTGGATCGCCCGCCACCAGGACGTTGTTGAGCCCGGGGCGGACACCGCAGTTTCCATCGAACGAGAGGTGGTCTCCGGTCACGCTTATGCGATCCTCGCACCCGACGCCGCCGACGGCGGCCGGTGCGGATACGACAAACCGACGAGCCTGTCGGTAGATGGTGTTTGTAACCCGTAAACCCTGGGCCCCGGCGCTTCCGCGCCGGGGCCCTCGTCATGGAGAGGATGTATGGCCCCAACCGACGACATGTTCGGGGACGACGACTACCCCGCCTACACGATGGGCCGCGCCGCGGAGATCACCGGCGCCTCGCAGGACTTTCTCCGCCGGCTCGACGAAGCCAAGTTGATCAGCCCCTTCCGGTCGGCCGGCGGCCACCGCCGCTACTCGCGCTACCAGCTGCGCCTCGCCGCGCGGGCCCGCGAGATGGTCGAGCAGGGCACCGCCCTCGAGGCCGCCTGCCGGATCATCATCCTCGAGGACCAGCTCGAAGAGGCCCTCCGGCAGAACGAGAACTACAAGCGCCAGCAGGAAGCCGGCGCCTGACCGATGACTCCGATCACCGCCCGGCGGGCGGCGCTGTTCCTGCTGTTCTTCATCCCCGGTCTCCTGCTCTCGTCCTGGGTCACCCGCACCCCCGAGGTCCGGGACATGCTCGGCGCGTCGACCGCCGAGATGGGTCTCGTGCTGTTCGGCCTGTCGGCCGGCTCGATGCTCGGCGTCCTGGGCTCGGGGCCGTTCGTCTCCCGGTTCGGCGCCCGGCCGGTCATCACCGTCGGCATCTGCGTGGTGCTGCTCAGCATGCCGGTGATCGGGCTCGGCGCGTACCTCTCGCAGAGCGTCCTGGTCGCCGCGGGCCTGTTCCTGTGCGGATTCGGGATCGGCGGCGGCGAGGTCGCCATGAACGTCGAGGGCGCCGACGTCGAACGGGTCACCGGCCGGATCGTGCTGCCGACCCTGCACGGCTTCTACAGCCTCGGCACCGTCCTCGGCGCCGCGACCGGGACGGTGCTCACCCTGGCCGGCCTTCCGGTCGTCTGGCACCTGGCCCTGGTGAGCGTGCTTTCGGCGCCGGTGGCATACCGGTCGGTCCGGCGCCTGCCCTGGGGCGTCGGGAAGCAGCCACGCCGTACGCCGTCCGCCGGAGCCGCCGGAGCCGCCGGAGCCGCCGGAGCCGCCGGAGCCGCCGCGCCGGCGCCGGCGCCGGCGCCGGCGTTTTGGCGGGACCCGACGCTGCTGCTCATCGGCGGCATCGTGCTCGCCCTCGCGCTCGCCGAGGGCTCGGCCAACGACTGGCTGCCGCTGATCATGGTCGACGGGCACGGCCTCGGCGCCGCCGTGAGCTCCGGCGTCTACCTAGCCTTCAACGTCGCCATGACCACCGGCCGCTTCGCCGGCGGACCGCTGCTCGCCCGGTTCAGCCGCCCCGCGGTGCTCGGCGGCAGCGCCGTCGTCGGCGGCATCGGCCTCGCCCTGGTCGTGCTCGCCGACAACGCGCTCGTGGCCGGCGCCGCCGTCCTGCTCTGGGGAGCCGGCGCGGCCCTCGGCTTCCCGGTCGCGCTCTCCGTCGCGGGCGACTCCGGCCCGAACGCCACGGCCCGCGTCTCGATCGTCGCGTCGGCCGGCTATGTCGCCTTCCTCGTCGGGCCGCCCGCACTCGGCTTCCTCGGCGACCACTACGGCCTGCGCGGGGCGATGGTTTTGGTCCTGGCGCTGGTGGCGGGGGCCGCTTTCCTCACCGTTCCGCTGCGGGCCCGGCTCGGGCGAAGCGAAACGCCCGGCGACGACCACATTCCCGCTACCGCGACGCCACGATAGCGGGCGCCCCACCGCCGGGCTTCCGGTGCGGGCTCGCGGTAGGGCTTGGGGTGCGGACTGGGTTCGGGAGCTCTGCTTACCTATACGCGCGTCGGGTTGTGGCCTCGCGGTGGGGTTTGCGGTGCGGATTGGGTTCGGGAGCTCTGCTTACCTATACGCGCGTCGGGCTGTGGCCTCGCGGTGGGGTTTGCGGTGCGGACTGGGTTCGGGAGCTCTGCTTACCTATACGCGCGTCGGGCTGTGGCCTCGCGGTGGGGCTTGGGGTGCGGACTGGGTTCGGGAGCTCTGCTTACCTATACGCGCATCGGGCTGTGCCTCGGGGCGGGCGCGGAAGGCGTCGAGCGTCAGCGTCGCGAAGCGGCGCGCCGCCGCGAGCCGCCGGTCCGGGGGAGTGGCGGCCAGCGCGCGCCCGGCCAGCAGCACGAGGATCACGTCGTCGAGCACGAAGTCGGCGCGCAGCGTGCCGGCCTTCTTCGCGCGCCGGCACAGGTCCGCGAGCAGTCGCAGCATGCTCGCTCGGTGCCCCGAGAAGTCGGCGGCACCGGGGTACGACGACAGGAAGGCGTCGACGAATCCCTGGTTCTGCGCGTTCAGCTCGGTCAGTCCGCGGATCACCGCGCTCAGCCCGCGCCACGGATCCGGGTCGGCGCATCCGGCCCGCACGATCGCGCCGCACTCGGTCACCTCCTGGCGGAACGCCTCGTCGACCAGCGCCTGCTTGGTAGGGAACCGCCGGTAGAGCGTCGCGGGACCGACCCGTGCCCGGCGAGCGATCTCGCGCATCGGCACGTCCAGGCCACGCTCGGCGAACAATGCCCGCGCCGCCTCGAGGACGCGGTCGCGGTTGTCCCGGGCGTCCGCGCGCAGCAGGTGAGGCAACTGATCGGCCATGGCCTCTCACTTTAGCCAAGTGGACGGGGGCGTCCGCTACGGTCGCGGCATGAAGGCAGTGATCATTCGAGAGTTCGGGGATCCGGACGGCATGGCGGTCGTCGACGCGCCCGCGCCCGATCCGGCGCCCGGTCAGGTGCTCGTGGCGACGGAGGCGATCGGGGTGGGCGGCGTCGACGCCGTCATCCGGCGCGGCACGCTCGGCGGCTACGGCTTCCGGGCCGGCATCGTCCCGGGCAGCGAGGTGGCCGGACGCGTGGTCGCCGTCGGCGACGGGGTCGGCGCCTCGTGGCTCGGGCGGAGCGTGTGGGCGTTCACCGGCGTCGGCGGCGCCTATGCCGAGCGCGCGGTCGCCCGCCTCGACGACGTGACCCCGCTGCCGGACGGCCTCGCGCCGGTCGACGCGGTGGCGCTGGGCAGCGCCGGGCCGGTGGCGCACTTCGCCCTCGCCCACGCCCGGTTCGCGCCCGGCGAGTCGGTGCTGGTCCGCGGGGCGGCCGGCAGCATCGGGATCACGGCGGTCCAGCTGGCCGCGGCCGGCGGCGCGGGCCCGGTCGCGGTGACGACCTCGTCGGCCGAGCGCGGGAAGCGGCTCCGGGAACTCGGGGCCACCGTAGTACTCGACCGGAACGGCGAGGGGTCGCCGGCCGAGTTCGACGTCGTCCTCGACGTGATCGGCGGCCCGGCGCTCCCGTCGTTCCTCGACCGGCTCGCCGACAACGGCCGCCTGGTGGCGGTCGGCGTCGTCGGCGGACACCCGCCGGCCGACTTCGGCATGGCGTTGATGCGCTCATTCCAGCGATCCCGTACGTTCGCCACGTTCAGCCTCAACACGGTGCCCGTGGCCGAGCGCAACCGGGTCCGGGCCGCCCAGTTCGCGGCCGCCGCCCGCGGTGAGCTGCGCCCGGTGGTGCACGACGTCCTGCCCCTCGGCGACGCGGCCGCCGCGCACCGCCGGATGGACGCGGGCGAGGTGTTCGGGCGCATCGTCCTCACCCCCTGACCGGCTCTACAGCGGCCGCCCGCGCCAGCTCGCGAGCGCGGCCAGGGCGGCTCGCCGTCCGACGGCCGCGCCCACCTCGTCGGTGTGGCGGAAATGCACGCCCTCCCCGACTCGGGCGTCGATGTTGTACCGGGTCAGCTCCGACCACTGCCGGTAGGTCAGCGTCACGTCGCTCGCCGCGGCGCTGGTCAGCGCGAACGCGGCCGGCGGCGGCCCGGCGAGCCGCTCGAGCACGGCCTGTGCCGCGCCCGCGTAGGTGGTGTGCCCGGACGGATATTCGGGATGCGCGGGGGTGGCGATCAGCGGGGTCCACGCCGGGTCGGGTGCGACCGGGCCGGTGCGGATCGCGGTGACCGGACGCCAGAACAGATACTGGTACTTCGCCCGGTAGGTGGTGATCTGCGCGTCGATCGTCGCGGCGTGGAACAGGGCGATGAGCGCGATCCGCCGGTCGAGCGGGCGCCGGTCCGCGACGGCGGTGCGCAGGGCCCCGGTGAAGCCGTTGAGCGAGGTCTGCGACCAGAACCGGGCCACGGCGGTCTGCCGGGGCGTACGCACGGCGCTGTCCACCGCGCCGACCGCGCGCGACTCGGCAAGGTCCCGGAGGAACACGGCGCTGCCGATCGCCGGCGGCGGCCCCGGCTGCAGCGGCTCGACATCGCGCACCAGGAACGGCCGCCCGTCGCCCTGCCCGGCCTGGACCGCGGTGGCGAAGGCGGGCGGCGTCGGCTGCCACACGCCGGGCGCGGCCACCGGCGGTGTGAACGGACGGTTGACCGAGGCCAGGTCGAGCCCGTCGCCGGCGCGCTCGGCGAGCACCGCGCGGGCAGCCTCGGCCCCGGCGGCGACGGCTCGCTCCGGGCGCCGGACGCGCAGCCGGGCCAGCGTGGTGGCGAGCGCGTCGTCGAGCACCGGCGCGGCGGCCGGGTTGGTGCCGATCAGCGTCTCGTGGACGGCGGCGGCCAGCGCGAGCTCGGCGTCGGCGCCGGGCCGGACGGCGGACACGGCGCGCCAGGCGGCGATCCAGGCGATGGCCCAGGTACGGCTGTTGGTCACCTGCTGGGGGCCGGTGATGACCCCGATGGCGGCGGCGGTGAGGTCGTACCACGCGAGCAGCGTGTCGGTCCGGGGCGCGGTGGCGCCGGCCGGCGCCGGAGCCAGCACGGCGGCGGCGCTCGCGCCGACCGCGGTCGTCAGCACGGCGCGGCGAGTCATGGCCTTCGATGAGAGCATGCCGTGACGCTAACCCTCATATCCCATGGGCTCAATAGGATAATGAGGATCGGCTCGATTTCTTGCCCGTGGATGGCGACCTGCGCGACGATGCATCCCCCCGGCGGAAGCGAGAACCTCGATGAAGACCGTGATGGTGACCGGACCAGGGCGCACCGCGATCGTCGAGGTCGACGAGCCGCGGGTCGGGCCGGCCGACGCGCTGGTCCGGATGCGTGCCTGCGGCATCTGCGGTTCCGACGGCATGTACATCGCCGTCGGGGGGATTCCGCCTCGGCAGGGCGCCACGCCGCTCGGTCACGAGCCGGCGGGGGAGATCGCGGCGGTCGGCGCCGGGGTCACGGGCATCGCCGTCGGCGACCGGGTGGTGCTCAACCCGATGGCCGCCTCGGACGGGATCATCGGCAGCGGCGGGGCGCAGGGCGGTCTCTCCGAGTTCGTCCTGGTCAAGGACGCCGAGGCCGGCCGCCACCTGGTCACGGTGCCGGAGCACATCCCGTACGAGGTGGCCGCCCTCAACGAACCGATGGCGGTCGCCACCCACGCCGTCAACCGCCTCGAACCGCGGGCCGGCCAGACCGCGGTCGTCTTCGGGGCCGGGCCGATCGGGCTGGGCGCCACCATCGGCCTCAAGCTGCGCGGCGCGGCCCACGTGGTCGTGGTCGACGTGGTTCCCAACCGGCTGGAGAAGGCGATGCGCATCGGCGCCGACGCGGTGGTCAACTCGGCCGAGGAGGACGTGGCCGACCGGCTGCGCGAACTGCACGGCGTCGCGCCGCGGCACTTCTCGCGCGGCGGGCGGCCCGGCACCGAGCTGTACCTGGACGCGGCCGGCGTGCCGGCGGTCATCGAGACGGTGCTCGGCACCGCCCGGCACGGCGCGCGGCTGAGCATCGTGGCCGTGCACAAGAAGCCGGTCAGCGTCGACTTCGGCGCGCTGCTCACGAGCGAGCTGACCATCGCGCTGGCGATGGGCTACCCGACCGAGATCTTCGAGGTCACCGGCGATCTCGTCGAGCACTGGGAGACGTACGCCCAGATCGTCAGCGACCGGGTGCCGTTCGCCGAGGTCGACCGGGCGTTGTCGCTGGCCGCCACCCCGGGCGCGGCGGAGAAGGTCGTCGTCACGTTCCCGTAGCGGTGGTTTCCGGAACCCCCGCCGAGGGTTCGGGTGGTCTGGTCGGGGAACATCTCCGGGCTGAGCCAACTGAGGAGAACACCATTCTTACCGTCAACGCCATCGCCGCGACCTCGGCCACCGAACCGCTCGTGCGCACCACGATCGAGCGGCGCGATCTCGGGCCGCGCGATGTTCTCATCGAGATCCGGTACGCCGGGATCTGCCACTCCGACATCCACACCGTCCGCGGTGAGTGGGGCAAGGTGCGCTATCCGCTGACCGTCGGCCACGAGATCGTCGGCCGGGTCGCCGAGGCCGGCGCCGAGGTCACCAAGCACGCGGTCGGGGACCGGGTCGGGGTCGGCTGCATGGTCAACTCGTGCCGGGACTGCGAGAACTGCGAGGCCGGGCAGGAGCAGTACTGCATCCCCGGCAACACCGGCACCTACGCCGCGCGCGACCGGGACGGCACCATCACGCAGGGCGGCTACTCCACCCACGTCGTCGTCGACGAGGACTTCGTGCTGCGGGTGCCGGAGAACATCCCGTACGAGAAGGCAGCGCCCTTGCTCTGCGCCGGCATCACCACGTATTCGCCCCTGTCGCACTGGAACGCCGGACCCGGCAAGAAGGTCGCCGTCGTCGGCATGGGCGGTCTCGGGCACATGGCCGTCAAGATCGCCGCCGCGATGGGCGCCGAGGTCACCGTGCTGTCGCAGACGCTGAGCAAGAAGGACGACGGGCTCGCGTTCGGCGGCGGTGACTACCACGCGACCAGCGACGCGGCCACGTTCGAGGCGCTCAAGAACCGTTTCGACCTGATCATCAACACGGTCAGCGCGCCCATCGACATGGCCGCCCACCTCGGCCTGCTTCGCCTGAACGGCACGCTGGTCAGCGTCGGCGCCCCGCCGCAGCCGCTGGCCGTGCCGGTGTTCGCCCTGTTCGGCAACCGTCGCTCGTTCGCCGGCTCCGGCATCGGCAGCATCGCCGAGACCCAGGAGATGCTCGACTTCTGCGCCGAGCGCGGCATCGCCCCCGAGGTCGAGGTCATCGGCGCCGACCAGGTCAACGAGGCGTACGAGCGGGTGCTCGCCTCCGACGTCCGGTACCGCTTCGTGATCGACGTCGACACCCTGCGCTAGGGGTGCGGGCGGCGAGCGGCATGATCACCGCTCGCCGCCCGGCATCACCTCAGGTGCCGCGCGAAGAAGCGGTTTCCGGCGTCCGCCTCCCACGGCGGGACGCCGGTGTGACCGCCCATGTTGGCGTGCAGCGTCTTCTCCTCCGGCCCGAGGGCGTCGAACAGGTCCAGGGCCATCTGCCGGTCGTTGCCCTCGTCGTCCCACTGCAGCAGGACCTGCAGCGGGATCTTGATCTGCCGGGCCTCGTCGAACATGGCCCGCGGCACGAAGCTCCCGGCGAACAGCACGGCGGCCGCGATGCGGGGCTCGACCACCGCCAGCCGGATGCCGATGGCGATCACGCCGCCCGCGTAGCCGACCGGGCCGCCGATCTCGGGCAGCGCGAGGAGGGCGTCGAGGGCGGCCTGCCACTCCGGGACAGACTGCTCGACCAGGGGGAGGACGAGGCGGTCGACGATCTCGTCGTCGACCGGGCCGCCGGCTCGGATCGCCCGTTGCAGGTCGGCGCGGGCCTCCTCGGCGGCGGGGGACCGGGGCCGGTCGCCGCTTCCGGGGAGCTCGATGGTGGCCGCGGCGAAGCCCTCCGCCGCGGAGTGCCGGGCCCGGGCCGCCACCCGCGGGTACATCCGGGGCAGCCCGCCGGGGTGGCCGAGCAGGATCAGCGGGGCCGGTGCGGCGGCCTCGCCGGGCGTCCACAGGATGCCGGGAACGTCGCCGAGGGTGAACTTGCGTTCGAGGACGCCGTCGTCGAAGCGTTGTTCAGCAGTGAAAATCATGGTCGTGCCTTTCGGGAGAGCTCGAAACGGCGCTCCCGGACGACCTATCGCCCGGCCGTGACCCCGCAGGGGAGCACCCATGTCGAAACGTTCACGGGTACCACCTCCTCGGTCTCTCGCACGGCTACCGGAAAACTAGCAGCGGAGATCGCGATCCGCCACCCGCCGGTCAGCCGGTGCGGGCGTCGAGGTCGGCGAACGACACCTGGGCCGACGAGGCCGAGCCGGTGCTGGTGACGCCGAGCTGGATCTTGCCCTTGGCCAGGTCGGGGTCGGTCACGGCGCCCTGTACGGCATCCTTGCCGTCGATGGTGACGGCGGCGTGCTGGTCGGCGATCACGACCGCGAGCTCGTGCGCGGCGCCCGGTTGCAGGGTGACCGACCTCGTCTTGCCCAGCGAGGTGAGCAGGACGCCGTCCAGCTCCTCGAGCTCGACCTGGTCGGCGCACGCGGTCAGCTGGTAGCCCCGGTCGCCGGAGTACCGGAACCAGAGCATCGCGCAGGCGTGTGCGTTGGCCAGCTCGACCTTGACCGAGATGGACTGGTTTCCGGCGAAGGCGTCGTCCGGGCCCGGGCATTGGTACGTCGACCGGCCGTTGACGTTGGCCTGCAGGCGGCCGTTCTGGAACGAGCAGCTGCCGGACGCCGCCGAGCTCGCCCGGAACCGGCCCGGGCCGCTCAGCGGATCGAAGAAGGACGGCCCGCGCGGGGTCGTCGTCGCCGCCGTCGTCGTGGCGGGGGCGGCCTTGATCTCCGCCTGGGTCGCCTGGGGTTTGGGGTCGTCGCCGGTGGTGCGGGCGTAGGCGACGGTCGCCGCGGCCACGGAGGCCACCATGAGGGCGCCCACCGCGTAGATCAGGCGTCGCGTGGTGACCCGGCTCGGGCTGGCGGCCGTCCGTCGCGTCGACGAATCGGCCCGCCGCCGGGTGGTGGAGCCGGCCCGCCGCCGCGTCGTGGAGCCGGCCCGCTGCCGCGGCACCGGACCGGCGGCCGGCGCGGCATCCACCAGGTCGTTGAACGCCGGCGGCCCCGAGACCGGCGGCGCGGAGCCGATCAGCGGCGCGGAGCCGATCAGCGGCGCGGAGCTGACCGGCGGCGGCGACGCGGGCGGCAGGAGGTCGTTGAACGCAGGCGGCCCGGAGGCGGCCGCCGGCGGCGACGCGGGCGGCAGGAGGTCGTTGAACGCAGGCGGCCCGGAGCCGACCGGCGGCGGCGAGGCCGCCGGCAGGAGATCGCTGAACGGCGCGCGACCGGCCGCCGGCTTGGGCCCCTCGGCGATCACCTGCTCGAGCAGGTCGCGGGCGTCGAACCGCCCCGCGGCGCGGCGGCGGGGCTGGGTGGCATGCGGAACCTTCACCGCGAGCAGCTGTTGCAGCAGCTCGGGCGCGGCCGGCCGGTCGCCGGGGTCCTTGGCGAAGGCGCGGCCGACCAGCGCGACCAGCGACTCGGGCACCCCGCGCAGCTCGGGCGCCTTGGTGAGGATCTGGGCGGCGGTCGCCACCGGCGTGTCGCCGTGGAACGGGTTGCGCCCGGTGCCGGCGAAGACGATCACGCCGCCCCAGGCGAAGATGTCGGCCGCCGGCGTGACCGGGCCGACGTCGGGGTCGAGCCGCTCGGGCGCCATGTAGTCGACCGTGCCGACCCAGCGGCCGGGCCGGGTGTGCTTGGTCGTCGCCTCGAGCGCCCGGGCGATGCCGAAGTCGATCACCTTGGGCAGGCCGAGCGACAGCAGCACGTTGCTCGGCTTCAGGTCGCGGTGGATGACGCCGGCGCCGTGGATCGCGGTCAGCGCGGCCGCCACCCCGACCGCGACGCTGTGCAGGTCGCCGGGGGACATCGGGCCGCGCTCCTCGACCACGTCCTGGAGGCTGGGGCCTTCCACGTACTCGACGACCAGGTAGGGGGTCGCGTCGTCGGGATCGGCGTCGAGGACGGCGGCGGTGCAGAACGACGGGACCTGCCGGGCCCGCTCCACCTCGCTGCGGAACCGGGCGCGGAACTCGGCGTTGTTGGCGTGCTCGGGCCGGATCGCCTTCACGGCGACGGGCCGGCCCTCCGGGTCGCGGCCGAGATAGACGGTGCCCATCCCACCCTCGCCGAGCCGGGACAGCAGGCGGTAGTCACCGAGTCGTCGCGGGTCACCGGGCCGCAGCGGCCTAGTCGTCATGGGACGTGCTCCCACCCCGATGTCGTTGACATACCCATCCCGTACGCGAAGGAAGTTCACTCAAAGTGACGGTGTTCGATCCGGACGGTCCCCGATCTTACGACCCGCCGCCACGCGAACGCGCACGTGACGGCCATCATTTTGCTCACTCTTCTTGTTACTCGCGGGTTTTGGCACGTTCTCGAGCGGCAGCACGGAGCGTGAAAACCGGTATGTGGCAATTCTTCCGTGCAACATATTGATGAACGTTGACATCGATACGTTTCAAAGTTACGGTCACGCTCACGTTTCGTGCTGGAGACCCGAGGTGGCCGCGGTGCATCCACGACGTAGTTCGCAGGCCGTCATCCGGCTGTACGAAGTCGCCGACGAGGTCTTCTGGGCGACCCGGCTCAACCTGCTGTGGCTTGCCTTCACCCTGCTCGGCGGGGTGGTGCTGGGCGCCGGCCCGGCCACCGTCGCGGCGTACACCCTGGCTCGGCGGCACGCCCAGGGTGAATCATTTCAGTCCGTCCCGGCATTCGCCGCCATCTACCGCCGCCAGTTCGTGCGCGGCACCACCCTCTTTTTTTCGGCCCTCGGGGTAAGCGTTTTCCTGGTCGGCGACTATCTCTTCTTCGCCTCGCTCGGGCCCAGGGCCACCGTCCCGCGGCTGGCCACGCTGGCGGCGCTGGCCGCGGTCGTGGTCATCGCCGCCTACCTGATGCCCATGCTCGTCCACTTCGACCTGCCGGCGCACGCGTGTCTCCCCAAGGCGTCGCTGTTCGCCCTCACCCGGCCGGCTTCGTCCGCACTTCTGCTGCTGATCTTCCTGGCGGTCGTCACGACGACCGTGACGTACCCCTTCCTGGCCCTGGTGATCTCCGTCGGCGGGTGGATCCAGCTGGACACGTGGCTGTGTCTGCGGTTCTTCGCCGAGAACGAGGCGCGTCTACGAGCGGAGCAGATCTCATGAGAACACGAATTCTGGCGGCCATGCTGGCCCTCACCACCGGGCTGACCGTCGCCGGGTGCGGTGGCGACGACGCCAAGGGCACCGGCGACACCATCACGGTGATGTCGAAGCTGTTCGGCACCGCGCCCAACCCGGACGGCGAGCTGCAGAAGGCGGTCGAGGGGCTGATCGGCAAGAAGCTCAGCATCACCTGGGTGCCGGACGCCAGCTACCCCGACAAGTCGAACGTGACGCTGGCGTCCAACAACCTGCCGGACGTGATGGTCGCCGACGAGAAGTCCCCGTCGTTCGTGAAGACCGCCGAGGCCGGCGCGTTCTGGGATCTGACCGGCAAGCTCGACAAGTACCCGAACCTCAAGCCGCTCGACGCGCAGACCGCCAAGAACTCGATGACCAACGGCAAGACCTACGGCATCTATCGCGTACGCCCGCTGCTCCGTTCCGCGATCTCGATCCGCAAGGACTGGCTCGCGAAGGTGGGCCTGCCCGAGCCGCAGTCCGTCCCCGACCTCTACCGGATCGCCAAGGCGTTCACCGAGCAGGACCCCGACGGCAACGGCAAGAAGGACACGTACGGCCTGATCATCCCGAAGTGGACCGGCAAGTACGCGTCCGCGAGCCCGTACGACGTGTTCGAGACCTGGTTCGGCGCGCCCAACGGCTGGGGACTGCGCGACGGCAGGTACGTGCCCGGCTTCGACACCCCCGAGTTCCTGGCCGCCGAGAAGGAGCTGAAGAAGTGGGTCGGCGAGGGGCTGGTCAACCCCGACTTCGCGACCCTGGACACCGGCAACTGGATGGACCCGTTCGTGCAGGGCAAGGGCGGGATCATCATCGACGTCGACGTGCGCGCCACCCAGCTCTACGACCTGTTCCGCGAGAAGAACGCCAAGGACGCCGACAAGGTCCTCATGGTCGGGAACCTGAAGCGGGCCGACGGTCAGAAGTTCTCCTCCCCGTTCACCGGCTACAACAGCGTGCTGGCCATCTCGAAGCAACGGGTGCGCACCCAGGAGCAGCTCGACCAGCTGCTGACCGTGCTCGACAAGCTCGAGGGCAAGGAGGGCTCGATCCTGATCACCAACGGCATCGAGGGCCGCAACTTCAAGCTCGACGGCAACTACGCGGTGCCGATCGGCCTCGACGACCCGCCGACCAAGATTCTGCAGAACGACGTGAGCAACGCCTTCATCCAGCTCGGCACCCGGTACAGCGTCAACGGCGGCTACTACCCGCTGAAGCCGGCCGACGAGGCGAAGTTCAAGCTGATCGAGCAGCGCAAGCCGATGGAGGACGAGGACCTCAAGACCGCCGTGCACAACCCGGCGCTGAGCGTGATCGCGCCGACCGCCATCGCCCAGGGCCCGACCCTCGACAAGATCATTCCGGACGCACGGGTGAAGTACCTGTCCGGCGCGATCACCGAGGACGGCCTGAAGGCCGAGATCCAGCGGTGGTACGCCGGGGGCGGCACCAAGATCACGCAAGAGATCAACGACCTCCTGAAGTAATGGCGACCGAACTGGCGCCCCGGACGGCGCCCGCCGCCACCCCGCCGCCACCGGTCGCGCGGCGGAGGTGGCGGCGCCACGGCTGGCTCTACCTGATGCTCGCGCCCGGCCTCGCGTACTTCCTGATCTTCAAGTACTGGCCGATGTACGGGCTGACCATCGCCTTCAAGGACTACCTGCCGTTCCTGGGTTACGCGGGCAGCCCGTGGGTCGGGCTCGCACACTTCGAGGAGCTGTTCACCGGCCCCGACTTCGGCCGGCTCATGGTCAACACCCTGGTGCTGGCCGTGCTCACCCTGCTGTTCGTCTTCCCGGCGCCGATCGTGGTCGCCCTGCTGCTCAACGAGGTGCGGCAGGGCGTGGTCAAGCGCTCGGTCCAGTCGCTGATCTACATCCCGCACTTCCTGTCCTGGACCATCGTGGCGTCGCTGACGTACCTGCTGTTCTCCGTCGACTACGGGGTGATCGCCCAGTTCATCCACGGCATCACCGGCGGCCGGCCGGTCGACTACGTGGCCCAGGAGGAGTGGTTCCGGCCGATCATCGTGCTCCAGTCGCTGTGGAAGCAGACCGGCTGGGGAACGATCGTCTACCTCGCCGCGCTGGCCGGCGTCGACACCCAGTTGTACGAGGCGGCCCGGGTCGACGGCGCCGGCCGGTGGCGCCGGTTCTGGCACATCACGCTGCCGGCGATCCGCCCGGCGATCGTGGTGATGGCCATCCTCACCTCGGGCCACCTGCTCGACACCGGCTTCGAGCAGATCTGGCTGATGACGACGTCGCTGAACCGCTCGGTGGCCGACGTCTTCGACACGTTCGTCTACCAGGTCGGCATCACCCAGGGCGGCTACAGCTACGCCACCGCGGTCGGCCTGTTCAAGGGCGTGATCGGCGTGCTGCTCATCTTCGGCTCGAACTGGCTGGCCAAGCGCCTCGGCGAGAGGGGGCTGTACTGATGAGGTCTTCGCGACTCTTCGACTTTCTGAACGCGATCTTCCTGCTCGGGCTCGGCGCGATCACCGTGCTGCCGCTGCTGTACGTGCTGGCCGGGTCGTTCGCCGGGGAGTCGGAGATCGCCTCGCGGCACTTCTTCCTGTGGCCGAAGCGGTTCGTGACCACCACGTACGACTACATCTTCGCCACCGACACCTTCGTCCGGGCGCTGCTCGTGACCGTCCTGGTGACGGCCGTCGGCACGGTGATCCAGGTGATGCTGACGCTGACCATGGCGTACCCGCTCTCGAAGAGCTACCTGCCCGGCCGCACCCTGGTCCTCAACCTGGTCATCTTCACGCTGGTCTTCAGCGGCGGCATGATCCCGACCTACCTCGTGGTGCGCGACCTCGGGCTGCTCGACAGCTACTGGGCGCTGGTGCTGCCGCTGGCCATCAACCCGTTCTACCTGATCATCGTGAAGACGTTCTTCCAGGCGCTGCCCGAGGCCCTCGAGGAGGCCGCCCGGATCGACGGCGCCAACGATCTCACGGTCTTCCGGCGGATCGTGCTGCCGCTCTCCAAGCCGGTCATCGCGACGTTCTCGCTGTTCTACGCGGTCGCCATCTGGAACGACTACATGTCGCCGCTGCTGTACCTCTCGGACAGCCGGAAGTGGACGCTGCAGATGCTGATCCGCCAGCTCACCGCGCCGGACGCCGACTCGGCCAACGTCCTGGAGACGCTGCAGGGCTACGCGTTCCCCGAGCAGGGCGTGAAGTTCGCGGTCATCGTGATCGCGACGGTCCCGATCCTGCTGTTCTACCCGTTCCTCCAGAAGCACTTCGCCAAGGGCGTACTCATCGGATCGGTGAAGGAGTGACAGTGAACCGTCGACAGGTGCTCGCCGGCGCGGCCGCCATCTCGATGTCCTCGTTCCCGGCCCGGCGCGCCGGCGTCACACCGGACGTGACCCTGACGTGGCTCGAGGGAACGCCGGGCGCGGCCGCGACCTCGACCTGGGGCACGCCCTGGCCGCGGGGCGCCGTCCCGGCCGACCAGAGCTTCCGCCTCACCGCCCCCGACGGCGGCGCCGTCCCGATGCAGAGCTGGCCCCTCGCGTACTGGCCGGACGGAACCTTGAAGTGGAGCGCGCACGCGGTGGCCCCCGATGTTCCGGCCGAGGCGTACACGCTGGCCGCCGGCGTTCCGGCGAGGCCGGCCACCGCGGTCACGGTCACCACCCGGCCGGACCACGTCGACGTCGACACCGGGGTGATCCGGGCCCGCATCCCTCGTCGCGGGCGCGAGCTGATCAGCCATCTGTGGCGGGGCGACACCGAGATCGCCCGGCAGGGGGTGCTGGTGAGCCTGCGCCAGGAGCGGATCGAGGAGGACGAGGAGAAGGCGGCCCGGCGCGAGCGGCAGGAAAGCGAGATCCACCGGGTCACCGTCGAGCAGCGCGGGCCGGTCCGGGCGGTCGTGCGCATCGAGGGCCGGCACACGTCGTGGCTGCCGTTCACCGTGCGGCTCTACTTCTACGCCGGCGCCGAGAACGTCCGGATGATGCACACGTTCGTCCACGACCGCGACGGCTCCCGCGATTTCATCGCCGGGCTCGGCGTGCGGTTCTCGGTGCCGATGCGCGACGCCGCCTACGACCGGCACATCCGGTTCGCCGGGGAGAACGGCGGCCAGCTGGCCGAGGCGGTCCAGGGCATCACCGGCCTGCGCCGCGATCCCGGCCCGGCCGTCCGCGCCGCGCAGATCGCCGGCGCCCGGCTCCCCGACCCCGCCACCTGGGATCAGCGCGTCACGACCCGCCTGCAATACATCCCCGAGTGGGGCGACTACACGCTGAGCCAGCTCTCGGCCGAGGGCTTCACCCTGCAGAAGCGAACCAGGCGGGGGTACGGGTGGATAGCCGTCGACCAGGGCCGGCGGGCGCCCGGCCTCGGCTACGTCGGCGGGGTCAGCGGCGGCCTCGCGTTCGGCCTGCGCGACTTCTGGCAGCGGCACCCGACCCAGCTCGACATCCGCGGCGCGCACACCGACCGGGCCGAGGTCACCGTCTGGCTGTGGTCGCCGGCGGCCGGCCCGATGGACATGCGGTTCTACCACGACGGCATGGGCCAGGACACGTACGCCGAGCAGCTCGAGGGCCTCAACATCACGTACGAGGACTACGAGCCCGGCTTCGGCACGCCCTACGGCATCGCGCGGACCAGTGAGCTCACCCTGTGGGCGCTGGCCGCCACCCCGTCCGCCGACCGGCTCGGCGCGATGGCCGCCCAGGTCCGCACGCCGCCACAGCTGATCAACCCGGTCGCGCACCTCGTCGGGGCGCGGGTGTTCGGCGGCCTGTTCGCCCCCGTCGACCGCGGCCACCCGGTCAAGGCCGTCATCGAGGACCACCTCGACTTCCTGTTCGCCTACTACCGGAAGCAGGTCGAACAGCGGCACTGGTACGGGTTCTGGAACTACGGCGACATCATGCACACCTTCGACGAGGACCGCCTGGTCTGGCGCTACGACGTGGGCGGGTACGCCTGGGACAACTCGGAGCTCTCGCCCGACCTGTGGCTGTGGTACGCGTTCCTGCGCTCGGGCCGCGCCGACATCTTCCGTTTCGCCGAGGCGATGACCCGGCACACCGGCGAGGTCGACGTCTACCACCTGGGTAAATGGGCCGGGCTCGGCACCCGGCACGGCGTGCAGCACTGGGCCGACAGCGCCAAGCAGCAGCGGATCAGCACCGCCGTCTACCGGCGGATGTACTACTACCTGACCGCTGACGAGCGCACCGGCGAGCTGCTCAGCGAGCTGGTCGACTCCGACCGTACGTTCCTCGTCCTCGATCCGATCCGCAAGATCCGCACCGAGCCGTACACGCCGGACCCGCACGCGCTGTCGATCGGGCTCGGCACCGACTGGAGCGGTCTGGCCGCCGCGTGGCTGGCCGAGTGGGAGCGCCGGGGACCGAAGGCCGCCCTGGCCCGGTCCAAGCTGGTCGGCACCATGGAGACGATCGGCGCCATGCCGAACGGCTTCGTCACCGGCAGCGGCCTCTACGACCTGGACACCGGCCGGTTCGCGCCGGTGACCGCGAAGACGGTGAGCGTGTCCCACCTGAGCGCCATGTTCGGGCAGGTGGAGATCTGCGCCGAGGTGATCGACCTGGTCGGCCTGCCCGCGTTCGAGGCGGCCTGGCTGCAGTACTGCCGCCTGTTCAACGCGACCAAGCAGGAGCAGGCGGCCGAGTGCGGCGCCGACTTCGGCAATCTGATCCTCAAGCAGGGGCACGCCCGGCTCACCGCGTACGCCGCCGTCCGGCTCGGCGACGCCGCCCTGGCCGCCCGCGCCTGGCGCGACTTCGCCACCGGCGACGGCTACGCGCCCGACCTGCCCTGGACGAGCCGGCGCGTGAATGCGACGCTCACCCCGACCGACGCCGCCACCTGGGTGTCCACCAACACCACCGCGCTCTACGGTCTGGCCGCCATCCAGTGCCTCGCCCTGGTCGGCGACCAGATCACATAGTCGTCGTTCGTCAGCCGGCGGCCACGTTCAGGGCGAACGTGGTCGAGGTGCCGATCGGGTCGCTGCTGATCGTGATCGCGGTGATGGTGATCGTCGCCGAGCCGACCGGCGTCGACGACGAGGTCCGCAGGAACAGGATCGAGCTGCCGATGAGCGCCGGCTTGGGCGGGAGGAACAGCGCGGTGACGCCGCTGGGCAGGCCGGTCGCGCTCAGCTTCACCCGCTTGTTCTCGATCTTCGGCCCGGCGTTGAAGGTGATCAGCGTCGACGCCTGGTTGCCGGCCGTCACCGTGGCCGAGCTCTTGCTGAGGTTCATCGTGTATTCGGCCGGCGGGGCCGCGACCGCGGCCGCCGGGGCGGCGAGGACCAGTGCCAGCGCCGCGCCGGTGGCGCTGCCGAGCTTGCGGTACATGGGTTTTCCTTCCGTTGCCGGGCGGCCGCGCGGAGGGCGGCCGCCGTCCCTTCGCGGAAGGTGGCATCGGCGGCTGGAAGGAGGCTGACGTGGCGCTGAAACGCGCGGCGTCAGGCCGGGAGGGCGGCCTCGATCGCGGCGACCACCGACTCGTCCTCGGGCTCGGTGCGGGGACCGAAGCGCACGACCGTGCCGTCGGGCGCGACCAGGAACTTCTCGAAGTTCCAGCGGATGTCGCCGGTGTAGCCCTCGGCGTCGGGCACGGTCACCAGCTCGGCGTAGAGCGGGTGACGACCGTCACCGTTGACCTCGATCTTCTCGGTCAGCGGGAACGTGACGCCGTAGGTGGCCGAGCAGAACTCGGCGATCTCGTCGGCCGTGCCCGGCTCCTGCCCGCCGAACTGGTTGCACGGCACGCCGAGGACGGTGAACCCGCGGCCGGCGTACCGCTCCTGGAGTCGCTCGAGGCCGTTGTACTGCGGCGTGAGCCCGCACTTGGACGCCACGTTCACCACCAGGGTGGCGACACCGGGCTGGGGGCCGAGCTGAGCCGAGGGGTCGGTCCCGCCGGGAACCGTCACGTCGAAGATCGTCATGGGTACCAGAGTAATGACTAGTGCGTGTACGGCTCGAGGCAGCCGAACTCGGCGCCGGTGCCGGTCACCTCGACCAGGACCCGGTCGGGGCGCACGTCGCCGATCACGCAGCCGGCCTCGGGGAAGCGCACCGCGTAGACCGCGCCCGGCGGCGTCCGCATCTCGGTGACCTCGACGTCGTCCGGGCGCAGGCCGAGGGCGAGCAGGGCGGCCCGGGTCGACGCGGGCGCGAAGTCGCCGGCCGTGCGCAACGCCGTGAGCTTCGGGCGGATGCGGGCGGCGAGGGCGTCGCCGGTCTGCTTCTCGTCGTAGGTGAGCTCGTGCCGCTGCTTCCAGCCGTTGTTCTCGGCCTCGTGCGGAGCGGTGTCGTCGGGCGGCGCGGCCTGGGCCGAGAAGGCGGGGGCCGCGGACGACGGGCTGTCGGAGGGAAGGGGCGCGGAGTCGCCGTCCCGCGCGCCGGGCTGGGCGCACCCGAGGGCGAGCAGCCCGAGCGCGGCCGCGGTCATCCAGTGCCACGTCCGCATGGTCCCCCGTGTCCCTCCCTTTCCAAGGTATAACGCAATGGGTGGCTTGCGGCAAGACCGGGGTGATAGCGCAGAATCGTCCCTCGAAGGGCCACGACCTGCGGAAATCGGGGGAGCGATCGCCTTGCGCGAGCAGTATGTGTTGGATCTTCAAGAGGTCGGGGACGGGCAGGTCGCGGTCGTGGGGGGCAAGGGCGCGCACCTGGGTGAGCTGGCGCGGCTTCCCGGCGTACGCGTGCCGCCCGGATTTTGCCTGTCGACCGCCGCCTTCCGGCGGATCATGACGGAGGCGCCCGGGATCGACGGTCGGCTGGACCGGCTGGCGCGCCTCGATCCGGGTGACCGGGCGGCGATCGCCGCGCTGAGCGCCGAGATCCGGCGGGCCATCGAGGGCGTCGCGATCCCCGCCGACATCGCGGACGCGGTCGGGAAAGCGGTCGACGGGAGCGTGGCCTACGCCGTCCGGTCCAGCGCGACCGCCGAGGACCTGCCGACCGCGTCGTTCGCCGGCCAGCAGGACACCTACCTGAACGTCATCGGCGTGGCGGCGGTCCTCGAGCACGCCCGGCGCTGCTGGGCGTCGCTGTTCACCGAGCGGGCGGTGACCTACCGGCTGCGCCACGGCTTCGACGACCGCAAGGTGCACATGGCCGTGGTCGTGCAGCGGATGGTCGTCCCGCGGGCGTCCGGCATTCTGTTCACCGCCGACCCGGTCACCGGCAACCGGCGGGTCGCCACCGTCGACGCCGGCTTCGGGCTCGGCGAGGCCCTGGTCTCCGGCCTGGTCAACCCGGACGTCTTCACGGTGCGCGACGGCGAGATCGTGGACCGGGCGATCGCCGCCAAACAGATCGAAGTCCGCGCGCTGCCCGGCGGCGGCACCGAGACCGTCCCGGTCGGCCCCGACCGGCGGGAGCAACCGGCGCTGACGGATGCCCAGGTGGTTCGGCTCGTCGAGCTCGGACGGCGGATCGAGGCGCACTTCGGCACGCCGCAGGACATCGAGTGGTGCCTGACCGGCGACGACTTCGCGATCGTGCAGAGCCGCCCGATCACCACGCTGTTCCCCGTACCCGAGGCGAAGGACGACGAGAACCACGTCTACCTCTCCGTCGGCCACCAGCAGATGATGACCGACGCGATGCGGCCGCTGGGCTTCTCGATGTGGCAGCTGACCGCGATGGCGCCGATGCTCGAGGCCGGCGGCCGGCTGTTCGTCGACGCCACCCGGCAACTGACCTCGCCCGGCCGCGCCGCCTTCCTCGAGATGATCGGCCGGGGCGACCCGCTGACCCTGGACGCGCTGACCACGGTTCTCGACCGGGGCTTCGTCAAGGAGGCTCCGGCGGCCGCCGCCGCGCCGCCGCACGGGGGTGGCGCGCCGATGGCCGACGATCCGGCCATCGTCACCGAGCTGATCGAGCGCAGCGAGGCGTCCCTCGCCGCCCTGCGGCGCGACATCGCCGGCAAGTCCGGGCCGGAGCTCTTCGACTTCCTGCTCGGGGCCTTCCAGGAGCACAAGCGGGTGCTCAGCGACCCGCTCACGATTCAGGCGATCATGGCGGGGATGGGCGCCACCTGGTGGCTCAACGATCATCTCGAGGAGTGGCTGGGCGAGAAGAACGCGGCCGACACGCTCACCCTGTCCGCCCCCGGCAACATCACCTCCGAGATGGGGCTGGCGCTGCTCGACGTCGCCGACGTGATCCGCCCGCACCCCGAGGTGGTGGCGGTCCTGCGGAATGCCACGGACTCCCGGTTCCTCGACGAGCTGCCGGCCTTCGCGAGCGACGCCATCCGGAACTACCTCGACAAGTACGGCATGCGCTGCGTCGGGGAGATCGACATCACCCGGCCGCGCTGGAGCGAACGGCCGGCCACGCTGGTGCCGCTGATCCTCGACAACATCAAGCTCTTCGCGGCCGGCGCCGGCGAGCGGCGCTTCGAGCAGGGCCGGCAGGAGGCGGAGAAGAAGCGCGAGGAGGTCCTGGAACGCCTGCGGTCGCTTCCGGACGGAGATCACAAGGCCGAGGAGACCGTACGCGAGATCGACCGTCTCCGGGCCTTCATCGGCTACCGCGAATACCCGAAGTACCACATCATCGCCCGCTACTTCGTCTACAAGCAGGCGCTGCTGGCCGAGGCCGATCGTCTCGTCCGGGCCGGCGTGCTGGCCGACCGCGAGGACGTCTTCTACCTCACCTTTCACGAGCTGCACGAGGTCGTACGCGCGGGCCGGTCCGACGACGAGCTGGTCCGGCGGCGCAAGGAGGAGTTCCGGTCGAACCAGGCGCTCCGGACGCCCCGGCTGCTCACCTCCGAGGGCGAGGCGCTCTCCGGGGCGTACCGCCGGGACGACGCGCCGGCCGGCGCCCTGATCGGCGTGCCGGTCTCGGCCGGCACGGTCGAGGGCCGGGCCCGGGTCATCCTGGACATGGCCGAGGCCGACCTCGAGGCGGGCGACATCCTGGTCACGGCCTACACCGACCCGAGCTGGTCACCGCTGTTCGTCGCGATCACGGGCCTGGTGACGGAGATCGGCGGCACGATGACCCACGGCGCGGTGATCGCCCGTGAGTACGGCCTGCCGGCCGTGGTCGGCGTCCCCGACGCGACCCGGCTGATCGCCGACGGGCAGCGCATCCGGGTGCACGGGACCGACGGCTACGTCGAGATCTTGCCGAGCGCCTGAAGGAGGCGGTCGACCTCGTCCGCGGTGTTGTAGTGGTAGAGGCTGGCCCGGACGGCGCCCCCACCGGCCCGCAGTCCGGCCGCCTCGAAGTACTCGACCGCGTAGTAGTCGCCGTGCGAGACGCAGATGCCCTGCTCGCCGAGGATGGTGGCGGTCTCGGCCGGCGCCTGCCCGCTCATGCGGAACGAGACCGTCGGGCAGCGGTCGGCGCCGGCCGGGCAGATCGTCACGCCGTCGAGGGCGGCGAGCCCGGTCAGCAGCCGGTCGAGCAGCCGGTTCTCGTGGTCGGTGGCGGCGGCCATGCTCGCCAGCAGCCGGGCGCGGCGGTCGCCCGGGGCGTCGGTGAGGGCGGCCAGGTGGTCGACGGCGGCCGTGATGCCGGCCAGCAGCTCGAAGCTCAGCGTCCCGTACTCGAACCGGTCCGGCGCCCGCTCCGGCGACGGGATCAGCTTGGCCGGGCGCAGCGGCGCCCAGACGGCGGGATCGGCGACGGCGGCGGCGTAGTGCGGGCCCGACCACTTGTACGCGCTGGTCACGTAGAAGTCGGCGCCGAGCGCCCGCACGTCGGTCGGCCGGTGCGCGGTGGCGTGCACGCCGTCCACGTACACCTGGGCGCCGGCCGCGTGCGCCAGGTCGGCGATCTCCCGGACTGCCGGCATCGTCCCGGTGGCGTTGCTGGCCGCGGTCACCGCCACCAGCCGCGTCCGCGCACCGATCAGCCCGCGGTATGGCGCCACCGGCAGCTCACCGGTCGCGAGGTCGACATCCGCCCACCGTACGGTCGCTCCGGCCGTCTCGGCCGCTTGCACCCACGGCCGTACGTTGGCGTCATGGTCCAACCGCGACAGCACCACCTCGTCGCCCGGCCCCCATCCCTGCGCCATCGTGCGCGCCACCAGGTAGGTCAGCGCCGTGGCGCTGGGACCGAACACCACGCCCTCCGGATCGCCGCCGACCAGGTCCGCCACCGCGGCGCGCGCCGCCGCGACGATCTCCCCGGAGCGGCGGGCCGGCTCGTGCGCGCTGCCGCGGTTCGACACCGCCGTCCGCATCGCCCGGGCGATCGCGCCGATCACCGGCTCGGCCGGCTGGGTGCCGCCGGCCCCGTCGAAGTGCACGAACCCCTCGGCGAGGGCGGGATAGCTTCCCCGCACCCGGTCCACATCGAAGATCATGCCTCGACCCTACGTCAGGAAACTTGTTTCCTGCGCGTTTCCTTCATGGCTCCCCTGTAGCCCCCTTGACATCGATAGATATGCCTCCTTGAATGTTGGAAACAGTTTTCCGTCGGGCCGCACAACCGGCCAACTCCCACGACGTGCGGTTCCCCCGAAGGAGTTGGCAAATGCTGAAGCGGTTGGGCCGGCTGCTCGCCGTGCCCGTGCTCATCGTGCTCGCCCTCGTCGCCCAGCCCGCGGTGCCGGCCCTGGCCGCGGTGGAGACCCTGACCGTCGACATGACCGCCTACGGCGGGACGCCGACCTACCGCGCGTCCGGCTTCATCTACGGCATCTCGCAGAACGGCGCGACGCCCTCGTCGTCGTTGCAGAGCCAGATCAAGGTCAAGGTCATGCGGGCCGGCGGCTCGCAGATCGGCTGCCCCAACGGCGGCTACGTGAACGGCGGCTACGCGGCCCGGTGGAACTTCATCAAGGCCTACTACGCCCGGGCCCGCGCCACCGGCGCCCGGTTCAGCATGCTGCTGTCCGGCATGTGGGGCTCGGACGGCGTCTGCAACGTGCCGCGCTGGCCCGGCGACAGCGGCAACTGGACCGAGTACACGGCGTTCGTCAACCAGCTGATCGCCGACGCCAAGGCGAACGGGATGACCGGCTCCGACGTGCGCTGGGACATGTGGAACGAGCCGAACATCTTCTTCTGGGGCCGTACCCAGAGCCAGTACCTGGAGATGATCCGGCGCGGCACCCAGATGGTCCGGGCCGCCATCCCCGGCGCCGTGATCGAGGGGCCGAGCTACGCCGGGGTGCCGTCGTCGTCCAACTCGTGGTGGACCACGTACCTCAACTACGTGAAGGCCAACAACGTGGTGCCGAACATCATCAGCTGGCACGACCTGCCCGGCGACCCGGCGACCGACGCCGCCAACCTCTCCGGCATGCTCTCCTCGCGCGGCATCACGATCAGCGGCACGTCGGTCAACGAGTACGGCGCCTTCGGCGACGAGCAGCAGCCCGGCCCGTCGGCCTGGTACATCTCCCGCCTGGAGCGCTGCAACTGCGACGGCGCCCGCGCGAACTGGGGAATGGTGGGCCAGACGCCGTCGCTCTACGACACGTTCGGCTGGCTGGTCACCGCGAACGCCAACCAGCCGATGGGCCAGTGGTGGGTCTACAAGCGCTACGCCGACCAGTCCGGCCAGCGCACGAAGATCACCGCAAGCGCCAGCCACGACGGCATCGTCTTCCAGGACTCCGGCGCCCGAAAGTCGCTGGCCGTCCTGGGCGCCAGGGCCGGGGGAGCCCAGGGCGCGATCGACGTCCGCTACACGGGCATCCCGTCCTGGCTGCCGACAAACGGTTCGGTCAACGTGCTACTCGAGCGCATGCCGTCGACGAACGCGTACGTGAGCGCCCCGACGGTGGTCTCGAACAGCCGCGTGACCGTCAGCGGCGGCGCGATCACCGTGCCGGTCAACTGGACGAACGCCACGGATGCGTACGCCATCACCCTGACCCCGTGAGATCGGTGGCCCGGCCGGCTCCGGCCGGGCCATCCGGGACCGGCCGCGGATTTCGAAGAGCACAGGGCCCGACCAATGGAGCGCCCGCACCTCGTCGACGGTGAGTTCGGCCGCCTGCTCGAGCCGCACCCGCACCGAGCCGCCGAGCTTGTCGCGCAGGTCGTTCACCCGGACGTCGACGTCGCCATGGGTTTCAGGCCGGTGGCGGTCCGCCGCAGCGTGTTCCCGAGGAGGCCCGGATCGGTGTGGATGCCCGTGCTCGCCCAGCGCACGCCCGCCCGTTCGAACTCGGCCCAGTGCTTGACCATCGTGCCGGGCACGCCCTCGAGGTCGCCGCTGCCCGGCCCGTACTCCTCGACCACCAGCGGCAGCGGCCGGCCCGGCACGCCGAGCTCGTTCTCCAGGGGCCGGTAGTAGCGGTTCAGGGCCTCCGGCACGTCGCCGGGGCCCGCATCTTGGCCACGACCGCCTCGGTGGAGGTCGGGTACGACAGTCGCCCTGCGCGCTCTGGTGCTGGCTGAGCGAGATGAGGCTCCCGGCGGCGAGGGTGGCCGGGGTGTCCGGCACCGCGGCGACACCGAACGGCGTGCCGAGACCGGCCTTGGTCAGCGGCCCGCGGTCCTGGGCGGCGTCGACGGTGATGACCTTGGGTGCCTCCGCCGCGCCGACGGGCGGGACGGCAAACGCAAAGCGCCGGAAACAAAGTCTTGAACCGTGAACACGACGAGGCGTAACCTCTGCGCAGACATTGCTTAATCGATGAAGCAGACGTGACGTGCGGATTCGTACCCCGAGCCGTGCGAAGAATGTGCTGGGCTGTCACCGAAGGAGAGCCATGAAGAACAAGCGAGTCCTGGCCGCCCTGGCCGCCTCCGCGGCCACCGGGCTGCTGCTGAGCGCGTGCGGCGGCGGAGGCAGCGATTCCGGGTCGGGACCGGTGAGCCTGAGCGTGTGGACCGGCTTCACCGGGGGCGACCGGCCGGGCTACGAGCAGATCGTGAAGGACTTCAACGCGGCGCACCCGGACATCAAGGTCACGATGACCGTGCAGCCGTGGGACACCATCCAGCAGAAGCTGCCGTCGGCCTGGCTCACCGGCCAGGGCCCGGACATCGCCGCTCCGAGCTCCGACCCGAACGCGATCGCGCAGTACGTGAAGACCAACTCGGTCCTCGCGCTCACCGCGACCGGCGCCGGGGACGACAAGATCAACACTGACCAGTTCGCGCCGGCGCTGGTCAAGGAGTTCACCTACAACGACAAGCTGTACGCGGTGCCGGCCAACTACGCGACGCTCAGCCTCTACTACAACAAGAAGCTGCTCGCCACGCCGCCGGCCACGGTCGCCGAGTTCCAGGCCGACGCGGCCAAGGCCACCACCGGCGGCAACTACGGCCTGGTGCTGGCCGACAACAACACCATCGCGATGTGGCCGGTCCTGCAGTGGCTCAGCGGCGGCGACATCGTCGGCGGCGACAACTGCAGCACGATCGCGACGCCCGCGGGCGTGGCCAGCCTTCAGCCCTGGGTCGACCTGGTCAAGAACAAGAAGATCTCGCCGGTCGGGCTCACCGGCGCCGAGGCCGACTCGATCTTCTCGGCGGGAAAGGCGGCCATGGAGATCAACGGCCCGTGGGCGGCGCCCGGCTACAAGTCGGCCGGCATCGACCTCGGCATCGCCGCCATCCCGGCCGGCGCGAGCGGCCAGTCGGTGACGCTCGGCTCGACCGCGCCGCTGGCGGTGAGCGCCAAGACCAAGCACCCGGCACAGGCGCAGGAGTTCCTCGCGTACTGGACCAGCAAGACCGCGCAGCTGAAGTTCTCGACGTCGACCGGCTTCCCGCCGCTGCGCACCGATCTCGCCGACGACGCCACGCTCAAGGCCGACCCCACGGTCAGCGTCTTCGCCGGCCAGGTGCCGAACGCCAAGCTCTACCTGCCGCAGGTGCCGAACGCGACCAAGGTCGACGGCGACGCGTACGTGCCGCTGATCCAGAAGATCACCCGGGACGGCGACGTCGCCGGCGGGACCGCGGCGGCCGCGAAGCAGATCGACGACCTCACCGGTTGCGGCAAGTGACAAAGGCTCGCCCCTGGATGTTCATGGGCCCCAGCCTTGCCATCCTCGGTGTCTTCGTTCTGTGGCCGATCGTCCAGTCGCTCTGGTACAGCCTGCACGAATGGACGGTCGGCGCCGCCGAGCAGCCGTGGGTCGGGCTCGGCAACTACACCAAGCTGTTGCACGACGAGCAGTTCCAGCGGGCGCTCGGCAACACGCTGATCATCACGGTCGCGAGCACGGCCGTCCTGGTCGTGGTCGGCCTCGGCCTGGCGCTGGCCCTGCAGAGCGAGAACATCGTCAGCCGGGCCACCCGGTCGGCGTTCTTCTTCCCGACGGTCATCTCGCTGACCACGGTCGGCATGGTGTGGAAGTTCCTGCTCGACCCGGACATCGGCCTGGTCGGCGGGGTGACCCGGGCGCTCGGGCTGGGCGCGGTCAACTGGCTTCAGTCGACCGCGCTGGCCCTGCCCACCGTCATCTTCGTCAACGTCTGGAAGAACGCCGGCTTCGTGATGATCGTGCTGGTGGCCGGCCTCAAGGCGATCCCCGGCGAGTACTACGAGGCGGCGGCGCTGGACGGCGCCAAGAGACTGCAACTGCTGCGGTACGTGACCCTGCCCGCGCTGCGCCCGACGCTGCTGTTCGTGACGTTCATCGTCACGATCCAGTCGCTCCAGCTGTTCGACCTCGTCTACGTGATGACCGGCGGCGGACCGCTGTTCCACACCGACACCCTGGTCACCAAGCTCTACCGGGACGGGTTCGCCAACTACGAGACCGGCTACGCGGCCGCCACCTCGTGGGTGCTGTTCATCGTGGTCGTGCTCGTCTCGGTCTTCCAGCTACGGATCTTCAGGTACGACGATGCCGACTAAGACGCTCAAGTGGGTCTACGTCGGGATCGGCCTGGTCCTGGCCCTGGTGCCGATCATCTGGACGGTGGCCGGCTCGTTCCG
The DNA here is from genome assembly GCF_055586105.1 of Actinoplanes sp. NPDC051537. Classification (NCBI taxonomy): domain Bacteria; kingdom Bacillati; phylum Actinomycetota; class Actinomycetes; order Micromonosporales; family Micromonosporaceae; genus Actinoplanes; species Actinoplanes sp. NPDC051537. Next base: position 127,307 of record NZ_JBVJIU010000023.1, read on the forward strand.
CACCGAGCAGGACCTCTTCGGCCACCCGGCCGGCCTCATCCCGCACCAGTGGACGCTGCACGGGTACCGGGGCGTCTGGAGCCAGCTGCCGTTCCTGCGCCTGCTCGGCAACAGCGTGGTCTTCGCCGGCATCACCACGGCGCTGACCGTTCTCTTCGACTCCATGTGCGCGTACGCCCTCGCCCGCCTCGATTTTCGCGGCCGCAACGTCGCGTTCTGGCTGGTGCTGGTGACGCTGATGGTGCCGTTCCAGGTGACCCTCATCCCGGTCTTCGTCGAGCTGTTCCACCTCGGCTGGCTCAACACCTACCAGGGCCTGATCGTCCCCCGGGCGACCAGCGCGTTCGGCATCTTCCTGTTCCGGCAGTTCTTCATGAGCATCCCGCGCGAGCTGGACGAGGCCGCGCGCATCGACGGCGCCGGGCACTTCCGCATCTACTGGCGGGTCATCCTGCCGCTGGCCAAGCCGGCCATCGCCACGGTCGCCCTGCTCAACTTCACCAACCTCTGGAACGACCTGCTGTGGCCGCTGGTGGTCAGCAGCTCGCCGGACATGCAGACGCTGCCGGCCGGTCTCGCCCTCTTCGGCGGCCAGCACGTCACCGACCACGCGGTGCTGCTCGCGGGCGCCGTCATCTCCCTCCTACCGATCGCGGTCGCCTTCTTCCTCGCGCAGCGCTACTTCGTTGCCGGCATCTCGACCAGCGGTTTGAAATGAGCGCCACGTGCCATATCTGAACCACGACGATCTCCGCTTCCTGGTGGGGATCGAGGACACCTGTGTCTATCCGCCGGCCGGCTCGGCCATGGCCCGGCTCGACGAGCACGCCCTGACCGGGCACGACCGCGACTGGCGGGAGGACATGGCGGCCGCCGCGCGCTTCGGTGCGACCGGTCTGCGGTACGGCGTGAGCTGGCCCCGCGTCAGCCCGGCGCCCGGCGTCTACGACTGGGCCGAGCTCGACGAACGGCTCGGGCACGCCACCCGCGAGCTGGGCCTCACGGTCATCGCCGACCTCGTGCACTACGGCACCCCGACCTGGCTGGACGGCTCGTTCGCCGACCCGCGCTACCCCGATGCCATCGCCGATTTCGCGTCCGCGTTCGCCGCTCGCTACCGCGGCCTGGTCGACCACCTCACCCCGCTGAACGAGCCGCTCACCACCGCCTCGTTCTGCGGCCTGCGCGGCGTCTGGCCGCCCGCCCTCACCGGCTGGGCGGGCTGGGTCACGGTCACCCTGTCGATCGTCGAGGGCATCCGCCGTACGGTCGCCGGGGTCCGCGCCGCCAACCCGGACGCGGTGATCGTCCACGTCGAGGCCGCCACCCTCTACGAGACCCGGGACCGGGAGCTGGACGAGCACACCGCGCTGCTCGCCGGAATCGGTCACCTGCCGACCGAGCTGCTGCTCGGCCGGGTCACCGCCGACCATCCCCTGTGGACGTGGCTTGTCTCGCACGGCGCGCATGAGGCGGCCCTCGACGGCTTCCGGGCCGATCCGCCCACGCTCGACGTCCTCGGGGTGAACTACTACCCCGACCTCACGCCGCGGGTCATCGAGCGGGCCGGCGGCCGGATCCGCCAGGTCACCGCCAACCGCTGGACCGGCGGTCTCGAGGAGGCGCTGCGCACCGCGGCCGGGCGGTTCGGCGTGCCGATGATGGTCACCGAGACCAGCATCGAGGGCGACGAGGCCACCCGCCGGAGCTGGGCCGAGGAGTCGATCGCCACCGTGCGGCGGCTGCGGGCCGAGGGCCTGGACATTCGCGGCTACACCTGGTGGCCGCTGCTCGACTTCGTCGATTGGTCCTACGCGTCCGGCGGCCGTAACGTCGAGGAGTTCGTGCTCGACCCGGAATCGGCCGCGACTCCGGCCGCCGAGACGTACGCCGATGTGGCCGAGGGCGTGACGCCGTTCCTGCGCCGGATGGGGATGATCGGGCTGTCCGGGAACGCTCTGCTCCGCACCGACACCGAGGCGGCCGCCGCGTTCAGCAAGGAGGCCGGCGCATGATGCAAGCCTCGCGCCAGACCGCGCCGCCGCCGCGGCCACAACTGATCCGGGAACGCTGGACCGATCTTTCCGGCGAATGGCGTTTCTCGTACGGCGAATCGCTCCCGGAAACCTGGGACCGGACCATCGTCGTGCCGTTCCCGCCGGAGTCGCCGCTCTCCGGGATCGGCGACACCGGCTTCCACGATGTCGTGTGGTACCAACGGAATCTGACGCGGGACGACATCGCGGCGGCCGGCTTCGACGCCGCGCGGCGGCCGCGCCTGGTGCTGCGCTTCGGTGCGGTCGACTATCGCTGCACGGTCTGGCTCAACGGCGTGCACCTGGGCGACCACGAGGGCGGGCACACCCCGTTCGGCTTCGACATCGACGGCTTCCTGGAGGAAAACCAAGATCAAGTTATCACGGTACGGGCGGAGGACCGCGCCGCCGATGTCGCTCAGCCGCGCGGCAAGCAGGACTGGCAACGGGACGCGCACGTCATCTGGTACGACCGCACGACCGGCATCTGGCAACCGGTCTGGCTCGAGGCGACCGCCGCCGTGGCGGTCGAGAGTCTGCAGTGGACGGCCGATCTGCCGGGCGCGGCCGTGCGGGCCGAGATCGGGCTCAACCGGCCGCCGTTACCGGGCACGTCGTGCGAGATCGAGCTGCGGCACGAGGACACCGTGCTCGGGGCGATCCGGTTTCCGGTGGACGCCCAGCGGGCGGTTGCCACGGTCACCCTCCCCGGGCTGGCCAACGGGCAGGCGTACGAGGAAATGCTCTGGAGCCCGGAGCGTCCGACGCTGATCGACGCGGCCGTGCGGGTCGGCGACGACGAGGTGGCCTCCTACCTCGGGCTGCGATCGGTGGCGGTGGCCGACGGGCGGTTCCTGCTCAACGACCGGCCGCTCTACCTGCGATCGGTGCTGAGCCAGGGATTCTGGCCGCAGTCGCACCTCGCGGCGCCGGGCCCGCAGGCGCTGGAGGACGAGGTGCGGCTCATCCTCGACCTCGGCTTCAACGCCGCCCGGGTGCACCAGAAGGTCGAGGACCCGCGCTTCCTCTACTGGGCCGACCGGCACGGCCTGCTGCTGTGGGGCGAGGCGCCGGCCGCGTACGAGTTCTCGCCGGTCGCCCTCGGGCGCACCACGCGCGAGTGGCTCGAGGTGCTCGAGCGCGACCGCTCCCATCCGTCGATCGTCACCTGGGTGCCGCACAACGAGAGCTGGGGCGTCCAGCACATCGCGCACGACCCGCGGCAGGCCGCCTTCGTGCGGGGGCTGGCCGAGCTGACCCGGGCCGCCGACGGGACCCGGCCGGTGATCTCCAACGACGGCTGGGAGCACGCGGGCTCCGACATCTTCACGGTGCACGACTATGCGGCGGATCCGGCGGTCCTGCGGTCGCGGTACTCGTCTGTCTTTGACCGCACCGGTATCGGGCCGGCCGGGCGGCGGATGAGCGTGCGCGGCGAGACCGACCCTTCGGCGCCGCTCATGCTGACCGAGTTCGGCGGCATCAAGTACGCGCCCGGCTCCTCGTCGTGGGGCTATTCCGAGGCCACGTCGCCGGCCGAGTTCGAGGCCCAGCTGCGGGCGATCTACGACGCGTTGCGGGCGTCGCCGTCGCTGGCCGGCACCTGTTACACCCAGCTCACCGACACGATGCAGGAGGCGAACGGGCTGGTCACCGCCGACCGCAAGCCGAAGCTGGACATCGCGGTCCTCCGATCAATCATTGCATCCGCATGAGGCGCGGAATCGGAAGCTGACCTCCATCTGCCGGCGGGTCCAGCCCGTCGTGCGGCCGTCGACCAGCTCCAGCAGCCGAGCGGTCGCCACCGCGGCCATCTCCTCGGCGGGCACCGCCACCGTCGAGATGGCCGGGGTGGTGACCCGGGACAGCCCGAAGTCGTCGAAGCCGATCAGCGCGACGTCACCCGGCACGTCGCGCCCGCGCTCGCGCAGGGCGGTCAGGGCGCCGTACGCCATGTCGTCGTTGGCCGCCACGATCCCGTCGAACGCGTCCTCCCGCCCGCCGATCAGCCGGCGCCCGGCGTCCTCGCTGAAGTCCCCCTCCAGCTCCACCGCATCGCCTGTGAGGCCGTGCGCGGCCACCGCGTCGTGGAACCCGTCGCGCCGGTCGACGCCGGTCTGATGGTCGAGCGGCCCGGTCAGGTGCAGCAGCCGCCGCCGGCCGTGCGTCTCGATGAGGTGCTCGGTCGCCTGCCGCGAGGCCGTCCGGTCGTCCACCCCCACCGTGATCGCCGCCGGCAGCTGCGGAAAGTTCCCGATCAGCACGAGCGGCAGCCCGCTGGCCACCAGCCGGTCGACGGTCTCGTCCTCGATCGCCGCGCTGGTCAGAATCGCCCCGTCGGCGCTGTGCGAGCGCATCACCCGCTCGTACGCCGTGAGCCCGCGCGCCTCGTCGGCGTTGGTGGCGATCAGAACCTGCGTGTCATGGTCGTTGGCCACCGAGGTGACGCCGCTGAGCACGTGCATGAAGTAGCTGTGCCCGAACACGTGCTTCGAGGTGGTCGGCACGATCAGCGCGACCGCTCCCGCGCGCTGCCGCCGCAGGGCGCGCGCCGCCGAACTGCCCACGTAGCCGAGCTCGGCCGCGACCGCGCGCACCTGCTCCTTGGTCGTCGGGCTGATCCGGTCGCTGTCGCGCAACGCCATCGAACAGGCCGCCGCCGTGATCCCCACGCGATCGGCCACGTCCTGCAGAGTGACCCGCCGTCCGGCGCGCTTGGCCGAGGTCACGACCGGGTCCGCTTCATCGATTAATCCTAGCTTCCACCGGCTGTCATCATCTTCCGATGTCCATGAAACGCCGTCAGGTGCTCGGGGACCTGGCCGACCGGATCCTCGCGCTGAGCCTGCCCCACCCGGCCCGCGTGGGGATCGACGGCCACTCCGCCGCCGGCAAGACGACTCTGGCCGACGAGCTGGCCGCGACCCTGCGCGGAAGGACGGCCCGGCCGGTGCTGCGGGTCATGATCGACCAGTTCAAGCGGCACGTCGACCTGCGTACCCGATACCCGCCCGGCTCGCCGGAAAGCTATTACCACGAGATGTTCGACGTCGACGCCATCCGCGACCACCTGCTGGCGCCCCTCGGCCCGGGCGGCGACCGTCGTTTCCGCACCCAGATCATGGATTTCGCCGGCCGTTCACCCATCGACGCCGGCGTCCAGATGGCCCCGCCCGACGCGATCCTGGTGGCCGACGGCGGTTTCCTGCAGAAGCCGGCCCTGGCGCCGCACTGGGACCTGCTCATCTACCTGCACATCGAGGTGGCGGACGTGCTGCGCCGCGGCCCGATCCGGGATCAGGCGTGGATGGACTCGGCCGAGGCCGCGGCGGAGCGGTACCGCTCGTACTACATCCCCGGTGAACAGCTCTACCTGGCCGAGATCCACCCCGCCGGGCAGGCCGACATCGTCATCGACAACCGCGACTTCGACGCACCCCGCATCACGGCCACCCGGCGCCGGGCACGTCGACCTCGACGGTGAGCACCTGGCCGCTGCCCGGCGTCACCGTCCCCGGCTCGGTCATGCCCCGCCACTCGGCGGCGGTGATGAACAGGGTGGTGCCGCCGGGACCGCCCAGCGCGCGGGCGAAGCCGCCCCGGTCCAGCGCGACGGTCCGCAACGGGCCGGCCTTCCGCGACGATCCCAGCGCGGGCGGATCCCTGGATGCCGGGTTCCGGAGCTGGTGTCGATCCCGATGGAGCGGATGGCGGGGTCCTCCAGGAGCTACGACCGCGCCGCGGCGGGACTTTGACGAGACGCTGCGTGGGCCCAAGGAAGGGCACGGCGGGACGATCGGCTCGGGCTCGCTTCACCCGGCGCAGGTGATGTGGCGGGGACGGATCGGACCTAGCTTCGGCTGATGGCCTCTCTGCGGTCGGTCTCGGCGTCGGCGACACCCCTGAGCGAGCGGCGCGCGAACGGGCGTGCCGCTCGCGACCGGGTGCCGCTGGGGCGTCTGGGGCGGTGGGATGCGGCGACCCGGGGCCACGATGCGCTCGGCACCGTGCTCGCTCAGAACGAGAGCCGCGTCGCGGAGCTTGTGCCGATGCGGCTGGCGCGGATGTCGGCCTCGCCGTGGACGTACTACCGCGGGGCGGCGGCGGTGATGGCGGCGGATCTCGGGGCGGCGCCGCACACGGGGATCGACGTGCAGTTGTGCGGGGACGCGCACGTGCTGAACTTCGGGCTGTGGGCCACGCCCGAGCGGCAGCTCTCGTTCGATCTGCGGGACTTCGACGAGACGCTGCGGGGGCCGTTCGAGTGGGACGTCAAACGGTTCCTGGCGAGCCTGGTCGTCCTCGCGCGGGACGCCGGGCTCGACGAGCGAGCCGGGGTGGCCGCGGTCAGAGGGGCGGTCAAGGCGTACCGGGAACGGATCGCGTTCTACTCTGCCGCCGACGAGCTGGCCATCTGGTACGACGTCATCACCGCCGACGCGCTGCTCGAGCTGTTCGGGCCCGAGGAGCAGGAGGAGCGGTCGGCGCGACTGGCGAAACGGGCCCGGCGGCGCACGAGCGCGGGCGCGGCGCGGAAGCTCACGCACGTGGTGGACGGGCGGCTGCGGATCGTCGAGGAGCCTCCGCTGCGGGTGCACCTGCCCGAGGCGGCCGAGCACGCGACCGAGACGCTGCAGGCGTATCACGACAGCCTGCCCTACGAGCGGCGTGGGCTGCTCGACCGGTTCACGCTCGTCGACGTGGTGCGGCAGGTCGTCGGCGTCGGCAGCGTGGGCATGCAGGTGTACCTGTTGCTGCTGCTGGGGCGCAACGGCACGGAACCGCTGTTTCTGCAGATCAAGCAGGCCGGGCCGGCCGTCTACGAAGAGTTCCTGGGGCCCAGCCCCTACCCGGGCCACGGCGAGCGGGTGATCCGGGGCAAGCGGCAGATCCAGGCGGCGAGCGACATCTTCCTCGGCTGGACCAGCGTGCGGGGGTTCGACTTCTACGTGCGCCAGTTCCGCGACATGAAGGTGATCCCGAACGCCGAGCTCATCGCGCCCGTTCTGGTGCCGTTCGCCGAGCGGTGCGCGCATGTCCTCGCCCGGTCGCACGCGCGCACCGGCGACGCGATGGCGATCGCGGGCTACGTCGGCAAGGGCCGGCGCTTCGACGAGGCGATGACCGAGTTCGCCGTGTCGTACGCCGACCAGACCGCCCGCGACCACGAGCAGCTGATCAGGAACCCGGGAACAGGGTCCTGGCCACGTGCCGCGTGTCGGCGTACTCGATGACCGCGGTGATTCTGCCGTTCTCGACGGTGTAGACGCCGATGCAGCGGTTGTCGTAGTCGGCGCCGTGCACGGTGCGTGCCTTGGCCGTCCACTCGGCCACCACCCGGTCGCCCTCGGCGATCGTGCTGATCAGCTCGATCTTCATGGTGCCGGGGACGAAGACCGTCCCCATGCCGCCGAGGAAGTCGTTGACGATGGCGTCGCGACCCCGCCACACCTTGGAGGTGGGCAGATCGCCGGGATAGTGCCAGGTGGCGTCCGGCGCGAAGCTGTCGTTGATGACGCCGGCGTCGCCGTCGCGGACGGCCTCGACGTAGCGGATGACGACATCGCGGGGCGTGGTCATGACGGTGCCTGTCCGGAGAGGGTGAGGACGGCCTTGCCGCGGATGCGGCGGTCGCGCAGGTCGGTGAGGGCGGTCGCGGTGCCGGCCCAGTCGGTGACGCGGCCGATCTCGGGGTGCAGGCGGCCCTCGGCGGTGAGCCGGACGAGCGTGGCGAGATCGTCGTCGATGCGGGTGCCGGCGTCGAGGTAGTGGAAGTGGCGGATGACCGCGGACTCGGGGCCGGCGAAGAAGTCGAAGAAGTCGAGCGTGACCGGGGTGCGGCTGGCCTGCCCGAACCAGATGAGCGCGCCGCGCCGGGCGAGCCGGGCCAGGGCGACCGGGAGGGCCTGGCCGCCGGTCGACTCGAGCACGACGTCGAACGGGCCGCGGGCGTCGGCCACGTCGGGGACGACCTCGGCCGCGCCGAGCCGGTCGAGCCGGGTGACGGCGGTGACCTGCGCGCCGGCCGCGGTGGCCAGCTCCGTCACGTAGTGCCCGACGCCGCCGGACGCGCCGGTCAGCAGCACGCGCCGGCCGATCAGCGGGCCGGCCGCGCGCAGCAGCCGCAGCGCGGTGAGCCCGGCCAGCGGCAGCGCCGCGGCCTGGACGGCGGAGACCGAGTCGGGCAGCACCGCCATGGCGTCCGACGGCACCGCCGCGTACTCGGCCCAGCCGCCCGCCGCCGGATGGGCGACCACCCGGGCGACGCCGGGCGGCCCGCTGCCGTCGGCGGCCGGCTGGAGCACCAGGCCCGCGATGTCCTTGCCGGGCCGATCGCCGGGCGCCGGTCGCTCCAGCTTGAACGTCTCGCCGCGGTTGATCGAGTACGCCTCGACCCGGACCAGTGCCTCGTTCGGTCGCGGCGCCGGCTCGGGCACCTCGGCCAGCCGGACCGGTTCGGCGGGGTCTCCCGTCGGGAGGAATGCCTTCATGCGAACCAGCACAGCGGGCCCGGCCCCGGACGGTCCAACAACCGGGCCGCCGCCCCGACAACGACCGGTTGTCGCCTATGGTCAGCGGCGTGGACCTGGATCTCGCTCTGGTGCGTGCGTTCGTCGCGACCGCCGAGGCCCGGCATTTCGGCCGGGCCGCCGAGCGGCTGGGCACCAGCCAGCAGGCGCTGTCCAAGCGGGTCGCGCGCCTCGAGGCGGGGCTCGGGGTGCGCCTGTTCGAGCGCGTGGGCGGGGTCCGGCTCACCGGCGCGGGGGAGCGGTTCCTGCCCGGCGCCCGGGCGGCGCTGGCGGCGGGGGAGCGCGCGCTCGCGCTGGTCGCCGGGGACGGGCCGGTGGTGCGGATCGAGACGTGGGGGCATCTCTACGCGCCGATGCGGACGGTGGCCCTGGCGGCGGAGGGGCTCGCCGCGGTGCGCCTCGAGCCGTCGCCGGGGCGGGACTGGGCCTCGGTCGCGAGGGCACTGCAGAAGGGCGAGACCGATGTGGGGTTCGGCCGGGTGCATCCGCTGCCGGCTGGGGGAGAGGCCGGGCTCACCAGGCGGCTCGTACGGCTGGAGCCCGTCGATGTGGTGGTAGGCGCGGCGCATCCGGCCGCCGGGTCGGCCCAGGTGCGCCCGGCCGACCTGCGCGACGGCGTTCTCTGGTCGCCGGCCGAGCTGACCCGGCTCGACTTCCTGCGGCGGTTCGCCGACGAGTTCGGGATCGCCCGCCGCCGGGACGGCCCGAACCTGGGCCTCGACCATCTCGTCCGCGGCGTGCGCGACGACCCGGCCGGCTTCACGCTGTTCCCGGCCGACGCGCCGCTGCCCGACCACGCCGGTCTGCGCTCGATCCCGCTGGTCGAGCCGACTCCGCTGTACGCGTGGTCGGCCGCCTGGCGGGACACCGGCGAGCATCCGCGGCTCGGCCCGCTGCTGCGCGCGTTCGCCGAGACCGGCCGGGCCCGCCGCTGGCTCTCCTACGAGCCCGGCCGGGACTGGCTACCGGACGCCGACGAAATGAGGGCCGGCGGACTGGGGGCGGGCGGACCGGGGGCGGGCGGACTGGAGGCCGGCGGCTAGGACGGCGCTGCCGGTCATGTCCAGCGCCGGCTCGTCGGTCTGCCAGGCGCGCACGTCGTCGACGAAGCGGCTGCCGTGGCCGGTGAACGCCGCGTAGCGGTCCTGGCCGTCGGCCGGGCAGGTGACCATCTCGTCCATCGGGTCGCCGAGGCCGTCGGCGAACAGCTCCGGGTCATTGGGTCCGTTCACGACGGCGCCGGTCAGCGTACGACCGCTCAGGTTGGCTGTTTGATGTTGCGGACAGCGCGGGAAGGTCGAGCCGACGCCGATCATGAAGCTGGTTCCCCACGCGTTGGCGCCGAGCAGCCAGTCGCGCTGGCGGGTAGCGAACGCGGTGTACGCGGAGTCGCCGCTCGCCGACCGGTACAGCGCCTCGGTGGCGATCAGGCCGAACGTGTGCGAGGCGACGTCGAAGTCGGTGTAGATGCCGCCGGCGTGGAACGGATCCCGGGCCGCGCGGTCGGCGCCCGTGCGCACCTGGCGTCTCAGGTCGTCGACGAGACGGCCGCGGATCCCGTCCCCGCCGCCCATCTGGGAGAGAGCGGTGATCAGGTCGGCGTGGGCGAGCGCGCTCACGTCGTACAGGTTGAGGGTGTCGCCGGTCTCGGCGGCGAGGTAGCCGCGGGCGTAACCGGCGGCGTCGCGGACGTAGGCGCGGCCGCCCGGGAGGCCGAGCCGGTGCCGGGCGAGGGCGATCTCGGTGGCGCCCAGCTCCATGTCGTCGTGCCAGGTGTCCTCGGGGTAGAACTCGTTGGGCAGCGCGGTCACCAGCGGGTCGGGCGGGCTCGCGACGTCGGCCCGGGCGTAGAGCGAGGTGGCGGCGCGCAGCTCGGCCCGGGCGCGGCGGGGATCGCGGGCGGCGTCCTGCTGGGCGGCCAGGGCGAAGGCGGCGGCGACCCGGCCGGCCAGGTTGGGGCTGATCGGCGCGCCGGGCGCGGCGGCGTCGAAGACCGGACGGTGCGCGGCGGCGTACCGGTCGGCGGGGTCGGTGTCGCGGTCGTCGGCTCCGGGCCGCCGCCACAGGTCGTGGTCGCCGGTGAACGTGCCGGCCTCGTTGCCCGAGCCGATGCCGACCTGCAGGTGCAGCGTCGCGGTGCGCTCGTCCCACGCCTTGCCGAGCCAGTCGACGCCGGTGCGGGCCGCGGCGGGCAGGGCGCGCGGGGCGGCCGGACCCATCGCCCGGGCGGCGGCGAGCAGGGTGATGACGCCGTACGCGGTGGTGTGGGTCATCTTGAGATAGTCGCCGGCGTCGTACCAGCCGCCGGCCACGTCGACCGGGCCGCCGATCCGGGTGAGGTCGGCGTCGGCGATGACGTCCTCGGTGGCGAAGTGCGGCGTCGCGTAGACGGTGGCGTGCGCGTCGTTGCGGTGCGCGATGTCGCGCTGGGTGCCGAAGAACGTCGTGCCGTCGCGGAGGATCTCGCCGTAGAGGTCGCTTCGCGCCCGCACCGGGAAGGCGGGCGAGACGATGCCGCCGACGCGGACCCGGTAGGTGCCGGGGCGGTGGAGCTTGCTGAGGTCGATCGGATAGGCGGCCGGGTAGGCGGCGTTCCAGGCGCCGCGGCTCGACGTCGCCGCCCGGCCCGAGAGCACGGCCCGGCCGGCGGCGTCGAGGACGGTGAATCGGGCGCCGGGGGCGGGCGCCGTGCTCATCAGGTACGCCTGCTTGGCCTCGCCGGGCGCGTAGCCGGCCTGATCCACGCGGATGAAACCGTGCACGGCCGGCGGCGCCCCGGCGGCACCGGTGGCCGCGCCTGTGGTGGCCGCGCTTGTGGTGGCCGCCAGCAGCAGGCTCATGACCAGTTTGAACACGACGCCCCTCCTCGAGGAAAAATCAGCTGTTGACGAACGCCGTCGCGGCGGCGGCGCCCTTGCTGTCGATCGCGCTGTTCGACTCGACCGGGCTCGGAACGCTGCCCGGGAAGACGATGTAGGTCACGCCGGAGTCGACGCCCCCGTTCTCGGGGTCGGGGTTGATGCCGAGCGCCTGCGCGGTCGCGTACGACGCCTCACCGATGATGTTGCTCGGGCCCTCGTCGGCGAAGACCGCGTACACGACCTTGTTGTTGTAGATGATCGCCGCAACGCTGCCCGGTTTGATGCCCTTGCTCGAATAATTGAACCGGGAGCTCGGCAGCGGAATCACGAAATAGTGCGTCTTGTCGGCTTGGAACGGGTTGCCGCCCGACGTCTCGAACGAGGTCTGGTCCTGGTACCAGGGGTCGGTGTTCTCGTTGCACTTCGACGTGCGAACGCCGTCGCAGTCGATGTCCATGTCGGCCTTCCAGAAATAGGCCGACCCCTTCTTGCAGATGTTGACGGTCGACGAGTTGCCGTCGTCGGTGGCGTACTTGCCGTTCGAGGCGACCGTGCAGGAGCTGACCTTCGCGAGCAGTTGGGCGGCGGTCGGGCCGGCGGCCTGGGCCGGGGCGGCCGTGAGGACCGTGGGGATCAGCCCGAGCGCGGCGAACGCGGTCACGAGTTTGCGGTTCATGTGTCCTCCCGGGACACGTCCGCCCACTACGGGCGGACGAGGGGACGGCCGGGCGCGCTCCGGCCTGGGGGATGTCCGCGGCGGAACTGTTAGTAAAGCTGCCGAACAATTCGACGCCTGCGACCGTATCGATGTCGGGCGATGCGCGCAAGACCTAGCCGGCGTCGTCCAGTGCCTTGGTGGCGAGGTCGCGGCCGAGCGCGATCATCTCGGCGGCGCGGTGGAACTCCAGCACGCCGCCGGCGGTGACCGGCACCGCGATGTGCACGTCGGGCGGCAGGCCCGCCATCCGGTAGCGGGCGATCATGTCCTGCATGGCGTCGAGCGAGTCGGCGATGACGCCGGCCAGGCGTGGCTCGGCCGGGCCGTCGGGCCGCTGCATCGCGTGCCGCAGCCGGGCCCGCCACTCGGTGGGACGGGCCGCGGTGCGGATCGGCGCGGCCGACTCGTGATCGGGTCGCCGGCCCAGCAGCGAGACCGCGACGGTCAGATCGGCCGGCACCGCGGCGGTCGGCTCGATCGGCACCGGGTTGAGCAGCCCGCCGTCGGCCAGCACCCGGCCGTCGGCGACCACCGGGGTGATCAGCCCCGGGATGGCGATCGAGGCCCGGATCGCGGCGCGCAGCGAGCCCCTCTGGAACCAGACCTCGCGCCGGGCGGTGATGTCGGTGGCGACCGCCGTGTACGGGATCGGCAGATCCTCGATCAGCGTCTCGGCGAGGAAGGCGTCGAGGTGGTCGATCAGGCGGTCGGCGGTGATCACGCCGGGCGCGGACCACTTGGGGTCGAACATCCGCACCACGTCCCGCTGCCGGAGCCCGGTCACCCACTGGGTGAACTCCGGCAGCCGGCCGGCCGCCAGCACGCCGCCGACCAGCGCGCCCATCGAGGAGCCGGCCACCGCGACGACGTCGAAGCCGCGCTCGGCGAGCACCTCGATGACGCCGATGTGCGCGAACCCCCGCGCGCCACCGGACCCCAGAGCCAACGCGACTCGTCGCGACACGCCCCCAGGCTAATGCGATCTACGGCAGCTGAAGCACCCCGTGCTCGAGTGCACCCGGCCCAAGCACGTCATCACCCGTCGCTGACTGTCCAAACGGGCAGGCCGTCCTGACAACGTTGCCATCCCGCCGTACATCTGTGATGGTCGATGTATCGACGGGTTGGAGTGCTCCCCATGCATCGATTCCGAAGCCTGCTCACCCTGATCACCCTCTCCCTCATCGCGGCTTTCGCCGTCGCCGCCCCGGCGTCGGCCGCCACCACGACGATCACCCTGGACGGCGGCATCACCGGCCGCACCTTCGACGGTGTCGGCGCGATCAGCGGAGGCGGGGGCAATTCCCGGCTGCTGATCGACTATCCGGCCGCCCAGCGTTCGCAGATCCTCGACTACCTGTTCAAGCCCGGCTACGGCGCCGCGGTGCAGTTGCTCAAGCTCGAGATCGGGGGCGACGCCAACTCCACCGACGGCGCCGAGCCCTCGCACGAGCACGTCCGGGGCGACGTCAACTGCAACGTCGGCTACGAGTTCTGGCTGGGCGAGCAGGCCGTGGCCCGCAACCCGAACATCAAGCTGGTCGCCCTGCCGTGGGCCGCGCCCGGCTGGATCGGCAACCACAGCTTCTGGTCGCCGGACATGATCGACTACGACATCTCCTGGCTGAACTGCGCCAAGCAGCACGGCCTGACGATCAGCTACCTCGGCGGCTGGAACGAGCGCGGCCACGACAGCGGCTGGTACAAGAACCTGCGCACCGCGCTGAACGCGGCCGGCTACGGCGCGGTGCAGATCGTCGGCGACGACAGCGGCTGGGGCATGGCCGACGAGTTCGGCGACGCGGCCCTCAAGAACGCGGTCGGCGTGCTCGGCAACCATTACGTGTGCGGCTACCTGTCGCCGGCCGACTCCTGCTCGACCACGACCAACGCCCGCAACTCCGGGAAACCCTTATGGGCCAGCGAGTTCGGCTCGCAGGACGACAACGCCGGCGTGGTCCCGTACATCCGCACCGTCAACCGCGGCTACCTCGACGCCGAGATATCCGGGTACATGAACTGGCCGCTCATCGCGGCGATCACCCCCAATCTGCCGTACGCCACGGTCGGCCTCATGGACGCCGGCTCGCCCTGGTCCGGGGCCTACCGGGTCGGCAAGAACCTGTGGGCCAACGCGCATTACGCGCAGTTCACCCAGCCCGGCTGGCGCTACCTCAACAGCTCGGCCAGCGGCTATCTCGGCGGCGACCGGGCCAACGGCAGCTACGTGTCGCTGCGGTCGCCCAGCACCGGCGACTACTCGACGATCTACGAGACCAGCGGCAGCACCGCCGCGCAGACCGTGAACGTCACCGTCGCCGGCGGCCTGAGCACCGGAACCGTGCATGTCTGGGCCACCGACATGGGCTCGGCCAACGCCGCCGACTGGTTCGTCAAACAGGCCGACGTCGCGGTCAGCGGCGGCCGGTACGCGCTGACGTTGCAGCCGAACCGCATCTACACCGTCACCACGACCACCGGGCAGGGCAAGGGCACGGCGGCCGGTCCGTCGAGCGGCACTCTGGCCCTGCCCTACACCGACAACTACGACGGCTACCCGGTTCGCGGCATGGCCCGGTACCTGCAGACCATGCAGGGCGCCTACGAGGTGCGGGCCTGCGCGGCCGGCCGGTCCGGCAACTGCCTCCAGCAGGTCGCGCCGGTCCAGCCGATCAACTGGCAGGACGACAGCGACGCGTACGCGCTGGTCGGCGACCCGGCCTGGAGCAACTACACGGTCAGCACCGATGTGGACATGCAGCAGGCCGGCACCGTGACGCTGCTCGGCCGGGCCGGCACGCAGAACCGGCCGCAGAGCCATCAGGCCGCGTACCAGCTGCGGATCAGCAACACCGGGGCGTGGTCGATCGCCAAGAACAGCAGCGGCGGGATCCTGACCACGCTGCTCACCGGCAGCCGTCCCGCGCTCGGCCTGAACACCTGGCACACGATCGCGCTCGGCTTCGCCGGCAACGACATCACCGCCACGATCGACGGCGCCGTCGCCGGCCGGGTCACCGACACCTCGTACACCTCGGGTCAGGTCGGTTTCGGGGTCGCCGGTTACCAGACCGACCAGTTCGACAACCTGAGCGTCACCCCGAACGCGGCCGGCAACCTCACCGGCGTGCTGAAGGGCCTGGAGTCCGGCCGTTGCGCCGACCTGCCCGGCGGGTCCACGGCGAACGGCACCAAGCCCGCGCTCTGGAACTGCACCGGCGGCGCCAACCAGCAATGGACCCTGACGCCGGCCAGGCAGCTGCAGATCCTCGGCAAGTGCCTGGACGCCGCCACCGCGGCGATCGGCGACTGCACCGGCGGCGCCGGCCAGCAGTGGACGGTCAACGCCGACGGCAGCGTGGTCAGCGCCGGCACCGGCCAGTGCCTCGACGTCACCGGCCACCAGACCGCCAACGGTTCCGCGATCGGGGTCTGGGGCTGCAACGGCGGCGCGAACCAGAAGTGGGCTCGCGGCGACACCGCCGGTATCCTCCGGGGCCAGGAGTCCGGCAGGTGCGTCGATGTCCCGGCCGCCAACCAGGCCAACGGCACCCGGCCGGCGCTGTGGGACTGCAACAACGGCTCCAATCAGGAATGGACGTCGACCGCGAACGGCCGGCTGACCGTCTTCGA
Source organism: Actinoplanes sp. NPDC051537 (assembly GCF_055586105.1). Taxonomy (NCBI): domain Bacteria; kingdom Bacillati; phylum Actinomycetota; class Actinomycetes; order Micromonosporales; family Micromonosporaceae; genus Actinoplanes; species Actinoplanes sp. NPDC051537. Next base: position 143,085 of record NZ_JBVJIU010000023.1, read on the forward strand.
CGGCAAATGCCTGGACGCCGTGGGCGGCGGCACCGCGGACGGCACCGTCGTCGACATCTGGGACTGCAACGGCGGCGGCAACCAGCAGTGGACCGTCGGCACGGACGGCTCGGTCGTCGGCGTCGGCTCCGGCAAGTGCCTCGACGCGTCCGCGCACGGCACCACCAACGGCACCCCGCTCGTCCTGTGGACCTGCAACGGCGCCGCCAACCAGAAATGGTTCCGCTGACTCGGGAAAGGACCGCTATGCGTAGATGGATGATCGCGGCCGGGGTCGGTCTCGTCCTGGCCCTCGGCTCGACCCCGCCTCCCGTGCTCGCCGAGTCGAACGGCGGGGTACGGATCATGCCGCTCGGCGACTCGATCACCGACGGGTTCAACGTGCCCGGCGGCTACCGGCTCAACCTGTGGCAGCGGATGGCGGCCGGGGGCTATGCGGCCGACTTCGTCGGCTCCGGCTTCAACGGGCCGGCCGCCCTCGGCGACCACGACCACGAGGGCCACTCGGGCTGGCGGATCGACCAGCTGGACGCCAACATCGTCGGCTGGCTCCGCGCGTACGGCCCGCGGACCGTCCTGCTGCACATCGGCACCAACGACATCGGCCAGAACTACGACGTCGCCAACGCGCCGGCCCGGCTGTCCGCGCTCATCGACCACATCCGGACCCTGGCGCCGGCGTCCGAGGTCTTCGTCGCCCAGATCATCCCGACGAGCAACGCCGCCAACGAGACGAAGACGCAGACCTTCAACGCCGCCCTGCCCGGCATCGTGGCGCAGAAGGGCCCGCGCACCCACCTGGTCGACATGCACTCGGCGCTGACCACCGCCGACCTGGCCGACGGCGTGCATCCGAGCGCCGCCGGCTACGACAAGATGGCGGCCCGCTGGTTCGCCGCCCTCCAGTCGGTGCCGGGCAGCCTGCAACCGGTGACCACGCCGCCGGTCGGGACCGCGGTCCTGCTGTCCAACCCGCAGTCGACCCGCTGCATCGACATCTCCGGCGGCAGCACCGCCGACGGCGCCCAGGCGCTGATCTGGGACTGCCACGGCGGCGCCAACCAGCAGTGGACCCGCACCGCGGCCGGGGAGCTCCGCGTCTACGGCGCCAAGTGCCTGGACGTGAACGGCAACGGCACCGCCGACGGCACCAAGGTGCAGGCGTGGACCTGCAACGGCACGGCCGCGCAGCGGTTCACGGTCAACGCGAACGGCACGATCGTCGGCGCGGGCTCGGGCAAGTGCGTCGACGTCAACCAGGGCGGCACCGGCAACGGCACGCTGGTGCAGCTCTGGACGTGCAACGGGACGGGCGCGCAGCGGTGGGCGGTCCGATGAGGAGCTAGTTTCGCTCTTTTGCTCCATGCGACAAAAGTTTTGGCGAGTACGACAGAAGATCTGGACTCTTCATTCAGAAGCGCCTATGTTCCAGATTCAACACCGCAGTGTTGCGCCGAGGTGATCTCGGCGGTGCTTCCCCGCTCATGGCATGCCGGCGCGCGGCCACGCGTCGGCATGCCGGCGTACTCGTCAGCAAAGGGGTCGCTTCATGTCTCTCCGCATGCCCGCCACCGGCGCAGCCGCCCTCGTGGCCGCCGCCCTCGTTCTCGTCTCGCCCGTCCGCGCGCTCGCGCACGACCTCGATCCCGCCGAGTTCCAGCAGGTGACGCTCGCGAAGGGCGAGCCCGAGATGGGCGAGCCGATGAGCCTGGCCGTGCTGCCCGACCGCTCGGTCCTGCACACCGCCCGCAACGGCACGCTGCGCCGCACCGACGCCGCCGGCGCCACCGCCGTGGTCGGCACGCTCGCCGTCTACACCCACGACGAGGAGGGCCTGCAGGGCGTCGGCGTCGACCCCGGCTTCGCCACCAACCGGTTCATCTACCTCTACTACGCCCCGCCGCTGAGCACCCCGGCCGGCGACTCCCCGGACACCGGCACCGACTTCTCGGCCTGGTCCGGCGTCAACCGGCTGTCCCGCTTCACGCTCACCGCCGACTGGAAGCTCAGCGCGGAGAAGGCGATCCTCGACGTGCCGGCCAGCCGGGGCATCTGCTGCCACGTCGGCGGCGACATCGACTTCGACGCCGCCGGCAACCTCTACCTGTCCACCGGGGACGACAGCAACCCGTTCCAGTCCGACGGGTACGCGCCGCTCGACGAGCGCACCAACCGCAATCCCGCGTTCGACGCCCAGCGCTCGGCGGGCAACACCAACGACCTGCGCGGCAAGATCCTCAGAATCAAGGTCAACGCCGACGGCTCGTACGGGATCCCGTCCGGCAACCTCTTCACGCCCGGCACCGCGAGCACCCGCGCCGAGATCTACGCGATGGGATTCCGCAACCCGTTCCGGATGAGCGTCGACAAGGCCACCGGGATCGTCTACGTCGGCGACTACGGCCCCGACGCGGGCGCCGGCTCGGCGCGCGGCCCCGGCGGCCAGGTCGAGTTCAACCGGGTCACCTCGGCCGGCAACTACGGCTGGCCGTACTGCACCGGCACCAACACCGCCGCCGAGACGTACGCGGAATGGGACTTCGCCGCCGGCACGGCCGGCGCGAAGTACGACTGCGCCGGCGGGCCGGCCAACAACTCGTTCCGCAACACCGGCCTGACCAAGCTGCCGCCCGCCCGCGCGGCCTGGATCCGCTACGGCGGTGACGCCGGCAGCCCGCCCGAGTTCGGCGGCGGCTCCGAGTCGCCGATGGGCGGCCCGGTCTACCGCTACAACGCCGCCAGCACCTCGACCACGAAGTTCCCGCAGTCGGTCGACGGGCACTTCCTCGCCGGCGAGTTCGGCCGCGGCTGGATCAAGCCGATCCACCTGAACGCCGACGGGTCGCCCGGCGAGATCTCGAACTTCGCGTGGAGCGGCAAGCAGGTGATGGACATGGCGTTCGGCCCGGACGGCGCGCTCTACGTCCTCGACTACGGCACCGGGTATTTCAACGGCGACGCCAACTCGGCGCTCTACCGCTACGACTACGTCGGTGGCGGCAACAAGAGCCCGACCGCGGTCGTCACCGCCAGCCCGGTCAACGGGCAGGCCCCGCTGACCGTCACGTTCTCGTCGGCCGGCTCCGCCGATCCCGAGGGCGGCGCGCTGACGTACGCGTGGAACTTCGGCGACGGCGGCACGTCGACCGCGGCCAACCCGGCGCACACGTTCGCGGCCAACGGCACGTACAACGTCCGGCTCACCGTCACCGACCCGCAGGGCGCGACCGGCAGCGGCGGCGTCCAGATCGGGGTCGGCAACACGGCGCCGGCGGTCACCATCCGTACGCCGCTCAACGGGCAGTTGGTCAGCTTCGGCGACACCGTGCCCTACGCGATCACCGTGACCGACCCGGAGGACGGCGCGATCGACTGCGCCAAGGTCAAGATGACCTACGTGCTCGGCCACGACCAGCACGGGCACCAGATCACCTCGACCACCGGCTGCACCGGCTCGATCACGATCCCGGTCGACGGCGAGCACGACGCGGCGGCGAACATCTTCGCGATCTTCGACGCCGAGTACACCGACGCCGGCGGGCTGACCACGCACACGCAGCACACCCTGCAACCGCGGCACCGGCAGGCCGAGCACTTCAAGACCTCGTCCGGCATCGCCACCTTCGACAAGCCGGAGGCCGAGGGCGGCAAGACCGTCGGCAACATCGAGAACGGCGACTGGATCGGCTTCGAGCCGTACAACCCGGTCAACGCCACCGGCTTCAAGGCCCGCGTCTCGTCGGCCGGCGCCGGCGGCACCCTCCAGATCCGGGCCGGCTCGCCGACCGGGACCGTGCTCGGCTCCGCCACCGTCCCGGTGACCGGGGCGTGGAACGTCTTCACCGACGTGTCCGGCACGATCACCAACCCGCCGGCCACCACCGGCCCGCTCTACCTGACCTTCGCCGGCGGCGCGGGCGCGCTCTACGACGTGGACGCGTTCACCCTCACCACCGGCGGCGGCAGCGGCACCGGCACCGGCCGGGTGACCGGCTTCGCCGGCAAGTGCCTCGACGTCAACGGCGCCGGTACCGCGGACGGCACCAAGATCCAGCTGTGGACGTGCAACGGCACCGGCGCGCAGACCTGGTCGGTCGCCGGCCAGGTGTGGCGCAACCCGAGCTCCGGCAAGTGCCTGGACATCGCCGGCGGCGGCACCGCCAACGGCACCAAGGTGCAGCTCTACACCTGCAACGGCACCGGCGCCCAGAACTGGGTCGTCCAGTCCGACGGCACGGTCCGGAACCCGCAGTCGGGCCGCTGCCTCGACGTCTCCGAGGTGAAGTCCGACGACGGCCAGCAGATCCACCTGTGGGACTGCCTCGGCGCCGCCAACCAGAAGTGGGCGATGTCATGAGAAAGCTGGCCGCACTGCTCGGTCTCCTCCTCGTCCTCGCGGCGCCGGCCCCGGCCCGCGCCGCCGACCAGCCGTACGACGTGCTGGTCTTCAGCAAGACCGCCGGATTCCGGCACGACTCCATCGCCGCCGGCATCCAGGCGGTACGGGAGATCGGGTCCGCGAACGCCTTCACGGTGACCGCCACCGAGGACTCCTCCGTGTTCACCACGGCCAATCTCGCGCAGTACGAGGCGGTGGTCTTCCTCAACACCACCGGCGACGTGCTGGACGCCGCCCAGCAGACGGCGTTCGAGTCGTACATCCGCGGTGGTGGGGGTTACGCCGGTGTGCACGCGGCCGCCGACACCGAGTACGACTGGCCGTTCTACGGTCAGCTGGTCGGCGCCTGGTTCGCCTCCCATCCGGCGATTCAACCGGCGACCGTACGGGTGGAGGACCGCGCCAATGCGGCGACCGCCCACCTGCCCTCGGCCTGGCCGCGCACCGACGAGTGGTACAACTTCCGGACGAATCCGCGGGACAGCGCGCACGTGCTGGCCACCCTGGACGAGTCGACGTACTCCGGCGGCGGCATGGGCGCCGACCACCCGCACATCTGGTGCAAGACGCTGGACTCGGGCCGCTCGTTCTACACCGGCGGCGGGCACACGATCGAGTCCTACGCCGACGCCGCGTTCCGCCGGATGCTGCTGGGCGGCATCCGGTACGCGGCCGGCCGCTCGCACGCCGACTGCCGCCCGGAGACCGGCTACACGCCGCTCTACAACGGCTCGACGAGCGGCTGGTCGCAGGCGGGGCCGGGGTCGTTCACCAACGCCGACGGCGCCTTGACGTCGACCGGCGGCATGGGCCTGCTCTGGTACTCGGCCGAGCAGTTCACCGACTACTCGCTGAAGCTCGACTGGCGACTCGACGGCGACGACAACTCCGGCGTCTTCATCGGGTTCCCGCCGTCGTCCGATCCGTGGTCGGCGGTCGACAACGGCTACGAGATCCAGATCGACGCCACCGACACGCCCGACCACACCACCGGTTCGGTCTACGGCTTCCACTCCGCCGACCTCGCGGCCCGCGACGCCGCCCTGAACCCGCCGGGGGAGTGGAACACCTACGAGATCCGGGTCGAGGGCGAGCACCTTCAGGTGTTCCTCAACGGCGTGAAGATCAACGACTACACCAACACGATCGCCGCGCGCTCGCTCGCCGGCCACATCGGCATCCAGAACCACGGTGCCGACGACACGGCGAGCTTCCGCAACATCCGGATAAAGCGTATTAATACGCCATCGACCTCGGTTCAGGCGGAGCAGTTCACCACCGCCAGCGGTGTCCAGCCGTTCGACAAGGCGGGCGCGATGGGCGGCCGGACCCTCGGCTACATCGACCCCGGGGACTGGGCGTCCTACGGCGGCGTCGACCTGACCGGCGCCACGTCGTTCCGGGCCCGGGTCGTCTCGGGCGGGCCGGGCGGCACGATCCAGGTCCGCACCGACTCGCCGACCGGCCCGGTGCTCGGCTCGGTGGCGGTGCCGAACACCGGCGGCTGGACGACCTTCGCCGACGTCAGCACCTCGCTGACCGGGGCGCCCTCCGGCGTACGCACGCTGTATCTGACCTTCGCCGGCACCGGCGCCGGACTCTTCGATGTGGACGAGTTCGGCCTCGTCAAGGCCGCCGCCGGACCGGTCACCGGCCTGGCCGGCAAGTGCCTCGACGTGAACGGCGCCGGCACCGCCGACGGCACCAAGATCCAGCTGTGGACCTGCAACGGCAGCGGCGCCCAGCAGTGGGCCCGGTCCGGGTCGGCGATCCGCAACCCGGCCTCGGGCAAGTGCCTCGACGTGGCCGGCGGCGGCACCGCCAACGGCACCAAGGCGCAGCTCTGGACGTGCAACGGCAGCGGCGCCCAGAGCTGGGCGGTGGAGGGGACCGCCCTGCGCAACCCGCAGTCGGGCCGCTGCCTGGACGTCTCGGAGAACAACCCCGCCGACGGCCAGCAGATCCACATCTGGGACTGCCACGGCGGCGCCAACCAGCAGTGGGTGTGGCGCCAGTAGCGGTGGAAAACCGGGGCGGCGGGCCCGGTCCCGGCACCGCGCCGGGTCGGTACGGTTTGCGGGGTCCCCCTCGTCGAAACCGGAGTGGGGGCGCCATCTTACCCCGAGGCTGTGGT
>NZ_JBVJIU010000023.1:149624-174020 GCF_055586105.1 Actinoplanes sp. NPDC051537
ACGCCACCCCCCCCCCCCCCCCCCCCCCCCCCCCCCCCCCCCCCCCCCCCGCCCCCCCCCCCCCCACCCCCCCCCCCCCCCCCCCCCCCCCCCCCCCCCCCCCCCCCCCCCCGGTCCGGTACGGTTGCCGGGCTCACCGTCGCCGACACCGGGCTGGGAATGACGTCTGACCACGAGGTCGTGATCGAGCTCGGCAAGCTCCGGCCCCAGCTGATCCGGGGCGTCCGGGTCTTCGCGGAGACGATCGCGATTCCCACGCTGCTGCTGTTCGTGCTGTTGCCGACGGCCGGCCTGGCCTGGGGGCTGGGCGCGGTGATCGGCTGGTGCGGGCTCGTGCTCGGCCTGCGCCGGCTGCTCGGTCATCCGCTGCCGAGCACGCTGCTGCTCTCGGCCGGCATGCTGTGCGGCCGGGCGGTGCTGGCCCTGGTGCTCTCCAGCGCGCTGGTCTACGTCCTCCAGCCGGTCGTCGGCTCGGCCCTGCTCGGCTTGCTCTTCCTGGGCAGCGCGGCGATCGGCCGGCCGATCACGAGCCGGCTGGCCCGGGACTTCGTGTCGGTGCCCGCCCACCTGTTCCACCACGACGGCATCCGGCGGCTGTTCTCGCGGGTGACGGTCGTGTGGGGCGTCTCCCGGGTGCTCGACGCCGGGATGAGCCTGGGCCTGCTGCACTGGGGACTGAGCTTCGGGCTGGTGTCGCGCCCGTTCTTCAGCGGCGCGCTGAGCGCGCTGACGGTCGGGATCTGCGCCGCCTGGGCCGTCCGCACGCTGCGCCGGATGCCGGGCGTGACCCTGCGCCTGCGGGCCGCCTGAGCGCCTGGCTTATGAGCGTGCGGGTCTGAGACATTCTGCGTCTCACCCGGCGTCGCTGTACTGGGGACATGCTTCTTATCGGTGGAAACGGAAAGACCGGGCGCCGGGTGGCCGGACGGCTCGCGGCGCGGGGGATCGGCGTGCGGATCGGGTCGCGCGGCAGCGCCACCCGCTTCGACTGGGACGACGAGGCGACCTGGCGGCCGGCGCTGGCCGGCGTGCGGGCCGCGTACATCACCTTCTATCCGGACCTGGGGTTGCCGGGCGCGGCCGAGAAGGTGGGCACGCTCGCCCGCCTCGCGGCGGCGAACGGGGTCGAGCAGCTGGTGCTGCTCTCGGGGCGGGGCGAACCGCTCGCCCAGGAGGCCGAGCGGCTGGTGCGCGAGGCCGGCACCGGGTGGACGGTCGTGTCGTGCAGCTGGTTCATGCAGAACTTCAGCGAGGACTTCCTGGCCGAGGCGGTGCTCGCGGGCGACCTCATGCTGCCGGCGGGGGACGTGGCCGAGCCGTTCGTCGACGCCGACGACATCGCCGAGGTGGTGGCGGCCGCGCTCACCGACCCGGGACGGCACGGCGGGCGGACGTACGAGCTCACCGGGCCGCGGGCGCTGACCTTCGGCGAGGCCGCGGCCGAGCTGAGCCGGGCCGTCGGGCGCACGGTCAAGTACACGCCGGTCACCCACGAGCAGTACGCGCGGGTGCTGGCCGACGCGGGGCTTCCGGTCGAGCTCGGCGACATGTTCCGCGGGATCCTCGACGGGCGCAACGCCGAGCCGGCCGACGGGGTGCGGGAGGCGCTCGGTCGCCCGGCGCGAGATTTCGCCGCGTACGCCGCCGGGGCCGCGGCCGCCCGGGCCTGGGGCTAGTTTCTCTGGGTATGGACGCCTTGACCGGCCTGCTCGACGGGCCCCGGGCCCGCGGCGCCTTCCTGCTGCGCTCCATCCTGGATCCGCCGTGGTCGCTGCGGATCCAGGACGGATCGCCGCTGTCGCTGATCACCCTGCTGCGCGGGGACGCGTGGATCATGCGGGGGGAGGAGTACGGCCCGGCCCGCATCGAGGCCGGCGACGTGGCGATCGTCAGCGGCACCTCGCCCTACGTCGTCGCCGACAGCCCCGCCACCGCGCCGCAGATCATCATCCATCCCGGGCAGCGCTGCGAGTCCGTGGGCGGCGCCGAGATGACGATGACCGGCCAGGACGTGCGCACCTGGGGCGCCACCCCGGACGGCGGCACCGTCATGATCAGCGGCACCTACCAGATGCACAGCGAGGTCAGCCGCCGCCTGCTCGACGCGCTGCCCGGCCTGCTGATCCGCCCGGCCGAGGCGAACGACAAGGCATTGATCGACCTTCTCGTACGCGAGATGGCCGGCACCGAACCGGCCCAGGACCTCGTCCTCGACCGCCTCCTCGACCTCGTGCTCGTGTCGGCGCTGCGCTCGTGGCTGGCGGCTCCGGCGCCGGACGTCCCCGGCTGGCTTCGTGCCCAGGCCGACCCCGTCGTGGGTCCCGCTCTGCGGCTGATCCACGACGAGCCGGCGTACGCGTGGACCGTCGCCTCCCTCGCCACCCGCACCGGCATCTCCCGCGCCTCGCTCGCCCGCCGCTTCTCCGACGTCGTCGGCGAGCCGCCGATGGCCTACCTGACCGGCTGGCGGCTCACGCTCGCCGCCGACCTGCTGCGCCAGAGCGAGGCCACGATCGAGTCCGTCGCCCGCCGCGTCGGCTACGGCAGCGCGTTCGCCCTGAGCGCCGCCTTCAAGCGCGAGCGCGGCATCAGCCCGCAGGAGTACCGCCGCCGTCCGGCCGTCGCGCCCACCCCGCTGGCGTCGGCCTGACGCGTTCAGGGGCGGGGGCCGTGGATCTGCGCGTGCAGGCGCTCCATGCGCTCGTCGAGGCGGGCGGCGTCGGTGGCGGTCGCCGCCAGCTCGTCGCGGAGGCTGGCCGGCACGTCCTCCTCGTACTTGTAATGGATCTTGTGTTCGAGGCTGGCCCAGAAGTCCATCGCCACCGTGCGTAGCTGCACCTCGACCGGCACGGCCACCACCCGGTCGGAGAGGAAGACCGGGATCTCGACGATCAGGTGCAGGCTGCGGTAGCCGTTGGCCTTGGGCTGGGCGATGTAGTCCTTGGTCTGCAGCAGCGTGACGTCCTGCTGGCGGGTAAGCATCTCGGCGACGGTGTAGACGTCCGAGACGAAGCTGCACACGACCCGGACGCCGGCGATGTCGCGGATCCGGTCGCGCACCGCCTCGAGCGTCATCGGGCAGCCGATCCGGCGGGCCTTGGCGTTGAGGCTGTCGACCGTCTTCAGCCGGGTGTTGACGTGCTCGATCGGGTTGCCCCGCCCGCGGTGCGCCAGCTCCTCGGCCAGAATCGTGATCTTGGTGCCGATCTCGGCGAGCCCGAACTTGTACACCAGCATGAAATGGCCCAGCTCGTCGGCCACCAGCCGGGAGGGCTGCATGCCGGCAACGGTCACCGGTTCCAGCGCGGACCGGTCGGTGGTCACTGTTCGTCTCCCGGCGTCTTCCAGCGTCGTAGATGCGCACCCACGGTAATTGGTGCATGCCCGTCCCGGGTGTGATCGCCGCCGCTGTGTGTGACGCCGGCATCGGTCACGATCTTCGCATGACGGGAGCGGTGTACGAGGTCAAGCGTCCCTGGTACGCCCGGTTGTGGGTTCTCGTGGCCGCCGCCCTCGTGGTCGTGGTGGTCGGCGTCGTGGTCGCCGTGGTGGTGATGGCCCGGCGGTCGCCGCTGGTGCCGGCCGGGCGGAGCATCGCCGGGGTCGGCGTCGGCGGGCTGAACGAGCGCGAGCTGCGGGCGGCCGTCACCTCGTCGGTGCGGCCGCGGGTCGAGCAGCCGGTCACCGTGCGGGTCACCGGGACCGAGCGGACCTTCACGCTCGTGCCGGCGGCCGCGGGGATCGCCCTCGACGTCGACGCGACGGTCCGGCAGCAGGCCGTGGTGCTGATCGTCGACCGGGCCCGGCTGCGGGCGGAGCTGGCCACCCACCGGCAGGCGGCCACCGACACCACGGTCACGCTGGCGGCGCCGTCGCCGCGGCTCGAGGCCAAGGGCGACACCTCGTACACCGCGGGCACGGCCGGCGTCGACCGGACCGCGGGGACGGCCGGCTGGACCCTGGACGCCGACAAGGCGGCCTCGGCGATCGAGGCGGCGGTGCGGGACGGGCGGGGTGCGGCGGCGGCCCCGAGCGTGCCGGCGACGCCCGGCACCCGGCCCGCGAACCTGGCCGGCGTCGATCAGCTGATCGGCACCTTCACCACGTACCACCCCTGTTGTGCGGCGAGGGTGACCAACATCCACCTGATCGCGAAGATCGTGGATGGCACCGTGATCGCGCCGGGGTCGACGTTCTCACTGAACGCCAAGGTCGGCGAGCGCACCCGGGACAAGGGTTTCGTGCCCGCCCCCGCGATCGTCGCCGGTGAGCTGGAGGACCAGCTCGGCGGGGGCGTCTCGCAGTTCTCGACGACGCTGTTCAACGCCGCCTGGTTCGCCGGGCTGCCGATCCTGAGGCACCAGCCGCACAGCAAGTACATCTCGCGGTACCCGCCGGGCCGCGAGGCGACGCTCGACTGGGGCAACATCGACCAGGTCATCCGCAACGACACCGCGGCGCCGGTGGTGATCCGGGTGAAGACCACCGGCACCTCGGTCACGGTCGGTCTCTACGGGCACACCGGCGAGCGCCGGGTGGTCTCGGAGACCGGGCCCCGCAACCCCACCGGCGAGGAGGGCGGCTTCGGCGTCCGGGTGACCCGCACCGTCTACGACGACGGCCGCAAGACCGGCTCCACCACCCTGCGCTGGACCTACGACGGCCTGGACTGATACCGCGCGAGTGACCCATGTCACGTCCGGCGGCGCACCCGCGGCGGCGATGCCATCGTCTTGCTGGTTGTGAGACGAAGCCTGGAGGCCGCGGACGAGGGTGAGCTCGTGCGGCGCACCGCCGACGGCGATCGGCGGGCATTCGATGAGCTCTACCGGCGCACGTCGCCGTGGCTGCTGGCCCGCCTCCGGCGCCGGTGCGCCGACGACGACGTGGTCGCCGACGTGATGCAGGAGACCTACCTGGCGGTGTGGCGGGCCGCGGGCAGCTTCGCCGGGACGGCCACCGAGGGCAGCGCGGTCGGCTGGCTCTGGACCATCGCCGCCCGCCGGCTCGTCGACGCGTTCCGCCGGCGGGTCCGGCAGAACCAGGTGCCGGCGGTGCCGCTGACCGAGACGGTCGCCTCCGCCGCCTCCGTCGCATTCGTCGCCTCCGCCGAGGACGAGGCGCTCGCCGGGCAGGTCGGGCACGAGCTGGAACGGGCCCTGCTGGAGCTGCCGCCGGAGGCGCGCCAGGTGCTGCGGGCGATGGTCCTCGACGGCCTGTCGGTGCGGGAGACCTCACTGCTGCTGGGCATGCCGGAGAACACGGTGAAGTCCCGGGCCCGGCGGGCCCGGATCGCGCTGCGGGAGGCGCTGTCATGACCACGCATCCGAGCCCCGCGGTGATCGCCCGCTACGCCGACCGGGAGGAAGCCCTCGACGAGGTCACGGTGTGGTCGGTCGAGACTCACCTGGAGGACTGCGCCGACTGCCGCGCCCAGGTCGCCGGCGGCCTCACCGACGACACCCGGGCCCTGCTCGACCGGGTGGCCGGCGGGATCGGCGAGGGCATCGCGGCCGGACCCGATCCGGCCCGGCGCCGCCGATGGTTCGCCACGCACCACCGCCGGCTCGTCTGGCATCTGGTCCCCTGGCTCACCATGACCGTCGCGGCGCTGGCCTGCGCGGTGCTGCTCCAGGCGCTGCTGCCCGGCCTGCCCTCGCTGGTGACCCTGCTGGCCCCGGTCGCGCCGCTGCCGGGGGTGGCGATCGCGTGGAGCCGCCGCCACGACCCGGCGTGGGAGCTGATCGCGGGGACGCCGGCGGCCGGGCTGGCCATGCTTTTCCGGCGTACGGCGGGGGTGCTCGCGGTGATCGTGCCGGCGCTCGCCCTGGCCGGCGCCCGCACCGGCGACGTGCATCTGGCCCTCACGCTGCTGCCCTGCCTGGCCTTCTCGGCCGCCACCATCGCGCTCGGCGCCTACATCGGGGTGCGCCGGGCCGCCCTCGGGCTCGGCGCGGCCTGGGTGCTGGCCGTGGTGGCGCCGTCGATCGCCGCCGCCCACCTGCCGGCGCTGCTGCGGCCGGGTACCGCCGTCGCCTGGCTGCTGGTGACGCTGGCCCTGGCCGGGATCGCGGCGGCCCGGGCCGCGGACTTCCGCCGGTTCCCCCTCAAATAAGGAGACTTGATGATGCGCACGGTGAGCGCGGCCGAGTCCGCACCCACCACCTACCCGTGGGCGGTGCACGCCGAGCAGTTGCGGGTGCGGGCGGGACGGCACCTGGCCGTCGACGGGCTCGATCTGGCTCTCGGCACCGGCGTCCACGGCCTGCTCGGCCCGAACGGGGCCGGCAAGACGACGCTGATGCGGGCGCTCGCCACCGTCGTGCGGCCGGCCGGCGGGCACCTGACGCTGCTCGGGGAACCGGTCGGCGGGCGGGGCGATCTGCGCGGCGTACGGCGGAAGCTCGGTTATCTGCCCCAGCAGTTCGGCTTCTACCCGCGGTTCACCGTGCGGGAGTTCGTCGAGTACCTGGCCTGGCTCAAGGAGATGCCGAAGACCGAGATCCCCGGCGCCGTGCAGCGGGCGATCGACCGGGTCGGCCTCACCGCCAAGGCCGGCGCCCGGATGAAGACGCTCTCCGGCGGGATGCTGCGGCGGGCCGGCATCGCCCAGGCGATCGTCAACGACCCGGCGGTGCTGCTGCTCGACGAGCCGACCGTGGGCCTCGACCCCGAGCAGCGCCTCGACTTGCGCGAGCTGCTGCGCGACGTCGGCGTCGACAGTTGCGTGCTGGTCTCCACCCATCTGGTCGAGGACGTCGTGGCCGCGTGCACCGACGTCGTCCTGATGAACGAGGGCCGGCTGGTCTACCAGGGCACGCCGGACGACCTGGCCGCCCGCGGCGGGGACGGCGACGCCGGCGACACCCCGGCCGAGCGCGGCTACTCCGCCCTGCTCAAGCGGCACCGGGCGGAGGCGGGCCGGTGAGCCGGGTCCTGCGCATCGAGCTGCGCCGGTCGGCGGCCATCGGCACCGCCCTCGCGCTGCTGGTGATCGGCGTCCTCGCGCTCTTCTTCGCCGACGGCGCCGGCTTCGCGACCGGGTGGATGCAACTGGCCATGGCCCAGCGGCTCTACCTGGCCCTGCTCTGGCCGCTGGCGCTGGCCGCCGGTGCCTGGCAGGCCCGCCGCGAGCACCGGTCGAACGTGGCCGAGCTGTTCGGGAGCACCGCGCGCCCGCGGGCGCAACGCACGGCGCCGACGCTGGGCGCGATGGCGATCGCGGTGGTCGGCGGCTACCTGGCGATGGGCGTCGCGGGCGGCGTGTGGATCGCCGGCACCGCCCGCTACCTGCCGGTGTCCGTCCTCGTCGTCACCGCGGTCGGCGCGCTGGCGCTGATCGCGGCGGCCTGGCTCGGGCTGGCCGCCGGGCGCCTGCTGCCGTGGCCGGTGACCGCCCCGGCGCTGGGCGTGGCCGGGCTGGCGCTGCTGCTGCTCATACCCGGCGCGACCCGTCCGCGGGGCTGGCTGGCGCTGGTGTTCTCGCCGATCTACGAGATGAACATGCCGGACGCGTACGCGACGGTGCCCGGCCGGGTCAGCGCCGCCCAGGCCCTGTGGCTGGCCGCCCTGGCGATCGGCGCGCTGCTGCTGGTCATCTCGGGCGGCTGGCGTCTGCGTACGGCCGCCGTGTTGCCCTTGATCGTGGGTGCCGTCCTGGCCATCGCCGTCATGCCGCACCGGAACCGGGTCGTCGTCGACGCCGTCGACCCGGTCGCGCAGGAGCTGGTGTGCGCCCGGGGCGAGCCGCGGGTCTGCGTGAGCCGGGTCCATGCCGGACTGCTCGACGAGGTCACCGGTGGGGCGCGCGAGGGCCTGGCGGTGCTGGCGAAGCTGCCCGGCGCGCCGACCCGGGTCCACGAGGACACCACCACGTACGTCCCGGACGTCTACCCGGCCTGGCACGACGACGTCGCCCTGCTCACCGTCGAGACCGGCACCGACGGCCACCTGCGGGACCGCGCCGACGTCCCGGCCGAGGTGGTGACCGCGGCGTTCGCCAGCCCGCCGCGATGCTCGACGCCCGCGAGCCGGGACGAGACGCTGGCCGCCGCCTACTGGCTGCTCGGGCGGCAGCCGGCCGACGCCGGGGCGGTCCCGCTGTGGCGGAACCTGCGCAGCTTGCCCGCGAGCTCGGCCCAGGCCAAGATCGTGGCGTTGCGCCGGGCCGCCCTGACCTGCTCCGTCAACCGATGAGGTGGCTCGCGCTCTACCTGCGCTCCCGGCGGGCGCCGGCGGCGGTGATCGTGGCCGGCGGGTGCGCGACGGCATCCTGGTCGCTGTGGTCGGTCTTCTCCGACAGCCGGGCCGTCGGCATCGAGACGGTCGTCCTGACCATCCTGCTGGCGGTCGCCGCGCTCACCGCCACGCTCGGCGGTTTCGACGACGCCCTGGAGAAGACGGCGGCGCTGCCCTGGGCGCCGCGCCGGGCCGGGCACCTGCTGGCGGCCTTCCTGGTGGTCGCCGGGCTGCCGCTGATCACGCTGGCGACCGGGGCCCGCTTCGGGCCGGTCTGGTTCGTGGTGCGGGACGCGGCCGGGCTGCTCGGGCTGACCGCGCTCGGGGCTGTCACGATCGGGACCGCGCGCGCGTGGTTCGTGCCGCTGGGCTGGACGTTGGCCGCGATCCTGTTCCCGCGGGCCGATCCGTGGCTCGGACGGGTCTTGACCTGGCAGTCGCAGGCTCCGTCCAGCGTGGCGGCGGCGGTTACGGCTGGTCTTCTCGCGGCTGGGGGACTTGTCGCGTACGCGGTGGCCGGGCCGGTGATTACTTCTGGGGTCCGCACCAGTCATACCTACGACTGACAACGATCGGGCGGAAGGATGACGTCATGAGTGCGGATACGGAGTCGGCGTTCTCGGAGCCTGCTTTCGCTGGGCTCGCCGAGTTGCACCGGCGGGAGTTGCACGTGCACTGCTACCGGATGCTCGGCTCGTTCGAGGACGCCGAGGACACGGTGCAGGAGACGTTCCTGCGGGCCTGGCGGCGGCGGGAGACGTTCGAGGGGCGGTCGACGTTCCGGGCCTGGCTGTACCGGATCGCCACCAACGCCTGCCTGGACATGCTGGCCAAGCGCCGCCCCGAGCCCGCGACCGGCGGCGAGGTGCGGTGGCTGCAGCCCTACCCCGACCGGCTCCTCGACGAGCCGGAGACCGTCGTCGTCGCGCGCGAGACGATCGAGCTGGCGTACCTGGTAGCGGTCCAGCACCTGGCGCCGCGCCCGCGGGCCGCGCTGATCCTGCGGGACGTGCTCGGCTGGCCGGCGAAGGACGTCGCGGAACTCCTCGGCGACTCCGTCAACTCGGTGAACAGCGCTCTCCAGCGGGCCCGGGCCGGCATGCGCGAGCACCTGCCCGCCGAGCGCCAGGACTGGACGACCGCCGGCGAGGACGACCCCGCGACGCGCGACCTGGTCCGCCGCTACATCGAGGCCGGCGTGGCCGCGAACGTCCCCGCCCTGGCCGCGATGCTGCGCGACGACGTCCGCTCCTCGATGCCACCCACGCCGGGCTTGCACATCGGCCACGACGCCGTGGTGGCCGACTGGATTAACGGCGGCTTCGAGGAAATGACGAACCTGCGCGCCGTGCCCACCTTCGCAAACCGCCAGCCCGCCGTGGCGTTCTACCACCGGCGCGAGGGGGAAAGCGCGTACCGGCCGCTGACGCTCGACGTCCTGCGCATCGCCGGCGGGGCGATCGCCGAGATCGTCACCTTCCACGCCGACCAGTTCCCGCGCTTCGGCCTCCCGTCGAACCTGGCCGGGGAGTAGCCCGATGGTCCAGACCACCCAAGCCGGGCGCACCCACCGCTTCCTCGGCCTAGCCGGCACCGGCCTTCTCGCCGCGCTCGCCGCGATGATGGCCGTCACCCTCGCGGCGGCGCTGGCCCGGGCCGCCGGGGTCGACTTCGAGCTTCCTGCTGGCGGCGGCGGTGAATCGATCCCGTTGCCCGGATTTGCCGTGATGACCGGTTTGTTCTCCGTCGTGGGCGTAGTCATCGCGGTAGCTCTTCTCCGCTGGAGCGCGCGGCCGGCCGAACGGTTTCTGTGGACGGCGGTGGCGCTGACCGTGATTTCGCTGGTCGCGCCGCTCGTCTCCGGGGGCAGCGCCGGCACCGTTGTCGCCCTCGTAGCGCTGCACCTCATCGCGGCGGCGGTGATGATTCCCGCACTGGTGCTTAGCCTGCGGGCGCGGGACGCCTGAGGTTTCGGGGTTCCTGTGGATTTCGGCGTTGGAATGTCAGACCCGGGTGCTTTGCTCTCCCCCACCCAGTGACCGGGGTGGGGGAGAGTAGCGGCGAGCAACGGCTGGCGGGCTGCGGCGTGCGGAGGCGGGCGGGCTGCGGCGTGCGGAGGCGGGCGGGCTGCAGCGTGCGGAGGCGGGCGGGCTGCGGCGTGCGGGGGTTGAGTACTGCGGGCTGGGTGCGGCGTGCAGCGGGCTGCGTTCGGCGGGCGGGCTGCGGCGTGCGGCCCTGTGGATTTCCGTGTTGGATTGTCAGACCTGGGTGCTTTGCTCTCCCCCACCCAGTGGACGGGGTGGGGGAGAGTAGCGGCGAGCAACGGCCGGCGTGCGGCGGCGTGCGGCGGGCGGGTTGCGGCGTGCGGCGGGCGGGTTGCGGCATGCGGCGGGCGGGTTGCGGCATGCGGCGGGCGGGTTGCGGCGTGCGGCGGGCGGGTTGCGGCATGCGCCCTGTGGATTTCCGCGCCTGAATGTCAGACCCCGGTGCTTTACTCGCCCACCCAGTGAACGGGGTGGGGAAGAGGAGCGGCGAGCAGCGGCGGGGGCCTAGGGCGGGGCGGCGGGCAATGGATGGCCGCGAGCGGCGGGGTGGCATGCAACGGGCGGCGGCGGGCAACGGCCCGCGAGCGGCGGCGGGCGGGCGCGGGGCGGGCGTGCGGCGGCGTGCGGCGGCGGGCGGGCGTGCGGCGGGCGGCGGGCGGGCGCGCGGCGGGCGGCGGGCGGGCGCGCGGCGGGCGGAGGCAGCGGGCAAGGCGGGCGGCGGCGGCCAGGCGAGCGCGCGGCGGTCGTGCGGCGGCAGGCAGGCGGTCGTGCGGCGGCAGGCAGGCGGGCGGCGACAACCGGCGATCGGCCGCAAGCCGCGCCCCGGACGCGGAGCGAACCCCCACGGATGGCATGTCGCATGCACGGCAGGACCGATGTCGAAGCGCCGCGGTCGTGTCAGCCTTCGCACGATGAGAGGGCACGACACGAGGGGACTCACCATCATGGCCGGAAACACCGGGGAACACGCGCTTGTCCTGGGCGGGAGCATCGCCGGGCTGTTGGCGGCGCGGGTGCTCGCGGATCACTACGCCGCGGTCACGGTTGTTGAGCGCGACCGCTTACCTACCGGGATCGAGCAGCGGCGGGGTGTGCCGCACGGGCAGCACGTGCACGCCATGCTGCCGGGCGGACTGCGGATCATCGAGGAGCTGCTGCCGGGCTTCACCGCCGCCGTCGTCGCCGCCGGTGGGGTGACCGGCGACATCCTCGCCGACGTTCGGTGGTATCTCAACGGGCGGTCGCTGCGGCGGGCGGCGGCCGGGCTGAACGCCCTGTCGGCCAGCCGGCCGCTGCTGGAGGGGACGATCCGGGAGCGGGTGCGGGCGCTGCCCAACGTCACCTTCCTCGACGGGTACGACGTGACCGGCCTGCACGCCTCGGCCGGGCGCGAGCGGATCACCGGAGCCACGATCGCCGGAGCGAGAGGAGGAGGAGGCGGCGGCCAGAAAGTCACCGCGGACCTCGTCGTCGACGCCACCGGTCGCGGCTCGCGGACGCCCCGGTGGCTGGCCGAGCTCGGCTACGAGCCACCCGCGGCCGACACCGTCGCCATCGACCTCGCCTACAGCACGTGCATCGTCGCGGCGCCGGACGATCTGCTCGGCGGCGACCTCGTGGTGGTCACGCCGCGCTTCCCGGGGCAGCGGCGCAGCGCCGTCATGCAGCGCCTCGAGGGTGGGCGGGTGCTGATCACGCTGGCCGGCGTGCTGGGGGAGCGGCCGCCGATCGCGCCGGACGAGCTGCCGGCGTACGCGCGCACCCTGTCCATGCCCGACACCTACGACGTTCTGTGCGCCGCCCAGCCGGTCGGGCCGCCGGTGCCGTTCCGCGTCCCGGCCTACGTGCGGCATCGCTACGACCACCTGCACCGGCTGCCGGCCGGCCTGCTCGTCGCGGGCGACGCTACCTGCGGCTTCAACCCGGTTTACGGCCAGGGCATGTCGGTGGCCGCGATGAACGCCGCCGAGTTGCGGAAGGAGCTGGAACGCGGCGGCGAGCCCGACCCGTACCGCTACTTCCAGGCCGTCTCCCGCATCCTCGAGGCGCCCTGGCGCCTGGCCGTCGGCGCCGACCTGGCCCTGCCGGGGGTGACCGGCCCGGCACTCGAGGAGTCGCCGCTCACCCCCGACTACCTGCGCCGGCTTCAGCTGGCCGCGACCGAGGACGCCGAGGTCGCGGTGGCCCTGGTGCGGGTGACCAGCCTGGTCGACCCGCCGCCGTTCCTGCTTCGCCCCGAGATCGTCGAGCGCGTCGAGCGGCTTCCGGTAGGTGCCGGACAATGATTGACTAGCACGCATGGTGACCGCGGCCCGCCCGCGCAACCGCAAGCAGCTCATCGTCGAGGCGGCCGGGCAGGTGTTCAGCCGGCGCGGCTACCACGCGGCGTCCATGGAGGAGATCGCCGCCGGTGTGGGCATCAGCGCGGCGGCGCTCTACCGGCACTTCCCGAACAAGTACACGCTGTTCGCGGAGTGCGCCGACGTCATGGCGAGCCGGCTGGCCGGCGCCCTCGACGAGCCCCCGCCGGGCGACAAGCTGCGGGACGTGCTCGCCGCCCTGGCCCGGGTCACGGTCGCCCACCGCGCGTCGGGCGGGCTCTACCGGTGGGAGTCCCGCTACCTCGAGCCCGCCGACCGCCGCCGGCTGCGGGCCAAGTTCGCGCTGGTCGTCGAGCGCGTGACGGCGGCGGCGAACCTGCCCGACGGGGACCTGCGGGCGGTGGCGGCGCTCGGCGCGATCGGGTCGATCACCATGCACCACTCCTCGATCGCCCCGCGGCGGATCGAGGAGCTGCTGGTGGAGTCGGCGATGAGCGTGGTCGCGACCGACCCGGCGGCGGCCGCGGGCAGCGCCGGGCTGGTCGAGCTGCCGGCCCAGCCGGTGCCGCGCACCCGGCGGGCCGAGATCCTGGCCGCGGCGATCCCGCTGTTCGCCCGGGACGGGTTCGCCACGGTCACCAACGCGCAGATCGCGCGGGCGGTGGGGCTGGCGCCGTCCGCGCTCTACCGGCACTACCCCGGCAAGGTCGACATTCTGGTCGCCGCCTGCCTCCAGGCGGCGGGGCTGCTGGCCCAGGCGGTGGACCGCAGCCTGCAGCGGGCGGCCGACCCGGACCGGGCCCTGGTCGCGCTGGCCGCCGCCTACGTGGCCTACAGCTTCGAGCACAATGCGCTCACCAGCGTCGCCGAGGCCGAGATCGGTGGCCTGCCCGACGACCTGCAACGGCCGCTGATCGTGGCCCAGCGCGACCACATCGCGGTCTGGGAGCAGCAGCTGCGTGCGGCCCGCCCGGAGCTCGACCCGCGCTCGGCGCGGCTGCTGACGCACGCCGGCTTCGGCGTGGTGGTCGAGGCCGGGCGGGCCCTGCGCGGGCAGGACACACCCGGCCACCGGGAGGCGGTCACGGCCCTGGTGCTCGGCGCGATAACACCTACGAGGGCCGGTTCCCGGTCGGAATCGTGATCGGCGTGTACGTCGCCGACGTCCCGTTGTTGAGGAACAGCATCGCCAGGGCGCGCACGAACCGGTCGAACATCGAGAACCCGCTCGGCATGATCGGCGACAGTCCCTCCCGGAACGCCACGTACGCCGGCCAGCCGACCTCGATCAGCCCGCGCGCCACGTAGTCGCGCGGCAGCCCGAGCCAGTCGCCGATCTTGTCGCTGAGCACGTACCGGACGAACTCGTCGAGGAACCCCCGGGTCACGCCCAGGTCGATCTGCGCGGTCAGCCCGAGCAGGACCCCGGCGAGGTCGATGCCCTCGGGCGTCGGGGCGAGGAGCGGCGTCAGCACGTACGCCGATTGCTGGTTCGCCGCCTGCCAGCTCGCCGGGATGAAGTCGTCGCGCACGCCCAGCAGATGCAGCGCCACCTGCCACATGTGCAGGTAGGCGTCCTGCTCGGCGGACGACATGCGGATGCCCCAGGCGCCGAGCTTGCTGTGCACGAACGTGCCGAGGCTGTGGAAGGTGACCAGGATGTCGCCGGTGCTGATCGGGATGAGGTCGCGGTCGTCGGTGACCGCCCGCCACGCCGGTGACTGCGGCAGCAGGTGCCGGACCGCGGCGTGGGTCAGGCGGGTCTTGTTCGACGTGACGACGAAGTGGCCGGTCGGCTGGAACGCGTCGGCGGCGCTCAGGTCGTACCCGTAGGTGAAGGTCTTGGCCGCCCGCGACTTCATGTCGGCGCCGCCGGCCGAGTGGTAGACGTTGCGCGCCTCGCGCGGGATGACCGTGCTCATGATGCCGCTGCCGAGGCCGTAGAGCAGGAACAGGTACATGCTCATCCGCTTGTTGAACTGCGCGCCGCGGGCGAGCTTGACCGGGTCGGCCCAGGACGGCAGGACGTTGACCTGGTTGAGGTAGGTGACCAGGGGAGCGGGCAGGCCGGCGGGCAGCGCGTCGCCGTTGGTCACCCACGATCCGAACGCGGTGTTGACGGCCGGGATCTGGCCGTTGTCGAGCAGCGAGGCGACCAGCGGGTCGGTGGCGTCGTCCCACACCGACCACGGGTCGGTGACCGTGCCGGTCGCCGCGAGCGAGCCGGCGGACGACCACGCCCATGCCGTGGACGGGGCCGCGACCCCGGCGAGACCGAGCGCGGCGCCGAGCGTCAGGACGTGTCTTCTACTGAGATTTGGCATTCGCTTACCTGCTTCCGGGCTGTCCAGAAGTGGTTAACAGGCCTGTGATTTCCCATTAACATAGCGATGCCCGAGATCATCGGCAAGGCTCAATGTCCGCGGGTGCGTGAACGGGCGTCAGGCGCGGCGGAACAGATCGGCCTCGAAGCGGTACGCGTCGCCGCGGTACTTGTTGTGGCCGATCAGCACGGGCGTCCCGTCCGAGGTGTACGCCACCTCGTCGCCGACCAGCACGGGCGCGCCGGCGGTGATGCCCAGCAGCCGGGCCAGCTCGGCGTCGGCGCTCTCGGCCATCAGCGTGTACGCGCTGCGGTGCACCTCGATGCCGCAGCGCTCGCGCAGCTCGTCGTAGAGCGACACGTCGGTCAGGTCGGCGGTCATCATGCCGGCGGCGCGGGCCTCGGGCAGCACCACCACGTCGAAGCAGACCGGTGTGCCGTCCATGCCGCGCAGGCGGTCGATCTCGATGACCGGGGCAGCTGGTGCGATGCGCAGCTTGGCCGCCTCGTCGATGCCGGCCGGCCGCACCGCCTGGCGCATGACGCGCGCGGTCGGGCGCAGCCCCCGGGCCCGGGCCATCTCGGTGAAGGACTGCAGCGTGCTGGGCGGCTCGCCGAGCACCTGGGTCGGGACGAACCACCCGCGCTGGGCCGATCGCTGGAGGGTGCCCTCGGACTCGAGCCGGCTGAGCGCGAGCCGCAGCGTGGCCCGGCTGACGCCGAGCTGGGTGGCGAGAACGCGCTCGCCCGGCAGGCGCGAGCCGGGCGCGTAGCGGCCGATGGCCAGGTCGCGGATCAGCTGCTCATAGGCCTGCGTCGAAGCGGTCCCAGTCGTCACGCCGAGCAGAGTACCAGTTGCCTCATTGGTGGGACCAGTCCTCGTTTCTGGTTCAGCACTGGACTAACTGGTATAGGACCATCTAGTGTCCGTGAGACCGGCGACACAACGGAGTGAAGATGAGATTTCATAAGGCAGGCATCGCGTTCGCCATCGCGTTGAGCCTGGCGGCGTGCGCACCCGGTGGCGGTTCGAGCGACAAGAAGGACGACGCCCCCGCCGCCGTCTCGACCGACGTCGCGAAGGCCGGCGCCGTCACACTCAAGCTGACCGACTTCTGGGGCGCGGCCGAGGGCGAGTGGATCAAGCAGGTCGTCGCCGACTTCCAGAAGAAGTACCCGAACGTCACCATCAAGCGGACGACCGAGGACTGGGGTCAGCTCAACTCCACCCTCAACCTCCAGCTCCAGGACGACGGCGGTCCCGACATCGCGACCGCCAACAACGGCTGGCAGTCGCTCGGCACGCTGGCCAAGGGTGGCCTGGTCGTCAACCTCGACCCCTACGCGAAGGCGTACGGCTGGGACAAGAAGGTCCCGACCACGATCGCCCGGCAGAACCAGTTCTCGGCCGACTTCAAGACCATGGGATCGGGCGCCTGGTGGTCGACGCCGATGGCGCGTACGTCGCTGATCGGCCTCTACTACAACGCCGACAAGCTCAAGGCCCTCGGCATCGACCCGCCCAAGACCCTCGCCGACGTCGAGGCCGCCGCCGCCAAGGCGAAGGCCGCGGGCGAGGTGCCGTTCGAGTACGGCAGCCTCGACGGCTCGACCACGATCCTCCTCGGCACGCAGGCTCTGCTCGCCGACAAGAAGAAGCTCAACGACTACATCTACGGCGACTCCTCGGTGAAGGCCGCCGACGTGGCCATGACCGACGCCGTCGCGCTCACCAAGAAGTGGGCCGACGCCGGCTACTACCCGCCGCACTTCGAGGGCATCGACTACCAGACCGCGGTCGCCAACTTCGTCGGCGGCAAGGGCGTCTTCCGCTGGGAGTACACCGGCTCGCTCGGCCTGAACGCCGCCCAGCAGGGTCACTTCGGCTACCTCCAGCTCCCGCAGCAGAGCGGCAGCGGGACGGTCGGCGTCGGCGCCGCGCCGGGCGCGATGGTGGTCTCGGCCAAGAGCAAGCACCCGGAGGTCGCCGCCGCCTTCCTCGACTACCTGATGTCGCCCGAGGCCGGCCAGGCCGCCGCCGACCGTGGTCTCGTCCCGGCGATGTCGCCGAACGTGAAGGTTCCGGCCGCCTCGCTCAGCCTGACCGGCGAGTCGGCGGGCGCCGCGACCCTCGACCAGAACGACGGTTACGTGCCCTACTTCGACTGGTCCAGCCCGACCATGCTGGACACGCTGAGCCAGAACCTCCAGCTCGTGTTCGCCGGCAAGACGACGCCCGACAAGTTCACGGCGGCCGTGGACAAGGACCGGGACACGTTCCTGGCGGGGCAGGGCTGACCATGCCCGCCACCGCGACCGGCACGCCCGCCCCGGCCCGCGAGGCGCGCCCGGCCTCCGCCACCGACGTCCGGCGCCGTTCCCTGCGGCGCCGGAACCGGTGGATCGGCCTCGGCTTCGCCGCGCTCCCGCTCGCCGTCTACGCGATCGTCGTGCTCGTCCCGCTGGCCCAGTCGGTGCAGTACTCGTTCTACAAGTGGGACGGGGTCAGCGCCTCGACCTGGGCCGGGCTCGACAACTACCGCTCGTTCGTCACCGACCCGGTGCTGCGCTCGACGCTCGGGCACGTCCTGGTGCTGATCGGCTTCTTCGCCCTGCTGCCCATCGCCCTCGGCCTGCTGTCGGCGGCGCTGCTCACCCGGGCCAAGCAGCCGGGGATGGCCGTCTACCGCTGGATCTTCTTCCTCCCGCAGGTGATGACCACCGTGGTCATCGCCCTGGTGTTCAAGCGGATCTACGCGCCGGACGGGCCGCTCAACGGGGCCCTGCGCGCGGTCGGGCTCGACTCGCTCGCGCGCACCTGGCTCGGCGACTTCACCTGGGCGCTGCCGGCCCTCGGGATGGTCGGGACCTGGGTGACCTTCGGCTTCTGCATGGTGCTGTTCATCGCCGGCACGTCCGCCATCTCGCCCGAGCTGTACGAGGCGGCACGCATCGACGGCGCCGGCCCGGTCCGCGAGTTCTTCGCCGTGACACTTCCCGGCCTGCGCGGGCAGATGGCGGTCGCGCTGACCCTGACCATCACGGCGGCGCTCCGCACCTTCGACCTCGTCTGGATCACCACCCACGGCGGCCCGGGCACGTCGACCCTGACCCCGGCGGTCGCGCTCTACAAGGCCGCGTTCCAGAACCCGCAGGTCGGGCTGGCGGCGGCGATCGGCGTGGTGATGGCGGCCCTGTGCCTGATCATCGCCGTCGTCATCACCCGCCTCTCGGAGAGGGACTGACCGTGATCTCGAAGATGGAACGCGTCGTCAACTACGTCGTGCTGACGCTGCTGGCCGTGCTCGTGCTCTTCCCGGTCGGCACGTTCGTGGTCGCGGCGCTGAGTCCCGACCGCTCGGGCCGGCCCGTCGGCCCGTCCGACTTCCAGTGGTCGAACTTCACCACCGCGTGGCACGACGCCGGCTTCGCCCGGGCCATGACGGTCTCGATCGTCATCGCCGTCTGCGTGGTGGCCGGCCAGGTGCTGCTCGCGCTGCTCGGCGGGTACGCGTTCGGCGTGCTCGGCGTCGTCGGCGACAAGGTGCTGTTCCCGATCGTCCTGCTCGGCATGATGATCTCCCTCGAGGCGATCATCGTCCCGCTCTACTACCAGTTCCGGACGTTCGGCCTGACCAACACGCTGCCCGGGATCATCCTGATCCACCTCGGCATGGGGGTGCCGTTCGGCATCTTCTGGATGCGGGCGGCGTTCCGGGCGCTGCCGCGCTCGGCGTTCGAGTCGGCCGAGCTCGACGGCGCCGGCGCGCTGCGCATGCTGCGGTCGATGGCGGCGCCGATGGCCCGGCCCGCCATCTACACGCTGATCCTGCTCAGCTTCATGTGGACCTGGAACGACTACTTCCTGTCCCTGGTCTTCCTGCACGGCTCGAACCAGACGCTGACCGTCGCCCTCGGCGTGTTCCAGGGCAAGTACGTCACGCAGATCAACCTGATGGCGGCCGGCGGCCTCATCGTCGCCGCGCCCGTGCTCATCCTCTACGTCGTCTTCCAGCGCAAATTCATCTCCGGAATGCTGGCCGGCGCGATCAAGGAGTAATCCCGTGTCTCTTGAACCGCTCGTGCTCGACGACGCCGGCGCGGTCGGCGAGGCCGTCGCCGCGACGATCCTCGACCGCCTGAAGGCGACCGGCGACCGGCCCTTCCTGCTCGGCTGCCCCAGCGGCCGCACCGCGATGCCGGTCTATGAAGCCCTGGCTCGCTCGCAGGCCGACCTCTCGCGCCTGGTCATCGTCATGATGGACGACTACCTCCAGGACGATCGCCGCGTCCCCTCCGACTTGCCGTATTCGTGCGAGGGCTTCGCCCGGCGCCGGATCGTCGAGCCGATCGGCGGGGCGAACGAGATCTGGGTGCCCGATCCGGCCGATCCGGCGGGCTACGACGACATCATCGCGGCGGCCGGCGGGATCGACCTGTTCCTGCTCGCCTCCGGCGCCGGCGACGGGCACATCGCGTTCAACCAGCCGGGAACACCACGCGACACTCGTACGCACGTGACGGCGCTGGGCGAGGCGACCCGGCGCGACAACATGGGCACGTTCCCCGAGTTCACCCGCCTCGACATGGTGCCCACCCACGGGGTGACGGTCGGCGTCGACACGATCGCCACGCTGTCCCGCGAGGTGATCATGATCGTGTGCGGCGAGCACAAACACGCGGCCTACCAACGGATCGCGGCAGCCGAGGCCTACGAGCCGGACTGGCCGGCCACCGTCGTCGTCGAATGCAAGAACCCCACGCTCATCGCGGACCGCGCGGCCGCACTTCCGGAAAGTTGATCATGGCATCCATCAAGCTCGTCTACATCGGCGGCGGGTCCTCCCGGGGCGCCGGGACCATGGCCTCCATCCTGGCCCACGGCAAGGAGTTCGACGGCTCCGAGATCGTCATCCAGGACGTCAACCCGGACCGCCTGCACGCCGTGGAGACCATCGCCCGGAAGATCGCCAAGGCCGAGGGCCTCGACATCACCGTCTCGTCGACCACCGACCGGCGGGCCGCGCTGACCGACGCCGACGCCGTCCTCGCCAGCTTCCGCCCCGGCGACTTCGCCGCCCGCGCCCTCGACGAGCGCATCCCGCTCAAGCACGGCGTCATCGGCCAGGAGACGCAGGGACCGGGCGGGTTCTTCATGTCGCTGCGCTCGATCCACATCTACGAGGACATCGTCCGCGACCTCGACGCCGTCGCGCCGAACGCGGTGATCTTCAACTACACCAACCCGGTGAACATCGTGTCCCAGGCGGTCACCCGGTTCACCGGCCGCACGATCTGGTCGATGTGCGAGGGGCCGATCGTGTTCCCGAAGACGGTGCTGCGCGCGGCCGGCCTCGACCCGGCCAAGGCGAACATCGTGATGGCCGGGGTCAACCACAACTGCTGGTCGTACGAGCACACGTACGAGGGCCAGGACCTCATGCCGCTGCTCGACGCCGCGTGGGCGGCCCGCAAGGACGACCCGGCACTGGACATCCACGCCAAGCGGATGCTGCGGCTGGCCACGGTCATGCGGTCGGTGCCGGCCGACTACTTCCAGTACTACTACTTCCGCGACGAGGTGCTGCGGGAGGCGCAGGGCAAGCGCACCACCCGCGCCGAGGACCTGCTCGCCGCCCTGCCCGGGTACTGGCAGCACTACGAGGAGCAGATGAACGTCGACGTTCCCGAGCTGGACCCGAAGCGGTCCCGGGGCGGCATCCACGAGCTCGAGCTGGCGATCGACGTGATGAGCGCGTACTACAACGACAAGAGCGCCCGTCTGCCGGTCAACCTGCCCAACATCGGGGGCGCGCTGCCCGGCTTCGACGAGGATGTCGTCGTGGAGATGTGGTGCACGGTCGACGGCCGGGGCGTGCGCCCGCTGCCGCAGAAGCCCCTCCCGCACGCCGTCCGCGGGCTCGTCCAGCAGCTCGCCGAGTTCCAGTATCTGGCGGCCGAGGCCGCGTGGCAGGGCACCCGCGCCGACGGCATCCGCGCGCTGGCCGCCAACCCGATGGTGCCCACCCTCGCCGTCGCCGAGGAGCTTTACGACGAGATGGCGTACGCCCACCGCGCCTACCTGCCGGAGCGGCTGCTCCGATGAGCGGTTGCTACCTCGCGGTCGACGCCGGGAACTCCAAGACGGTCGCCCTCGTCACCGACGCCGGGGGCGCCGTCTTGGGCCGGGGCCGGGGCGGCAACGGCGACATCTACGGGGCGCCGAGCGTCCCGGAGGCGCTCGCGTCCGTGTTCGGCGCCGTCGACGCCGCCCTGACCGGCGCCGGGGTCACCGCCCGGGACATCGCCTCGGCGGCGTTCCGGATCGCCGGCGTCGACTACCCCGAGGACGCCGCGTTCTGGGACGGCCACCTGCGGGAACGGCTCGGCGACATGGGCCGGTGGAGCGTCAAGAACGACGCGTACGCCTCGCTGCGGCTGCTCGACGGTTCGGGAGTGGCCGTGTCGATCACCGTCGGCACCGGCCCGGCCGTCGCCGCCCGGGCCAAGGACGGCCGCGAGGAGCACTCCGGCTTCTTCGTCTTCGACCACCTCGGCGGGGGCGGGCTCGGCAACGCCGCCGTCAAGGCGGTGTGCCAGGCCTGGATGGGCATCGGCCCCGGCACCGCCCTGAGCGAGACGATGTGCGCCTTCTTCGGGGTCGCGGACGCGTGGGAGCTGCGTCACGAGTTCACCCGCCGGTTCGGCGCGCGGCCCGCGACCGATCTCTGGACCGCCGCGCGGCTGGTGCTCGCCGCCGCCGCGGCCGGGGACCCGGTCGCCCGGGACATCGTCGCCGCCCAGGCGGAAGCGTTCGTGAAGTACGCGCAATGGTGCAGCCGGCGGGCCGGCGTCGACCTCGCGTCCGGCCAGCTGCCGGTGCTGCTCAACGGATCGGTCGCCACCTCCGAGCACCCGGCGATGCGGGACGCGCTCACCGCGACGCTGAACGACGTCGCGCCGGCGGCCCGCGTCGTCGTCGCCGACGCCTCGCCGCTCAGCGGCGTCGTGCTCGACGCGCTGGCCGAGGGCGGTGTCGACGTCGGCCCCGGCCTGCTCGCCCGGGTGCGCGACGCGCATCCCGAAGACTTCCTGATGACGTGAGGACGTCGATGATCAATATCTCGGAGCTCACGCTCGAAGAGAAGGCGTCGCTGCTCTCCGGGCACGACGACTGGTACACCGAGGCGATCGAGCGGCTCGGCCTGCCCGCGATCGAGGTCGGGGACGGCCCGCACGGGCTGCGCAAGGAGACCGGCGTCGACATGGTGTGGGTGCCGGCGACCGGGTTCCCGACGGCGTCGGCGATGGGGGCTTCCTGGGACCGGGATCTGGTACGCCGGGTGGCGGCGGCGATCGGGGAGGAGGCCCGGGCCGAGGGCGTGCAGGTGGTGCTGGGCCCGGGCGTCAACATGAAGCGTTCGCCGCTGTGCGGGCGGAACTTCGAGTATTTCGCCGAGGATCCGGTCCTGGCCGGCGAGCTCGGGGTCGCGTACGTGCAGGGAATGCAGTTGATCGGTGTTGGCGCCTCGCTCAAGCACTTCGCCGCCAACAACCAGGAGATCGAGCGCACCCGCATCTCGGTCGAGGCCGACGAGCGCACGCTGCGCGAGATCTACCTGGCCGCGTTCGAGCGGGTGGTCAAGACCGCCGACCCGTGGACGGTGATGTGCTCCTACAACCGCCTGCACGGCGTGCACGCCTCGGAGAACCGGTGGCTGCTCACCGACGTGCTGCGGGACGAGTGGGGGTACGACGGCGTGGTCGTCTCCGACTGGAACGCGGTCCACCACCGGGTGCGGGCGCTGGCCGCCGGCCTCGACCTCGAGATGCCCGGCACCGGCGGGGTCACCGACGCCGAGATCGTGGCCGCGGTGAAGGCGGGCGAGCTCGACGAGGCCGTCGTCGACACCGCGGTCGCCCGCGTCCTGCGGCTCGTCGAGCGGGCGTACCCCGGTCCCGGCCTGGTCAACGGGCCGGTCATGGACCTCGGCGTGGCGGCCGGCGACCGCCTCTCCCGGGCCCAGCTCGATCTGCTGCACGCCGAGCAGCACCACGAGCTGGCCCGGGAGGCGGCGGCCGGTTGCGTGACGCTGCTGCGCAACGAGAACGCGGTGCTGCCGCTGCGGGAGGGCGCCCGGATCGCGGTCATCGGGGCGTACGCCGAGCACGCCCGCATCCAGGGCGGCGGCTCGTCCGGTGTCGACCCGACCTTCGTCGACCACGCGCTCGGCCTGTTCGGCGACGCCGCCTACGCGCCCGGCTATGTGCACACGCCGCTGAACGCGTACCAGGACGATCTCCCCGCCTACCTGGCCGCGCACGACGCTTCGTTCCACGACGACGGCAAGGGCCCGGCGCGCCGCTCGGCCGCGCTGGCCGAGGCGCTGCGGCTGGCCGCGGCGGCCGAACGGGTGGCCGCCGGCCCGCTCTCGGCCCAGGCCGAAGCCCTGATCGACGAGGCCGTCACCGTCGCCGCCTCCGCTTCGGCCGAGGTGATCATCGTCTTCGCCGGGCTGCCGCTCGCCTTCGAGCAGGAGGCCGACGACCGCACGACGCTGGCGCTGCCGGCCGA
Organism: Actinoplanes sp. NPDC051537; assembly: GCF_055586105.1. Classification (NCBI taxonomy): domain Bacteria; kingdom Bacillati; phylum Actinomycetota; class Actinomycetes; order Micromonosporales; family Micromonosporaceae; genus Actinoplanes; species Actinoplanes sp. NPDC051537. The sequence goes on from NZ_JBVJIU010000023.1 coordinate 173,127, forward strand.
CCAGGTCGCGCTGCTGGGCCGGCTGGCCGACCTGCGCGAGCGGACCGGCGCCGCGCTCGTCGTGGTGCTGTCCAACGGCTCGGCCGTGACCATGGACCCGTGGCACGACCGGGTGGACGCGATCGTCGAGGCCTGGCTGCCCGGTCAGGCCGGCGCCGGCGCCGTGGTCGACGTGCTGTTCGGCCGGGTCAACCCGTCCGGCAAGGTCGCCGAGACGTTCCCGCTGGCGCTCGAGGACACCCCCGGCTACGTGACCTGGGCGGGGGAGCGGGGCACGGTGGTGTACGGCGAGGGGGTGTTCATCGGCTACCGCTGGTACGACGCCCTGCGCCGGGCGGTGCGCTACCCGTTCGGCCACGGGCTGTCGTACACGACGTTCGGGTACACGGATCTCGCGATCGCTTCTTCCGGCGCCGGCGTTCGCGTCTCGTGCACCGTCACCAACACCGGACCGGTCGCCGGCCGCGAGATCGTCCAGCTCTACGTCGGCGATCCCGACGCGGCCGTCCGCCGCCCGGTGCGCGAGCTGCGCGGCTTCGACAAGGTCGCGCTCGGGCCCGGCGAGAGCACGCGGGTGACCTTCGAGCTGGAGGCCCGCGATTTCGCATATTGGGACGTCGCCGGCCGCGGTCGTCAGGGCGCGTGGCGCCTGGAGGGCGGCGAGTTCGTCATCGAGGTCGGCGCGTCGTCACGCGACATCCGCCTGCGCGCGAGCATCGAGCTTCCGGACGACCCGGCGTTGCCGCCCCTGGTGCCCGACGAGAAACTGCTGGATTACCCAAGTTGAGTATCGCCGTGGTGGGGGGGGGGGGGGGGGGGGGGGGGGGGGGGGGGGGGGGGGGGGGGGGGGGGGGGGGGGTGGGGGGGGGGGGGGGGGGGGGGGGGGGGGGAGGT
>NZ_JBVJIU010000023.1:174028-177995 GCF_055586105.1 Actinoplanes sp. NPDC051537
CAAGCAAGCATCCCCTCCCCACCCCCCCCCCCCCCCCCCCCCCCCCCACCCCCCACCCCCCCCCCCCCCCCCCCCCCCCCCCTCCCCCCGCCCCCCCCCCCCCCCCCCGCCCCCCCCGCCCCGGTCGATCAGAGCGGGCGGATGTTCTCCGCCTGCAGGCCCTTGGCGCCCTGCGTGACGTCGAACTCGACCCGCTGGTTCTCCTCGAGGGTCCGGTAACCCGAGGTCACGATGGCGGAGAAGTGCGCGAACACGTCCTTGCCGCCGTCGTCCTGCGTGATGAACCCGAAGCCCTTGTCACCGTTGAACCACTTGACGGTACCGGTGGCCATGCTGTGTCTCCTCGCCTGCTGTGCGGGTCGCACCTTACGAACCGCGCGTCACGGCATTGATCGCCCCCGGATGCACCGACGAGAACAAAAAACGCCTGGCGGGTCTCAGATGACCCAACAGGCGTCGATAAACGTCTTAGGAGAATCAAAACTGCAACGTAGCCCACCGTAGCGGAGCCCGTCGGAGAAAGCGAGGCAGCCCGCCGGTTGAGTGAAGCCGGTCGCGGGAAGTCGCGTGCGTGAAGATGGTGCGATGGACATCGTCGAGCGGCTGGCCGGGGCGTCGCGGATCGGGCTGGGGCTGGCGGCCGTGGGCCGGCCCGGTTACATCAACCTGGGCCGGGCCGAGGACCTGCCGGGGGAGCGGACGGTCGAGACGATGCGGGCCCGCGCCCACGAGATCCTCGACGCGGCGTACGCGGCCGGCATCCGGTATTTCGACGTCGCCCGCTCGTACGGGCTGGCCGAGGAGTTCCTGGCGGGGTGGCTCGACAACACGAACCCCGCCGATGTCGTCGTCGGGAGCAAGTGGGGATACACCTACACCGCCGGGTGGCGGGTCGACGCCGAGGTGCACGAGGTCAAGGACCACGGCCTCGCGACCTTCGAGCGGCAGTACGCGGAGACCCGGGCGCTGCTCGGCGACCGGCTCGACCTCTATCAGATCCACTCGGTCACGCCGGACAGCCCGGCCCTGCACGACGCCGGGTTGCACCGGCGCCTCGCCGGGCTGGGTGTCCTGATCGGACTGTCGACCAGCGGGCCCGCGCAGGCCGAGGCGATCCGGGCCGCGCTCGCGATCGAGGTCGACGGCCGCCCGCTGTTCCGCAGCGTGCAGGCGACCTGGAACCTGCTCGAGCCCAGCGCCGGCCCGGCGCTGGCCGAGGCCCACGACGCCGGCTGCCTGGTGATCGTGAAGGAGGCGCTCGCCAACGGCCGGCTCGCGGCCGACGGCAAGGACGCCGAGGCGCTCGCGGCCGCGCTCGCGCAGCCGTGGGCGACCATCGTGCTCTCCGGCGCCGCCACCACCGGCCAGCTGGCCTCGAACCTGCGCGCCGAGGGGATCTCCGGGGGTGGGGACACGGGCGTGGCGATCCCGGCCGAGCGGTACTGGCGGGAGCGGTCAGGCCTGCCGTGGCGCTGACTGGGGCGTGAGCACCTCGACGCCGCTGGCCGCGAGCGCCTCCCGCAGGTCGGGCGGCGGCGCGGCGTCGGTGATCAGGTAGTCGGCGGCGCCGAGCTCGGACACCTGGGCGAACAGCCGCCGGCCGAACTTGGAGGAGTCGGCGAGGATCGCCACCCGGGCGGCCCGCGAGATCATCTCCTGCATCATCGCGGCCTCGGCCAGGTTGCTCGTCGTGTAGCCGGCCTCGGCCGAGACCGCGCCGACGCCGATCAGCGCCAGGTCGCAGCTGATGTCGAGCTCGGCGCCGGTGTTGGCGCGGAAGCTGACCGGGCCGATCGTGGCCAGGGTGAGCGCGCGCACGGCGCCGCCGAAGACGTAGATGTCGCGGATCGCGGTCGGCGGCAGCGCGCCGGGCACCAGCAGGTTGTTGGTCGCCACCGTGAGATCGCGGTGCTGGCCGAGGCACCGGGCGAGCGCGAGCGTGGTGGTACCGCCGTTGATCATGATGGTCGAGCCGTCCTGGACCAGGGCCGCGGCCAGCGCCGCGATCCGCTCCTTCTCCTGCTCCTGCACGCTCAGGCGCTGGTCGACCGCGCGGTCGGTCTTCTGCGAGACGGTCGACAGGCTGACGGCGCCGCCGTACGTGCGCACGAGGCTGCCCTCGGCGGCCAGTTGATCGAGGTCGCGCCGGACGGTGTCGATCGAGACGCCGAACCGTTCGGCCAGCTCACCGACCGTGACCTGACCCGTGTCCGCGACGTAGGCCGCGAGCTGAGCCTTGCGTCCGGCCGGCAGATGACGCTGCCGCTCATCCCTGTCAACGCTCACTGATTCCCCCCTGTCAGTGCGGCAGTATGCCACGGCCGCGTGTCCATTGAGCACATCGCTGCGGAGACCGGCGAAGAGCCGCAAGAAGGTGCGGATGCCGCTCACAGTGGGCCCCAGCTCGATATCCCCGGCTGCATGCCGTGCTCATGGCGCAACAGTATGCCGTACTCCGCAGTTTTCTGCTGTTCTTCTCTTGTATCAATCTGTAACACGCTGCTAACGTGACGCCAACGCAGCAGAGAACGGAAAGATCTCGATATAGAAGGAGCCACCATGGCGGTTCGTGCAACCCGGCTGAAGCGAGTGATAGGGGCGGTGACGGCGACCGCGATGGTCGCGTACGTGGCGGCGTGCGGCGGAGGCGATTCGAGTGACGCCACCTCGGGCGGCAACGTCACGCTGGAGTTCGCCCAGTGGTGGGGGGCCGAGCTTCCGGCCGGGGAGTTCGACAAGATCGTCAACGACTTCACGGCGCAGAACCCGAACATCAAGATCAAACTGCTGAGCGCGCCGTACGCTTCGACCAAGCAGCAGTTGGTGACCGGCGCCGCCTCCAAGACCCTCCCCGACGTGGTCGGCCTGGACGGCGCCTGGGTCAGCGACTTCGCCAAGCAGGGCGCGATCACCGATCTGTCCAAGCTCATGAAGGACGCGAACTACAACGCCGACGAGCTGGCCAGCCAGGTGCAGCTCGACGGCAAGACGTACATGATCCCGGTGGTCAACTTCGTCTACCCGCTGTTCGTCAACAAGGACCTGCTGGCCAAGGCCGGCGTGGCCAAGACACCCACCACGCGCACCGAGTTCCTCGACACGGCCAAGAAGATCAGCGCTTCCGGCGGCGACGTGAAGGGCTGGGCGCTCCCGCTCGACACGGCCGTGCCCAACGGCATCCAGAACGACGTCATGTCCTGGCTCTGGGCGTCCGGCGGCAGCATGCTGCAGGACGGCAAGCCGGCCCTGCAGACCCCCGCGGTCAAGAGCACCGTCGAGTACGTGAAGAGCCTCAACGACGCGGGCGTCATCGCTCCCGGCTCGCTCACCATGAAAGAGCAGGACAAGGTCGAGAAGTTCACCAACGGCCAGGTCGGCATGATGATCGACTCGCTCGCGCACATCAACCTGATCAAGAAGAACAAGCCCGGCCTCAAGTTCGAGGTGGCGGCCCTGCCGGCCGAGGACGGCTACACCGGCAAGCGCGGCATCCCGTACGCGTCCTGGGGCATCGGCATCTCCAACAGCACCAAGCACAAGGCCGAGGCGTTCAAGTTCGTGTCCTACCTGATGAGCAAGGACACCAACGCGAAGCTCAGCACGATCGCGAACGGCTTCCCCGGCAACAAGACCGCCGAGCCCGACTTCGGTGACAGCGACCCGCTGTTCAAGACCGCCTTCGACATCTACAAGCAGGGCTACCCGGCCAACGAGTTCGTCGGCCTGCCCAAGTCCGAGGACCTGATGCGCAGCTTCGACGAGCAGCTTCAGCTCGTGCTGACCGGCAAGACGAGTGTCGACGACGCGCTCGCCAAGTCGCAGGAGTCCTGGTCCTCGGTGATCGGTTAGCCCGCCCGGGGGGGGGGGGGGGGGCGGCGGGGGGGGGGGGGGGGGAAAAGAAGAAGAGAAGGGCGGGGGGGGGGGAGCCTAGAAAAACAGCCCCGATGGCGAGAAGAGAGGAGAGGGG
>NZ_JBVJIU010000024.1:0-83860 GCF_055586105.1 Actinoplanes sp. NPDC051537
TTCGAGTCAACAAACTGGCCCTCGATCGCGGTCGCTCCGCCTTTGGGCGGGGCGGCGATCGGCCTGTTCGCACCTTCCACCCCCTCCCCCCCCCCCCCTTCCCCCCCCCCCCCCCCCCCCCCCCCCCCCCCCCCCTGGCCCGCAGCGCCTGGATGTCGGTCTGCATGTTCGCGATGGCCACGCGCAGGGCGTCGAACTCGGTCGTCGAGCCGGCCGCGATCAGGCCCCGGCCGGCCTCCGGCCCCTGCGTCCGGATGGCGTCGAGCACCGGGTCGGCGACCTCGGTGTGCCAGGTCGCGGCCCGCTGCTTCACGACATCGAGCGAGGCCCGGATCGCGGTGTCGTCGGGGTGCAGGTAGCCCTCGATGCGGGCGATCATCGCCTTCTCGTCGGCGACCCCGGAGTTGTACGGCCCGAGGCTCGCGTCCTTGCCGGTGATCGCGTAGCCGCGGATGCCGGTCTCCTGGTCGACGAAGGCCGAGTTCAGCTGCTCGCCGGCGGCCCGCATCGGGCTGGCCCGGTTGAGAACGTCGTCGAGCTGCCGGTTGTGCTGGGTCGCGGTGAGCGCCGCGAACACGGCGAGCGCGCCCAGCAGAATGCCGGTCGCGACACACAGCGCCGCAATCCGGGAGCGCAGCGTCCAGCCGCGAAGCGTCATCGTCCACCCCCGCTGGAGATCAGCAACATGGCCACGTCGTCGGCGAGCGGCCCGCCGTTGGCCTGCTCGGCCCGCCCGACCAGCCAGGCCGGCAGCGCCGGCAGCGGCACGTCGCCCGCGGCCGGCTCGGCGAGCAGCCCGCACAGCCCGGAGACGTCGAGCCGCTCGGGCCCGTCGCCGGCGTGACCCTCGATCAGGCCGTCGGTATACATCAGCAGCGACCAGTCGTCGCCGGGCAGCTCCAGCTCGGTGACCGGCGGCGGCTTGGGCCGCACGCCGAGCACGATGCCCGGGCGGGCGGCGACCGGCGTCACCCGGCCGCCGGAGAGCAGCAGCGGCGGCGGATGGCCGGCGAGCCGCACGGCGGCCCGGCCGGCGGGCAGGTCGAGCACCACGGTCGCGACCGTGGCGAACACCTCGCGGGCCCGGCGCTCGCTCATCAGCACCTGTTCGAGCCAGCCGAGCACCTGGTCCTCCGGCACCCCGGCCAGCACCAGCGCGCGCCAGGCGACCCGGAGCTCGACGCCGAGCGCGGCCTCGTCGACGCCGTGGCCGCAGACGTCGCCGACGATCACGTGCAGCTTGTCGTCGCCGATCTGGACGACGTCGAAGAAATCGCCGCCGAGCAGGCCCATGGCCCGGCCCGAGCGATAGAAGGTGTGCACCTGCACGGCGTCGGTCGACATCAGCGGCTGGGGCAGCAGGCCGCGCTCGAGACGGGCCGACTCGGCCTGGCGCAGCTCCACCTCGCGCAGCCGCTGCGTGTTCTCGTCGGCCCGCTTGCGCTCGACCGCGTAGCGCAGCGACCGGGTCAGCAGCACCCCGTCGACCTGGCCCTTGACCAGGTAGTCCTGGGCGCCCTCGGCCACCGCGGCGACACCGAGGTGCTCGTCGGAACGGCCGGTCAGCACGCAGACGGCGGCGCTGCCGGCCACCCCGAGCAGCTTGCGCAGCCCGTCGATGCCCTCGGCGTCGGGCAGCCCCAGGTCGAGCAGGATGCAGTTGATGCCCCGCACCATCGACATCGCCTGGCGCAGCGTCGTCGCCACCTGGAGGTCGAACGGCGCCTCGGCCTCGGCCAGCAGCTCACGGACGAGGAAGGCATCGCCCTCGTCGTCCTCCACGAGAAGGACGTGCAGGCGTTCCTGATAGGCCGTGGAGCCGGCTCGCGCTCGCGGGGCGACCGACCGTTCAGTCATGCCTGTTCCCCACTCGCATACACCCGACCGGACTGCACGATCGTGTACCAAGGACGGCGGAGGCACAACTCACGTCGCGTCCTCGGAGGCGACCCGGCGCGCATGATCGACGATGACCTGGCCGAGGATGCCGTGCAGCCGCCCGCAGTCGGGGCAGTGCAGGTTCTCGTCGAGCCGGCGGCTGCCGCACTCGACGCAGGTCCCGCGGTCGTCGGGATCGTGGTAGGAGGCCAGGGCCCGGCACATCGCGCGGATCACGTGGTCGCTGACCGGGAAGACGCCCTCGCCGAGCGCGGTGCGCACCCCGACGATGGCCACCGGAGCAGCCTCCGGATTCGGGTCAAAAGGGGCAACCGAGTCGATGAACTCCGCGATCACGGCGGCGGGGTCGAACGGCGTGCTCACCCGCACAACGCTATGCCACGCCGGAAACGATCTTTTGCCTACCCGGCGCCGTGACCAACCGCTTAGATGTCCCCCATGAGTGAGCCCGCCCCCACGGTCCCGCGCCGGGTCTACGCCGCCCTCGCCACGGTGGCCGTCCTCGCCCTCGTCGGGCTGGCCTCGATCTGGTCGGTGCGCCCACCGGCCGCGCGCCAGGCGCCGGAGACCGCGTTCAGCGCCGACCGCGCCTTCGAGACCGTCAAGGCGATGGCCACCGAGCCGCATCCGGTCGGCAGCGCCGCGCAGGATCGGGTGCGCGACTACCTGGTCACCACCCTGCGCGGCCTCGGCCTCTCCCCCGAGGTGCAGGACACGGTGTCGATCGAGGGTGGCGAGCTGTCCTCCAGCGCGGGCGGCGCCGGCCTCGCGCACGTGCGCAACGTGGTCACGCTCATCCCCGGCACCGCCTCCACCGGCCGCATCTTCCTGATCGCGCACACCGACTCGGTGCAGGTCGGGCCCGGCGGCAACGACGACGCGGCCGGCACGGCGGCGGCGATCGAGACGGCCCGCGCCCTACTCAAGGGCCCGCGCCTGCGCAACGACGTGGTGCTGGTGCTCACCGACGGCGAGGAGGCCTGCCTCTGCGGCGCCAAGGCGTTCGTGGATCAAAACCCGCTGGCGAAGGATGGCGGCATCGCCCTCAACCTCGAGGCCCGGGGCAGCAGCGGCCCGGCGATCATGTTCGAGACCGCCGAGGACAACCGGGCGCTCGTCGACGTGTACGCGCACGCCCCCAAGCCGGTCGGCACGTCGTTCGCGGTCGAGATCTACCGGCTGATGCCCAACGACACCGACTTCACCCCGTTCCGCGAGGCCGGCTTCACCGGGCTGAACACGGCCTACATCGACGGCGCGGTGGTCTACCACGCCCCCACCGACCTGCCGTCCGCGATGAACCTCGACAGCCTCCAGCACCACGGCGACAACGCCCTGGCCGTGACCCGGGACCTGGGCAACCGCGATCTGTCCGCGCTCTCGTCGAACGACGACGCCACCTACTTCCCGGCACCCGGCCTGCTGGTGCGCTACCCCGGCGAGCTGGTCTGGCCGATCGCGATCCTGGCCCTGATCGCGGTGATCGCGCTCGGCTGGATGGCCCGGCGGCGCGGCCTGACCACCGGCCGGCGGCTGGTCGTCGCGGGCGCCGGCACGCTGCTGCCGATCATCGTGGCGCCGGTGCTGGCCCAGCTGTTCTGGACGCTGCTCAAGCTGATCCGCCCGGAGTACACAGAACTGCCGATCGACCCGTACCACCCGGGCTGGTACCGCCTCGGCGTGCTCGCCCTCACCGCCGTGGTCCTCTTCGGCTGGTACGCGTGGTTCCACCGCAGCCGCCGCGCCGGGCCGACCGCGCTCGCGATCGCCGGCCTGGGCTGGCTCGCCGTGCTCGGCGTCGCGCTGGCCGCCGTCATGCCCGGCGGCTCCTACCTGGGCGCCCTCCCGGCCCTGGCCGGCGCCCTCGCCGGCATCGTCACGCTGTTGGTCCCGAGCTGGTGGCGGGTGCTCGCGATCATGGTCGGCGGCGCGGTCGCGGTGATCATCCTGCTGCCCACGGTCGTCATGCTCTTCCCGGCGCTCGGCATGCCGATGGCCGGCGTCGGCGCGTTCCTGGCCGTGCTGCTCGGCCTCGCCCTGCTCCCGGTGGTCGAGATGATCCACCCGGTGGCCGGCGGCCAGCGCGGGCTCGAGGCGCTGCGAGCCCGCCGGCGCGGCGCGACGCCGACGCTGGTCGCGCTGCTCGCGGTCATCGTCTGCACGGTGGCCGGCCTCTCGGTCGACCGGTTCGACGCCCAGCACCCGGCGCTCACCCACCTGATGTACGCGCTCGACGCCGACAACGGCACGGCGCAGTGGCTGAGCGAGGAGACGGTCGTCCAGAAGTGGACCTCCCAGTACGTCTCCGGCGGCCCGCACACGGTCAACACGACGCTGCCCGCCTTCGGACCCGAGGAGCTGCGCAGCGGCAAGGCCGAGGCCGCCTCGCTGCCGGCCCCGAAACTCACCCTGGAGTCGGACACTCGATCGGGTGACGCCCGGGTATTGAAGCTCCGCCTCCAGCCGCAGCGATCGGTACGGCTCACGAGCCTGCACGTCCAGGCCGGGGTGACGGTCACCGAGGCCACGGTCGGCGGCCGGCCGGTGCCGGTGGACAAGCCCCAGAAGGACGGGCCGTGGGGATTCGGGTTCATCTTCCACGGGCCGCCGGCCGACGGCGTCGAGATCACCCTGACCGTCAAGGCGACCGGGCCGGTGAAGTTCCGGGCCATGGACGGCAGCGACGGGCTGTCCGCGCTGCCCGGCTTCCACGCGCGGCCGTCCGGCGTCGGCATCGCCGGCTCGCACTCCAGCGAGTTGCTCGCGGTCGCGAAGACGTACACGCTCTGAACCATGGCAAAGGTGCTGTACTCCGCGACCATGTCGCTCGACGGCTTCATCGCCGGTCCGGGCGGTGACATGTCCTGGTTGTCCGACCTCATCGGCCCCAACGAGACCGCCGTCGACGTGGTCGAGAAGATCGGCGCGATCCTGGTCGGCCGGCGGACCTTCGAGGGCGACGACCCGAACCGCGGCACCAGGGAGGGCGCCTTCGGGGGCGCCTGGCACGGACCCCAGTTCGTGCTCACGCATCGGCCGCCGGACGAGCCGGTCCCCGGCACGACCTTCGTCACCGACCTGGCCGAGGCGGTCGCCGCGGCCCGGGACGCGGCCGGCGATCAGTACGTGAACATCCTCGGCGCCGACGTCGCCGGTCAGGCCATCCGGGCCGGGCTGGTCGACGAGATCCTGGTCTTCGTCGCGCCCGTGCTGCTGGGCGGCGGAACCCGGTTCTTCGAGGTGGCGGGCGGGGCGAACATCCGGCTCGATCGGCTCAGCCAGTCGGAGTCGCCGATGGCGACCGGGATCTGGTACGCCGTGGCCCGAACCTAGCGCCCGCGGCCGCGCCGGCCGGTCGGCGCGTCGTGGCGGAAGTGCACGAAGAGGCGGCCCCAGTTGTCGCCGTCCTTCTCCACGCGGTGATAGAGCTGTTTGATGTCCCGCTGGTCGAGGAAGCGGAGCACCTTCTTCTTCAGCGCGCCGCTGCCCTTGCCCGGGATGATCTCGACCATCGAGGCCTTCTTCTCGATGGCCTCGTCGATGATGCCGCGCAGCGCGCGGTCGATCTCGGTGCCCTTGTTGAAGATGTCGTGCAGGTCGAGCTTGAGTTTCACGCGAAGATCCTATTCGTGCTCGGACTTGCCGAGCCATTCCTCGACCCGGCGGACGGCTTCGGTGTAGTCGGCGTGCTGCTTCATCGCGGCCGCGAGCCGCAGGTGCGGCAGCGCCTCACGAAAGCGGCCGGCCCGCTCCAGGGTCCGGCCGAGCACGTGGTGCGCGTAGTGATCCGATGGATCATGGTCGATCAGGGCTCTGAGCTGCGACTCGGCACCCGCTAACTGGGCCGAGTTGAAGTACGCGCGAGCCAGCAACTGCCGGACGGCGGTGTTGTGCGGTTCGGCCTCGACGATGGGCTCGAGCAGGCGGGAGGCGCCGAGCGGGTCGCCGGACTCGAAGAAGAAGGTGGCCCTGCGGTACTCCTCGAGAAGATCCACGTGCACGCTCCCCACGCTCGCGCCGCCCGACAGAACACAACGCTGGCACAACAAGCGGCCGACGGCGAGTGTTCCGATGATCCAAGCTTCCCGACAAATCACCGCATACGGCAACTTCCGCGTCGGAGAATGCCTGCGTGGGGGACTTTCCGAGTCATGTCGTGTCCGTTCCGGCCCAGCGATTCGGGCGCGCTCGTGCCGGCGCGTTCGGGGTGTTCGCCCTCGTGCTGTGCCTGATGCTGGCCGGCGGCAGCTCGTCGCCGGCGCTGCGCTCGCCGGCGTTTCTGATCGCCGGAATGAGGGACATACCTTCCCCGCCCTCGGGGCGGCCCTGGACGCCGGCGCCGATCGACGCGAACGGCCTGGCGATGGTGGCGAGCTCGGACGGGCAGCGGTTCGTGCTGCACACCGCGGTCGGCGACAAGACCTTCCTCCCCGGCGTCGACCTCGGCGCGACCACGCCCGGGCACGTGCCGGCCGACGTGTCGATCTCGGCGGCGCAGTACAACGCCTGGTTCGACGCGATGAGCGTGCTCGGCATCCGGGTGGTGCGGATCTACACGATCCATCCGCCGGCGTTCTACCAGCAGCTCGCCGAGCACAACCGCGACAACCCGGACCGGCCGCTCTACCTCATGCAGGGCGTCGATCTGCCGGGCGGGTACATCGCGAAGCGGAACCTGTACGACAAGCAGGTCACGGACTCGTTCAAGCAGGAGATCAAGGACGCCACGAACGCGGTCGCCGGCGACCTGACCAGCTCGGGCAAGGCCTGGGACACCGATGTGACCCCCTGGCTGGCCGGGTGGATCATCGGGGCGGAGCTCGACCCGTACGCCATCAGCGCCTCGGACCAGCGCAACAAGAACGCCCAGCCGGTGTCCGGCAAGTATTTCCGCAGCACCTCGGACGCCAACCCGACCGAGCGCTGGCTCGCGGCCCGGATGAACGATCTGGCCGGCCGGCAGGCCGCGAAGGGCCTCAGCGAGCCGATCGCCTTCATCAACTGGCCGACCACCGACCCATTGCGTCATCCCGAGGAGCCGCTCGACCAGGAGGACATGTACCAGCTCGACGCGAACCACGTGATGCCGACGGCGAACTGGCCGGCCGGCACCTTCGCCAGCTATCACGCGTTCCCGTACTACCCCGATTTCCTGCGCCGGGAGCCGAAACTGCAACCGGGCGACGCGTACGGGAATTACCTGACCGCCCTGCACAGGCATCACGCCACCATGCCCACGATGGTCACCGAGTTCGGCGTGCCCTCGTCGATCGGCTCGGCGCACACCGGCCCGCTCGGCCGCAACCAGGGCGATCACAGCGAGTCCGAGGCCATGCGGATCGACGGCGACCTGCTGCGCCTGATCAAGGACCGCGGGCTGGCCGGCGGCTTCCTCTTCGAGTGGACCGACGAGTGGTACCGGCTGACCTGGAACACGATCACCCACCAGGACGCGAGCCGCCGCCAGCTGTGGCACGACCCGCTCACCAACGAGCAGCATTTCGGGCTGCTCGCGATGGACCCGGCCGGGCTCGCCGGGCACGAGACGACGACGCTGATCGACGCCGACGGCGGCTGGCCGGCCCGGCGCGTGCGGGCCCACGCCGACGAGGCATATCTGCACCTCGACGTGCGGCTGGGCGACTCGCCCCCGGGCACGGTGCAGATCGGCTTCGACGTGCTTCCCTCGCTGAGCGGGACGCCGATGGCCGGCAGCACGGATCGGCGGCCGGATGCGGTGGTGGCGCTCAACCTGGTCGGGCACACCGGTCAGGCCTACCTGCGGGAGCAGCTCGACCCGATGCCCCTCGACCAGGCGGTGCCCGACTCGCAACGGGGCCCGGCGCCGGCCGGCTGGCGGGCGTACGAGCTGCTCACCGACCGGGTGAAACCGATCGAACTGCAGAACGCGGGCATCTTCCGGTACGGCGCCTGGGACCCCGAGAGCGCGGAGGCCGACAGCCGCGCGCTGTGGCGCCTCGACGGAGACGACCTGACCGTCCGGGTGCCGTGGGCGATGCTGGCCTTCGCCGACCCGTCGTCGCACGAGGTGGGCGTGCCCACGGCCGGCAGGCTGAGCCTGCAGACCAGCCCCGGGGTGAGTGTCTCGTTGGCGGCCGCCGGCAAGGACCAGGCCGTCGGGCAGTTCGCCTGGAACCCGTGGAACCGCCCCTCCTACACCGAGCGGCTCAAGACGGGCGCCACGTCGTTCCGGGACGCGGCCCTGTCGGTCATCGCCGGCTGACCATCAGCAGCGTCGTGCCGCCCGCGACCAGCAGCGCGCCGATCGTCACCAGCACCATCGGGTTGCGGCCCGGCCGGTACGGGTCCGGGTATTCGGCGCCCCAGCAGAAGACGTCGCCCTTCTCGGTCAGCGCGCAGGTGCTGTCCCCGTCGGCGACCAGCTGGACGACGCGACCCTCCAGGCCGACCTGCACGAGCCGGTCGCGGCAGTCGCCGTCGCAGCCGGCGACCGCTTCCGCGGGCGCGGGCGCCACCAGGAAGAGCGTCACGACCACGGTCAAGATCGCCAATACCCGACGCGTGATCCCCATGCAACCATTATGGGCGGTTTATACGCTTTAGAGCGTTTTCGACACGCCCCCGGTGGCCGCGGCAACCTCGGCCAGAACGGCGTGGCTCGTGATCGTGTCGGCCGCCGTCACCGTCGCATAACCGGACAGTTCGCTCGACGCGCCGAGCCTGGTCGTCGCCAGGGTCTCCGGGCCGAGAATGGCCGCCACCGCCACCACAGCGCCGAGCGCCGCCAGGCCGGAACGCCGCCGCCAACCGAGCATCTGGTGCTTCATCGTCTGCGTCATAACCACCACGATCAGGGCGTACGGTGTCATCCGGCTGTGCGAATCGCGTGCGCTTCCTGTGGGTGCGGGTCACAGGTGCTACACAGGAAGCGGAAAGGCGGCGCAAAGCGTGACCCGCGAAAGTAGGGGCATGACGATGGCGAACCAAGAATCCGGCACCGAGCTCCGCCGCCCCGACGGTGGTCCGGTTCGAGTCCTCGTGGTCGACGACGAGCCGACGCTGGCCGAGCTGCTCTCGATGGCCCTGCGCTACGAGGGCTGGGACGTGAAGAGCGCCGGCGACGGTCAGACCGCCGTCCGCACCGCCCGCGACTTCCGCCCGGACGCCGTCGTGCTCGACATGATGCTTCCCGACATCGACGGGCTCGAGGTGCTGCGCCGGCTGCGCGGCGAGTCGCCCGAGGTGCCGGTGCTGTTCCTGACGGCCAAAGACTCGGTGGAAGACCGGATCACGGGCCTGACCGCCGGCGGCGACGACTACGTGACCAAGCCGTTCAGCCTCGAGGAGGTCGTGGCGCGGCTGCGGGGGCTGATGCGGCGGATGGGGCACTCGCCGATGCGTACCGAGTCGCAGCTGATCGTCGGCGATCTCTCGCTCGACGAGGACAGCCACGAGGTGCGGCGCGGCGGCGACCTGGTCACGCTCACCGCCACCGAGTTCGAGCTGCTGCGCTACCTGATGCGCAACCCGCGCCGGGTGCTGAGCAAGAGCCAGATCCTCGACCGGGTGTGGAACTACGACTTCGGGGGCCAGGCCAACGTCGTCGAGCTCTACATCTCGTACCTGCGCAAGAAGATCGACGCGGGGCGCGCACCGATGATCCACACGATGCGCGGGGCGGGTTATGTCCTCAAGCCCGCCGATTGAGACCCGCGCTCGCTGGCGCCGCCCGGCGAGCTGGTCCCTGCGCACCCGCATCGTGGCGATCATCATGGTGCTGCTCACCCTGCTGGGACTCGCCGTCGGTGGCACCGCCGAGATCTTCCTGAGCAAGCAGCTGTACGACCAGGTGGACACCCGCCTGAGCCAGGCTCTCCACCCGGTCCATCCCAACGGGGGCGGCAACAATCCGGGCGACTACGGGTTTCCGCAGGGGTTCACGCCGAAGTTCGACAACGACCAGCCGTTCGGCGGCGCCGAGCTCACGTCGATCTCGATCACGTACAGCGACCCGGCGGACGTGCACGGCGGCATCGTCGTCCCGACCACCGACACCGACGGCAACTACAAGACGAAATACAACGACCTCAATGCCAAGGCCCTGGCCCAGCTGCTCGCGGTCAAGACCGACGGCTCCAAGAGCGACCTGGACCTCAACGGCTACGGCTCCTACCGGGTCGTCGCCGAAACCACCACGAACGGGCAGACCCGCGTCGTCGCGCTCTCGCTGAGCGACACCCATGACGTGCTTCTGCACGTGGCCGAGGTCACCGGCGGGGTCGTACTGATCGCCCTGGTCATCGCCGGCTGGGCGGGCACGTTCGCCGTCCGCGGCACGCTCGCGCCGCTGCGCCGGGTCGCCAACACCGCCACCCGCGTCTCCGAGCTGCGGCTCGACCGCGGCGAGGTGCAGCTCGCCCAGCGCGTGCCCGAGGCCGACACCGATCCGGGCACCGAGGTCGGGCAGGTCGGCGCGGCGCTCAACCGGTTGCTCGACCACGTCGGCAACGCCCTGGAAGCGCGGCACGCCAGCGAGACGCAGGTACGCCAGTTCGTCGCCGACGCCAGCCACGAGCTGCGCACCCCGCTGGCCGCCATCCGCGGGTACGCCGAGCTCAGCCGCCGCAGCCGGGCGCCGATCTCCGAGGAGATCGCCCACGTGCTGAGCCGGGTCGAGTCCGAGGCCAAGCGGATGACGCTGCTCGTCGAGGACCTGCTGCTGCTCGCCCGCCTCGACGCCGGCCGGCCGCTCGGCCACGACCCGGTCGACCTGACCATGCTGGTCGTCGACGCGATGAGCGACGCGCACGCCGCCGGCCCGCGCCACTTCTGGCAGCTCGACCTGCCCGAGGAACCGGTCACGGTGATCGGCGACGGGGCGCGGCTGCATCAGGTGCTGGCCAATCTGCTGGCCAACGCGCGTACCCACACGCCCGAGGGCACCACCGTCACCGTCTCGGTGCGGGCCGACCACGAGTCCGCCGTGCTGCACGTCATCGACGGCGGCCCGGGCATCCCGGCCGAGCTTCAGCCGCACATCTTCGAGCGGTTCGCCCGCGGCGACAGCTCGCGTTCCCGGGCGGCCGGCAGCACCGGCCTCGGCCTGTCGATCGTGCACGCGGTCGTCACCGCCCACCGTGGTCACGTCTCCGTGCAGAGCGTCCCCGGCCAGACGGTGTTCACCGTGGTCCTGCCGTTGGTGCCACCGAGTCTCATCCCAACAGCTGGTCCTCAACTGGCC
Organism: Actinoplanes sp. NPDC051537; assembly: GCF_055586105.1. Lineage (NCBI taxonomy): Bacteria > Bacillati > Actinomycetota > Actinomycetes > Micromonosporales > Micromonosporaceae > Actinoplanes > Actinoplanes sp. NPDC051537. The sequence goes on from NZ_JBVJIU010000024.1 coordinate 11,123, forward strand.
CAGCGCGCCCGGTGACACGTTATGCTTGCCGACGTGTCTTGGACCTATCGGTGGTTTACCGGGCCGGCTTACGCCGGTGCCTCGGTTGTCACCGCATGACCTGAGACACCAGCCAGAGCCGGCCCGAGGCAGCGACGACGTCGCTGCCTTTTTGTTTGCCGGCTCTCGCCCGGGCGCCGGCCCGAAAATGGAGATGAACCACCGTGACCATCCCCGAGGTTCAGCGCGTTCGTGACCAGCGCATCGCCGCCGTCGTCCCGCTGATGAGCCCCGCGCTGCTGCACCACGAGCTGCCGCTGACCGCCGACCTGCACGACAACGTGCTCGACGGCCGCCGCCAGGTCGAGGACGTGCTCAACGCCCGAGATCCACGGCTGCTGGTCGTGGTCGGCCCGTGCTCGGTGCACGACCCGGTCGCCGCCGGCGAGTACGCCGGGATGCTGCGCGAGCAGGCCGACCGGCTGGCCGACGATCTGCTGATCGTGATGCGCGTCTACTTCGAGAAGCCGCGCTCGACGGTCGGCTGGAAGGGCCTGATCAACGATCCGGCGCTGGACGGCACCGGCGACGTCGGCACCGGCCTGCGGATCGCCCGCAAGCTGCTGCTCGAGATCGTCGGCCGGGGCCTGCCGACCGCCGTCGAGTTCCTCGACCCGATCACCCCGCAGTACATCGCGGACACCGTCGCGTGGGGGGCGATCGGCGCCCGTACGGTCGAATCGCAGGTCCACCGCCAGCTGGCCTCCGGCCTCTCGATGCCGATCGGCATGAAGAACCGTCCCGACGGCAGCATCAGCACCGCGATCGACGCGATCCAGGCCGCCGCCGTGCCGCACGTCTTCCCCGGCATCGACTACTCCGGCACGCCGGCGATCCTGCACACGACCGGCAACCCGGACACGCATCTCGTGCTGCGCGGCGGTGGCGGCCGGCCGAACTACAGCGCCGCCGACGTCGAGAGCGCGCTCCAACTGCTGCGCAAGTCCGCGCTGCCCGAGCGGCTCGTCATCGACTGCTCGCACGGCAACAGCAACAAGGACCACCTGCGGCAGCCGATGGTCGCCGACGACGTAGCGGGCCAGGTCGCGGACGGGCAGCGCGGCATCAGCGGCGTGATGCTGGAGAGCTTCCTCGTCCCCGGGCGGCAGGATCTCGGCGGCGACCTGGTCTACGGCCAGTCGGTCACCGACGCCTGCATGGGGTGGGACGCGACGGTCGGCGTACTGGAGAAACTCGCTTCTGCTTCTCACAGCAGGCGCACAGTCACCGCATAAAGCCGCGACAGCGGGCGCGTCGATGGTTGGCGCATGACCTCGACGTTGCCCGCTGTTCCGGTGGCTCCCGCGCCGCCGCCGCCATCGCCGCGGCGTCGGCGCTCGTTTCTTCTCGGAAGCCCGGACGATCCGATCTGGGCGCGGCCCGCGCTCTACGTCCTGCTCCTGCTGACCGGCGTCCTCTACATCTGGGGACTGGGCAAGTCCGGCTGGGCCAACGCGTTCTACTCGGCGGCCGCGCAGGCGGGCTCGGCGAGCTGGAAGGCGTTCTTCTACGGCTCGTCCGACGCGGCCAACTCGATCACGGTGGACAAGACGCCGGCCTCGCTCTGGTTCATGGCGCTCTCCGCCCGCATCTTCGGGGTCAACTCCTGGAGCATCCTGGTGCCGCAGGCGCTGATGGGGGTGGCCAGCGTCGGTTTGCTGTACGCGACGATCAAGCGCTGGTTCGGGCCGGCGGCCGGGCTGATCGCCGGCGCGACGCTGGCGTTGACCCCGATCGCGGTGCTGATGTTCCGGTTCAACAACCCGGACGCGCTGCTCGTGCTGCTGATGGTGGCGGGCGCCTGGGCGACGTCACGGGCGATCGAGAACGGGTCCACTCGCTGGCTCGCGCTGGCCGGGGCGTTCGTCGGGTTCGGGTTCCTGACCAAGATGCTCCAGGCGTTGCTGGTGATCCCGGCGTACGCGCTGGCCTACCTGATCGCGGGGCCGCCCAAGCTCGGCAAGCGGATCGTGCAACTGCTGATCGCGGGGCTCGCGGTGATCGTCTCGGCCGGCTGGTACATCGCGATCGTCGAGCTGGTGCCGGCGTCGATGCGGCCGTACATCGGCGGGTCGCAGAACAACAGCATCCTCGAGCTGACCCTCGGCTACAACGGGTTCGGCCGGCTCTCCGGCAACGAGACCGGCAGCGTCGGCGGCGGGGGCGGAGGCAGCGGCTGGGGCGAGACCGGGCTGCTGCGGATGTTCGACAGCTCCCAGGGCGGGCAGATCTCGTGGCTGCTGCCGGGGGCGCTGATCGTGCTGATCGCGGGGCTGGTGCTGACGGCGCCGGCGGTGCGGACCGACCGGGCGCGGGCCGCGCTGGTGCTGTGGGGTGGCTGGCTGGTGGGGACCGGTCTGGTCTTCAGCTACATGCAGGGGATCTTCCACGCGTACTACACGGTGGCGCTGGCGCCGGCGGTGGGCGCGGTGGTCGGCGTCGGGTCGGTGATGTTGTGGCGGGCCCGGCGCAATCCGGTGGCGGCGTGGACGCTGGGCGCGGCCATCGCGGTGACGGCCTGGTGGTGCTATCACCTGCTGGGGCGTAGCGCGGACTTCCTGCCCTGGTTGCGCTGGGTGGTGTTGATCGGCGGGCTGGGTGCGGCGGCCGCGGTGGTGGCCACACAGCGCCTGTCGGCGCGGATCGGACTGGTGGCGGCGGGCGCTGCATTGGTTGCGGTTCTTGCCGGACCAGCGGCGTACGCGGTGCAGACCGCCTCCGAAGCACATACCGGCTCGATTCCGTCCGCCGGGCCGGCTTCGACGGGCGGGTTCGGTGGCCCGGGTGGGGGTGGTTTCGGTCGCGGCGGCTTCGGGGGCGGCGGCTTCCCCGGCGGCTTCCCCGGCGGCGGTGGTCCCGGCGGCGGTGGTCCCGGCGGCACCACCCAGAACGGCACGACGCAGAACGGCTTCCCCGGCGGGGGCATGCGCGGCGGCGGCGCCGGGATGGGCGGTCTCCTCGATGCCGTATCGGTCAGCGACGAGATGAAGACGCTGCTCGAGACCAACGCGTCGCAGTACACCTGGGCGGCCGCGACGGTCGGTTCGCAGAACGCGTCCGGCTATCAGCTCGCGACCGGCGACCCGGTGATGGCGATCGGCGGCTTCAACGGCACCGACCCGTCCCCCACGCTCGAACAGTTCCAGCAGTACGTGGCCGCCGGGAAGATCCACTACTTCATCGGCAGCGGCAGCGGCAGCGCCGGCGGTGGCGGTTCCAACACGGGCGGCAGCAGCGACAGCTCGGAGATCGCCCAGTGGGTGGCCGACAACTTCACGGCCACGACGGTCGGCAACGTCACGGTCTACGACCTCAGCTCTTGAGTTAGGTCCGCTTTCAGGGGCGGCATCCCTCGTCGGGGTGCCGCCCCTTTTGCCGTCTCGAACTTCACAGGGCCGCCACAGGATGACCATACGAATTGCCCAGGGGCGGGCCCGAAATTTGTTGACATGAGCTTGACGACGCTGCCATCGCACGACGCCGACCCGACCCGGCTCGACGCCCCGGTGCTCGACGTGGTCGTTCCCGTCTACAACGAGGAGATCGATCTCGAGCCGTGCGTGCGGCGCCTGCACGCGTACCTGTCGACGTACTTCCCGTACCGCTTCCGGATCACGATCGCCGACAACGCGAGCACCGACTCGACCGCCGACGTGGCCCGCTGGCTCACCCGGGAACTGCCCGGCGTCGCCTCGGTGCATCTCCCCGAGAAGGGACGGGGGCGGGCCCTCAAATATGTCTGGACCCAATCGGACGCGGCCGTCCTCGCGTACATGGATGTCGATCTCTCGACCGACCTGGGCGCCCTCCTCCCCCTGGTCGCGCCCCTGATCTCCGGCCACTCCGACCTGGCGATCGGCTCGCGCCTGGCGCGCGGCTCCCGGGTCGTGCGCGGCGCCAAGCGCGAGTTCATCTCCCGCAGCTACAACCTGATCCTGCGCGGCACCCTGTCGGCCCGCTTCTCCGACGCCCAGTGCGGCTTCAAGGCGATCCGCGCCGACGTGGCCGAGCGGCTGCTGCCGATGGTCGAGGACACCGGCTGGTTCTTCGACACCGAGATGCTGGTGATCGCCGAGCGGGCCGGCCTGCGGATCCACGAGGTGCCGGTCGACTGGGTGGACGACCCCGACAGCCGGGTGGACATCGTCGCGACCGCCGTCGCCGACCTCAAGGGCATCGCCCGCCTGCTGCGCGCGTTCGGCTCGGGCCGTTTGCCGCTCGCCACGCTGCGCGAACAGCTGGGCCGCAACCCGTTGCCGATGGCCGGCGTCCCCGCCGGCCTGACCGGCCAACTGATCCGTTTCGCGGCGGTCGGCGTGGCCAGCACGCTGGCCTACCTGATCCTGTACGCGCTGCTCCGCACCGCCGTGAGCCCACAGTGGGCAAACCTGGTCGCCCTGCTGGTCACCGCCATCGCCAACACCGCGGTCAACCGCCGAGTGACCTTCGGCGTCCGAGGCAACGACGGCGCCTGGCGTCACCAGGCCCAAGGTTTGATCGTCTTCGGCATCGGCCTGGCCCTGACGAGCGGTTCGCTGGCCTTGCTGGACGCCGTGGTGGCCGACCCCGCCAAGCACGTAGAGCTGACCGTCCTGATCCTGGCCAACTTGCTGGCCACCGCCGTCCGCTTCCTGATGCTGCGCATCTGGGTCTTCCGCGCCCGTGCCCGCGCCCACCAAGCCACCCACACCCGGGCCTGACCGTGCCGCCCATGCTGCGGGGGCGCAGCGAGGGAAATCCCCGGCACGGGTAAGCCCACCCGAAAGGCGGCGTCGAAACCCACTCGGCGCCGCCTTTCACTACGCCCGTTGACTTTCACTACGCCGGTTGACTTTCACTACGCCGGTTGACTTTCACTACGCCCGTTGACTTTCACTACGCCCGTTGATCAGCGGCGACGGCGGCGACGGACGAGCCGCACGGCCAACGTGGACATCACGACGGTGGCGCAGAAGGCGGCGATCGCGGCGGCGACCCACCAGCCGAGGACGCCCAGAACGACGGCGGCCGCCCAGATCACGGCGGCGGTGAGGATCAGGGACAGCGTCATGGCCTTGCCGGTGCCGGCTGCGGGCTTTTCGACGCCGGCGGTCATGCGGGCGCAGAAATCCGGGTCGTCACGCCTCAGCTGACGCTCCAACTCCGCCAGCCGGCGACTGTCTTCCCTGCTCAGCATGCCGTCACCTCCGCTCGGGCCGGGCCTGCCCGCCGATCGAGGAAGAGCGTCTCGATCGACCTCATTGTTACTCGCGCGTTGCCTTCCGGATACCTCCAGAGATGCCAGTTCCCGTCAATCGCCCGATTTACGCTCACCGCTGGCGATCCTCACCGCCATCTGTATGACGTATCAGTCGAAGGCGACCGTTGCCTCCGGCACGCCCCGGCCACGGGCCACCTCGGCGGCCTCGGCCTCGATCTCTTTTCGGCGGCCGGGCGGCAGCGGGACGAACGAGGTCAGGCTGAGATCGACCCGCTTGCGACCGGACATCTTCGCCCGCCAGACGCCCATGATCTCGCCGTCGAGCAGCAGCACACCCGGGTTGCCGAGCACCCGCCACACCTCTTTCTGCTGGGCGCGGTCGGGCACCAGCAGATCGCGATCGCGGGCCTGGAGCAGCGGATCCATCGCCGGCACCAGCCGCACCCCGGCCGGCGGCTCGGCCTTCACGAGATCGTCCACGGCGGACTCGGGCAGCCACGCCTTACGCCCGTCGACCCGCACCTCGGCCAGCCCGCTCGACGGCCACACGCGTTTCATCTCGGTCGTCGTGCTGCCCAGATATTTCCCCATCTCGGCCGGCGTCGCGGGCCCGAGCAGCCGCAGATAGGTCGTGATCAGCTCGTCGACGCCCTCGTTCTCGGTCGGCTGCGGCGGCGCGTCGGGGATCGGGCCGAGCATCGCCTCGCGTCCGCGCGACTTGACCTCGACACCGCCGGCCAGCCCCGAGTGCTGCCAGACGTTCCCGGCGATGTGCCGGGCGCCGCAGGACCGGCACTCGTAGGTGAGCTTGCGCGGCACCCGCTTGCTCACCTGCGTGCTGACCTCGCCGCGGGGCATCGAGTCGGTCACCACCTCGCGAAAGGCGGACGCGGTCGCGGTGAACGCGGCGATGCCGAGCTTCATGCCCTCGGCGATCTGGGTGCTGCGGATGCGCGCCGACGCGTCGGCGTCGCTGACCGGCCACAACTGTTTGACCAGGGCCGCGAGGTCGGCACGGCGATGCAGGTGCGGCGCGCCGCGCGCGGCCCACACGGTGATCAGCCGGTCGTCGTCGAGGGCCGCCGAGGTGCGGGCGGCGAGGGCGACGAACTGGGAACCCGGCGAGTACTCCTGCACGCCGAGGTCGAGGACGGGCAGGTCGGCGGGGCGTTTCTTGGAGCGCTCGGCCAGGCCGAGAGCGGTCACTCGATATGCCATCACCTGTGCACGGTCGACGCTGACCACGGCACCCTCCTCGGTCGCTGCCTAATTTCTAGGTGCGACGACCGTACCGCCGGGCTGCGACATTTTTCAGTCGATCAAAGCGGGAGCCGCCGCGGACGTCGAGCAGCTCCCAGGTGTCCAGGCTGCTCGGACCGTGCGGGCCGACCTGCAGGATCGGGGGCTCCCCGGTGAGGCGATATCCGCAGCGCCGAGCCACGGCGGTGCTGGCCGTGTTGGACGGGTCGATGCGCAGGAGCAGCCGCGTCAGGTTCAACGTGCTCCGGGCGTACGAGCTGAGAAGGGAGAGCGACCCCGACGCCAGCCCGCGCTGACGATGGCGCGCGCCCACCAGATAGCCCAGTTCGGCCTCGCGGAGGCCGGCGTCGACGCCGAAGAGCAGGACCTCGCCGAGTGGGCGCCCGCCGTCCTCGGTGATCGCGAGCTGGATGCGCTGGCCGCTGACCCGGCCCTGGTGGGCACGCTTGAGGTAGGCGATGCCGGCCTCGACGTCGAACGGTGAGGGCATGGGCGTCCAGCGGGCTATGTCCGGTTCGTCGAGCATCGCGACGAGATCGTCGAGATCCTCGGAACGCCATTCGCGCAGGACGATGCCGTCTCCCGTAAGCGTGAGCGGGAAGGGAAGGCGGCTGGCGGACACATCTTGATCCTGCCCGTAAGGACCCGGTTCCGGCCAGTAGCGATGGTTATGAAGACGATGAGTGATTCGTCATGGCACATTTGCAGGTATTCGATGTGGACGATCGCGGACCGCCGTGCGGCGCGGCGATGAAGGTAGGCATACCTTTAGATCTCGTGGACGAGCGGACGGCGTTGGTGACGCGGCGGGGCGAGACTTATGGCGGCCGATCCCGCGAGGAGCGGGCAACGGATCGGCGCGAACGAATCCTCGATTCCGCGCTGCACCTCTTCGGCACCCAGGACTACGACGACGTCACGGTGGCCGAGATCTGCGGCGGCGCGAAGGTCTCGAAACGGTACTTCTACGAGCATTTCGTCGATCGAGCGGATCTCGTACGCGTTTTGCATCGCCGGCAGAACAAGTGGCTGCTCACCGGGGTGGCCGACGCCGCGCCCGAGTCACCGGCCGACCTCGACGAGATGCTCCGGCCGACCGTTCGCCGCCTGCTCGAGCTGCTGCACGCCAACCCCGAGCGCGCCAAGGTCATCTACATCAACGCGCCGCGCATGGAGACGAGGCGGCGGGGCGTGCTCCGGGAGGACGCCCAGTTCCTCGCCCACCTCTTGCGCCGGATGGGGACTCACCCCACCGACCAGCTCCGGTACGAGCGGTTGCTGCTCGCGCTGGTGGCCGGTCTGAGTGAGGTCATCATCGACTGGCTGTCCCGGGGGATGGATGAAGAGGTCGGTCCGCTTGCCGATCATCTGACCGACTACTGCAAGGCTGTGTTGCAGCAGCTCTAGGCAGGTCTTCCGTCCCGCGTGCGTCTCGGCCCGCGCCCACCCGCCGCGCGTCTCGGCCCGCGCCCATCCGCCGTGCGTCTCGGCCCGCGCCCATCCGCCGTGCGTCTCGGCCCGCGCCCACCCGCCGCGCGTCTCGGCCCGCGCCCACCCGCCGCGCGCCGCTCCCGTGCCCGCGGCCGCGGCCGCGGCTACCCCCGCTAGGCGCTCTTGTTGGCGGTGATCTCCATTCCGACTGCTCGGAGGCGGGCCACGAGCGCGTCGCCGAGCGCCGTGGCCGGGGTCAGCACGCCGCCCTCGGACGGCGGCAGGTCGTCGCGATCGTGAACCAGGGCCAGGGCCGACTCGCCGAGCATGACCGCCGTGGCCGCGTAGCCCGGGTCGCCCTTGGCGCGTACGCGTGCGGTGTAGCGGTCGCCTTTGGTCGTCGTCGCGAAGATGTCCATCGTGAAATGCCCCGATTCGCGGGCCCGCTCGTTCGGCCCCTCCCCCGGCTTGGGCAGGACCCGGTCGAGCACATAGCGGGTAGGCGGCAGCGAAAGGCCGGCCATCAGCGCACCGAGTCCGAGCCGGGTGCCGTGCGCGATCACCGGCGAGAGCGGCGACGTGCCCACGCTCATCGCCTCGCGGTAGCGGAAGCTCCGGCCGTACTGCCAGTTACGCAGCGCGTTGCTGCGCCGCACCACCCGGGTGTTGTACGACGCCATGACGAACGGCGCCAGCATGCCCCGCAGCCGCGGATGCACGGTGGAGGCGTCGACCACCGCGGTGTCGTCCTGCCGGCCGAGGTCGGGCTCGTTCGCGCGGTCCGGGCTGAGCGAGTACGGGCTGGCCGCGATCTTCCGCAGCTTCCGGTCCGCCTTGACCATGTCGAGCTGGTGCCGCATCGAGTCGATCGTGCCGCCGCTGAAGCCGCCCTTCATGCTCGTGACGACCAGTGTGGTGTCGGCCAGTTCGCCGGCGTCGTCGGCCTTCACCTGTTGGTCGAGCACGTGCACGCCGATGTCCGACGGGATCGAGTCGAACCCGCACGAGTGCACGATCCGGGCGCCGGTAGTGCGGGCGAGCTCGTGGTTCTCGTCGATGCTGTCCCGGGCGAACAGCACCTCGCCCGTGAGATCGACGTAGTCGGTGCCGGCCGCGGCGCAGGCGCGCACGAGCGCTTTGCCGTATTTCGCATATGGCCCCACCGTGGTGATCACGACTTTGGCGGCGCCGGCGACCTTCTCGAGGGCCGACACGTCCGCGGCATCGGCGACCAGGATCGGCCAGTCAACGCCCAGACGGCCCTTGACCTCGGCCAACCTGCTCTCCGACCGGCCCGCGAGGGCCACCCGTGTGCCTTCCGGGGCGTGCTCGGCCAGATACTTCGCCACCAGCACCCCGACGAAGCCGGAAGCACCGTAGACGACGATGTCGTGATCGCGGACCCGCTCGCTCATGGTCGCCGATTCTCCATCACGTTCCGCCCCCCGTCGCGGCAAGTTACCGATCGGTAATCAGAGATGCATAGCTATCGGTCATTCTCGGCATAAAGAAAGATCAAATAGGTCAATCGGTGAGAAGAACGTCACCTTTCCCGCGTCGAGCTTGGCCTATGCCGCGATTCCGTGGTTACGGTCAGCCGGTCCCGCAATGGCGGGCACCGCGGGTGGACCGCCGAGTCCCTGCCACCGCCCGCCGGAAATCGAACTCGTGGCAGGGAGCGGGGGACCCAAGTTCCTCGGCGCGCGATATGCGCGCCTCGGGGTGAAGCCGCCGAACGAGCGGCCGGGCACCTCAGCCCGAACCCGACAGCTGACCTCGTAGGCGTGGAGGTTTCTCTGTCATGGCACAGATCCGCAAGCATGCCCGCAATCCGCGGGTGCGCAAGCACGCCCGTCTCGCGCTCGGCCTCACGGCCGCCGGCGTGGCGGGCACGGCCGCTCTGCTCGGACCGGCTTCCCCTGCCCAGGCGTCCAGTGTGAACTGGGACGCGGTCGCCCAGTGCGAGTCGGGCGGGAACTGGAGCATCAACACGGGCAACGGCTTCTACGGCGGGCTGCAGTTCACCCGCGGTACGTGGAAGGCCTACGGCGGCACGAAGTACGCGAGCACCGCCAACAAGGCCAGCCGCTCGGAGCAGATCCGGATCGCCGAGAAGGTGCTGGACGGCCAGGGCATCGGCGCCTGGCCGATGTGCGGCAAGAAGGCCGGCTCGACGAAGCACTACACGGCCAAGCACGCCAGCGGCTCCTCGTCGAAGCCGTCGGCCAAGAAGCACACCTCGAAGCACTCGACGACCTCGAAGTCGTCCACTCACAAGACGACTAAGAAGTCGTCGAAGCCGTCGCACGTGGTGACCCGGGCGACGACCGCGAAGGCCACCGGCAAGACGTACGTCGTCCGCTCCGGCGACACGCTGTCGGCCATCGCCACCAAGAACCACATCAAGGGCGGCTGGCACACCCTCTACCAGCTGAACCACGGCACCATCACCAACCCGAACCTGATCTTCCCCGGTCAGCACATCGCTCTCTGATCCACCGCTCGCGACCCGGTCGCCTTCCCCCCGCGGTGGCCGGGTCGCATCCCCACGGTGTTCGATCGCACGGCATTTTGGCCGCGTGTCAGCTTGTCGGCGTGACGAACTCGGGCTGGTCGAGCACGCGTAGCCAACTGCCATCCGACTGGCGGCGCACCACCTGAGCACGCGCTCCGGCGCCGTCCTTGGGCGGCGTCGACGTCAGCGCCAGATCACCACTGATCAAAGTGGGCAGCGGCTGCTCCGGCTGGAACTCCGGCATCTTCGGCAGCACGTCCTCCCAGAACTTCTGGATCGCGGCCCGGCCCACCGTCTGCTGACCGGGCGGATAGGCCATGACCGCGTCTTTCTCGTACAGCAGCGCCAGGCCTTCGGCGTCCTTGGCGTTGGCCCGCTCCACGAACAGACGGGTCAGTTCTTCCGGCTTCATTGCCTTTGCGCGTTCGGTCATGCGCCCACTCTTCGCCGGCCCCGAGCAGAAGTCCAACGCATAGTTCTTGTGGTAACTAGAATCCACAGTTATGGAACTTCGTCAGCTCGAGTACTTCGTCGCCGTGGCCGAGGAGGCCAACTTCACCCGGGCCGCCGAGCGCGTACGGATCAGTCAGTCCGGGGTGAGCGCCCAGATCAAGGCCCTGGAGAACGAACTGGGGTCACCGCTGTTCGACCGGTCGGGGCGGGTCGCGCGGCTGACCCAGGCCGGAAAGGCCGCCCTTCCGTTCGCTCAGGCGGCGCTCACCGAAGCGGAGTCCATGCGCGAAGTGATCGACGCGGTGAACGGGCTGGTCCGGGGCCATCTGACGGTCGGGATGGTTCGGGGCTGCGAGATCAAGCCGCTGTTCGCCGCCATGGCCTCCTTCCACCGCCAGCACCCGTCGATCGAGCTCGAGCTGATCGAGGATGACTCGAGATCGCTCATCAACGGGGTGCTCTCCAGCATGTTCGACATCGCGCTCGTCGGCGTCGCCGGCGAGCTACCGTCGCAGCTGGCCAGCCACGTGATCGCCCGGGAAGGCCTGGTAGCCCTGGTTCCGCCCGGTCATCCACAGGCCGGAAAGAAGGAGTTACCGGTGACCGAGATCTTGTCGTACGCTCTCGTCACGTTGCCCGAGGGAACCGGTATCCGCGCCGCGTTCGACGAAGCGTGTGTGACCGCGGGCAAGTTCCCAGATGTCGCGTTGGTCGCGTCGGCACCCACTGCCGTCGCTGAACTGGCGTCGCGAGGATTGGGCATTGCGGTGCTGAGCGAGTCGATGGCGTCGCTGCACCCGGGATTGGTGGCCGTGCCGATCACGGGGGTGCCGCTGCCGGCGCTGCTCGCTCTGGTGTGGCGGGATCGGACGAGTCCGGCCCTGGCCGCGCTGCTGCCGCATTGCCGACGAGAGTTCGACGAGAGCCGGACGAAGGTTGGTTGAGAACTCCACAGCGACCCACCGGTCGCGCAGAAATCGGTGCCGCCCGGCGGGCGTGGGCGGATAGCGTCGCGGTCATGACCGACACCTCGCTACGGCACCGGCTTCGGGCGGCGCTCCCGGCCGCGATGAAGTCACGCGACCGCGCGGCCACGGCGGCACTGCGCGCCACGCTCGCCGCGATCGACAACGCCGAGGCCGTCGTGCCCGTCGACGGAGCGCCGCAGGGGCTCGCCATCGAACAGGCGCCGATCGGGGTGGGTGCGGCCGAGGTGGAGCGGCGCACGCTTACCGAGGACCAAATCGAGCGGATCGTACGGGCGGAGCTGGCCGAGCGGGAGACGGCAGCCGACCAATACGATCGGGCCGGGCACGCGGACCGGGCGGAGCAGCTCCGCAGCGAGGCCCGTGTGCTGGCGGCGCACCTGCCGCCGGCCTGACGCCATCTCCCCTCACGCCAACGCTCAGAACCGCAGGGCCTCCGCGATGGGAGTCTCGCCGGCGAAGAGCTCGAAGGTGACGCCGATGGTGGTGGGCGCGGTGAGGCAGGCGGCGAGGACGGCGGCCACGTCGTCACGCGGCACGGGTCCGCGGTTACCCAGCGTACGAGAGGCGGTGACCAGGCCGGTGCCGGGGTCGTCGGTGAGCTGACCAGGCCGGACGATCGTGTAGTCGAGGCCGCTGGCCACGACATAGGCGTCCGCTTCCGCCTTGGCCTCGAGGTAGGGCTGCATGGCGCCGGCGGAGGCGGGGTCCTGGGCGCCGATCGAGGAGACCATGAGGTACCGGGTCACCTTCTGGTCCATGGCCGCGTCGGCGAGCTTGACGGCGCCGCCCCGGTCGACGGTGCGTTTCCGGGCCGCACCGCTGCCCGGGCCCGCGCCGGCCGCGAAGACGACGGCGTCGGCGCCCTCGACGTACGCGGAGAGGGACGGATCGTTCTCGAGGTCGCCGATCACCGGGACCGCGCCGACCGAGCGCAGGTCCTCGGCCTGGTCGGGCTTGCGGATCAGGCCGCGGGCGGTGTGGCCGTCGGCGGCGAGCAGCTTCAACAGGCGGAGGGCGACCTGACCGTGGCCGCCGGCTACGAGGATGTCCATCCCTCAGTCATACCCCGGGCGCACCTAGGGGCGATCACCGATTGAGGGCCGCTGATCGCCTGCATAGCGTCACCAGCGTGTCCTTCCTCAACGATCTGCTCGGCGGATTGCCGCCCATCCTGGTGTACGTGGTCGTCGGCGTACTGGTGGCGGCCGAGTCGGCGATCGTCGCCGGGCTGGTGTTGCCGGCGGCCACGGCGCTGATCGCGCTGGGGTTGCTGGCCAACGCGGGCACGGTGCAGATCGGGCCGGCGCTCGCCGTGGCGGTCGTCGCGGCGCTGGCGGGCGGGACGGCGGCCTACCACTCCGGGCGGCGGCGCGGGCCTCGGTTGCGAGTGACCCGGCTCGGCCGGTGGATCGGCGAGAAGCGGTGGGATCGGGCGGAACGGCTCTTCGTCCGGCACGGTGGGCGAGCCGTCTTCCTGGGCCAGTGGATCGTGGGGGCGCGAACCCTGATCCCGCGGCTCGCCGCGATGAACGGGGTGCCCTATCGGCGGTTTGCCGCCTGGCACGCGCCGGCGGCGGTGCTGTGGTCACTGTGGATGGTCGGGGCGAGCTATCTGGCGGGTGCGTCCTACGACCTGCTCGTGGCGCGGGCCGGTCACGCGGGTGGGGCTCTCGCGGTGCTGGCCGTGATCATCGTGGGGCTGATCCTGGCCGGTCGCTGGATCGGGCGGCACCCACGGCCAACCCACGCGCTCGTCGGCCTGCTGAGCCGGCGACGCGCGGTCAAGTCCGGCGGGGCGCTGTCGTCCGGCGAGGCGCTGTCGTCCGGCGGGGCGCTGTCGTCCGGCGAGGCAGGCTCCGGGGTGGCGTCGCCGGTGCGAGGGGACAGGCAAAGCGGGCCCGGGCGGTGGTTCGGCCGGGGGCGGCTGCACGGGCTGGCTCGGAGGCCGGGGGTGGAACGTCTGCGCGGGCTGGCCCGAAGGCCGGGGGTGGAACGTCTGCGCGAGCTGGCTCGCCGGCCGGGCGTCGAGTGGCTGCTCGAGCGGGTGGGGGTGCGGCGGCCACGGCCGGGGGCGGTGGTCGACCTGGGGCTCAGCGTGGTGGCGCTGTTCGGGCTGGCGGCTCTGCTCGTCGTGGTGGTGCCGGTGGTAGTTCGGTTCAGCGGGCTGGCCGACGCCGACGCGGCGATCGGCAGCTGGGCGCGCGGGCAGTGGACGTCGGACGGGTACCTGTTCGCGCTGGATGCGGCCACGTTCGCGGACCCGGGGGTGCTCTTCGCGGTGGCCGTCCTCGTGTCGGTGGGGCGGTGGCTGCTGCGGCGGTGGCGTGGGGAGAGCGAGGGGCTCCTCATGGCGGTGGGACCGGTGGTTCCGGTCGTGGTGCTGGCGGCGGCGATCTCCTGGGCCACGCCGCCCAGCTGGGAGGTCTGGGAGACGCCCGTCTCGGTGGTGTTTCCGTCGGTGACCGAGTTCGACGGGCGCATTCCGTTCGAGGCGGCCGGGCCGATCGCCGCGATGGCGGCCGGGCACACCGCGCAACTGGCGGCCGCGGTCGGGTTGCTGGCCTGGATGCTGGCGGCACACCTGCCGTGGAGGTGGCGGGTCGCGGTCTGGACCGGCGCCGCGATCTACGTGACGGTCTGCGCGGGGTCGTGGGTCTACCTGGGGTGGAGCCGCACCAGCGAGACGGTGGCCGCGGTGCTGATCGGGGCGGCGTGGGCGGCCCTGAACGGCGCGATCTGGACGACTCCGCGCAAGCGTCCGGCGCCGGAACCGGTCCCGGCCGCGCCCGCGTCCGCCGACCTCGCCGCCGCGGCAGTGACCGACGCCGACGCCGACGGCCTCACCGCTCATCGGGTCGACGCGGAAGCCGTCGAAATGACCGCCTTGGCCGCCCGCTGACGCCTCCGATGCACTTCGAGCCGCGGGGGCGGTGGCGTGACGGGGATTGCTCAAGTCCGGGGGTGGGTGGGCGATAGGGTCCCCGATCCCCGGCGGGCACCGGCCGCCGGGTGGGAGGAGGCACGGTATGGCCGGCACCAGCCTCGCGGTGGCGCGGGTGGAGGCGTTTTCCGTGGCCGAGATGCTCGAGCTTGCCGAGAGCAGCCGGGTTTCGGGGGACTACCGGACCGGGTCGGCACTCGCCCGGCGGGCCGCCTCGCTGGCGGGTGAGGTGGGTGATCCGGGCGGGCAGGCCGCGGCGCTCCGGTCGCTTGCCAACCAGCTCCTGCGGCTCGGGGAGCTCGAGGAGGCCGTCGCCGCCTGCCGGGAAGCGGTCGCCGTGCTGGAGGGGATCGGCGACGAGGCCGGCATCTGCCAGGTGCTTACCGTGCAGGCCATGCCGCTCAACGAGCTCGGCATGCACGAAGAGGCCCTCGACGTGCTGGCCCGGGGGCGGGACATCGCCCAGCGGCTGGGCGATCGGGACCTTCTCTACTGGGTGCACAACCGCACCGGGGTGGTGCACGGGAGCCTGGGCGACCGAAATCTCAGCACCGAATATCTGATGCGGGCGCTCACGATGGTCGCGGGGATGGATACGGAGGCTCGGTTCTGCATCCTCAATAACGTCGGGGACAACGCGATCTACCAGGTGGCCCGGCTGCGGGCGGACGGTGACCTCGACGGCGCCGGGGAGACGCTGCGCGGGGCGCTGGGATACGTCGAGGAGGCGTTGCGGCTGGCCCGGGAGGCGGGCAACCCGTTTCGGGAGTCGATCAGTCTCGACAACTACGGCATGCTGCTGGCGCTGGACGGGGAGTTCGAGCGGGCCGCCTCGCTGATCGTGCGGGCCCGGGAGATCGCGACGGAGTTCGGGTATCGCTCGCTCGAGTCGTCCACTCTGGAGCACGAGGCTCGGATCCGGCTGATGCGGGGCGATCTGGCGGCGGCGATCGACGGGTTCGTGGCGGCGCTCGATCGGGCCCTCATGGCGGGCGAGAAGCCGATGGCCATGGAGATTCACCGGCAGCTGTCGGAGGCGTACGAGCTGGCGGGTGACGCGGTGGCGGCGCTTCGCCATTACCGGGCGTTCCACGTGCTGGAGCGGGAGGCGCACAACGACGTCGCGGCGGTTCGGGCGCGGATGGCGGTCCACGCGTTCGAGCTGGACAACGCGCGGCACGAGGTCGAGCTGCACCGGGAGCGCAGCGTCGAGCTCGAGCGGCAGGCCGGCGAGGACGCGCTGACGGGGCTGCCGAACCGGCGGTTCGTGGACCGGGCGCTGCCGGAGCTGGCAAGCAGGCTGGCAGACCGGGTGGGCGGCGAGCGGGCGGGACAGCACGTCGGCGGGCTCTGTGTGGCGGTGGCCGACGTCGACCGGTTCAAGCAGGTCAACGACCGGTTCGGGCACTTCGTGGGAGACGAGGTGCTGCGGCGGATTGCGGGCATCTTCCGGGCGCATGTGCGCGACGGTGATCTGGTCGCGCGGTTCGGGGGCGAGGAGTTTCTGATCGCCTTCACGGGGGCCGGCATGGCGGACGCCGAGGCGCGATGCGAGGTGCTTCGGGCGCAGGTCGCGGCGTACGGCTGGGAGGAGATCGAGCCCGGGCTGAGCGTGACCATCAGTCTGGGGTTGGCCGAGGTCGCCGGCGGGGACGAGCTGGCGAGCGCGATGACCCTTGCCGACCAGCGGCTCTATGCGGCCAAGCGGGGCGGGCGCAATCGGGTGGAAGCGGGCGGAGGCGACGCCGACACCTCAATGTGGACCCAGCGATAGGCGATCGCCAGTCGGCCACGGTTGGTTGGTGGCTCCTGCTGACCGACGCCGGCATGGCGGCGGTCAAGGCGCGGTTGCTGGTCTGGCCGTCCGCTCTATCCGAGGCGGCCGACCGCGCCGTAGATGGCTACGTCCGCGGCGGTCGGCCGGTCGGCCTCGGAGCGTGACGGGCGCCAGTCACTGACCGCGACGATGCCGGGCTCGATCAGCTCGAGGCCGTCGAAGAACCGGCCGAACTCGGCGGCGTTGCGGGCCCGGGCGTCGGTGCGGCCGGAGGCGAGCAGCTCCTCGTGCTTGGCGACCTGCTCGGGCGGCGCGAAGTCGAGCGTCAGGTTGCTGGCCACCAGGTAGCCGCCGGCGGGCATCGCGTCGAGCAGGCGGCGCACGACGGCCGCGGCCTGGTCGTCGTCGTGGATGAAATGCAGCACCGCGACCAGCAGCAGCGCTACCGGCTGCTTCGGGTCGATCACGGCCCGGAACTCGGGGTGCGCGAGGATGTCCTCGGGCGAGCGAAGGTCGGCCTCGACGTAGCCGGTGCGGCCCTCGCGGGCGCCGACCGTCAAGGCGCGCGAGTGGGTCATCACGATCGGGTCGTTGTCCACGTAGAGCACGCGGGACTCGGGCGCGATCCGCTGGGCGATCTCGTGCGTGTTGTCGGGAACCGGGAGGCCGGTGCCGATGTCCAGGAACTGTCGCACGCCGGCGTCGGCCAGGAACTTCACGCTCCGGCGCAGGAAGTCGCGGTTTTCCCGGGCGGCGATGCGCGCGGTGGGGAACGCCTTGGCCAGCAGATCGCCCGACTCCCGGTCGGCGGCGAAGTGGTCCTTGCCGCCGAGCCAGTAGTTGTAACGGCGAGCCGGGTGCGCCACCGAGGTGTCGATCCGATCCACGATCGAACTCTAGCCGGTGGATCGGTCCTCTTTGGAAGATCACCGACTTGGAAGATGACCGACTTGGAAGATCACTGAGGGGTACGCGACGGGCGGCGTCCGGAGCTGACGCCCGATGGACCGAAAGCATTCGACCGTACTCGGGCGCGGGGCACGGCGCAGCGATCGAGCGCGCCCAGGGTATCGGCGACCATCGCCTGCGAGCCGAAGACGTAGAAGTCGTGGTCGTTCCAGGGGCCGTGCCGGGCCAGGACCTCCGCGATCCCGGCCTGGTCGCCGGCCTCGTCGGGCTCGTCGCTGGTGGCGCGCACCACCGAGAGCCAGGGGTGCCGCCGGGCCAGCTCGTCCACGCCGGCGCGGTCGTAGAAGTCGCGGCAGCGGCGCTCGGCGCGGAACAGGTGGATCCAGCGGGTGCGATTGAAGGCGGTCAATTCTTCGATCAGGGCCTTCGCGGGGGCCAGGCCCGTGCCGCCGGCCACGAAGACCAGGTCGCGGCGCGAGAACGGGTCCAGCACGAGGGAGCCGTGCGGGCCGCCCAGGCGCAGGACGTCGCCGGGCTTGAGGCGGCGGACCAGCGCGGCCGAGACGCCGGCCGCGCCGGTCGCGCGGACGTGGAACTCCAGCACGCGGTCCGGCCGCGGCGCGTTCGCGATGGCGAACGCCCGGGATTGCCACGGCCGGTACGGGCACTCGATCGTCACGTGCTGCCCGGGGCGGAACGGCAGAGGCTCTCCGGTGCGGCACGTGAACACGGCGACGTCCGCCCCGCGTCGCTCGTGCGTGAGCACCTGGGCATGCCACCCGTCCACGCCGTTCAGCGTCGTCGATCACGAGCAGCGGCGACGTACAACCAGTGCGACTCAGCTCGAAAGGTCAGACAACGCCACGTCGGGGTCGGCCAAACGGCGCTGGTCGACCACGGCACCCGCGCGGATCAGCGCCTCGATCGGCTCGGTCACGTCCCAGACGTTGACGTTCATGCCGGCCGCGACCTTGCCGTCGACCAGCCAGAACGCGATGAACTCCCGGGTCGCGAGGTCGCCGCGTACGACAACTTGGGGTTTCGCATCCGGCGCCACCCAGCCGGTGTACTCCATCCCGAGGTCGAACTGGTCGGTGTAGAAGTACGGCAGCTTGTCGTAGCTGATGTCCTGCCCGAGCATCGCCTTCGCCGCGGCCGGGCCGGTGTTGAGCGCGGTCGCCCAGTGCTCGACCCGGATGCGGTGCCGGAGCAGCGGGTGGTCGATGTTCGCGATGTCGCCGGCCGCGAAGATGTCTGGATCGCTGGTGGCCAGCCGCCGGTCGACGAGCACGCCGTTGTCGACCGCGAGGCCGGCGTCCGCGGCGAGCCCGACGTTGGGCGTGACGCCGACGCCGGCGATCACCACGTCGGCTTCGAGGGTGGTGCCGTCGGCGAGGCGTACGGTATCGCCCTCGATCGCCTCGAGGCGGGCTCCAAGATGGAGGGTCACGCCGTTGGCTCGGTGCAGGTCGGCGAAGACCTGGGCGATCTCGTCGCCGAGCACGTTCTGCAGCGGGAGCGGGGCCATCTCGACGACGTCGACGGTGGCGCCCCGGGTGCGCGCGGCCGCCGCGACCTCGAGGCCGATCCAGCCCGCGCCGATGACCACGACGCGGCTGCTGCCGGTGACCGCGTCGGAGATCCGCTTCGAGTCGTCGAGCGTGCGCAACAGCAGGGCGGCGTCGCCGCCGGAAACCGGAAGCCGGCGCGGGGTGGATCCGGTGGCGAGCAGCAGTTTCTCGTACGCGATGACCTCGCCACGGTCGGTATGAATGGTCTTGCCGGCCCGGTCCACGGCGGTGACCGTCGTGCCGGTGCGGAGCGTGATGTCGTGCTCGGTGTACCACTCCGTCGAGTGCACGAAGGGACTGTCCGGCTCGTCCGTCCCGAGCAGGAGGCCCTTGGAGAGCGGCGGTCGCTCGTACGGCCGGACCGCCTCGGCGCCGATGAGCGTGACCGGGCCCGCGAAGCCCTCGTCGCGCAGGGTTTCCACTGCCTTGGCGCCGGCCAGGCCGCCGCCCACCACGACATACGTCATGACCCCATCTTTGCAGCAGAACCGCCCGAAAGCGCAATCTAAAATACGTGGACGCGGTCTAAATGTGCGGGGCGGCGCTCAGGAGGCGGCCTTGGCCTGGAGCGCGGGCGCGGCTCAGAAGGGCGGCGACGGCGCGGCCTGCGGAGCGGGCGGCGGCCCGGCGGAAACAGGGGCGGCGGGAGCGTGAGCGGCGGGAGCGAGGACCACGGCCATCACGCTCGGTTGCATGATCTCCTGACACATGCGGGCCATCTCGGCCGGGCCGTGCGGGAAACCGGCCCGCACCCACCAATCGAGCAGGCCGACCAGGGCCGACGCGTGGTACTGGGCGACGATCTCGACCGGCTGGCGCGTGCCGTGCTCGGCCAGGTGGTCACGCAGCGCGTCGTAGAGCAGGCGGTGCAGGTGGGCCGTGCCGACCGCCTGGTAGACGCGCTGATTGCGGTATGCGTGGGCGAACATCACGCCGAGCGGGTCGGCGCGGGCCGTGCGGTCCATGCCGCTCAGCTCGCGCTCCAGGTCGCCGCGCAGGTCGTCGAAGCAGGAGGCGAACAGGGCGTCCTTGTCGCGGTAGTGGGCGTAGAACGTGGATCGGCCCACGTCGGCCCGGTCGAGCACGTCCTGGACGGTGACCTTCTCGTAGCCACGCTCGGTGATGAGGCCGACGAGCGCCTCCTGCAGAGAGCGACGGGTGCGACGGACGCGCCGGTCATCGTTTCCGGCCAATTTCCCCACCTCTGTTCGGTACGGGACGGATGCCCCGGATCGACCGTTGACCCTCACCAGCGTAATCGAACACGCTGTTCGTAAGCGAACGTGATGTTCAGGAGGAGTCATGGAAGCTCACATCTTCAGCCACGCCGACACCTACGACCGGCACGCCGGGCGGCTCGGCGCCCGGCTCTACGCACGGGTGGTCGACGACGCCGCCGCGCAGGACCTGCCGGACGGCGCCCGGGTGCTCGACGTCGGCACCGGGCCCGGCCGGATCCCCCGCGCGCTCGCGGCCCGGCGTCCGGGCTGGACCATCGACGGGATCGACCTCGAACCCAAGATGATCGAGTACGCCCGGGGCCGCGACCCGGAGAACCGGGTGACCTTCACGGTCGGTGACGTCGCGGCACTCCCCTACCCGGACGCCAGCTTCGACCTGATCGTCTCGTCGATCAGCCAGCACCACTGGGCCGACGTCGAGGGTGGGATACGCGATCTGCGGCGGGTGGTGCGGCCGGGCGGACAGGTGTGGATCTACGACGCACGGTTCGCGCTGAAGAAGGCGGTGCGGGCGGCGGAGAAGAGCTTCGCGTCGGTGCGGAAGGAGCGGAAGTCGCTGTTGATCGCCCGGCTAACCGCCCGGGCGTGACCGATCCGGCACGAGCGGCCACTCGGGCGGGGGCGAGGTGGGCGCGGGCCAGGAAGAGGGAAGAACCGGCTCGGCATGGACCCGGCTAACCGGCCGGCTCGGGAGGCGAACCGAGATGGACGGCGCGTCGATGACCGAGGTGGCAGAGGTGGCCGGGTCGGCGAGGGCGGAGGAAGGAGATGGAACGGCAAGCGGAATCCGGTGCCGGCCCACGGAACGGCGGTCATCCCAGCGCCGCTCGGCTCGGGGCCAATAGCCGGGGCGGGGGGATCGGCGGTCGCCGCCCTCGCGGCGGCGGTCGGGGATGAAGCCGGACATCTCGATCGTCGCGCCGACCCACAGGAGGTCGGTGTCTACGCGTACGGGCTGGGTGCGCTTGTCGGTTGCTCGGTTTTCGGCGCCGATCGTGAGGAGCACCCGGATGAACCACACCAGCGTCGCCGCGCCCGCCAGTGCTCGCAGCGTCAGGGTCACGGCGTTCTCCGACACCAGCGCGGAGGCCAGCGTCAGGGCCGCGGCCACGCCCAGCTGCAGCTTGAGCCGGAGCGGCGAAGGGGACACCTCGGCCCGCCGGCCGACCACCTCGAGGCCCAGATAGAGGAGGACGTACGCCACCAGCGTCGCCAGCGCGCAGCCCTCCAGGCCGAACGACGGCACCAGCCACAGGTTGAGGGCGACGTTGGCCACCGCCGCCAGCAGCGTGGTGACGGCCGCCGCGCCGGTGCGGCCGTCCGCCATCAGCGTGCGGGTCACGGCCAGCTGGCCGGCGTACGGGATCGCCGTGATCAGCACGAGGCAGACGACGAAATGCAGGTCGGCGGGGTGATAGGAGGACGGCGCCCAGATCCGCAGCACCAGCGGGGCCCCGCACGCGAAGCCGGCCACCACCGGCAGCATCAGGCGGTAGAGGGCGTCCCGGCTCGACGCCAGCACCGTGCGGCGCTCGGCCTCGTCCGAGATGCCGAAGAAGCGCGGCATCCAGGCCGAGTTGAGCACCGACAGCAGCAGCATCGGCATCGACGCCACGTTGTACGCGACCTGGTAGCGCGCCACCGCCTCGCTGCCCATCTGCGCCTCGACGATGAGCCGGTCGGAGACGGACAGCACGAACGTGCTCAGCGCCGCCGGCACCAGTGGCAGCGCGAACCGCAGGGCGCGATCCAGCACGAAGAGGTCGCGCATCAGCATCAGCATCGGCGGCGCCACCACGAGGCCGAGCAGGGCCGCCACGAACTGGGCCGCGACCTGGCCGCCCAGGAAGGCCTCGGCGGTCGGCCGGTAGAACTTGACCAGCCCGAGCGCGAGCGCCTCGGCCACCACCGACTGGATGAAGCTCACCGCCCCGAACATGGCGAGCTTGTCGAGGCTGCGCAGCAGGCCGAGCGAGATGGTCGTCATCGCCGACGAGCCGGCCCACAGCACCGCCCAGCGCAGCGCCGTCTGCTGGTCGCCCATCTCCAGCGCCGGCGCCCAGATCGGCACCGTGAACCAGAAGGCGGCCGAGATGCCGACGGTGACCACGAGCGACGCGAAGACCAGTTGATAGGCGCCGCGCGGGTTGCCGAAGGTCGAGTACTCCCGCTGCACGGCGGTCTGCAGGCCGAGGCCGGCGAAGACGAACAGCACCTGCATGACGGCGTTGGCCGAGGTGATCGTGCCGAATTCGGAGAGCCCGAGGACCCGGGTGGTGACCGGGGTGAGGAGGGCCGCGCAGATGATCTGCACGGCCCACATCAACATGTAGAGCGAGTCGCGTCCGAAGAGCTTGGCGACGTGACCGGCGGGCTCGGAAGCCATCAGGCTCCCGTGTACTCGAACATCACCGTGCCGTCCGACGAGTAGACGATCTTCCAGAGCGGCGAGGCGGCGAACTCGTCGCGCAGGGCGGCGAAGCGGGACGGCAGGTGCAGGCCGTACTCCCAGCCGTAGTACGACGACGTCGGCGACCAGAACGCGTACAGCCGATCGGTGGGGTCGGTCGAACCGGAGTAGGCGACCAGTTCCTCGGTCAGGCGCTCGACGTCGGACTGGGTCGGCGCCTGGTTGATGGTGAAGCCGTAGTCGGTGTCGATGTCGCCGCGGTAGACCGAGATGTGGTCGTTGGGGCCGGTGATCGGCCCGCTCGGCAGGTCGCCCGGGCCGATGATCAGGCAGTAGTTCACGGCGCCGGCGGTGGCGGTCTGCGCGTACATCTGGAAGCCCTCGCGGTCCGCGCGGCGCATGACGTTGGACGCGTCGAGGCTGAACGTGCCGATCAGGAAGTCGAAGGTCAGCACCGCGATGATCAAGCCGCGCGGGAATGCACGCCACACCGGGAAAGCCTGCGCGGCCAAGACGGCAAGCCACGGCAGCGCGAACAGGGTCGCCCGGAAGATCCCTTCTTTTCCGTACGGGTGCACGACGATGATCGCCACCCCGGCCCCGGGCGCACAGGCCAGGGCCCAGGTCGCCAGCGAACGGCGACGACGCCAGAGCGTCACCAGACTGAGCACGCCAAGGATCATGAGGCTGAACGCCAGCCCGGCCTCGGTGGCAAGGAAGACCGGAAGCTTGCCGAGCCCGCTGGCGGCGGCGGGCGTGGGCGGGGCCAGGTTGTTGCCGGCCCGCCCGAGATCCTTCAGGTCGACGAACTTGGACAAATCTGCCCAGTTCACGGCCGCCCACAATCCGGCCGCCCCGAGCACGATGCCCGGCAGCCACCACGGCTTGACCGCGCGCAGCACGACGAGCACGCACAACGCGCCGCCGATGATGTACGGGCTGAGCTGATGGGTGATCGCCACGGTCACGGCGGGCACGGCGATCGCCGGGATCTTGTAGCGAAGCGGCATCGTCGACAGCGCGAACCCGAAGATCAGGATGCCGAGCGCGAAGCCCACCGACTGCGGCGAGAAGTAGTCCTGACCGATGGTGTCCGGCAGCAGCACGAAGATCACGGCGAGCCAGACGAGGTTCCGGTCCTTGATCAACTGGCCGGCGAAGTAGCGCATGGCCGCGATCCGGTACAGGCCGATCAGCACCGGCCAGGCGATCGCCAGGTTGATCGAGTCGCGGATGCCGGCCACCTGCGCCAGCCACGCCATCCCGGAGAAGAAGCCGGGCCAGCCGTTGTAGACGTCGACGGTCGACTGCAGGACGTGCTGCTGCCGGATCTGCTCGACCAGCTCGACGTGCTTGGCCGCGGACTGGATGCGCGGCAGGTCGTAGAGCAGCGCGGAGGTGCCGGTCAGGACGATCAACAGCAGGACGACGCCGATTTCGTACGCGCGGTAGATCGCCAACGAGAGCACGATCAGCGCCAGCCCGATGTACCAGAGCGGCCCGATGCGTACCAGGAATCCCCAGAGCCCCGGGTCGAGGTGGCGATTCATGAGCGCCGCCACCAGGCACAGGATCGCGCCGGTCGCGGCCATGATCTCGCCCGGCCCGATCGTGAGGCGCAGCGGCGTCCGCCTGGTTCTGAGAACCGCCGCGACGTGCAGCCCGGCCGTGACGACACCGACGATCCACGTGGCCAAGGTGGGCCGCCACCACCCGGCGTCGAGCATCACCGCCGACAGGATCACCAGGATGCTGATCGAGGCGCCGGTGCTCAGCGCGAGCCGCAACGGCAGGCCGATGCGCGGCAGCAACGCGAAGGGCGCCGCGCCGATGCCGAACATGAGGTACGCGACGAAGCCCACCGCGCGCATCCAGTCGACGCCGGCGACCAGCCCCACCACACCGAGGAGGAGGGCGAACAGGCTGGCCGCCGAGATGATCAGGCGATCGCGGCCGGTCTCGGCGTGGACGCGTGCGGGCGCAGTGGAAGGCGCGGGAGCGAGCAGCGTGGTCACGAGCCCACCGCCCGGCGGGCGCGCAGGTAGAGCACCGGTCCGGCGAGGTAACCGGCGAACTCGCGGCGCATCGCCCCCGAGGGTGCGGCGATCGCGTCGCCGAGGCGCTCGTTGGTCTGGGTGCGAATCCGGGCGATCTTCAAGACCCCGGCCGGGACCCGCTTCAGCAACTGGTTGCGGGTGGAGTCGTTCATCAAGAGCTTCATGAGGTACGCGGTGAGCCCCGTCCCGTATCCGTACATCTGCTTGAGCAGCGACTGCTCGTCCGCCCGGTGGTGGTGCCAGACGACCGCCGACGGCTCGTAGGCGATGGCCCCACCGTCGAGCAGGACACGGACGAAGATGTCGAGGTCCTCGCCGCCGCGGGTGAGCGTGCCCGCGCCCAGCGCCTCGTCGAAGCCGCCGATGCGCACCAGGCGCTGCCGGTCGAAGGCGAAGCTCGCGCCGGTGCCGAAGATGCCGGCCGAGAACGGGTAGAGAACGCCGTATTCGTCGCGCATGGACATGTCGAAGAACTGCGGCTCGCACCGCGTCGACCAGGAGGCGAGCCGGGCGTCGAAGTACGCCTCGGAGCCGTTGCTGATCGCCGCCGTGCAGACCAGCCCGGTCACGCAGGCCACGTCGGGCCGGCGCTGGAAGCCCCGGACCAGCCCGTGGATCCAGAGGCTGTCCACCGCCACGTCGTCGTCGGTGTAGGCGAGGTACCGCCCGCGGGCCGCCGCGAGACCGGCGTTGCGCGCGCGGGACAGCCCCGGCCGCGGCTCGCGGACGTAGCGGAACCGGCGATCGTCGGCCGCGTACTTCCGGACGAGCGTCTCGGTCGAGTCGTCGCTCGGCGCGTTGTCGACGATGACGAACTCGACCGACGGATAGGTGACGGCGGCCAGCCGGTCGAGGCAGTCCGGCAGCGACTCGCTGCGGTTGCGGGTGCAGACCACCACCGAGACGAGGTCGTCGGCGGCCACATGGTTGGGGCAGGTGCGGGTCTGCGCCGCCGCCCGCCAGCCGGCCCGGTCGGCCTCCTCGGGGATCGGCGCGCCTTCCTCGATCAGGTGCGCGACCAGCGGCCGGCCGAGCTCGCGCCAGGCCGCGGCCCGGATCTGGTCGACGTCGCGGGGCGTGCCGGTGCGCGCCAGCGTGACGTAGCCGAGCGGCTCGCCGTGCAGCCGCACCAGCACTCGCATCGCGACCTCGTCGCGCGGCGGCACCATCGACGAGGTCGCGTCGCCGGCCAGGTCGAAGTCGCAGCACCAGATGCCGGTGCCGGGAGAGGAAGTCATCGCCATGGCTCCATCGGGGTGGGGATTTCGGACGCGCGCCAGGACGCTGCCGGCGAGGCCGATCAGCTCGCGGCGGACCAGATCACGGGGGCGGAGGGTGTACGGGTCGGCCAGCTCGCGCAGCAGACCGGCGGGCGTGGTGTCCTGCCGCACCTCGACGCGTGGCACGGCGAACCGGGCGGCGCGTCCGGGCTCGCGGACGTCGGTGGTCAGCGCGAAGGCGGCGGCATATCCGGCGCGGCGCACCCGGGAGCGCACCCGCCGGTCGTGCTCGCCGTGCGGATAGGCCAGGAACCGCGGGGCGCCGAGGCCGAGCCGGGTGAGCGCGTGGCGGGACTCGGCCAGGTCGGCGCGCAGCTCGGCGTCGCGCAGGGTGGTGAGATGCGCGTGACGGCGGGTGTGTGAGGCGATCTCCCATCCCGTACGCCGGAGGCCGCCCAGTTGTTCGGCGGTGAGCAACGGCAGCTTGACCGCTCCCCGCGCGACGTCCCAGGCGTTGTAGCCGCCGATCTCGTCGCTGACCGCGCAGACGACGGCGGGAATGCCGAGCTTCTCGAGCAGCGGCGCGGCGTTGGTCAGCGCGCTCTCGTAGGCGTCGTCGAACGTCAGCAGCACGCTGCGCGGCTTGAGCGGCCGGCCGTCGAGGTGCTCGAGCAGGTCGTCGCCGTCGATGAAGTTCCAGCCGGCGTCGCGCAGCGCCTCGATCTGCCGCTCGAACAGCTCGGGCCCGACGCTGTAGGCGGCGATCCGCGGGTCGTCGACGTCCTCGATCGCGTGGTACGCGAGCACCCGCACGCCGCTGCCGGTGTCCCGGACCAGCCCGCCGTGCGCCCGGGCCCCGCCCCAGTAGGCGATGTCGCGCAGCTTGGCGAAGAGCAGCTCGGTGGCGAAATCCATCCGGCCGCGGTCGACCCGCGCGACGACCCGGTCGACGACCGCCCGGAACGGCGCCGGCGGCAGGGTGGACAGCGCCTTGGCGAGCCGGCCGTCGAGGGTGCCGCCCCGGTGGCCGCGGTCGAGCACGGCGCCGAGGCCGGGGTGCTTGCGCGAGAGCAGGGCGTCGGAGCGGCCGGCCTGCGCCCACTGGCGGATGTTCTGGCCGGCGGTCACGACGTACCGCTGGTAGGAGATCGCGCGAGGGCTGAACCGCAGGCGGGCGCCCTCCTGCAACAGCCGGTAGACGAGATCGGTGTCCTCGCCACCGAACGTGCCGTCGGCGGTCAGCACGCCGTCGAACCCGCGGATCCGCGTGAACCATTCCGCCCGTACGGAAAGCTGGCCGGTGAGAAAGTCCTCCACGCCGAGGTCGCCGCCGGAGAGATCGAGCCGATGCCGCCGCTCGGCGGCCCACCGCTCCACGCCGCGGGTGAGGATGTTGACCGGCGAGCGCTCGTCGATCCGGATGTGACCGACCACCGCGTCGGCGCCCGCGAGCAGCGTCCGCTCGTGCTGGATGATCAGGTCGGGCTCGACGATCATGTCGTCGTCCAGGAACAGCAGGAACTGCCCGCGCGCGGCGGCGGCTCCGGCGTTGCGGGCCGCGGCGGCGCCCTGGTTGGCCTGGTCGATCACCGTGATCGGCAGCGGCAGCGTTCGCTCTTCCAGAGCCTCGACGGTGCCGTCGGTCGAGCCGTCGACGACCACGATGAGCTCGCACGGCCACGGCCGATCCGTCGCGGCGATCGACGCCACGGTGTCCAGCAGAATGTCCCGCCGGTTATAGGTGGGAACAATGATGCTGAAGCGGAACGGGATTGCGTTCACGCCTTGATTCTCCCCGGCATTTCCCGCCATTGTGTGGTTTATGCCGCAGCCGTGGTGAGGGCGCCGCGCCGGAGCGACTCGACGGCATATCCCAGAACCGTGCTGCTCAGCCCCAGGACGACGACGCCGGCCCGCACCAGCCCGCCCGGGTCGCGCGGCGTGACGGCGATCCCGCGCAGGACGGCGGCCGGCAGCGTCTCGCGCACGTAGGTCCGCTCGGCGGAGAGGCCGGCGGCGGCGCCGCGCAGCAGCGAGACGATCCGCTTGGACCGTCCCTCGTGATAGCAGCGACGCACGAAGTAGCCGACCGTCTGCCGGGCCGCCGGGACGTGGTGGTCGACCGCCGTCGACGGGTCGAGCACGACCGTGCTCGCCGGGTCGTGCGCGGTCACCCGGATGCAGAACTCGGTCTCCTCGCAGCCGACCGGGGTGGCTCCGACCCGGCCGATGGCGTCGGAGAAGCCGCCGACCTCGGCGAAGACCGACCGGCGTACGGCCATCGAGGCGCCGATCGGGTTGCGCACCGTGGTCTTGATCTCGGGCTGGCCGCGGTAGCTGCAGCCGACCACCCAGCCGAACTCGGCCGGGAACCAGCGCGGCGGATGCCCACCGGCCCAGTCGGCGACCACGGCGGTGCCGGCCACCGCCACCTCGGGGTTCGCGAAGATGCCGCGCAGGCCGTCCAGCCAGCCGGGGCGGGCGGCCGCGTCGTCGTCGAGGAAGGCGACCACGTCGCCGCGGGCGGTCTCGACGCCGGTGTTGCGCGCGTCGGACAGGCCCTGCTTGCCGGCGTTGGCGACCACGACCGCGCGGGGGAACTCGGCGCGGGCGCGGGCGAGCAGCGCCTCGTGGTGGTCGATGACGACGACCAGCTCGTCGCCCGCGCGCAGCTGCCGCTCGACCGACGCGCACGCGCCGCGGAAGTCGTCCCAGCGCCTCTCGGTGTAGCTGCAGATGACGACGCTGATCGAGGGCATGCTGGCTCGTCCTTCCCGCCGTATCTCCGGTTCGTGGCGTCCGGAGATACGGCGGTCGAGCCCGCTTTATTAAGGCAATGGCGAAACTATGTCCGCCCGGATCGAATCGGACTTTCAGTCGAAGTTCAGGCCACCGGAGCGGGTGCGCTTGAGCTCGAAGAAGTCGGGGTAGGAGGCGAGCGCCACGGCGCCGTCGAAGACCCGCAGCGCGTCCTCGCCACGCGGGATGCTGGAGAGCACCGGCCCGAAGAACGCGACGCCGTCGATGTGGATCGTCGGGGTGCCGACGTCGTCGCCGACCGGGTCCATGCCCTCGTGGTGGCTGCGGCGCAGCTCCTCGTCGTAATCGGTGCTCTGCGCCGCCTCGGCGAGCTCGGCGGGCAGGCCGACCTCGGCCAGCGCCTCGCGGACCACGGCCTCGAAGTCCTTGTTGCCCTGGTTGTGGATGCGGGTGCCGAGCGCGGTGTAGAGGTCGGCGAGGATCTCGTCGCCGTGCTTCTCCTTGGCGGCGGTCACGACGCGCACGGTGCCGAGCGAGCGGTCGATGAGCTCGCGGTACCACTCGGGCAGCTCGCGGCCCTCGTTGAGCACGTAGAGGCTCATCACGTGGAAGCGGAGATCGACGTCGCGCTGGCGCTTGACCTCGAGCATCCAGCGGGAGGTGATCCAGGCGAAGGGACAGGCGGGATCGAAATAGAAGTCGACTTTCGTCACGCTCCGAACGTTACGCCCGGGCCGGGTCCTTCGTCTGATCCAATTCCGGCCTTTCCCGTTGGGCCAGTGTGATTGCCGTCGCTTCGACGCCCGCCATGATCACGTCGACCCCGAACCGGTAGTACCGCTCGGTGTCGGGCTCCTTCGCGTAGGTCGCGCCGAAGGCGACCATCATCGGGTACTTGTCGGCCGGCAGGCTCTCGAGCGCGAGCCGCCGCTGCCGGCGCCACTCGGGCGCGGCCGCGGCCGGCACGTTCATCGGGCAGTCGGGCTGCGCCTGCACCAGGCCGATCGCCGAGTGCAGCAGGTGCGAGGCCACCCAGTAGGCCTCCTCGACGTCGAAGCCGCCGCGGGTGAGCAGGGCCAGCGCGTCGTTCGAGGCGCGGGTGAAGCTCTCGCCCTCGTTCTTGTCGACGGCGTGCATGAGGTCGGGCAGTGAGGGGTGCTCGCGCATCACCGTGACGAGCGCCACGACCATCGCGCGCAACTGTTTGTTCCACGGGTCGGTGGTGGCGCGATCGGACCGGACCGAGTCCAGCGCGTGGTCGACGATGCCGAGCAGCAGCTCGTCCTTGTTCTTGAAATGCCAGTACAGAGCCATCGGCGTGACACCCAGCTCCTGCGCGAGCCGGCGGATGGTCACCGCCTCCACGCCCTCTTCGTCGCCGAGGCGCAACGCCCGCTCGGCAACTGCCGCCTTGCTCAATCTCTCGGTCGCCACTTGACAACCATACAACGTACAGGTCTGATATACGAAGTACATGTACGGCGTACAAGGACGTCGTACAGGGACGCTGTACAGGGGGATTCCCGTGGAGAAGAACCGCCGGTGGTGGGCGCTCGTGGCGGTGGCGCTCGGCACCTTCATGACCTACCTCGACAACAACGTGGTCAACGTGGCGCTGCCCTCGATCCAGCGGGACCTGGACCTGAGCATCTCCGGACTCGAATGGATCGCCAGCGCGTACGTGCTGGTCTTCGCCGGCCTGCTGCTCGCCGGCGGCCGCATCGCGGACGTCCTCGGCACCCGCACCGCCTTCTTCGGCGGCCTGGCCATCTTCACCGCCGCCTCGGTCGCGGCCGGTCTCGCGCAGAACCAGGAAATGCTGATCGGCGCCCGCGCGGTGCAGGGCATCGGCGCCGCGCTGCTGACGCCGGCCTCGCTGGCCCTGATCCCCCAGCTGTTCCCGAACCCGCGCGAGCGGGGCACGGCGATCGGCATCTGGGGCGCGGTCGGCGCGCTCGCCCTCGCGATCGGCCCGTTCACCGGCGGCTGGCTCTCCCAGCACGCCTCGTGGGGCTGGATCTTCCTGATCAACGCCCCGATCGGCGTGGCCACCGCGATCCTGACCGCGGTCAGCGTCCCGGCCACCCGGCGCGGCCTGGCCCGCGGGTTCGACCTGCCCGGCGTGCTCACCTCGTCGGTGGCGCTGTTCGCGCTGACCTACGCCCTGATCGAGGGCGAGTCCCGCGGCTGGACCTCCGGGGTCATCCTGGCGTCGTTCGCCGTCGCCGCCGTCTCCGCGATCGGCTTCGTGGTCGTCGAGCTGCGCTCGGCCAACCCGATGATGAACCTGGGCATCCTGCGTCAGCGCGTCTTCACCGGCGGCCTGCTCGCCATGGGCCTGTGGGCGTTCGGCGTCTTCGGCATCTATTTCTACACGGCCATCTACCTGCAGAACGTGCTCGGCTTCTCGCCGACTGAGGCGGGCTCGGCGTTCGTCCCGATGGCGCTGGTCATGGCCGTGGTGGCGACGCTGGCCCCGCGGCTCGAGGTGCGCTTCGGCGCCGCCCGCACGGTCGCCCTGGGCCTCGGCATCATGGCCGTCGCGATCTTCGGGATCTCCGGGTACGGCGAGGGCACCACCTACACCGACCTGCTCCCCTGGTTCCTGTTCTACGGCGTCGGCGGCGGCATGCTGGTCCCGCTGAACAACGTGATCGTCGGCGCGCTGCCGGCCGAGCGGGCCGGCGTCGGATCGGGCATGCTCAACGTCTCCCGCGAGGTCTTCGGCCTGCTCGGCATCACGATCCTCGGCGCCATCCTCACCAACCGGTCGAACGCGGCCTCCGGCGCCGAGCTGCACCGCTACCTCTCCGGTTACCAGTTCTCGCTGGTGGTGGCTGCGGCCCTGGTCGCCGTCGGCGTCCCGGTGGCGCTCTGGTCGCTGCGCTCGGTGCGCCCGGCGCCCGAGGTCGTCGTGGAGGAGCCGCAGCTCGAGCTCGTCTGAGCCGGCTCCGCCCGTGGGGCGGCTCGTCCGAACCGGCTCTGCATCGGGGGCGGCTCGTCCGAACCGGCTCGGTATCGGGGGCGGCTCGTCCGAACCGGCTCTGCATCGGGGGCCCGCGGCCAACTCGGCCGCGGGCCTCCGCCGTGCCATCCATACCGGCGCTATCGTGCGGTGATGGCGATCGAGGATCCGACGGCCCGGGCCCGGCGGGTCTGGGACACGATGGCGCCCCGCTATGACCGGGCGATGCGGTTCGTGGAGCGCACGTGGTTCGCCGGCGGCCGGGAGTGGGTCTGTTCGCGCGCCTCGGGGGCGGTGCTGGAGGTCGCGGTCGGGACCGGTCTCAACTTTGCGCTCTACCCGGCGTACGTCCGGCTGACCGGTGTTGATCTTAGTCCGCGGATGCTGGAGTTGGCCTCGGCGCGGGATCTCCCGTCAAGTCTTGCGGTTGCCGACGCCTCGGCCTTGCCGTTCTCCACATCGTCCTTCGACACGGTGGTCTGCACGTTGTCGCTGTGCACGATCCCGGATCCGCGGACGGCGATCGCCGAGATGCACCGGGTGTTGCGCCCCGGCGGCCGGTTGTTGCTGCTCGATCATGTGGGAAGTCCATGGTGGCCGGTCCGGGCCCTGCAGCGGTTCGCGGAGGTCTTCACCGCGCGCTCCGGCGAGTATCAGACGCGCCGGCCGTTGCCGCTGGTGGTGGGCGCCGGCTTCGAGGTGACCGAGACCGAGCGGCTCAAGCTGGGCACCGTCGAGCGAGTCGCGGCCCGCCGTCGTTTGTGACGTTTATGGCCGCGCAGGAGGGTGAGCAGCGCCGGGCCCTGCAGTCCCGCACCGATTCCGGCGAGCAGACCACCGGGCAGGTACGTCTCCGACTTGGCCGGAATGGCGTACATGATGAGACCGACACCGGTCAGATAGACCACCCCACCGACAATGGCGCGAGCGAGGGTCCGCCTCCGTGGGAGAGTCACCTGGGCCAGACTAGTGCGCCCGGTACGGATAGATCTTCACCCAGTCGATGTCCATCGAAACTTTTTCCGGCGTCTCCCCGTTCCGGCAGGGGATGAAGTCGTTGCAGCCCTGGTCGAGCTGCAGCGCGAGGTGCATGCGCGACTCGGTGGGCAGCCCCGCGTCGAAGGTCTGCTCGGTGACCCGGAAGGTTTCCGCGCCGTCGAGGTAGTAGACGACGCGGTCCGGCATCCAGTCGACGGCGACGGTGTGGAACTGGGTGAGGTCCGTCGGCGTGGAGCTGCCGATCTTGTCGTCGTCCGGGCCGTGGTGGAGGTAGTGCAGCACGGACTGCCGGCGGGGGTCGTTGACCTCGGCGATGTCGATCTCGCCGACCCGTGGCCAGTCGTCGTTCTCCAGCGGCCAGAGCAGGACCTCGGCGGAGTAGCCGGCGCCTTGTTGCACCCGGAATCGCACTTCCCAGCGGCCGTACTTGAGCTGCCGGGTGGACATCAGGCCGGCGCCCACGTCCTTGCCCGTGGTTGGGTCGTTGCCGCCGGTCAGGTGCAGGAGGCCGCCGCTCTGGGTGACGGCGGCGCTGCTGCGGGGCGGCTCCTTGTCCGGAGAGTCGTAGACGAGCCAGTCCTGGTCGTTGAGCGCCGCTCCGTCGAAGTCTTCGACGATCACGGTGGGGGGCGGCTCTCTGGTGCTGCTCGCCGGGAATCCGGCCGTGATCGTGGCCACGGCGACGACCGCTACGGCGATCGCGGTTTTGCTCATCGGACCATCCTCCGGCCCTCACCGTGACACGGTGGGCGGCCCGAAATCCGGCGAACCGCGGACTTCGCCGTGCGGGCCTAGAAAACGACCCGCGCGTCCAGCAGAGCCGTCACGGTGTCCGGGGCGCCTTCGGTCGTGGGCGGATGGCCGGGCCGCCGGCCGGAGAGCAACCGCATGTAATCGACGGCGTCGGCGGTGAGGGTGGCCACGGGTGGTCGCGGCGGCCCGAGCAGCCAGCGGCCGCCGGCCGGTCCGGTGAGGTTGAGCTCGGCCGCCGGGCCGGTCCAGCTCAGCGCCAGGTCCAGAATGACCTGTTCGACGACCAGGGCATCGTGCCGGCCGATGACGGGATCGCGCCCGGCGGCGGTGGCGACATCGATCCGATGCATCCAGGGGTCGCGGCTGATCAGGACGCGCGCCAGGTAGTCGAAGGAGTCCGCGCTCTCGGGGAAGACCAGGCTCAGCGGCATGCGCCGGCGCACGGGGGCGGGGATGCGGCGCACGGCCCGGATGCCCTTGCCGGTCCAGGCCTCGAGCTCGGCGATCAACCGGTCGGTCGGTGTCGTCGCGCGAGCCTCGATCTGGATGGCGTTGTGTCCGTCGAGGATCCCCGCTCCGCCGCGGTGGCGAGCGCGCCGGACACGACGGATCAACCGATCCGGCCGGGCCAGTTCCTCGGACTGACCGACCATGTGTGCCACGACGTCGTGGACACTCCAGCCGGTGCACGGGGTGGGGCGCCGCCAGTCGTCGGGGGCGAGCGCGTTCAGCAGGCTGACGACGGCGGCAGACTCGGACCGGGCGGCTTCCAGGGCAGCGTCGAGCGGGGTACGCCGGATCTCGTTCGCGATGGTGGCGTTGTCGTTCATGAGCCGGCCTCCCGGGACAGGTCGAAGGCGGTGGCCAGCGCGCGCAGTGCGCCGGCGCAGTCGCCGGTGAATGTCGGGCCGTGCATGAGGGCGAGCGCCGAGGGCCGCAGGCCGGCGAGCGCCCGGATCGTCGTGGCGGTGCCGGGACCGAGGCTGGAGGCGTGGAAGACGTTCTCCGCCTCGATCGCCGGCGAGACGAGATCGGTGTCATGGACCAGCGGACGGCTCCCGCCGCTCTGGGTGAAGAGGTCGCCGCAGAACAGCGTGCCGCTCTGCTCGTCGTAGAAGAGCTGCGCCTCCCAGTTGTGCGGCACGTGCGGCGTGGGAATCTGACGCAGCCGGTGGCCGCCGACGTCGATGACCTCGTGGTCGGCCAGCTCCCGGGGCGGCCGGTCGGCGAGGTCGTTGATGGAGATCTGACAACCGAGGGCGCCGTGCGCGACACGCGCGTGCGGCGCGGCGGCCAGCCACTGGTTCATCGAGCCGCATTCGTCGGCCTCGACGTGCCCGAACGTGATCCACCGAAGCCGGTGGATCGGCATGATCCGGGCGACCGCCTCGGACACGAGCGGGAACAGCGAGCGCTGGCCGCAGTGGAACAGCAACGGCTCGTCGCCGTCGACGAGGAACTGGTTCATGGCCAGGCCCGAGGGCGGGACGAGCGGCAGGAAGGTGCTCAGCCGGTAGATGCCGGGGGCTATCTCGTGCACGGTGGTTTCCACACCTTCAGCGTCGGTCGCCGCCGCCGATACGGATTCCGGGTGTGCCTACCCAATTTGCTCGCCGGGGTACCGGGTTTGGCCGTGGTAGAACGCGATCAGCCGCTCGCGGCCGTGCTGCCCGGTCCGGCGGTACAGGCTGGCGACATGATGTTCGACCGTGCGCTGCGACAGGAACAACTCCCGCGCGATCTGGGCGGTGGTGAGCCCGTCGGCGACGAGCGTGAGAACGTCGAACTCTCGGCTGGTGACGCCGAGCCCGCGCAGTGCGGGCGGTACGGACGCCTTGCCGCGGCCACGGCGCGGCACCGCGGCGCCGGCCCGGCGCAGCTGAGACCGGCAGGCCCGGGCCACCGCATCGTGGCCGCGTTCGGCGAAGAAGGCCTCGCTCTCGCGCAGCCAGCGCACGGGGTCACCCCATCCGTCGCGGATCGCCGCCTCGGCGACCAGTCGTCGGTGGTACTGGGAGGCGTCGCGCCAGGCACTTCCGGCGGACGCGGCGTCGGCCGACTCGAACACCTCGGACGCCTCCTCGCGCCGCCCGGCCCGGCCCAGCGCGACCGCGCGGATGCCGGCGACCAGCACCGCCATCGCGGGGTAGGCGGCCATCGACGACTCCACGGACTCCTCCCGGACGGACGCACCGGCATCGTCGTCGTCGATCGTGTGCAGCAACGACCACAACAGCCGGCCGGAGAACACCGACTTCGCCGGTGGGGCGAGCCGCACGTACGCCATCGAGGTGTCCAGGGCCTGGCGCAGGCCGGCCCGGTCCTCCCGCAGCGCGGCGAGGGTCGCCCGGGCCCGGCCCCAGGCGTCGGCCAGCACCCGCGGGTCCTCCGGAGCCAGGGCGGTCGCCTCGGCCAGGGCGTCCTCCATCCGGTCCGCCCGGCCGCCGAGGGCGTACGCGCCGGCCCGCCACAGCAGGGCCACCGGCAGGCTGGCCAGGCCGTATCGGCGGCTCGCGTCGACGCAGGCCGACGCCGCCTCCCGGCAGCCATCATGGTCGTATCGGAGCAGGGCGAAATCGGCCAGCAGCAGGTCCATCTGGGCGACGGTCACCAGGGCGCCCGCGTCGGAGGCGAGCCGCCGCACCGCCAGCAGGGGCCGGGCGCCGCCGATCGCCGCCTCGCGCAGCGCGCGTTCCTGCACGGCGCGCAGCCGCCATCGCACCAGCCCGTGCTGTTCGGCGAGGCTTATCGCCCGGTCGAAGTAGGCGCCGGCGGCCTGTGGCGGTCGCACCACCCGGCCCAGCACCTCGAGCCCTTCGCACGCGACCTCCGGAAGGGCGGCCCGGGCGGCCTGATCCACCGCCGCGGTGGCGAGCCGGCGCGCCTCGTCGAGTGAACCGCGGTCCATCGCCACGTGCGCGGCGACCGCCGCCAGGCGCGCCCCGGTTGCCTCGTCGGCGCCGGGCCCGCCGCACGCCGCACGGGCGTGCTCCACCGCCTGGTCCGCGGCGGGCAGGTCACCGATGGCGATCGCCGCTCGCGCGAGGGTGAGCAGCAGTTCCAGCCGCCGTGCGGGGGTCGCGTCCATCCGGTCGTACCCGTCCAGCAACTCGCGGCCGAGCCGCCACGCCTCGGCCTGCTTGCCGGCCTGGGCGAGCGCGAGGACGAGCGCTTCGGCGGCATCCACCTCGGCCGGTGAGGTGGGGGTGGCGAGTCGGCAGGCCCGCCGCGCCGCCGACTCCGCGCTGGCCAGGGCGCCGCGATCAAGGGCGCGGCGGGCACTTTGGACGGCCAGGGCGGAAGCGGCGTCGTGATCGCCGGCCGCCTCGGCGAGCTCGCCGGCGAGCTCGCAGTAGTGGTCGGGAAGTCCGGGACGGGCGCGGCGGACGGCGGTCAGCGCCTTGCCGGAGAGCTCGGCGCGTTCCGGCGGCAGCAGATCGTTGAGCACGGCCTCGCGGGTCAGCGCGTGCCGGAACCGAAAGGTCTGCCCGTCCACGAAGATCAACTGCGCGGCGACCGCCCGCCGCAGGATCGGCACCACGGCGGCGGCATCCATCCCGGCGGCGCCGGGCAGCAGTTCCCAGTCGAAGCGGCGGCCGAGCACGGCGGCCGCCTCCAGGACACGGCGCCCGTCCGGGCCGAGTCCGCGCAGGCGGTCGGCCAGCGACTGGGCCACGCTCGCCGGGATCGACGGCGTGAGCGGGCGGTCCACCAGCCAGCGGTTGTCCCGGTCGACCAGGGCGCCGGCGGAGACGAGGCCGGCCAGCAACTCCTCGACCAGGAACGGCAGACCGTCGCTGTGCGCCGCGACGAACTCGGTGAGACCGGCCGGCACGTCAGCCTCGCCGAGGCATGCCGCGATCATGCGGGCCTGGGCGGCGCCGGGCAGCGGACGCAGCCGCAGAAGCTCCCCGGTACGCGCCGCGTAGATCCGGTCGAACAGTTCACCGGCCGCGGACACGGGCTCCGGGCGCAGCGTCGCCACGCAGAGCAACCGCTCGTCGGCGACCGTGTCGGCCAGATAGTTCAGCACCGCCACGGTCTCGGGGTCGGCCCAGTGCAGATCCTCCAGCACGAGCAGGCACCCACGGTCCTCGGCGAGCACGCGCAGCAGCCGGACCACGGCCTCGCCCACCAGCACCGGCGACTCGTCGGCGCCGCCCCGCGCCGACCCACCCCAGTCCGGCACCAGGCGCGCCACCTGGCCGCCGAAGCCGGCCAACGCTGCCGCCGCCGGCACGCTCGATCGCCCGGAGCACAGCAGCGCCTCGGTGAAGGCCCGGAACGGCGACGGTTGCTCGCCCGGCACCGCCCGGCCGGACAGCACCAGGAGCCCCCGCTCGGCGGCCCGGGCCATCAGCTCCCGGGTCAGACGCGACTTGCCGACCCCGGCCTCGCCGGTCAGGCCGACGACGCGTCCCTGACCCCTCTCCGCGTCGCCGAGGTGCCGGACCAGCGTCGCGACCTCTCGCTCCCGGCCGACCATGATCGGACACAGCAGACCGTCCACCCGCACAGTCTGCGCTCCCGACCCGTCACGCCGAAGGCCTGGGTGTACCCCGTGCCGGGACGGCGGTGACCACCACATTGTCCCGGTAGTGGCCGGTTGCCGAGTCGAACGGGCCGCCGCACGTGATCAACGTGAGCCGCGCCGGCCCCGTACCGGCGAAGTAGCGATCCAGCTCGATCGAGGCCTTCGGATACTCCTCGCGGCCGACCACGGTGAAGGCGGCGTCCCGCCGGTCGCTGCCGGTCACCACGATGCGGTCGCCCGGGTCGAGGTCGCGCAGCCGGGCGAAGGCGCCGTCACCCTGCGCGGCGCTGTCGACATGACCGCCGATCACCATCGAGCCCGGGTCGCCGAGGCCGGGCCCGAACCGGTACCAGCCGACGGTGTCGACCCTCGCCGGTATGACGACGTTGCCCGCCGCATCGACGCCGACCGGAACGACCGTGGCCGAGACCCCGAGACGGGCAATGCGCACGTGCACCGGCCGGATCACGGCGGAGGCCAGGGGTAGCTCCGCCGCCTGGATCGGAACGGCCTGCCGCGGCGACGCCGGCGCCGGACTGGTCGTGGCCAACGCCGCCACGGTGTCGGCGCCGACGTTGGGCCGGGGCTGCGCACGCTGCCACCACCAGCCCGCCGCGCCGAGCGTCGCCGCGCCGGCCGCCATGGCCACGACCGCCGCGGCGACGCGTCGCGCGCCGGTAGTGCGCTCAGACACGGGCGACCCGCCGTCGCGCCACCGTCAGAGCTCCGGCCACCAGCAGGAGGACGCCCAGGCCGCTCACGGCGTACCAAGCTCCGGAGACGCCGGTCGCATTCTCGCCGCCGCTGCCGGCCGGCATCCCGGCCGGCGTGCCACCGAGACCGCCGATGGTCTGGGCCACCAGGGCCAGGGACTTGTCGTCGGCGGAGCCGATCGCGTAGATGATGGTGTCCTTGCCGGCGGCCAGGCTCAGATTCTTCGGACCGAGGACGACGGTGTCGGTGCCGGCCAGCGTCACGTCGGCCCGCACGGTCCCGGCCGGCACGTCGGCCATCGCCTCCTTGGGGTTGGTCAGGCCGGTGAAGACCGGCTTGCCGTTGGCGCGCACGTCGACGGCCGGCGCCTGGGCGGTGTGCCGGACGACCAGGCGGGCCATCCCGGGCTTCAGGGCGGTCGTGTCGTTGACGAACGCGGTCAGCGCGGGCTTGCCGGAGCCGTCCAGATGAGCGACGAGGCTCAGGTTCTTCCCGCCCGGAACGGCGACGGACTTGTCCTCGAGCAGCGGGCTCTTGGGGTCGGCGCCGGGCTTGGTCAGGGCGATGTCGTAGGAACCGGCGGGCAGCTCGAGCGGCCCGGCGACCGTGGCCGGCCGGAAGTTGTCGAGCGCCTTCTTGCCGTTGACATAGACGTCGACGGGCTGCCCCGGGATGCCGTGCACGACCGAGACCGCCGAGGTGTCGGCCGCCTGCGCGCTCGACTCCAGCGCAATACCGGTGCCGGCCGAGATCGCGAGGGCCAGCCCGGCAGTGACGGCCACCCGGCGTACGGGATTGGTGAACATTTGCTCCTCCAGAGTCGTCAGCGGATCGCTCGCCGGAAACTTCGCCGGGCCGGCCACGATCGGATGCAGCGACCGCTCCGGAAAATTCTTTGGCGACTGCCGCATCCGTACGGCGCGGTTCCGCCGAAGGAGGAGGTGATGGGTCTTCCGATACAGTCAGGCGTGCTTCGGCGATGGAAGCGAAAAGGGTGAATGCATTCGGCGGCCCGGACACCGGCGACGACGACATCCTCGGCTGGTTCCGTGCCGGTGACGAATATGCGTTACGGCTGCTGTACGAGCGGTACGGTGCCGCCGTGCTGCACCTCGCCTATTCGTCGGTCGGCAACCGGACCGACGCCGAGGACGTCGTGCAGGCCACCTTCGTCGCCGCGTGGCAGAGCCGGGACGGTTACCAGCCCGACCGGGGAAGCCTGCTCGGCTGGCTGCTCGGCATCGCCCGGCGCAAGGCGGCCGACCTGATGCGCTCCCGCGTGCGCCAGATCCGGGTCACCGACACCCTGCGCCAGGTCACGACCGACCACCCCGACGACCGCGACGCCGACGCCGTGATCGACCGGCTGGTCGTGGTCGACGAGCTGACCACCCTCGAGCCCGACCAGCGGCGCGTGCTGGAGCTCGCCTTCTACGACGACCTCACGCACACCCAGATCGCCGCGGTCACCGGCCTGGCACTGGGTACCGTGAAAAGCCATCTGCGCCGCGGCATGGCGCGGTTGCGCAAGCGATGGGAGGTGGACGGTGCCGCATCTTGACCCGGACTGCCTGATCCTCATCGCGCTGGGTGAGCAGAGCACGTCGGCCGAGGAGGCCGAGCACCTCGCCGGCTGCGCCGAGTGCCGTGGCGAGCTGGCTACGAACGAGACCGTTGCGCGGCTGGGGCGCAGCTCCCAGGACGTCCGCGAGCTGCCCGACCCGCCCGCCGAGGTGTGGGACCGGATCGCGGCGGAGGCGTTCCCGGCCGAGGCGCCCCCGTCGGCCGTGCTCCCGCCACCGCCCGCCGTGCTTTCGCCGCCGGCCGCCGTGCCTTTGCCGCCGGCCGCCGTGATTTCGCCGCGCCCCGTCGCCGCGCCGGCGCGGCGCCGGAACCGATGGCGCCTGGCCCTGGTGGCAGCCGCCGCGGCGTTGGTGGGCGTGGCCGGCGTCATCGTTGCGCAGCAGCTCGCCCGGTCCGGCTCACCCCGGGTGATCGCCGAGGCCGACCTGCTCCCGCAGGCGGCCGCCCCCGGCACCGCACACGGCACCGCAACGATCGTGGACACCGGACACGGCCTGCAGATGCGCCTGAGCCTGTCCGGCATGCCGGCCGCGACCGGCTACTACACGGTCTGGCTGTACGACGGCGGCTCCGTCATGGTCCCGATCGGTTCACCCGGCTCGGCGCCGCTCAACGTCCCACCCGCGGCGAGCGACCTGACCAGGTTCCGAGTCGTCGACATCTCGGCGCAGCAACTGGGCGAGCAGCAGCACGGCACCAGCATGCTGCAGGGGAAACTGAAGAACTGATCCGTTCGGTGCCCCCGGTAGGAATCGAACCTACGACACACGGTTTAGGAAACCGATGCTCTATCCCCTGAGCTACGAGGGCTTGCCGCCGATATCGTACCTACCATGCGGTACTCGTTCGTGCTTGGGCGTCCATGACGTGCCGCTGCCTCCGCTGATGGTGGCTCCGTCGCCTCAACCTCTGCGACGCTATCGGGCGAGGAATTCGGCGGCCCGGGCGTACAGAACATCGAAGGTCTCGTCCGGGTCGAGCGCCTCGGCCACGGTGCGTACGCGAGCCCGCTGTTCCTGGTGAGCCTGCCAGTAGGACTCGGGCACTCGTCGCATCAAGGCGTCGAGAAGATCACCCGGATAGAAATCGCCCTCTGCCAGTGGATTCCGCTCGACATGGGCGAGCGCCACGGGGACGAGCGTGTTCAGGCCGATCTGTTGCGAGATGAGCAGGCGCAGACCCTCGGGGGCGAGAGTGCCGACCGGCTGCTTGCGCAGGGCGTACGCGGTGCTGATCAAGCGAGTCGCGTCGGCCGGCGGATCGCCCCAGTAGTCGTTCTCGATCTCCTCGAGCGACCGGCTCTCGGCAAGCTCGGACACCGGGCACTCCCTTACGTCGTCGTTGGCTGACAAACTTCAAGAGCGTGGAACGAACTGCTCGGAACAGTCGAGCAACCGGCTGGCCTCGGAAAGCTCGGCTTGGTACTGCAAGTGATCGGAAGCCGAGAACCTTGAGTCACCGAGCAAACGCCGATCGGGGGCCTTCTCTATGACGCGACTACCGGAGACTCGCAGGGCACCTCGCCCGGGGTCAACAAGGGCCTGTTCGCCCAGGTGGTCGCCTCGATCCTGCGCGGCTATGCCCGGGCCGGAAAGGCACCCGCAACCGCCCACGCCTACTACTACTGACTCATAGCAACATCGTGTGGACTGTTCCAGGACGGCTGACGCCCCGCCTCCTGTGGACGCCGACGAGCCGCATATCGAACATCGCTTGCTCCGCAAATCGAAAGTCTACGTCCCCGCAGATCGAAAGTCTGCCGGTATGGTGAGGTGGTGCCCGCACCGCACCTCGTACCGCGTCGCGCCGCCGCGCAGGTGGATGCCGCCCTGGCTGACACCCGTGTCGTGCTGATCAGCGGCGCTCGCCAAGCCGGCAAGAGCACGCTCGTTCGCATCGTCGCCGGGGATCGGCTTGCCGAGCGCCGCGACCTTGACCGGGCCCAGGACCGGGCCGCCGCGAGCGCCGACCCGGTCGGTTTCGTCGACTCCTCGGAGCTGCTGGTCATCGACGAGATCCAGCGCGCTCCGGAACTGCTGCTGGCGATCAAGGCCGCCGTCGACGAGGACCCCCGTCCTGGGCGCTATCTGCTCACCGGCTCATCGCGGCTGTTCGGCATGGTCGCCGCCCCCGACGCGCTGCCCGGGCGGATGGAGACCGTCGAACTCTGGCCGTTCTCCCAGGGCGAACTCGACCGTGAGCCGGACGGGTTCATCGATGCGGTCTTCGCGCTCGGGCCCGGCCTCCGACACGAATCGACGACTACCCGTGCCGACTACGCGGCCAGAATCGTGCGCGGCGGCCTGCCCGAGGCAACGACCCGAGATGACACGCGTCGCCGTCAACGGTTCTTCGACGCGTACGTCCAAGCGCTCGTCGACCGCGATGTACGACAGCTCTCCGACATCCAGCACAAGGGCCAGCTCCGCAAACTCGTACGCCTGCTCGCCGCCAGATCCGCGACCATCATTGCCGCCAACTCCTTGGAGTCCGCGCTCGGCCTCAGCCGGCCGACGGTGGCGCGCTATCTCCAGGCGCTGGAAGAGATCTTCCTGGTCAAACGGATCCCCGGCTGGTCCCGCAACCTCGGCACCCGAGCCACCGCGGCGGCGAAGCTGTTCTTCGTCGACTCGGGCATCGCCGCCAACGAGCTCGCAACCGACGCCCGCGCACTGCTCCGGCCCGGCGCACCGTTCGGGCCGCTGCTCGAATCGTTCGTCCTGTCCGAGTTGTCCCGCCAGCTCACATGGTCCTCGCAACAGGCCGACCTGTCCCATTACCGCGACCAAAGCAAGTACGAGGTCGACGCCGTGCTCGAAAACCGAGCCGGCCACGTCGTCGGCATCGAAGTCAAGGCCGCCACCACCGTTGGTCTCGACGACTTCCGCGGACTACGACGGCTCGCCGACCGCCTCGGCGACGACTTCATCGCCGGCGTCGTCCTCTACACCGGCACGTCCACGCTGCCGTTCGGCGACAAGCTTCGCGCCATGCCGGTCAGCGCGCTGTGGCAGGTCCCGGCTCCGGCCGCGCACTAACGATCCGTCACGCGGGCTGGGGCGACGCTTTGCTCGTCGCATCGTTCGGATTCGATGAGTGTCAGCTTGTCGGAAATGGGTAACCAAGTCTGAATGCGGAGCGGAGCTGCGCAAGGCCAGAACGGAGCGCCCGGGGTGACTCGGCGCGCTGCCCGGCTGTTTGTGCTGCTTGGGCTGGCCGTTGCGGCCTATCTCGTGCTTACGCTCTTCGATCATTCGGCGCGGGCCGATGCGGGGTCGGTCGGGCTGCCAACCACTCAAGTAACCGATCCGGTCAAGGCCACGGTTGCCGGGGTCAAGAAGGCCGTGCCGAAGCCTGAGTCGGTCGTTCCGAAGGTGACGGGCTCGAAGACTCACCCGCCGACGGTCAAGGTGCCTGCGGTCCACGTACCGAAGGACGTTCACGCGCCGAAGATTCACGTGCCGCGGAAGAGCACGGTGCCGAGCATTCGGGGCGGCGAGACGGTCAAGCGGGTGAAGGCGCAGGTGACGAAGGTCCGGGGTGTTGTCGCCCGGCAGAAATTGCCGGTCCCGGCTCGGGTGCCTTCTCTGCCCAAGCTCGGCGCGCTGCCCGATCTGCCGCAGGCCCAACCGCCGGCCATGCCGCGACTGCCCAAAATGCCGCAGGCCCAACCGCCGGCCTTGCCGCGACTGCCCAAAATGCCGCAGGCCCAACCGCCGGCCTTGCCGCGACTGCCCAAAATGCCGCAGGCCCAACTGCCGGCCATGCCGCGACTGCCCGACATGCCGCAGGTCCAACTGCCGGCCATGCCGCGACTGCCCGGTCTGCCGCAGGCCCAGCCGCCGACCATGCCGCAACTGCCCCAAATGCCGCAGAACCCGACGCCGCGGTCGCCCGACCTGCCGCAAGCCCAACCGCCGGCTATGCCGCAAATGTCCGATGTGCCGCTGGCCCGGCCACCTGCAAGCACCGCCGTCGCCCCGGTGTCGCATCAACCGCTCCTGTCGCCGGTTGGTGTGCAGTCGTGCCCGGTCTTCGCGTCGGTGTCGGGGCCGTCCGGCGTGACCAAGCCGCCGGCGGCTCAACCGGGAACGAAACCGCTGCCGGCCGAACCGAGGCAGCCGTCCGACCGCACGACCCCCAGCACCGGCCAAGCGCGCGACTCCAGTGGCGGAAACACACCCTCAATGGGCACCGTCCCGTCACTCTGGCGGCCCGACCTGGCGGCCGCCGAATGCCGGCTGCCCAGCAATCTCTTCACCCGCGGGCGGACTGTCCGCTACGCGGGTCCTCCCAGCTGAACCGACTCCCGCAGGGATCCGGAAACCGGCCGCCATCACGGACGGCCGCAAGCTTTGACCCTGGCTGGGAGGCCAATCGTGATCCGCATTCTGCTTGTCGAACCGATGAATCTGCTTCGCGGCGCCCTGGTGGCGACGTTGTCCCTGGAAGAAGACCTCGAAGTCGTCGCCGACCTCGGCAACCTTGACCAAGCTCTGGGCATGGCCCGGGCGGTGCCGCCGGACGTGGCCGTCGTCAACGTCGGGCTGCTGGCGGGGGACGGCCTGGCCACGGTGGCGAAGCTCGAATGTGCCACCCTCGTGCT
This sequence comes from Actinoplanes sp. NPDC051537, assembly GCF_055586105.1. Lineage (NCBI taxonomy): Bacteria > Bacillati > Actinomycetota > Actinomycetes > Micromonosporales > Micromonosporaceae > Actinoplanes > Actinoplanes sp. NPDC051537. The sequence goes on from NZ_JBVJIU010000024.1 coordinate 56,051, forward strand.
GGCCGCGCCGGACGAGTCGGCGCTGCTCAACCGGGCCCTCGAACTGCGCGTCGACGGGGTTGTGGGGGTCCATGCCGCGCCCTGTGAGCTGGTCCGGGCCATTCGGCGGCTGGTGCGCGGTGAGCGGGTCATCGACGCGAACCTGGCCGTGGCCATGGTCGCGGCGCCGCGCAGTCCATTGTCGCCGAAGGAGCTCAACGTGCTGAGCGTGGCCGCGACGGGGGTGCCGTCCACCGAGGTGGCCGCCGAGCTGCATCTGAGCACGGGCACCGTGCGCAACTACATCTCGGCGATCCTCCGCAAGACCGGCGCCCGCAACCGTCTGGAGGCGGTCCGCCTGGCCGAAGGCGCGGGGTGGCTCTAAAAAGAAAGGGGCGCAGCCGCACCTGGCGGGGTGCGGCTGCGCCGGATGAAACACGGGGGTCAGAGCCCGCCGAGCAGCGCCAGGATGGCGTTGAGCAGGGCGGCCAGGCCACCGGCGGTGGGGGTGCCGTCGAGCAGGTGGACGATCGCGCACAGCAGGTTGCCGAGCAGGTTGCCGGGGGCCTGCACCGCGTTGATCAGCAGGTGCACCTGGTTCAGGTCGATGACCAGGCCGAGCAGGTCGAGGTGCAGCGGGCCGAGCACCAGGTTCAGCACCTGGCAGGTCGCGGCGGCGATGGCCACGGGCATCGCGACCGTCCGCGAGACGGTGCCGACGGTGGCACCGGACGTGTCTGAAACCGTGCCGGTCAGCAGGCCGGTGGCGACCAGGCTCCCGTTCTGCGACGAGAACGCCGACGGGGTGAAGGTGCCGGCGAACGAGCCGTTGTCGCCGGTGCCGGTGATCGGGGTCGCGAGGGCGGTCACGGGCGGCGCGGCCGCGGGGGCGCTCGGGGCGGCATTGGCGACGCCCACGCCCGCGAAGCTGACTCCCAACGCCGCGAGCACCGTCACGACGATCATCGATAGCCGAAGTCGAGAGGTCATCGTTCCTCCTGGTGAACTCCAAGTGAGCATTAACGCTGTCATCGACAAGCCTCACTGCCAGGCGGAGATCGACACAGTGAGCGGAGTCAGCGGAATCGCTGACAAAAGTCATCCGGGCCGTAGCCTCGAACCATGACGGAAACCAGGACCCTGGAAACGCCTGATGTCGACCTCGTCTATGACGTCCGGGGGGACCAACCCCCGGTCTTGCTCATGGTGGGGCAGCCCATGACCGCGGATGGCTTCACGGCCCTGGCCGGGCACTTCGCCGATCGGACCGTCGTCACCTATGACCCTCGGGGCCTGGGGCGCAGCAAGCGCAAGGACGGGCGGGACGACAACAACCCGCAGGACCAGGCCGAGGATCTGCATCGGCTCATCGCGGCGCTCGGCCGCGGGCCGGTCGAGGTCTTTGCCAGCAGCGGCGGGGCGGTCACCGCGCTGGAGCTGGTGACTCGCCATCCGGAGGACGTCAGCATCCTGGTGGCGCACGAACCGCCGATCAACGCGGTGCTCCCGGATGCCGACGGAGCCGAGCGGGCGCGGGCACGGTTCTACGAGGCCTACGAGGCCAAGGGCATGGGCGCGGGGATGGCGGCCTTCATCGCCATGACGGCCTGGCGCGGGGAGTTCAACGACGAGTACTTCGCGCAGCCGGTGCCGGATGCGGCGGCGTTCGGGATGCCGACCGAGGACGACGGGAAGCGGGACGATCCGCTGCTGTCCAAGCGGTCCTGGGCGATCACCGACTACCGGCCGGACGTCGAGGCGATCAAGAAGGCCAACGTCACCATCGCGGTGGCGGAGGAATCCGAAGGGACATACACCGGGCGTACGACCGAAGCGCTGGCAAAGGCCCTCGGGCAGGAGGCCGTCGTATTTCCCAGCCACCATGGCGGCTTCATCGGCGGCGACGGAGGGTACGCGGGAAAGCCGGCGGAGTTCGCCGCCAAGCTCAGGGAAGTTCTAGACGGCCGGAGCTGAGCCGAATCACCGTGTCGGCCACGTCGATCACCCGCTGGTCGTGGGTCGCGACGATGGTCAGCGTCCCCGACGAGACGGCCGCGCGCAGGGCGTCGAGCACCAGGAACACGTGCTCGTCGTCCTGGTGGGCGGTGGGCTCGTCGAGCACGGCCACGGCCGGGGAGAGCACGAGCGCGCGGGCCAGGGCGGTGCGTTGCTGCTCGCCCAGGGAGGTGTCGCCGGCGGGGCGCGCGGCGATCGGGGTCAGGCCTAGTTGATCAAGCCAGGGAGCGGCAGACGAGCCCCCGCGCAGGCTCGCCGGCAACGAGACGTTCTCGGCGACGGACAGCGACGGCTCCAGGGCCAGCCGCTGCGGCAGCAGGGACACCTTGTCCCAGGACGGCGTGGGATAAGCGGCGCGGCCCGCCACGGAAACCGAGCCCGACGACGGCTTCATCACGCCGGCGATCAGGTGGCACAGCGTCGACTTCCCCGACCCGGACCGGCCGGCGAGCACGACCAACTGGCCGGCCGGCAGCGACAGCGTGACGTCCCGAAGGACGACATGGCTCACCGATCGGACATCGACCAAGGTCATTCGGCCCTCCGCAGCTCGACATGGCCGTCGACGACGGTGACCTCGACACGGCGGCCGGGGAAGAGCGCCAGCGCCTCGGTCGGGAGCTGCAGACGGCCCTGGCCGTCGATCAGCAATCCGTCGCGGCCGGCGTCCTGCGAGCCGGAGAGAACGCCGTGCCGGAAGCGCAGGACCGTGTCGGCGGCGGCGATCGCACGGGCGTCGTGCGTGGCCAGGACGACGGCGCTGCCCGCCTCGGCCCGGGCCCGCAAGAGGGCCAGCACCAGGGCCGCCGAGTCGTCGTCCAGCTCGGCGGTCGGCTCGTCGGCGATCAGCAGGGCGGGCGCGCCGACCGAGGCGGCGGCGACGGCGAGACGCTGCTGCTCGCCGCCGGACATGACGGCCGGCAGCGAACGCGCGTGATCAGCAAGCCGAACTTCGGCCAGGGCCTCCAAGAAATCGCACCGCACGCGCCGCAACCGGGCCATCTCCTGGATCTGACCGAGGGCGTCCAACTGCGGGAACAGGCTGTGCGTCGGGCGCTGCGCCACCCAGCCGATCTCGGTGCGGCGCAGGCGTTGCAGCTGGCGGCGGGTGTAACCCGAGACCAGGCGGCCCCGGTGCCGCAACTCACCCCCGGCGGGCCTTTCCCGGAGCGCGAGTACGGCGAGGAGCGTCGACTTCCCGCTGCCGGATGGCCCGGTGATGGCACTGATGCGGCCGCCACGCACGGCGACGTCGACCCCGCGCAGCGCCTGAGTCGGGCCGGTCGGGGCCGCGTACAGCTGAATGAGATCTCGCCCCTCCAGGAGAGGCACATCAGTCGTCACGGTAGGCCACCTCCTCCACGCCGGAGACGAGGGCCGCCAGCACGACGGCCAGCGCGATCGCCACGACGGCGGCGATGCCGGCGGCCACCACCGCGGGAAGCGAAAGCTCGAACGCGAACGCCGGCAGCAGATTGGGCTGGTCGTCGAGCAGGCGGCCGCCGAGCGGGGCGAGCGCGAAGACACCGGCCACCGCGGCGGCGAAGGAGATGAGCGCGAGCAGCACGAACTCGAGCGCGCGGGCACGCCGGACGCGACGGCGGCCGAAGCCGACCCGGGCCAGCATGAGGTCGGTGGGCCGGCGCTGCACGGCGGTGCGCTGGGCGTAGATCGCCAGGGTCAGGATCGCGAGCAGCGCCAGGTAGCCGCCGATCGCGACCTGGTAGCCGCGGGCCCGGGAGGTCGCCACATAGGCCGCGTCCGACCGCAGCTTGGCCGCCGTGTCGACGCGGTCGGGCCGCACGCCGTAGGCCGAGGTCACCGCCCGGATGCCGGCCTCGCCGCCGGCGCTCCACAGCGCCGCCTGCGCGACGGCGGCGCCGGGTGGCATCTCGGTGAGCGGCTTGAGGCGCGGGTCGTCGACGCCGAGGTTGCCGAGCACGGGATCGGCGGCCGCGACGAACATCGGCCGGCCCTTCATGCCGGGGAACGCCGCGACGCGCGCGGCGACGGTGAAGTCCTGCGTGTCGAAGCCGACCTTCATGGGGAAGGAATCCAGCTTGTCCGACGCGGGGTCGGCGACGGCAATCATGCGTACGGAACGATCGGCCGCAACCGGCTCCTTGATCAAGAGAGCCACCGCGGCCCGCGCCGCCGCCAGGTCGGCGCCGCTCCCCCAGAGCGCGACGTCGCGGAACCGCGCCGGGTCGATGATGAGCAGATCCTTCTGTTCGTTGTCGATCGGGCTCAGCACGTCGGTGTGCCAGACGATCGTGTTGCCGTCCGGCAGCGGCGGGATGCGCACGCCGCTCACCGGCCCGGTCGGCACCGGCGCGAACGGCCCGGTCTTCGGCGGCGACACCGCCTGTTTGTCCAGCACGTACGAGCCCGGCAGCGGCGCGACGGCCGCGGCGCCGGCCGCCACCGCGACCCGGTCCTCGGCCATGTCGGTCGTCGAGTCCACGGCGGACAGCGCGAACAGCAGCATGCCCAGGCCGGCCGTCACGACCACGACGGCGAGCCGGCGTTCGGCGCCGCCCGAGCCCAGCCGCCGCCGCGCGAGCCAGAGCACGGCCCGTCGCGGCGAGCCGGGCAGGTTGCGGCGGCGGGCCGCCAGCAGGCTCGGCAACCAGCCGGCGACCACGCCGACGGCGGCCAGCACGAGCAGCGGCACGAGCAGGTCGATGCCGCCCGCGGAGCCGCCGGCGCCGACCAGGCCGGCGGCCGCGACCAGGGCGGCGACCACGACCATGGGGGCCCAGGGCAGTTGCCGTCGGACGGTGGTGGGGGGCACCGGCCGTACGCGCCGGGCGGCCGCCGCCGTGCCCACCCCCGCCACCGCGACCAGACCGGCCAGCGCGGCCAGTCCCGCCGCCAGGGCCGCCGGCAGCAGCGATTCCTCGACCGTGCCGGGCGGACCGAGCCGGACCACCAACTGCCAGGCGGCCAGCCAGCCGAGCGCCGCGCCGCCCACCGCCGGAACCAGGGTCTCGAGCAGCCACAGGCCGCCGACGCGCAGGGGCGCGATGCCGACGGCGACCGCGTGCCGCAGCTCCCGCTCGCGGCGCCGGGCCGACAGCAGGGCCACGGCCAGCACCGAGGCGAGCCCGACACCGGTCGCCGCCCACTCCACCGGGCGGGTCCGCTGGCGTACGGTCGCGGTCGTCGCCCGGGCCGTCGCGACGATCCGCCCGATGCCGCTCGCGAAGCGGAACGCCGTCGGGCTGTCGCCCTCGGGCGGCTGGCGGGTCGCGTAGTCGCGGCGCAGCGCCTCGACCGCGCCGGCCGTACGGTTCGCCTCGGCCAGCGTCACCCCCGGCTCGAGCTGCGCCTCCACCGACCAGAAGATCTGGTCGTCGACGGCCTTGGCCAGCGGTTCCACCGTCGCGACGTCGCCGATCAGCAGGTACGCGGGCAGCGTCTCGTACTCGGTGTCCCCCGGCGTGTCACCCCGCCGCAGCGTCCAGCGGTTGCTGCCGGGCACGTCGGCCGGCAGCCGGCCGCCCTCGTCCACGGCGTAGAAGCCGGCGATCGTGCTCGCCGTCCGGTACGACTCGCCCTGGGTGCCGACTACGACGCTGAGCGTGATCGGGTCGCCGGGCTTCGCGCCGAGGCTCTCGGCCATCGGCTGCGGCAGCCACAGGCCTTGTGCCGTGGGTGGCGCGCCGGCCGGGACCAGCTCGGCCGCCGGGTCGCCGACGACGAAGAACCGGCCGCGGTCCTTCCGCGCGCCGGCCGCGACGGTCAGCTCCCAGAACCGGGGCGTGGCCAGCTCGGCGCCGATCGAGCCGCCGGTCAGATCGGGGTCGGTGAGGTGCGGGATCTTCCGCATGTCGTCGACGACCGCCTGCTGGTCGGCGCTCTTCGAGCCGATGTCGGCGGACAGGCGCACCACGGCGGCGTCGCTCTGCCGGGCGGTCGCCGGGATCTCGTCGCGGCGCAGCTGGAAGGTCGCGTTGTCGGAGGCCTCGGCGAACATCGGGGCGGCGGCGCCGGCGGCGGCCAGCACGAGGAACGCGCACAGAGTCAGCAATGACCAGGATCGCCGGCGCAGGGCGGCCGCGGTGAGGCGATCCAAGGCGGCCCTCCTTCGCCGGAAGTTGATCCACGCTACAACAGGTGGGAACGCTCCCGTTGCCCGTCGATCGTGGTGAAGCGCAGGAAGTTCGCGCCGGCCTCGGCGACGGCCAGACCGGCCGCGGCGGCGTGCGCTATCGCCTGGCTTTCCGAGTACGGCGATCCCAGCGACTCGATCGTCTGCTCGAGCACGACCCGGTCGCCGGACAGCACCCGGTAGCTGTTGCGCGCGAGGGTGCCGCCGGACTCGTGCGGCTCGGCCCCGAACCGGCGCTGATAGGTGTGGCGGCCGACGCGTACCTCCACGGCGACCTTGTCGGGGATCGTCTCGCCCGGACCGGCGCCCCAGTGCCGGTCGACGTAGAGCGGGGCGCCGGGCGGCAGGTGCGCGGCGACGGCCGGCCAGAAGCGCTCGCGCTGGTCGCCGTCGAGCTGGCAGAGAAAGTGGAAGGCCAGCGCACCCCGCCACCGGTCGGGCAGCGCCGCCGCGAAGAAGTCGTCCGGCATGACGGTCACCCGCTCGCGCAGCCCGGCGTCGGACACGACCCGCATCATCAGCGCCGCCCGCGCCGCCGGGTCGCGCTCGACCGCGAGGATCTCGCCGCCGGCCGCGGCGGCCAGCAAGGCGGTCACGTAACCGGTGCCGGCGCCGATCTCCACGATCGGCCCCGGCACCGTGCCCCAGTCGAGCGAGCCGACCTCGGCCGCCTTCTCGTCCCCGTTGATGCGCCCCAATTCGGCGAACTCGGCCCACATAAGATCTCAGGCTACGACGGTCACGCGAGGCCCCATCTCTGGTTCCCGGCCGGCGGTCAGGCGAGGCCCCATCTCTGGTTCCCGGCCGGTGGGCGGCCGCAGTCCCAGATCTGCAGCGGCGTGCCGTTCGCCGTGCCCAGCTCGGTGGCGTCGAGGCACTTGCCGGAGTTGGGGTTGACGATCGTGCCGTCGCCGTTGACGACCCACTGCTGGGCGCCGTTGCCGAGGCAGGTCCAGAGCTGGACGCGGGTGCCGTTGGCGGTGCGGCCGCCGGAGACGTCGAGGCACTTGCCCGAGTCGGCGCTCACGAACGTGTTGCCGACCCGCCGCCAGGTCTGGTTGGCGTTGCCGGGGAAGCAGTCCCACAGCTGCACCTTGGCCCCGTCGGCCTTGCTCCACGCGTCGACGTCGAGGCACCGGTTGGAGGCGGCGCCGCGGATTCCGGTTGCCGTCGAGCCGCCATTCACGGCGAAGTCGAAGCGGGTCACGGCCAGTCCGGCGCCGCCGATCCAGGGTTCGAAGCCGGCCTGCACGCTGGTCAGGTACCAGGCCGTATTGATCTTCCCGCGGCCCGCCGAGTCGTTGATGAACGACTTGAGGCCGAAGTTGGTCATCCCGTTGTCGGGCGTGGTCCGCACGTACGAGATCACGTTCCAGCCGATGTTGCCGAACCAGACGTCCCAGGTGCCGCCCTCGAGGTTCACGGTGGCGATCCGGCTGCCGATCGGCTGCGGGCGGCCGCGGTGGTTGGCCCAGATCATCAGCTCGGCGCCGTAGTTCTGCCCGGCCGGGTTGGGGCTCGGGTCGAACCAGACGTCGAACGCCGCGTCCCACTCACCCGAGTTCGGCGTGTTGATATTGAAGGTGGCCCGCGGGTCGCCGAGGCCGCTCACCTGGGCGGGCAGGCCGCTGCCGGTGGTGCAGGCGCCGTAGTGGCAGCCGGCGTAGATCGACGGATAGGAGGCGGGCGGCCCGTTGGTCGCGTTGTTGTGATCGGCCCGGGTCACCGTGAAGCCGGCGTCGGAGACGTCGATGCACTGCGCGGTGCTCGCGCCCCAGCGGTTGTTCTGCACGATGTACTTGCCGCCCTGGACGGAGGCGGTGCCGTACTGGTCGCAGATGACGGGTGCGGCGGCGGCCGGTTCGGCGGTGATCGCCACGACGCCGGTCGCACCGATGACGGCGACGAGCACTATGGGAGCGATTCTCATGGCGTTCACGGAATCGCTCGCTATCGATAAACGTCAATGAGTTTCGAAAACGCGAGCCCGCAGCCTGGTCAGCACGGCGGTGATCTCCGGGCGGGGTGCGCGGCGGACCGCGGCGACGATCCGGCGGGTCATCGGCGGATTGAGGGGCCGGGTCACGACGGCGTAGCGCGGATCGACGGCGAGACTCGGCAGCAGGGCGATCGACCGGCCCTTCTCCACGTGCCGCAACGCGATCATGTAGTTGTTGAACCGGCAGATGACGTACGGCTCGAAGCCCGCCTCCCGGCACCGGCGGGTGGCCACCTCGGACATGTAGGAACCGGTCACGTCGAAGGTCCAGCGCTGATCCGTACAAGATTCAAGATCGATCATTTCGTACGCGGTGAGCGGATGCCCCGGCGGCAGGACCAGCACGATCTCGTCCTCCGCGATCGGCACGAGGTCGATCGCCGGGTCGAGCTCGGCCCCCGCGAAGTCGGTCGTGGTGATGATGACGTCCACCTCGCCGCGGCGCAGGGCCGGCATGCTCTCGTGCGGTTCGAGCTCGAGCAGCACGACGGTCACGTCCGGATGCCGCTCGGCCAACGCCGCCACCGCGGGCTCGGCCAGCGAGTGCACGGCGCTCTGGAAGGCGGCCAGCGTGACCGTGCCGGCCGGCTCCTCGGCCAGGCCCCGCAGCTCGGCCTCGGCCGCGTCCATGGCGGCCAGGATCTCCCGGGCCCGGCCGGCCAGCAGCACCCCGGCCGCGGTCAGCCGCACCCGGCGGCCGGCGCGCTCGATCAGGGCGGTGCGCGTCTCCCGCTCGAGCTTGGCGAGCTGCTGGGAGACGGCGGACGGGCTGAGGTTGCCGTGCTGGGCGACGGCGCGGACGGTGCCGTACGTCGCCAGGTCGGCCAGCAACCGCAGGCGCCAGGGATGGAGAGTCACTGTGCAGTCGAACTTAACAGCCGCGGCGAAAATGTGAGATGGACCTGACGCTTCCTTCGCTTCTAGCGTCGAGTCATGAGCTTCTGGGAAGACGCCGATCGTCACCTGGTCCGCTACTCCGGCGCGGGACAGTTCGTACCGGAGATCATCGAGCGGGCCGAGGGCAGTTTCGTCTACACCGCCGACGGCCGCCGCCTGCTCGACTTCACGTCCGGGCAGATGAGCGCCATCCTCGGGCACTCGCACCCGGCCGTGGTCGCCACCATCCAGCGCCAGGCCGCCACCCTCGACCACCTGTTCAGCGGCATGCTCAGCCGGCCGGTCGTCGAGCTCGCCCGGCGCCTCGCCGACTCGCTGCCCGACCCGCTGGAAAAGGTGCTGCTGCTGACCACGGGCGCGGAGTCGAACGAGGCCGCGATCCGGATGGCCAAGCTGGTCACCGGCGGGCACGAGATCATCTCGTTCGCGCGCTCGTGGCACGGCATGACCCAGGCGGCGGCGAGCGCCACCTACAGCTCCGGGCGCAAGGGGTACGGGCCGGTGGCGCCCGGCAACTTCGCCATCCCGACGCCGAACGCGTTCCGGCCCGACTTCACCTCGGTTGCCGGCGACCTGGACTGGCGCCGTCAGCTCGACTACGCGTTCGAGCTGTTCGACGCGCAGTCGGTGGGCGCGCTGGCGGCCTGCATCGTCGAGCCGATCCTCAGCTCGGGCGGGGTGATCGACCTGCCGCCCGGCTACCTCGGCGAGCTGCGTTCCAAGGTGCACGCCCGCGGCGGGCTGCTGATCCTCGACGAAGCACAAACCGGCCTCTGCCGTACGGGTGACTGGTACGCATTCCAGCGGGACGGCGTGGTTCCGGACATCTTGACGCTGTCGAAGACGTTGGGGGCCGGGCTGCCACTGGCCGCGGTGGTGACGAGCGCCGCGATCGAGGAGGCGGCGCACGCGCGGGGCTACCTGTTCTTCACGACCCATGTCTCGGACCCGCTCGTTGCCGCCGTGGGCAACACCGTGCTCGACGTGCTTTCTGAAGGTCGCCTGGATGAGCGGGCGGCGGAGCTGGGGGCGTACCTCCGGAGCGGTTTGCGCAGTTTGAGCCACCCGGCGATCGCCGACGTGCGCGGTCGCGGGCTGCTGGTCGGGCTGGAACTGGAGTCGGACGAGATCGGGGCGGCGGTCACTCGTCGCTGCCTCGAACTGGGGCTGCACATGAACGTCGTGCAGCTGCCCGGAATGGGCGGCGTCTTCCGGATCGCGCCGCCGCTGACCTCGTCGTTCGACGAGCTCGACCTGGGACTTTCGATCCTCGACAAGGCCTTAGCCTCCCTTTAACGCTCACACAGCGCGCGCATAGGGGACTTCCGGCGATCTTTGGCGGGTCGGATCGAACGGAAGGCAGTTGCCATGAAATCTCTCAGCAGGAAGCGCGTCGTGGCCGTGGTCGCGGCCGGCAGCTTGGCCGCACTCGGGCTGGCGGGAACGGCTCTCGCCGCCGGAAAGGACGACGCGGGCGCCGGCCCGGCCCCGTCGGCCTCGGCGTCGGCATCGAGGCCGGCGTCGCTCTCGGTCAGCGTCGCGGCCGCAAAGGAGATCGCCCTGCGAGCCGCGGGCGGCGGCGTCGTCGAGTCGCTCGAGCGAGAGGTCGAGCACGGCCGTGCGGTCTGGGACGTCGACGTGCTGCGGGCCGGCGCCGAACACGACATTGACGTGGACGCGGTGACCGGGGTGGTGCTGCGGCATCGCATCAAGGGCGACGACAAGGTCGCGGTGAAGGCGACCCCGAGCGCGACGCGGACGGCCGACGACCACGGCGGGCGTCGCACCTCGGCCGGCGATGACCGCGGCCGGCACGCCGAGCCCGGGGACGACCACGGCGGGCAGCGCGCCTCGGCCGCTGACGACCACGGCGCCACCCGGCACGCCGAGCCGGGCGACGACCACGGCGGCCGTCGTTCGGAGGCCGGTGACGACCACGGTGGCCGCAGCAAGGAGGCCGGTGACGACCACGGTCGCGGTGGTCACGGCTCGGACGACTGACGGTCCGCAGGCGGCGCGCCCGGGGTTTGCCGGGTGCGCCGCTTCATGCCGTACCGGGAAGGGAAAGCCGGACCACCGCCCCGCCGGAAGCCGGCGAAACCGCCTCGAAAGAGGTGGCCACCTGGCGGGCGATGTCGAGTCCGAGGCCGGTCGAATCGCCGCCCGAAGCGCCCCGGGAAACGGCATCCGGCGGGAAGCCGGGGCCCTCGTCGGAAACCACGAGAATCGCGCCGCCGGTGGCGACTGGAGTGAGGCTCACCGCGAAAGGGGTGCCGTCCGGCGTGTGCGCGAAAACGTTGCCGAGCAAGGCGTCCAAGGCGGCGGCCAAATTGTCGGCGGCGACCGCGACCGGGAGTCTTTCGTCGGGCAGATCGCGCGTCATCAGCCGGCCGGTGTCCTCGGCGAGAACGGCCCAGAAAGCGGCCCGGCCGCCGACCACCGCGACCGCGTCGCATTCCGCCGCGGCCGGAATCGCGTCGCGCCGGGCCTGCTGGATGACGGCCGTGACGGCGCGCGCCACCCCGTCGGCGGCGGACTGCACGCGGGCCGACTCGTCGGGGTCACGCAGTGACTCGGCCTCCAGGCGCAACGCCGTCAGCGGGGTGCGCAGGCGATGGGATAAATCGGCCACGCGCTCTCGTTCGGTGGCCAGCAGATCTTGGATGCGGGTGGCCAGCTGGTTGAGCGCGCCGGCCACCTCGCGCAGTTCCGGCGGGCCGGACGGCTCGGCCCGGGCGCTCAGGTCGGCGCCGGCCAGGCGATGCGAGACGCGGGACAGCTCGGTGATCGGCGCGACTATCGCGCGGGCCAGACGATCGGCGACCAGCAGGCCGAGCAGCACCAGCGCCGCGCCGAGGCCGCCCAGCAGCAGCCAGGCCCGGTGCACGCCGTTGGTGAGCTGGGCATTCGTGACCAGCGTGCGGACCACGGTCACGCCGCCGACGCCGCTGACGGGCACCACCAGCTCCTGTCCGGCGTCGGTGACCACGGTCAGCGCCTGGCCCCGGAGGGCGGCCAACCGCACGGCGGGGGTGGTTGCGGCGGGCGTGCCGAGCACGCTTCCATCGGGGCGGAAAACGGTCACGGGTACGGGTTGGACGGTCACCGCGAGGCGCAGGGCGGCGTCGTCCCCGGTCAGCGGCACGATCGTCTGGACGACGTCATCCGCCCTGCTCAGCGCCCGGTCGGCGGCCGCCTGACGGACGAGAAGCGCCATCGGGACCAGAAAGGCGAGCAGCACGAGTACGGTCGTGGCCGCCACCAGCAGCGTCAGGCGCGCCCTCACGGCGCCGGCTCGCTCAGCTTGACGCCGACGCCGCGCACGGTGTGCAGGTAACGCGGTTCCTGCGCGGTCTCCCCGAGCTTGCGGCGCAGCCAGGACAGGTGCACATCGACGGTCTTGTCGGTGCTGCCGTACGGGACCTGCCAGACCTCGGTGAGCAGCTCGCGCTTGGTGACGACCTGTCCGGCCTTCTGCGCCAGGTGGTGCAGGAGGTCGAACTCGCGCGGGGTCAGCTCGACACTCTGCCCGGCGAGCGTCACCTCCCGGGCCAGCGGGTCGATGCGCAGTTCGCCGACGACCAGATCAGATTCGGTCGGCGACCCGCCCGGGCCACGCCGCAGCACGGCCCGGATCCGGGCGTCGAGCTGCGCGGCGGTGAACGGCTTCACGACGTAGTCGTCGGCGCCCGCATCGAGCAGACGTACCATCTCGGTCTCTTCGTCCCGGGCCGTCGCGACGATCACCGGAACCGTGCTCACCGCGCGCAACATCCGGAGCAGTTCCCGGCCGTCGAGGTCGGGCAGGCCCAGGTCGAGAACGATCAGATCGGGTTGCTCGGCCAGCGCCGTCCGGAGGCCGTCCATGGCCGCGGGCGACGCCGCCACCGCATGCCCGCGCTCGCGCAGGGCGCGCAGAAGCGTGGCCCGGATGGCCGGGTCGTCCTCGATGAGCAGGAGTCTCGCCACGGCCTGCACGCTATCCGCTGAGCCCACCCGACCGGCGGTTCTTAACCCTCCCTTAGCCGTGCCGGGTGCCCGTCTTAGTGTCCGATGGCGCATAGTCGCGGAATGCGCCTCTTGGATCGGCTGGGCCGTCAGCCCATGGTGATCGTCGCTGGCTGGGTGCTGGCGGCGGTGCTCGCCGTGCTCGTCGGCGTGGTCGGCATCGGCCTGGTCGGGGCCGGGATGACGTCCCGCCCCGGCGCCCCGATCAGCGAGGACGACGTGCTGCGGGCGCTGGGCTCCTCGAGCGCGCCGACGTCCCCCTCCCCGTCATCGGAACCGTCGCCCTCGTCCCCGACCCCCGCGGCCGAGAGCGAGGCGTTCCCCACGCGGGGCGGGACCGTCGTGGCGAGCTGCGACCGCATCCTGACGATGGCGCCGGCCCAGGGTTTCGCGATCCACGAACAACGCGAACAAGAGGGCGAATTCCGCGGCGTACGGGATAACCACGATCGCGTGAAGTTCGAGCTGACCTGCGCGAACGGCACTCCCGACCTACGCATCCGGGACGAGGACTAGACCTTCAGCGGCCCCGCGACCTCGAGCTGCCCGTGGTCGATCAGCCAGCGCACCGACTCCAGGATCGCCTCCTCCGGCTCGTATCGCGGGCTGTACCCGATCAAGCGCCGCGCCTTCTCGATGCTGAAGTAGTGGTTGCGGACCAGGTGGTCCCAGCTGGCCCGGGCCGCCTCCTCGGCCGTACCGTCGCGGAACTTGTCCCAGGTCACCGGCCGCAGGTCGGCCGCCTGGCCGAACCAGGACGCGGCGATCCGGGCGTAGCCGCGCACGTTCAGCGCGGACGGCGCGACCACGCTGAAGTCCTCGCCGGCCGCGGCGTCGCGGTGGGTGATGGCGGCCTCGAAGGCCTGAGCCACGTCGTCGGCGTGCACGTGGTGCATGAGCTCGGCGCCGATTCCGGGGATCTCCAGCGGCTCGCCGGCCGAGAGGCGGCGCCACACCGACGGGTCGACGTTGCCGAGCGGGCCGATCGGGTGCCAGCCGGGGCCGACGATGTGGCCGGGGTGCAGCGACGTCGTGGCCAGCCCGGTCACGGCCTTGAGCATCCGGGCGATGGCGTCCTTGGCGATGCCGTACTCGCCGACCGGCGGCGGCGCGTTGTCCTCGGTGATCGGCAGCCGCAGGCTCGGTCCGGCCCGCCAGATCGAGCCGCAGTGCAGCAGGTGGCCGGTCTCGCCGCGCAGCCGGTCGACGAGCGTGGTCGCGGACTCGAGCGTGAAGCAGATCAGGTCGACGACGACGTCGGGCCGGAGCGCGATCACCCCGTCGGCGAAGTCGGGGGCCTCGCGGTCCGCGGTCACCTCACGCACCTGCCGCCAGGCCGGGTCGTCGAGGTAGCTGGTTCGCTGCCCGCGGCTGATGTTCACCACCTCGTGGCCGCCCCGCACCAGCCGGGGGACCAGGAACGTGCCGATGTGCCCGCTTCCGCCGATGACGACGATTCTCATGGTGGCTCCCTTTCCCCTGCGCCTCTGCCCTGCGACTTTGCCCTGCGACGGTCGGGTCAATCGTGCGCCCACCGGCCGCGCTTCTTGACTCCATAGATGGAAGTCGATACCGTGCGAAATCCAGGAAAGCGCTTGCCTGCCCCGTCCTCAGCGGGCCGCTCCCCCGGTCTGGACCGATCCGCACGGAGGTCCCGATGACACACCGATCCCGGAGCATCTCCCTGGGCGCGGCCGCCACCGCCGCGCTCACCCTCGCCGCCACGCTCGCCTACGCGCCCGCCGCCTCGGCGGCGACCTTCAACCAGGAGGGCTGGTCCACCCAGGCCGGCGGCACCAGCGGCGGCTCGTCCAGCACGACGGTCACCGCCACCAGCCTGTCGGCGCTGACCAGCGCGGCCAGTTCCAGCACCTCGCAGACGATCAAGGTCAGCGGCAACTTCAGCTGCTCGGCCGACGTGACGGTCGCCTCCAACAAGACGATCCTCGGCGTCGGCTCGAGCTCCGGCCTCACCGGCTGCGGCCTGAA
Source organism: Actinoplanes sp. NPDC051537 (assembly GCF_055586105.1). NCBI lineage: Bacteria > Bacillati > Actinomycetota > Actinomycetes > Micromonosporales > Micromonosporaceae > Actinoplanes > Actinoplanes sp. NPDC051537. The sequence continues at coordinate 71,053 of NZ_JBVJIU010000024.1, forward strand.
GCTCAAGGGCGTCAACAACGTCATCATCCGCAACCTGAAGATCGCCAAGGTGCTGGCCGGCAACGGCAACGGCGACGCCATCCACGTCGAGAAGTCCACGCATCTCTGGATAGACCACAACGACCTGTCCAGCGACACCAGCCACGGCACCGACTACTACGACGGCCTGATCGACATCACGCATGCCGGCGACTACATCACGGTGTCGTGGAACTACGAGCACGACCACATCAAGTGCAACCTGCTCGGGCACAGCGACGACAACGCCTCCGAGGACACCGGCCACCTGCGGGTCACGTACCACCACAACTACTTCCGCAACTGTGACCAGCGTGGCCCGCGCGTGCGCTTCGGCAACCCGGTGCACGTCTACAACAACTACTACTACAACAGCGGCACGTACGGCGTGGCCACCACCTGCAATGCGGGGGTCTACGTGGAGCGCAACTACTTCGAGAACACCCCCAACACGGTGGTGACCTCGACCGGTTCGTCCCCGGCCGGCAACGTCAAGCTGCTGAACAACTACCTGGTCAACTCCGGCACCCCGCAGACCAGAAACGGCGCCAGCGTCGCGGCGATCCCGTACGCGTACACGGTCGACGCCAACAACAACGTCAAGTCGATCGTCACCGCGAGCGCCGGCACCGGCAAGATCTGATCCGCACGCCCCCCGAAGGAAGCCGGGAGGTGCCCGCCTCCCGGCTTTCGGTCGACCCGCCTCCCGGTCGACCCGCCTCCCGGTCGACCCGCCTTTCGGTCGACCTGAAAAGCCCGCTATCGGCCCGGCTTGACCCAGGCGCCCGCGGTCACCGAGCGTTCCATCGCGTCGAGGATCTCGGCGCTGCGGATGGCGTCGGCCAGAGTGGCGCCGTGGGGGGTGCCGTCGGCTATCGAGCGCAGGAAGCGGTACGCCTCGATGACCTTGAGGTCGTCATAGCCCATCGCGATGCCGGCGCCCGGCTGGAACGCCCCGAACTCTCCGTCGCGAGGACCGGCGAACAGGGTGCGCACCGGCTCGTCCTGATAGGACTGTCCCGTGCCCACGCCGAGCTCGCCCAGGCGGCGGAAGTCCCAGAAGAGCGCGCCCCGCGTACCGTGAATCTCGAAGCCGTAGTTGTTCTGGTCGGTCACCGAGACGCGGCTGGCCTCGAGCGTGACCCGGGCGCCGGAGGTCATCCGCAGCAGCGCACCCACCCAGTCGTCGTTCTCGACCGGGCCGGGCGCGCCGGTGCCGCGTTCGTGGCCGGCGGTGGCGGCCGACGGGCGCGGGCGGGTCGGGATGAAGATCGCCGTGTCCGCGATCAGCGAGTCGATCTCGCCGAGCAGGTACCGCACGAGGTCGACGCCGTGGGAGGCGAGGTCGCCGAGCACGCCGTTGCCACCGCGCTCCCGCTCGAACCGCCAGCTCAGCGCGCCGTCCGGGTGGGCCGCGTAGTCGCTGAGCAGCCGAAACCGCGCATGGGTGACACTTCCAATCTGCCCGGAGGACAGGATCTCGCGCGCCTTCTCGACGGCGGGCGCGTTGCGGTAGTTGAAGCCCACGCTGACCTGGACATCGCCGTTCAGGGCACGCGCGTCGTCCGCGGTCAGGCCGACCGGCTTCTCGATCCAGATGTGCTTGCCGGCCCGGGCGAAGGCCTCCCCGACCTCGCGGTGCAGGAAGTTCGGGAGCGTGATGCTCACCGCCTGCACGGCCGGGTCATCGAGCAGGTCACGCCAATCGAGCGTGGCCCGCCCGAAGCCATAGCGGGCGGCGGCCTCCTCGGCCCGCCCGGGCACGTCGTCGGCCACGGCGACGAGGGCGATCGGTTGCGCATCGCGGTAATGGTGCGGGATGCGGAGGTACGCCTGCGTGTGCACCCGGCCCATCCAGCCGAACCCGACGACGGCCACCCCGAGCGGCGCGCTCATGACGGCGGCTGCCAGGCCGTCGCGGTGACCTTCCAGTCCGTGCCGCCCGCGGATTCCTTTACGGTCATCAGCACCACCCGTCCGGTCGGCGTACGCACGCAGACCTTCAGCCTGTTGGCGAGCGTCACCTGCCGGGTCGACTCGCTGTCGATCACGTCGGAGCAGGCCTCCGGCGTAGCCGCCTGCCCCGAGTGCAGCACGGCGATCTTCGCGGCGCCATAGGCGATCGCCATCGACCCGCCCGAGTACGCCTGCATCGACGGCCCGGCGTCCCGCTTCGGCTTGTCCTGATCGAAGTCGACGCCGTTGTTGTCGAACATGAACGCCACGTCGGAGTAGACCGCCTCCCACCCGCTCGCGGCCGGCGCCGGCGGCGAGGTCGTCGACGTGGCCGGCCGCGGTGCGGCGGTCGAGGTGGCCGGCCCCGGCGCGGCCGTCGTCGTGGCCGGCCCGGCCACCGGAGGCAAGGGCTTGTCGTCCTTCGTCTGCGCGGCGATGAACGTGAACACCCCCACGATCGCGGTAATCAGCGCGGCAATCCCACCGAGCATGGCGGCAATCTCGGCCCAGTTGCGCCCCGCCGGCCGCGGCTGATCGGTCATGGTCACTATCTTGTCAGCACACGACAACGCAGCGCATCCGCGCCCGCCCGGTGCGCGGAGGTAAGCAGAGCCGAGGGTGCGCGGAGGCAAGCAGAGCCAGAGGCGCGCGGAGGCAAGCAGAACCGGTGCCGGGCCCCTTTGCTCTGCTTACCGATACGCGCATCACGAATATCGATTCACGATGCGCGCGGAGGTAAGCAGAGCAAAGGCACGGCGGCGCGGTCCCGCTCTCTTCGCTCTGCTTACCGATACGCGCATCGCGCATATCGATTCACGATGCGCTCGAAGGTAAGCAGAGCCGAAGGCGCACGAAGGCAAGCAGAGCAAAGGCGCGCGGAGGTAAGCAGAGCCGGGGGTACGCGAAGGTAAGCAGAGCCGGGGGTACGCGAAGGTAAGCAGAGCCGGAGGTCGTCAAGCGGCGACTTCCGCGGCTCGGGTCGGCGACCGCCACCGAGCCGCCGCCCACACCACCAGCGCCGCCGCGGCGCAGGACGCTGCCAGCACGCACGCGCCAGTCCAGCCGAAACGGTGGTGCAGCGCACCGGTCAGGGCCGACGAGATGGCGCCGCAGGTGAAGACGGTGGTCATGAAGACGGTGTTGATGCGGGCCCGGGCGTCGGACCGCAGGGCGTAGATCTCGTGCTGGCTCATCACCTGGTGGGCCTGCACGGCGAAGTCGAGCAGGACGCCGGCCAGGCCGAGCACGATCACGCTGCGATGACCGGCGGCGGCCAGCACCGCCATCGCCGCGGCCAGCGCCAGCGCGAAACCGCTCGCTACCGACCCGTACCCCCGGTCCGCGATCTTTCCGGCGATCGGCGCTGCCGCCGCGCCGCCCGCGCCGACCAGGGCGAAGATCGCGATCTGCGTCTGGCTGAAGCCGTGCTCGTCGATGAGCTCGTAGGCGATGGCCGTCCAATATGCGCTGAATGCGCCGAAGACCAGGCCCTGACAGATGGCGCGGCGACGCAGCGCGGGCTCCGATCGGGCCAGATCCCACACGGTCCGTAACAGCGACCGGTAACCGGCCGTGTGCGAGGGCGACCGGGCCGGGAGCAACCGCCACAGCGCGACGGCCAGGCCGATCATCAGGGCGGCCGAGATGAAGTAGATCGCGCGCCAGCCCCACAGGCCGCCGACGAAGCTCGACACCGTGCGCGCCAGCAGGATGCCGAGCAGCAGGCCGCCCATCACCTTGCCGACGATCGCGCCGCGCTCCTCCTCCGGCGCCAGGTGCGCGGCGAACGGCACGAGGATCTGCGCTACCACCGAGGTCACACCGATCAAGACCGAGAAAATCAGGAAGAGGGGGTACGCGGGGCAGACCGCGGCCGCCAGGAGAGCGGCCGCCGTGCCGCCGAGCAGCCGGGTCGTGAGCTTGCGGTTCTCCACCAGATCGCCCAGCGGCAGCAGCAGGAGCAGGCCCAGCGCGTACCCGATCTGGGTGAGGGTGACCACGACGGTGGCCGCGCCCTGGCTCACGCCGAAGTTGCCGGCGATGAGGTCGAGCAGCGGCTGCGAGTAGTAGAGGTTGGCCACGGTGAGACCGCAGGCCAGGGCGAGCAGGGGAATCAGGGCACGGCGCACTCGCAACAGTCAACCCTGTGCGAGGCCGCCGGGTCAGTGACTCAGCTCTCCCGCCTCGTGGGTGGCGACGAACGAGGCGATGTAGTCGTCCAGCTGCCGCTCGGGTTGCCAGCCCAGCTCGCCGGCCTTCGACGTGTCGGCCTGGCCGCGGACCCGCTCGCCGCGCAGGGCGGGGATCATCACGTACTCGGTCTTGAAGAGCTTGGCCACCTCGAGCAGCGGCCACTCGCGGCCGGTGCCGAGCAGGTAGCCGTCGCCGGTGCCCTTCTGGGCGACCAGCACGATGCCCCGGACGATGTCGTCCACGTGGGTGAAGTCACGCGTCTGGGTGCCGGGCGAGACGACCGGCAGGGGCTTGCCGTGCCGGTAGTTGTTCTCGAAGATGCCGATCACGGTGGCGTACCGCCCGTGGGTGATCTGGCCGGGGCCGTACACGTTGTAGAAGTACGTGATCGCGTAGTCGAGCCCGTACCACGTTGCGTAGTTGGTGATGTACTCGATGTTCTTGGCCTTGGTCCACGCGTACGGGTTGAGGTTTTCGTCCTGCCCGTCGTTCCCGAACTTGGAGCTGGAGCCCGCGTAGATCAGCTTCGACCCGTTGGCCGAGGCGAACTTGACCACTTCCATCGTGCCGAGGAGGTTGAACTCCCAGGTCAGGTCGTGGTCGTCGAAGGACTGGACGATGCGCGAGTACTCGCCGAGGTGGAAGACGATCTCGGGGTTCGGCAGCCCGCGCTCGGCCCAGATCTTGGCGACGTCGACCGTCGAGCCCTCGACGTAGCTCACCCGGGGGTCGTTGACGTGGTTGGCCGGCGACCCGGTGAAGTAGTTGTCGAGCGACACGATCGCGGCCGCGGGGAAATCCGTCAGCAGCGCCTTGATGAGGTTGGAGCCGACAAAACCGGCACCACCGGTCACCAGCAGTGTTTGGCTCAACGGACTTCCCAACATCGGACGGCAGGCAGAAGGCGGGGCCAAGGCTACCAACCGGGAGTGGCCCCGCCCGAATCAACGAGCGGGGCCACGGTTGGGGATGGCTACCAGGGAGAGGGGGCGGGGGGCGCGACGACCGGGGGACGGTCGTCGCAGGTGATCGTGTTCGGCAGCTCCCACGGCGCGAGCCAGCCGCCGTCGTTGCCGCCGAGGTCGGTCACCGAGAACTCGGAGCCGGTCGGGGGGAAGTTGAAGCGGCCGCAGTTGTTGATGCCGACCGCACCGACGTTGCGGGCGTCGACGTTCTCGAACGTCGCGCCGCCGCCGACCCGGGCGCTGAGCACGCTCGTACCGGCGCCGTCGATCTTGACGTCCTTGAAGTGGACGTTGGTGATCGAGTACAGGTCCTTCACCGGCCAGTCCGCGACCTCCATGATCGCGTTGTACGTGTTGTCCAGGAAGTTGTCGCCGACGACCTGGACGTCCGCGTCGATGTTCTTCTCCAGCGCGTAGAACCAGATCGCGCCGAGACCGATGTTCCAGTTCAGCTCGTACGTCCCGGACCGCACCGTGGTGTTGCCGGTGAACCACAGATGCCCGGCGAACGGCTCGGCGCCGAACCGGGAACCGGCGTGCAGCGCGCTGCCCTCGCGGATCGGATCGGCGATCAGGTTGTTGGAGACGGTGTTGTCGGTGCCGCCGTAGATCGCGATGCCGTTGGCCAGCACCGGCGTCTGGATCGTGTTGTGGTCGAACGTGTTGTTCGCGTCCGCCTGCTTCTCCGACCACATCGCCAGCGCGTCGTCGCCGGTGTTGCGGATGAAGTTGTTCTTGACGAGCGAGCCGGTCACGCCGATGTGGAAGTTCAGGCCGTCGGCGATCTGGTCGGCGATCACGTTGTTGGTGACCTTGATGTTCGACATCGGACCGTCGAACCACAGACCCACCTTGGTGTGGTGGATGTAGAGGCCGTCGATCGTCGAGTCGCTCATCGCGCCGCCGATGCCGTTGACCTGGTCGGTGTCGATGCGCTCGCGGACGTCACCCTCGATGGCGAAGTCACTCAGATGGACATTGCGCGAGTTCTCCCCGTAAAAGCCGACACCGGTGTGGATCGAGCCGTCCGGCGCGGGCGTCGACAGGAGCTGCTCGGTGCCACGAATGATCGTGTACCAGCTTCCCGCGCCCTCGATCGTCACGTTGTCGACGATGATGTGCCGGTTGACCTGGTACGTGCCCGGCGGCACGTACACCTTGAGCTTGGCCCGCTTGGCGAAGGCGATCGCCTTGTCGAACGCGGCGGCCGAGTCCCGGCGTCCGGTCGGGTCGGCGCCGAACAGCAGCACGTTGGACGCGATCAGGTTGATCTTCGGAGCACCGACCAGCTCGGTGTCGAGCAGGTCGATGACCGTCCAGGCCGCCTTGTCCGAGGCGGTCAGCCGGATCTTCTCGCCCGCCTGGTACGTCTTGCCGAGCAGCAGCCGCTGCTCGTCGTAGAAGTGGTTGGGCCGGAACGGCTTGCTGACCACCGGCGCCGGGGTGGTCGCGTTCGGCACGCACGAGCACTCGGTGATCCACCAGTCCGGGTGCAGCAGGTCCGCGCCGGGGTCGTTGCTGAACGGATATTGGTTGTAGAGCCAGGCGTACTGCGAGGTCAGCGTCATGGTCCGGGTCGACTTGCCGACCTTGACGGCCAGCGGCGCGGTGATCCCGCCGCCGGTCGGCGCGTCCGGGATGCTGTACCGCACGGTGATCGCGTTGGTGGCCTTGGGCAGCGTGAACTCGACGTACTGGCCGGGCGCGAGCTTGACCGCGGAGCGCCCGGAGGCCTCGGCCGGCAGCGTGTAGGCGGCGCGGTCGGGGCCGATCACGGTGCCGTTGGTGGCGGCGGTCTCGGCCTCCTGCTCGACGAACGGGACGGTGGCGCCCCGGCCGGCGACGAGAGACGGGTCGATGGCGGCTCGGGTGCCGGTGATGGTCGCGGGCTTCGAGGCGTACGCGGTGCCGGCCGCTCCGACCGCGAGAGCGACACCGGCGGCTATGGCGGCTGTGAGGGCAGCTTTCGACATCCGTAGATCTTTCTGATGGGGAGCGAAGTTCCGTGACCATAAGATTGCTGTGACGTACTACACAAGACCTCGTCCCATATTTTCGGCAGATTGCTCGGTTGTTACATGAAGCCATCGTTCTCTTGCGCGATCGTCGTCGTGCTGGCGGCGCTTTCGGTCAGCGCTTGCAGCAAGCCGTCCGCGTCGTGGAAGCGCCTCGACGTGCCGGCCGCCGACCTGCGCGACGTGGCGTCCTGCGGCGATCGGTGGTGGGTGGCCGGCGGTCTTCCCGGGGGCGCCGGGCCCGGCGCCTGGACAAGCACCGACGGGTCCTCCTGGGTTGTTGTCCCATTTGTCGCTCTGCCCGACAGCTATTACGGCCCCAAGGACGTGATCACGAGCATCGCCTGCGACGGCGACCGGGTGACGATGCTCGGCGCGGTGCCGGGTGGGGCGCACGGCAACCCGCGGGTCAGCACGTGGCTTTTCGCTTCCGGCGCGCTGCGGGAGAACAGAGCACCATTCGAGACGTACGGCGGGGATCGCGCCGTGGACGTGTCCCGGATCGCCGCCGGCCCGTCCGGCTTCGCGATCGCCGGCAACCGCAGCAGCGGCGCCGCGGCCTGGCTCTCCCCCGACGGGCGGGCGTTCACGCTCTTCGAGAACGCGCCCGGCCTGGCCGGCGACACCATCGCCCGGGACGCCGTGGCGCTCCCCGACGGGCGGTGGGCACTCGTCGGCGGCATACCGGTGAAGGACAGCGTCGACGAGCGGGCCGCGGCCTGGGTCAGCGCGGACGGCAAGGCCTGGACCGAGGCCGACCCGCCGGCCGCGACCGGGTTCAACGAGATGCAGCGGGCGGTGCGGGTCGGCGGCGACGTGCTGGCGGCCGGGGCCCGGGGCACCTCGTTCGGGCTGTGGCGCTGGCACGACGGGTCCTGGACGGCCGGGAAGACGTTCGGCGGCGACCCGGGCGGGGTGCGGTCGCTGACCGTCGCGGGCGGCAAGCCGGTGGTGGCCGGGGGCGGCCTGTGGATCGACGGGAAGGCCGTGGACACGCCCGGGGCGCCGGTGGCCGTCGCCGGGCGGGGTTCGGCTCTGCTGATGGCGACGGCGGGCGGCCTCTGGCGTACGGACGTCTAGGTTTTGGTCAGATCGAGGCCCCGCGGGCCGATACGGAACAACGTGAAAGCAACGGACGGCGCCCAGCTCGTGCACGTCGGGCGGCAGCCCATTTTCGACGTGCGGGGCGACGTGGTGGCCTACGAACTGCTCTTCCGCGGCAGCATGGACGCGGTGGCGGCGGGACGCCAGGACACGTACGCGACCAGCACCGTCATGATCAACGCGTTCACCGAGTTCGGCATCCGCGAGGTGGCCGGCGACCGCCTGTGCTTCATCAACCTCACCCGCGACTTCCTGGTCGGCGACATCGCCCTGCCCTTCGGCCCCGAGCAGGTGGTGCTCGAGGTGCTCGAGACGGTGCAGATGGACGACCAGGTCGTCGCCGGGATCACCGCGCTCTGCGAGGCCGGCTACCGCATCGCGCTCGACGACTTCGTCTGGGGCTCGGGCCACGAGGTGCTGTTCTCGATGGCCTCGTACGTGAAGCTCGACCTCCTCGACGGCGATCTGTCCCGCCTCGACGAGGTCGTCGCCGCCTGCCGCCAGTTCCCGAACATCAAGATCGTGGCCGAGCGCCTCGAGACCGACGAACAGCTCGCCATCGCCGAGAAATACGACATGGAACTGCGCCAGGGGTACGCGCTGAGCCACCCCCAGGTGCTGACGGTGGCCAGCCTCTCGCCGTCCCGCCTGCGCCGCCTCGAGCTGGTCGCCGCCCTGAGCTCGAACGAGCCCGACCTCCAGAAGATCGTCGGCATCATCGCCAGCGACCCGCCGCTCTCCCTGCGCGTGCTGCGGGCCAGCAACTCGGCCGCCGCCGGCCACGCCAACCGGGTCTCCTCGGTGCGCCAGGCCGTGGTCATGGTCGGCCTGCCGCACATCCGCCAGTGGGCGCTGCTCATGGTGCTCGACGACAACGGCGGCACCGAGGAGCACATGCTTGGCGTGCTGACCCGGGCCCGCCTGTGCGAGAACATCGCCGTGTGGTTCGGCGCCCCCGCCGACGCCGCCTTCATGGCCGGCGTGATCAGCGGCGTCGGCCAGCTGCTGGCCATCACCCCCGAGGGCATGGCCGACCAGTTCCCGCTGGCCTTCGAGATCGTCGACGCCCTGACCGCGGGCGCCGGCGCGCTGGGCCGGGTGCTGCGCGCGGTGGACGCCTACGAGAAGGGCGAGTTCGGCAGCTTCGACCTGGCCGGTCAGTACATGGACGCCGTCCGCTGGTCGACCCGGGCCCTGGACGCCTCGGCCCGCCTGGCCGCCGCGTAACGTTCGGCGCATGCCCCTGACGCCGGCCGGCAGGTTCCGCCGGACGCCCCTCGAGCGTTCCGACCAGCGCGTCGCGTGGGAGCGACCGGACCAGGCGTTCTTCGCCTCCGGCGCGTGCCACATCCTGGCCTGGACCGCCCGCGACGCCTACCCGGACCACCCGATCGATCCCGTCCAGGACGCCGATCTTCTGACTTCGGTCAAGGGTTGAGGTCGGCGGCGCGGGACAGCAGCGCCCGGCGTTCCACCTCGGACGGCGCCGCGGCCGCGGCCGTGCGGAACAACTCGGCCGCTCGGGCGCGGTCGCCGGCCCGGGCGGTCAGGTCGGCCTCGACGGCGATCGCCGCCGGGTAGTCGCCGAGCTCGGCTCGCGCCGCCGCCAGCAGCTCCAGGCCGGCGGCCGGGCCGGACGCGTAGCCGTGGGCCACCGCCCGGTTCAGCTTCACCACCGGGGTCGGCTGGATCGCCGCCAACTGGTCGTACCAGGCGGCGATCGAGGTCCAGTCGGTCTCGGCGAACGAGCGGGCGGTCGCGTGGCAGGCGGCGACGCGGGCCTGCAGGGCGTATGGCCCCTCGATCGGGGTGCTCGACAAGATCGTCAGGCCCTCGGCGATCGCCTCCCGGTCCCAGCGCGCGCGGTTCTGCCGCTCCAGCGTGACCAGGTCGCCGACCACGTCCCGCCGGGCGTGCCGCCGGGAATGCTGCAGCAGGAACAGCGCGAGCAGCGACGCCGCCTCGGACTCGGCCGGCATCAGGGCCGCGACCAGGCGGGCCAGCCGGATGGCCTCCTCCGCGAACGCGGGCTCGCCGTCCGCGTCGTACCCCCGGGTGAAGAGCAGGTAGAGGACGGCCAGCACCCCGGGCAGGCGCTCGGTGAGCGCCGGCCCGGACGGCACGCGGTACGGGATGCCGGCGTCCGAGATCTTCGACTTGGCCCGGGTGATGCGGCGGGTCATGGTCGGCTCGGTGACCAGGAACGCGCGGGCGATGTCGGCGGTCGGGACGCCGGCGATCGTGCGCAGGGTCAGCGCCACCCGGGCCTCGAGCGACAGCGCGGGGTGGCAGCACGTGAAGATCAGGCGGAGGCGGTCGTCCTCGATCTCCTCGGGGGACGACCCGCCGGGATTCCAGAGCATCGCCACCTCCCGCAGCTTCGTCTTCTCGACCGCCGAGCGCCGCAGCACGTCGAGCGCACGGTTCCGGGCGACCGTCATCAGCCAGCCGCCCGGGTTCGTGGGCACGCCGTGTTGCGGCCACCGCTCCAGCGCGGCCGCCATCGCCTCCTGGGCACAGTCCTCGGCGAGGTCCCAGTCGCCGGTCACCCTGATCAGGGTGGCGACGATCCGGGCGTACGAGTCCCAGCCGGCGCTGACGGCCGCGGCGGCGTCCAACTCAGAGGTCCGTGAACGCGCGGATCTCGAGGCGACCCGAGTACGCCATCGGGTGCGCGGCGGCCACGGCGAGGGCCTCGTCGAGATCGGCGCACTCGAGGATGTCGAAGCCCACGATCACCTCCTTGGTCTCGGCGAACGGGCCGTCGCTGAGCAGCACCTCGCCGCCGCGGACCCGGACCGTGGTGGCGGACGAGGGCGGCACCAGCACGCTCCCGGAGACCCGCCGGCCGGCCGTGTCGTTGTCGGCCACCCAGGTGTGGATGTCGGGGATCGACGACTCGTCGGTCTCGGGCTCGGTGTCGGTGCAGACGAACATCATGTACTTCATCTCAGCTCCCTAGTTCGTGCTTTCACCAGGGTGACGAACGGCCGGACGCGATCCGGACAACGCCGCCGAAGAATTTTCTAGAGATTGAACGGCGTGCTCACCCGCACCGCCGACGGCTCCGAGCGGATCGGCCCGGGCAGCGCGCCCTGCGCCCGCAGAATAGTCAGGCAGGCCTGTCGCACGTCGGCGCGCAGATCGTGGCGCAACACCGCCGAGATCTTCTGGGCGCGCAGCAGGCCGGCGCTCTCCCCGTCGAGGTCGTGCGCCACGAAGACGTCGTAGTTGCGGTGCTCGGCCGCGAACGCCTCGATCACGGCCTCGTTGCCGCCGCCGGCCGGCGCGTAGATCGCCCGGACCGAGGGGCTGCCGGCCAGCACCGCGCGGATCTCGGCCTGCCGTCCCTCCAGCAGGCGCCGGTTGGGCGCGCGGACGGCCATCTCGGCGCGGAACCCGGCGGCCCGCTCGACCTCTCCGAGGTCATCGTCGGCCCGGACCAGCAGAACGTCACCCGCGCGGTCGGCCAGCCATTGTTCGACCAGGTACGCGGCGGTGGCGCCGGCGTCTGCATGATCAATTCCCACGTACGCGACCCGCTTGCTCGCCGGCAGATCGGCCCCGAGGGTCACGACCGGGATGCTCAGCCGTCCCACCGCCTCGACGACCTCCGGCGTGTCCGGGGCGTGCAGGATCAGGCCCTGCGAGCGGGAGCGGCCGACCCGGCCGAGGACCGCGGTGACATCCGGGCCGTTGAGATGAAACCGGGGCCGCACGACGGCCGGTCGCAGCGACGGCAGCTCGGCCTCGAACGCGGTGCGGATGGCGGTCGCGAAGCGGGGCGGAACGGTCGCCACCACGTCGATCGGCACGGCCGGACCGGTGAGGCGCGCCTCGGTCTGCTGCCGGTCGAGCTCGGCGATGGCCCGGCCGACCTCGCGGGCGGTGCTCTCCCGCACGCCGCCGCGACCATGCAGCACGCGATCCACCGTGGCCTGGCTGAGGCCGGCCTGGCGGGCGATCTCCCGAATCCGGTGCGGGTGCTTCACGCGTACAGGATGAGGGGTTTTTGATGGTTTATGGAAGGTCTTTGATGTTTGTTCGACCCGTTAGCGTGACCCCGCGCGCGCCTCGAGATAGTCCACGAGGCTGACGATCTGCCGATACTCGGTCTGAATCGCGGCGAGATAGAGGTGACGCTGCGTGGCCGGCATCTCGGGGTTGTCGAGCAGCTGGTCGAGCCCTTCGCCGAGCTCGGCCAGCGGGAGGCGCAGCTCGTCGGCGGCCCGCGTGTACTCGGCGGCGATCTGCCGGGCCAGCGCGCCGGCCTCGAGCGCCACGAGGTCGGGGTCGGCCACCACCTGGGGTTCCGGGTGGTGCTCGGACGCGGCGGCGGCGAACTGCCGGGCGGCCATCTCCTGCCGCGCGACGGCATCACGCTCCGCGGCCGCCTCCGGCCGCGAGGCCCCATTACGCAGTGCGGCGCCCTCACCGTGCGCAGCGCCCTCACCCAGCGCGGCGCCCTCACCCAGCGCGGCGCCCTCACCCAGCGCGGCGCCCTCACCCAGCGCGGCGCCCTCACCCAGCGCGGCGCCCTCACCCAGCGCGGCGCCT
>NZ_JBVJIU010000024.1:83957-172690 GCF_055586105.1 Actinoplanes sp. NPDC051537
CGGCGCCCTCACCCAGCGCGGCGCCCTCACCCAGCGCGGCGCCCTCACCCAGCGCGGCGCCCTCACCCAGCGCGGCGCCCTCACCCAGCGCGGCGCCTCCACCCAGCGCGGCGCCTCCACCCAGCGCGGCGCCCTCAAACCTCTCGCCCGACATTTCCGAAATGTCGGGCGAGTTAGGACCCATGGCGGGGGTGGGCGCGTCGCCGGAGGCCTGCGCGCTCTCGGCCATCTTGATCAGGGGGCGCAGGACGAGGCCGCCCACGAACCAGGTGCCCGCGGCGGCGACGATGGCGGCGAGGACCACAATGATGTCAATCATCCTGACATTTCCGGAATGTCGGCTTTCTACGTCTCGCAGCGGGAGCAGGACCTGCAACTGGGCGCCGGTCTTGAGCGTCTCGGCCCATGACCGCCAGTGTGACCCGTCATCGGCGGTGACGGTCGAATAGCCGTCCTTTACCGGTATCGAGAATTTCGCCGTCGAGCCCCGCTCGGCTCGCACGTCGGCGCCCTGGAGCAGGCGTACGACATATCCGTCGGTCGGCAGCGACCCATTCTTGGCCGCCGCCGCGCGCACCTGAGCGGCACGGGTCGTGAGCGTGTTGTCCACGTCCGCGCGGTCACGGTGGTCGGCGTAGAGCACGACCGCCAGACCGGCCAGCGCCACCACGAGGGCGACGACCGCCGTGATGGCGAGCGTGAGTTGTACGCGAACGGTCCTGGGCCGAAAAACCCGAGGTAGCGCCTCTGGCACGTCCCTACCCTGCCAGTCGAATCACATGGGGCGGCTAAGAATCGCAGTCTCGGGTTACCCTGTAAAGGCCCGGCCGAGAGGCGCTGCAACGGATCACACCCTTCCGCGGTGTTCCGCCACGCTCGGCCGCCAGGCTTGCTGAACGCAAGGGCGCCTCCTGATGAGGGAGGAGCCCTCTTTTCGTGTCCGAAAACGTGTCCGAGAAGCTGCAGGTAGTCAACGGCCTCGAGTTCGCCGTCGCCGATCTCTCGCTCGCCGAGGCCGGCCGTCACCAGCTGCGCCTCGCCGAGCACGAGATGCCCGGCCTCATGTCGATCCGCGAGGAGTTCCGCGAGGCTCAGCCGCTGCGCGGCGCCCGCATCGCCGGCTCGCTGCACATGACCGTGCAGACCGCGGTGCTGATCGAGACCCTGGTCGCCCTCGGCGCCGACGTGCGCTGGGTGTCCTGCAACATCTTCTCCACCCAGGACGAGGCGGCCGCCGCGGTCGTCGTCGGCCGGGGCACCGTCGACGCGCCCACCGGCACCCCGGTCTTCGCCTGGAAGGGCGAGTCGCTGGAGGAGTACTGGTGGTGCACGATGCGCCTGTTCGACTTCGGTAACGGCGCCGGCCCCAACATGATCCTGGACGACGGCGGCGACGCCACCCTGCTCGTGCACAAGGGTGTCGAGTTCGAGGGCGCCGGCGCGGTGCCGCAGGCGACCGAGGCCGACAGCCACGAGTACTCGATCATCCTCGACACGCTGCGCGCCTCGCTCGCCGAGGACGGTCAGCGATTCACCCGGATCGCTTCGGAGATCCGCGGCGTCACCGAGGAGACCACCACCGGCGTCGCGCGGCTCTACAAGCTCGCCAAGGAGGGCACGCTGCTCTTCCCGGCGATCAACGTCAACGACGCGGTCACCAAGAGCAAGTTCGACAACAAGTACGGCATCCGGCACTCGCTGGTCGACGGCCTGAACCGGGCCACCGACGTGATGCTGGGCGGCAAGCTCGCGGTCGTCTGCGGCTACGGCGACGTCGGCAAGGGCGCGGCGGAGACGCTGCGCGGCCAGGGCGCCCGCGTCGTGGTCACCGAGATCGACCCGATCTGCGCGCTGCAGGCCGCGATGGACGGCATGCAGGTCGCCCGTATCGAGGACGTGCTCGCCCAGGCCGACCTCTTCGTCACCACCACCGGCGGCACCGACATCATCACGGTCGAGCACCTGTCCGGCATGAAGCACAACGCCATCGTCGGCAACGTCGGGCACTTCGACGACGAGATCGACATGGCCGGCCTGGCCAAGGTGGCCGGCATCGAGAAGATCGAGATCAAGCCGCAGGTGCACGAGTGGCGCTTCCCGGACGGCCACTCCGTGATCGTCCTCTCCGAGGGCCGCCTGATGAACCTGGGCAACGCCACCGGTCACCCGAGCTTCGTCATGTCGAACTCGTTCAGCAACCAGGCGATCGCGCAGATCGAGCTCTGGACCAAGCCGGGCGAGTACGAGAAGCAGGTGTACGTGCTGCCGAAGCACCTCGACGAGAAGGTTGCCCGGCTGCACCTCGACGCGCTCGGCGTGCAGCTGACCACGCTCACCAAGAAGCAGGCCGAGTACCTCGGCGTCGACGTGGACGGGCCGTACAAGCCCGAGCACTACCGCTACTGATCTTGGATTTCCGACCGGCCGTGCCTTAGGGCGCGGCCGGTCGGGAAAGATGGATCGCGTGCATCACGCCGAGGAGATCCTGCTTTTCATCCTGGCCGCCGTCGCGATCATCGTCGGAACCCGGTGGCTGGCCCGTCGCACGGGCCTGCCCTCGGCCGCCCTCCTCACCATCATCGGCATCGTCTACGCCCTGCTCCCGGGCCCGAACATCGAGCTGCGCCCGGAGCTGGTCCTCACCTTCGTGATCCCGCCGCTGCTCTACAACGCGGCGCTGGATTCGTCCCTGCTCGACATTCGGCACAACCTGCGCACGGTCATCAGCCTCTCGGTGCTGCTCGTGCTGGCCACGGCGATGCTGGTCGGCGTCGGTTTCCACCTGTGGGTCACCGGCGCGACGCTGGCCGCCGGCGTGGCCCTGGGCGCCGCGATCGCCCCGCCCGACCCGGTCGCCGCGCTCGCCGTCGGGCGCCGGGCCGGCCTGCCCGGCAACATGATCACCCTGATCCAGGGCGAGGGCCTGCTCAACGACGCGACGGCGCTGACCATCCTCAGCGTCGCGGTCGCCTCGGTCGACGGCGAGGGCTTCTCGTTCCCGACCGCCGTCGGCGAGTTCGTCCTGGCGGCCGCCGGCGGCGTGGTGTCCGGCGTGATCGTGGCCTACCTCGTACGCCTCCTGCGCCACCTGCGGGACGACCCGATCAGCGCGAACGTCATCTCGCTGGCCACCCCGTTCGCCGCGTTCCTGCTGGCCGAGAGCGTGAAGGTCTCCGGCGTGCTCGCGGTCGTGGTGGCCGGCCTGATCATCGGCCACGACGCGCCGCGCCACTCCTCCGGGGCGAGCCGCCTGCAGACCAGCGCCGTGTGGCGGCTGATCGACTTCATGCTCGAGGGCTTCGTCTTCCTGCTCATCGGCCAGCAGCTCCCGGCCGTCGTCGACCGCCTGCACGAGTACGACACCGCGACGATCTGGACCGCGGTCGGCGTCTCGGTCGGCGTCGTGCTGATCCTGCGCCCGCTCTGGCTGGTGCTCACCCAGCTGCTCCCCGGCCGCATGCACGCCCGCCTCGGCGGCGAGTCGGCCACCGACACCGGCAAGCGCGAGGAGAAGGCGCTCAGCCGCAAGGAGGTGGTGGCGCTCAGCTGGGCCGGCACCCGCGGCGTCATCACGCTGGCCGCGGTCTTCACGCTGCGGGACAACGTGCCCGACCGCGACCTCATGCAGTTCTGCGCCTTCGTGGTCGTGCTGGTCACGCTGCTCGGCCAGGGCCTGACGTTCGCGCCGCTGGTGCGCCGGCTCGGGCTGCGCGCCAACCGGGCCGACCTGGCCCGCGAGCGCAACGAGGCGCGGTCGGCGGCCGTGCGCGCCGCCATCGGCCGCCTCGACGAGATCCAGGAGGAGAAGCACAACGACGTCGAGGACAAGGCCATCGAGACAATGCGCAAGCAGTTGACCGTACGGCTGGACCGGTACCGGAAGCGGCTGGACCTGCTGGAGAAGGCCGAATCGGACGAAGTCCCGGTCTCTCCGCAATACGAGGCCGCTCTCGCCGTACGGCGTGAAGTGATCGACGCCCAGCGTGAGGAACTCCTCCGCTGGCGCGATGCCGGAAACCTCACCGACGAGGGGTTGCGGGTTCTCGAACGCGAGCTCGACCACGAGGAGCGCCTGGCCGAGCGTTCCTGAGCGGTGGCCCGACCTTTTGGCCGGCGCCTAACGGCGATAGCTCCGCTTGCTGCCGTAGCGGACGTTGCCGGCCCTGTCGGAGGCACGCAACTGCACCGTGAACTTCTTGCCGTACTTCCTGGGGTCGAGCCGTAACGTGTAGGGATTGATCCGGTCGGTCGCCACCACCTTGCCGTTGACCAGCATCTCGACCCGCGCGATGCCGTTGGCGTCACTGGCCGACCCGACGATCATGGTCGCCTTCGTCAGCTTCGCGTTGTTCTTGGGCGCGGTCTTGAAGGCCAGGGCGGGTGCGTGGTTGTCGGCGATCACAGTGCGCGTGACGTACCCCTGGTTGCCCAGATCGTCGATGCTCAGCCAGTCGAGCAGCATGCGCCCGTCGGCGCCGATCGGCACCACGACCGAGGTTTGCCGGGTGCTGATCGCGTACGGGTACTGGACCTGGACGTACGCGACGCCATGCGGATCGCTGGTGGTGAGCGTGCTGCGGAAGCTCGTGCCGCGGACGAACGTCCCCTCTCCCGGCGAGACCGTCATCGCCGGCGCGGTCTTGTCGACGTTGACCCGCAGCGATCGGGCCGCCGTGTTGCCGGCCGCGTCCCAGACCCGAAGCTCGACGCTAGCCGCCGGTGCCTGCAACGCCGCGGCCGAGCCCGAGAGCGACGAATCGGTGGAGACGACCGCGCCGTGGATGCGCCACTCGGTGCGCACGATCGGCGACGCGTCCCGGAGCGTGGGGTCGAGGCTGCCGCCCGCGCCGACCCAGCCGCCGCCGGTGTCCAGGCGATTCGACGCGTACGGACTGGTGAAGTCAATGCGCTCGAGCACCGGCGGATCGTCGTCGACGATGTAGTCACCGCAGTGGGTCGTCGTGTTGCCGGCGAGATCGGCGATGATGAAGCACGGCGCCGAGACAGCGTTCGTGGCGTTCCAGAGAAAGCTCCAGGGCGCCGCGGTACGTGTCGCCGCGACGGTGCCGGCCAACCACATGTCGATCTTCGCCGTGTCGGCCGGCACGCCACCGAACGCGATGGTGACCGCCCCGCTGCGCATCGAGGTACGGCTCGCGGGCGTGAGGACTGCCGACGGGACGACATTGTCGACCTTGAGCGGAATGGCCACTATGGCCCGGTTGCCGGCCGCGTCGTACGCCCGCAAGTTGAGCTTGGTCTCGGTCCCGTTGGGCAGCTCGGTGCCGAGCACCTTGCAGATCACCAGTCCCGGCCGCGGCGGCTTGGCCGGAATCCCGCACTTGAATACGGTCGACGTGCCGTCGAGCTGGGTCTCCACCCGGGTCACGCCGACGTCGTCGGTCACGATCGGCGTGAAGGCGAGCTCGGCCGGCAGCAGATGCCGATCGGCCGGAAACCCGAGGTCGCCGAAGACCGGAGCGCTGACGTCCGGCGCCGGGTCATCGGCGAGCGCAGGCGGCGCCGCCGCCGCGAGCAGAGACGCGGCGACCGCCGAGATCAGCAAGACCCGCAACCGCCTACGCCCCATCGAACCCTCCCCCATGATCATCCAGGGCGAGGATCATATACAGCTCCCGCCGCCCCGGAGAACGACGACGGCGCCGTGCACGCGCCATTCGTACCGCACGATCGGCGACGCGACGTGGCGGACGCTCTGCAAGCGGTGGACGGCGCGTGGCTGCGCGGCCGATTCGACGCCATCGACGATCCCGACTACCGCGGCGCCCGGCCCGCCCACGCTGCGTAGACGTGGAACGGGTCGTCCTCGCCGCGCAAGGACATCGTCTCCAGGCGGATCGGGTGGTCCGGGTAGGCGTCGCGGGCGGTCCGGGCCAGGATGTGGCACGCGCCGGCGGCGAAGAACGCCTGGTCGGGCCGCTCCCACGCGACGCGCTGGTCGGAACGCTCGAGGGGCGTCCGGCGGAACGCGCCGGCCCGCTCCGCCGGCGAGACACGACGCTCAGTTCGGCCGGATCCGGTGCAGTCCGCCAGGTGCGCCTCAGCCTCGGCGCGACGCCAACAGGTCGACTTTCGCGATGAGCAACTGTTCTTTGCGCTGATCTCGCTCTCGCCGAAGACGACCAAGCTCGTCCCGGCCGAGGTCGGCGGGAGGCCGGTCCATCCCGGCCTTCGCCTGCACCTCCTTGACCCGGCCCAAGACCCGGGTCCGACTCCCGCGTGGAAATCGTGATCGTGGTCTCGATCAGCAGCCAGTCCCCTTGGAGGTTCTCGCCGTTGATCCGCGCGGACGGCGGTGAGCCCGGCCCTCCCGCAGCACGCCGGGCCCACCGCAACCGGCCACTAGTCGGGGATGTTGCGGCGCCGCAGCCCCGCCACGCCGACCACGCCCAGCACCACCGCCAGGGCGACCAGCACCACCACCGGGGTGGCCGAGAAGTCGCCGCCGGGGAGGTGCGGGATGTGGGTGAACGGGGAGATGTCGAGCACCCACTGGCTCAGCTGGAGGGTCTCGCCGACCAGGAGGATCAGCAGGCAGATCGCGGGCGCCGCCCAGGCGATCAGGGACCAGCGTGGCAGCGTGCCGAACAGCAGGACCGCGATCGCGGCCATCACCCACACGGCGGGGAGCTGGATGATCGTGCCGGCCAGGATGTCGGCGAAGCTGCCGCCGGTGTAGACCAGGGCGGCCACCACGCCCTCGGCGAGCAGGGCGACCGCGGGGCCGAGCAGGGAGAACAGCAGGTGGCTGCCGGCCCAGGCGTAGCGGGAGACGGACGTCGCGAGGACCGCCTCGGCGTGGCCCGTCGTCTCCTCGTCGCGCAGGCGCAGGGTGGCCTGGACGGCGTAACAGGCCGCGATCAGGCCGACGATCCCCGCCGTACCGGCGAAGTAGCTGTCGATCAGCTGATCGGAGCCGCCCAGCCGGGTGAAGATGTCGCTCAGGCCCTGGTTGTCCCGGGCGATGTCGAGGACGCTGCCGCCGACGCCGCCGAAGATCAAACCCAGCAGGGCGAAGCCCAGGGTCCATCCGATCAGCAGGCCGCGGTGCAGACGCCAGGCGAGGGCGAGGGGCGTACGCAGGGAGGCCGGCGCCGACGGACGGCCCAGGCGCGCCGCGAACAAGCCGTCGCCGAGGTCCCGTCGCGAGCGCAGGTAGACGGCGGCGCCGATGGCCGCGGCGGTGAGCAGCACCGCCAGCACGATCGGCCACCAGTTCGCGGCGCCGTACGGGAAGACGCGCGTCACCCAGCCCAGCGGCGACACCCAGGAGAGCCAGGAGAGCCGGCCGTCGCCGAGCGCCGAGATGTCGCCGCCGACCCGCAGCGCGTAGGAGACGCCGAGGACCACGATGGCGATCGAGCGGGCCGAGCGCGCGCTGCTGGTCAGCTGGGCGGCGATCGCCGCGACGGCCGCGAAGATCCAGCCGGCGGCGGTGAACTCGGCGCCGAAGGCCAGCGAGCCGGCGGTGTCGCCGGACTTGCCCGCCATGCCGGCGAAGACCAGCAGGCCCAGCACCAGCGACGCGGCGAGGCTGGTGAGCAGCGCGGCGGCCAGCTGCGCGTGGCGGCCGAGCACGGTCGCGCCGATCAGCTCGGAACGGCCGGCCTCCTCGTCGGCGCGCGTGTGCCGGATGACCGTGAGCAGCGCGAACAGCCCGACGATCACGGGTACGAAGCCCATCCGCCAGGCCGTGAGGTCGGCCAGCGAGTCGCCCTTGAGCAGCCCGTACAGCGCGACGAACCCGCCGTTGTTCCCGCCCGTCGTCGCGAACTGGATGCGCTCGGCGTCGGTCGGGAACAGGCCCTCGAACGAGGCGTAGGTGCCGACCGGGAGCAGGCCGAGGATGACGATCCAGATCGGGGTGAGGAACCGGTCCCGGCGCAGGATGAGCCGTACGATCTTGAAGATGCCGGTCATCACTCGCCTCGCTGGTACTGCCGCAGGAAGAGCTCCTCGAGCGACGGCGGCTGGCTGACCAGGCTGCGCACGCCGACCTTGACCAGGGTCTGCAGGGCCGGCTCGAGCGCGTCGGTGTCCACATCGAAGTGAACCTTGCCGTTCTCGGTGCGCAGGTCGTGCACGCCGACCATGGTGGCCAGGCCGTCGGGCGGTCCGGTCAGCTCGGCCGAGATCGACGTGCGGGTCAGGTGCCGCATCTCGTCGAGCGTGCCGGTCTCCACCGCGCGGCCGTCCCGGATGATCGTGAGACGGTCACACAGCGCCTCGACCTCGGCCAGGATGTGGCTGGAGAGCAACACCGTACGGTCGCCGCGTGTTTTCTCCTGAAGAATGACCTCGCGGAAGACCTCTTCCATCAGCGGGTCGAGGCCGCTGGTCGGCTCGTCGAGGATCAGCAGCTCCACGTCGGACGCGAGGGCCGCGACCAGCGCCACCTTCTGCCGGTTGCCCTTGGAGTAGGTGCGGCCCTTCTTGCGCGGATCGAGCTGGAACCGCTCGAGCAGCTCGGCCCGGCGCGTCGGATCGAGCCCACCCCGGAGGCGGCCGAGCAGGTCGATCACCTCACCGCCGGTGAGGTTCGGCCAGAGCGTCACATCACCCGGCACGTACGCGAGGCGGCGGTGCAGCGCGGTGGCCCGGCCCCACGGATCGCCGCCCAACAGGCTCACCGTGCCGCCGTCGTGCCGCATGAGGCCCAGCAGGATGCGGATCGTCGTGGTCTTGCCGGCCCCGTTCGGGCCCAGGAAACCGTGCACCTCACCGGTCCGGACGTGCAGATCGAGCCCGTCCAGCGCGGTGACCTTGCCGAACCGTTTGATCAGTCCCTCGGCATCGATGGCCTCGGACATGGTTACTCCTCGGGGGTGTGTATCCGCTCCAGCGCGGCTCGCCCGAGCTCGGCCTGCTCGGGAGTCAGAAGCGGAGTGGAGAAGATCTCCAGGGATGCCTTGAGCATCCGGACCCAGCCCTCGGGCTCCCCGGTGTCGACCCCGAGGACACGGGACAGCTGGTCGCGCATGGTGAACATGGACATTTTCATGACGCTGAGCACCGCGACGAAGGCCAGCGGGTCATGCACCTTGAGATCGGTGCCGGCCAGCCACGACTCGCCGTACGCGATCAGGCGGTCGAAGAGCGCGGACGCCTTGGGCGAGCCGTCCATGAGTGAGCGGGTGACATAGCGCTGCCAGAGCAGGATCCGCGGGGTGACCCGGTCGAGCGCTTGAAAGTCGTCGTAACGGGCGCCCAGCGTGATCATCTCGCCCACGACGTAGTCGTCGCAGGCGTCGCGCAGGCCCTCTTTCGAGCCGAAATGGTGACGCAGAAGGCCGGAGGAGACCCCGGCCTTCTGCGCGATGTCACGGATGGTGGCGCCCTCGATGCCGCGCTCGGTGAAGAGCTCGATGGCCGCATCTCGAATGCGGGCCCGTGCGGTGAGGTCGCTGTCCCTACTCACACGTGTAGCTTACTACACACGTGTGTAGCCGGCGCTAGTCTGTAGTGGCGCCGTTCACCACGGCGGTCTTCACGGCGCCGCTGGCGAGGCCCCAGCGCTGGAGGAGATCGCCGTAGGCGCCGGACGCGATCAGCTTGTCGAGCGCGGCCTTGACCGCGTCCCGGAGCTGGCCGTCGCCCTTCGCGAACGGGATGCCGATGTAGCCGGGCTCGTACTGGGCGGCCGACGCCAGCTCGTAGTAGTTGCCGGTGCGGCTGTCGGTGGCCAGGAAGCTGGCGGCCGGGTAGTCGTTGAGCACCGCCGCGGCGCGGCCGGTGCGCAGCTGGAGCAGGGCGTCCGCGTTCGTCTTGTACTCGTTGATCTTCATCGGCCGGTTCCCGCAGCCGGTCTGCGAGCGGTGCAGCAGCTCGGCCTGGACCGTGCCCTTCTCGATCGCGACCGTCTGGCCGCACAGGTTGGCGAGCTCGGCGATGTGGCTCGGGTTGCCCTTCTGCACCAGGATCGACGTCCCGGCCGAGAAGTAGTCGACGAAGTCGGCCTTCTTCTCCCGGTCCCCGGTGTCGGTCACGGCCGACATCACGCCGTCGTACTCGCCGGCCGCCACCTTGTCGATCGCGGTCTGGAAGACGCCGGTCACCAGCTCGACCTTGATGCCGAGCACCTTGCCGAGCGCGTCGGCGAGGTCGGGCTCGAACCCGACGATCGTGCGCCCGTCGGCCGCGAACTGCTCCATCGGCGGGTAGCTGGCGTCGGTGACGAACCGGACCGTGCCGCGGTCGCGGATCGCCTGCGGCAGCTTGTCGTGCAGCGCCTGGTCGAACCGCACGCTGTCGACGGCCGCCGTGGCGTCCGCCTTGTTCTCCAGGGCCGCGTCGCAGCCACCGGCCGCCAGCGCGAGCACCGCGCCCGCCGCGATCAGAACGTTCCTCATCGGACTCCACCTCCAGCTCGGATCTTGTGCGGGACGGGCACCTGCGGCCACGGCACCGGCCGCGACCAGAGGTAGCCCTGCGCGTCGTCGCAGCCGGCCGCGGCCAGCCACTCGGCGATGTCGGGGTTCTCGACGCCCTCGGCGGTCACCCGGCAGCGCAGGCCGTGCGCCAGCGCGATCACCGCGCGGACGATCGCCTGGCTGTCCGGCTCCTCGAGGACGGCGGCCACGAACGTACGGTCGATCTTGATCTCGGACAGCGGCGCGCCACGGAGGCGCCCGAGGCTGCTGGACCTGGTGCCGAAGTCGTCCAGCGAGATCCGAACGCCGCGGGCCGCGACCCGGCGCACGCCGGCGCGCACCCGCTCGAGGTCCTCGACCATGGCGGTCTCGGTGACCTCCAGGGTCAGGCCGGCCGGCGCCGCGCCCAGCTCGTCCAGCAGGCCGGTCACCATCTCGGCGAAGTTCGGCGAGTCGAGGTTGCGGGCCGACACGTTCACCGAGACGGTCCAGTCCCGGCCGGTCGCCGTCCACGCCTGCTGATCGGTCAGCGCGCGGCGCAGCACCCAGGCGGTGAGCGGCTCGATAAGCCCGGACTGCTCGGCCACCGGCAGGAACTCGGCCGGCAGCAGCAGCCCACGCTCGGGGTGCTGCCAGCGCACCAGCGCCTCCACCCCGGTCACCGTGCCGTCGGACAGCCGCACCCGTGGCTGGTAGTGCAGCACCAGCTCGTCGCGCTCGACGGCGCGCCGCAGCTCGGTCCGCAGGCTCAGCCGCTTCCCGGCGGCCTTCTCCCCGGTCTTCGCCGCCGCCTTCTCCCCCGCGTGGATCACGATGCCGGAGCTGCCACGCTTGCCCTGGTACATGGCCGCGTCCGCGTGCCGGAGCAGCTTCTCCAGGTCGTCGCCGTGCCCCGGGTAGAGCGCGGCGCCGAAGCTCGCCTCGATGCTCAGCGGCACGCCGTCGAGCACCATCTCGCGGGTGAGCGAGCCGCGCACGTTCTCCAGCAGCGTGCGCACCCCGTCGGCGTCGAGACCGGGCAGGATCAGCGCGAACTCGTCGCCGCCGAGCCGGGCCGCGGTGTCGCCGGGCCGGACGCCGGCCGCCAGCCGGCCGCTGACCACGCGCAGCAGCTCGTCGCCGGCGTGGTGGCCGAGGGTGTCGTTGACCTCCTTGAACCGGTTGAGGTCGACGATCACGACGGCGCCGCCCTCGCCGTCGCGCTGGGACGCGGCCACCGCGGCGACGGCCCGCTGCCGGAACGCCTCCCGGTTGGGCAGGCCGGTGAGCGCGTCGTGCAGGGCCTCGTGCTCCTGGCGGGCCGCGTACTTGCGCAGCGACCGGGTGGTCGACCAGGAGATCAGCGCCATCGCGAGGTAGAGCAGCCCGAGGCCGCCGCCGAGCCGTCGATAGGTGACGGACATCTGCTCGTGCAGGCGAGCGGCGATCTTGTCGTACGGCAGATAGAGCTCGAGGACGCCGATGGCCTCGCCCGACGCCCGGGCGAAGACCGGCTGGAGCACCCGGATGATCTGGCCGCCCGGGGCCGCGTCGTCGGCGGTCAGCGTGGCCGCGGCCCGGCCCATGGTGGCCGCCTTGAAGGCCGGGTCGGAGACCGGCACCCCGCCCGAGGTGGAGCCGTCGTCGGAGAAGACGACCTGCCCGCTGAAGTTGCGCAGCCGCATCCGCAGCACCGACCCGTGGTACAGGGCGAGGTCGGTCGCCTTGGCCAGGCTGTCCCGCTGCCCGGCGGTGACGCCGCGGCTCAGATCCGCATCGTCCAACGCCGGGGCGATCGCCATCTCGGCGATCACGGCCGCCTGCGCCGTGCCCTGGTCCTGACCCTGTCTGGCGACGTCGTCGCGCACGCCGCTGAGCAGCAGCAGGCCGAGCGCCCCGACCGGGAGGAGGCTGGCAACGGCGTACGTCGCGAAGAGG
Source organism: Actinoplanes sp. NPDC051537 (assembly GCF_055586105.1). Classification (NCBI taxonomy): domain Bacteria; kingdom Bacillati; phylum Actinomycetota; class Actinomycetes; order Micromonosporales; family Micromonosporaceae; genus Actinoplanes; species Actinoplanes sp. NPDC051537. The sequence goes on from NZ_JBVJIU010000024.1 coordinate 96,266, forward strand.
CGCGATCCCGACCGCGCCCCTCGCTGGGAACTTCCTCGACGCCACACGGAACCGCTTATCGACCCGGTTGCCGTTCGGTTGAGAAGAAGCTCCCCACCAGTTACGAGCCGGACTCCAGCACGCGGCGGTAGTGCTTGTCGCGTACGCGCAAGATCCCCGCGCCCAGCAGCGCCGCGAGCAGGGAGCCCAGCAGGACGCCCAGCTTCGCGTGTTGATCGCGGACGCTGCCGGCGCCGAAGGCCAGCTCGCCGATCAGCATCGACACGGTGAAGCCGACCCCGCCGAGCATCGCCATCCCGGCGACGTCCCACCAGTCCAGCTCGCCGTCGAGCTCGGCCCGGGTGAACCGCTGCACCAGCCAGGTCGCGCCGGTGATGCCGATCGTCTTGCCCACCACGAGGCCGACCACCACCCCGATCGTGACCGCGTCGCGCAGGCTCGCCCCCAGCCCGCCGACCGTGACCCCGGCCGCGAAGAACGCGAACACCGGCACCGCGACGCCCGCCGACACCGGCCGCCACCGATGCTCGAACCGGACACCGAGCTTGACCGGCACGGTGAAGGCGAGCAGCACGCCGGCGACCGTGGCGTGCACGCCCGACTCGTGCACCAGCGCCCAGGTCGCCGCGGCCAGGGGCAGCAGCGCCCACCACGAACGCACCCCGCGCCGGGCCAGCAGCGCGAAGCCGGCCAGCGGCAGCAGCGCGAGCAGCAGCGGCAGGACGTGCAGCGAGGAGGTGTAGAAGATCGCGATGATGGTGATGGCGAGCAGGTCGTCGACGACGGCGAGGGTCAGCAGGAAGGTACGCAGGCCGGCCGGGAGCGCGGTGCTGATCAGGCCGAGCACGGCCACCGCGAACGCGATGTCGGTGGCGGTCGGGACGGCCCAGCCGCGCAGGGCGCCGTGCGCGTTGAACGCCACGTAGATCAGCGCGGGCGCCACCATCCCGCCGACGGCCGCCGCCACCGGCAGCGCGGCCCGGCGCGGATCGCGCAGATCGCCGGCGACGAGCTCGCGCTTGAGCTCGAGGCCGGCCACGAAGAAAAAGATCGCCAGCAGCCCGTCCGCGGCCCACTCGGCCAGGGTCAGGCCGCCGAGGTGGGTCTCGGAGATCTCCCGATAGGCCGCCGACCACGGCGAGTTGGCCCAGATCAGGGCGAGCACGGTGGCGGCGAGCATGAGCAGGCCGCCGGTGGTCTCGGTGCGGAGGATGCCGGCGATGCGCCGAAGCTCGGAACGGGTGCCGCGAGCGAACATGCGTGAGACCGACAAAACGGACCTCCGGGGGTCGACGGGACACATCGCCGACCAGGCTTCCCGGCACACCGGGATCAACCTTAGTGCACGGGACTGCCCTTGATCGCTCGTCGCAACCATCGCAGACCGCGCCCGAGCACGGCCGCGAACGCGATCAGCAGGGCCAGGAGCCAGGGGCGTCCGTGCCCGAGCAGATCGCCGTCCCGGTCGGCGAGAAACCCGACGTAGACCAGCACCGCGAAGACCGTGACGCCGACGCAGGCCCGCCAGTCCACCAGCAGCATCGCCGTCACCCCGGCCACCAGCGCCATCGCCAGCAGCCGGCACGCGTGCTGCCCGGGCGCGAACGTCCCCGCGGCCACGAGGGCGCCGGCGATCACCGCGACACATCCGCCGGCCAGACCGAATGCCACCTCGTCCGCTGAACTCTTCACCCCGACATGGCACCTCACCCGCCTGAGAAATCCCTGCGGCCGGCCTCACCATGATCCTGGCCCGGCCCGCGGGGAGGCCCGCAAGATCGACGCATCCTGTTGCGGGGGAAGCGCGTTAGCCCGGCGTGCGTATCTCTAAGCATGTCCGCCGCGCCGCCGTCACCGGCGCCGTGGCCCTCGCGATCTGTGTCGTGGCGCGGCCGGCCGACGCGGCGGTCGGCACGACCACCCGCATGGCGCCGTCGTTCAACGGCTCGGTCTACGCGATCGCCTATCGCGGCGACACCGTGTTCGTCGGCGGATCCTTCACCAGCACCACGGTCGGCGGCCGCAGCGTCGCCCGGGAGCGGCTGGCCGCGTTCGACTCGCGTACCGGCCGGCTGCTCGACTGGGCGCCCCGGGCCGACGGCACCGTCCGCGCCCTCGCCATCTCCGGAACCTCGGTCTACGCGGCCGGCGACTTCGGCGCCGTCTCCGGGCACGCCCGTGACTCGCTGGCCCGGATCGACGCCGGCAGCGGCGCGGTCGGCACCTTCGCGCACGGCATCGACGGCAGCCCGCGGGCTCTCGCGGTCGGCAACGGCCGGCTCTACCTGGCCGGCACGATCAGCCGGGTCGACCGGCAGGACCGGCAGCGGCTCGCCGCGTTCTCGCTGACCACCGGGGTGCTCGACGACGACTGGACGCCGACCGCGGACAACACCGTCTACTCGCTGGCCTACCGGGACTCGAAGGTCTTCCTGGGCGGCAGCTTCCACCGCACCGACGACGAGCGCTCGACGCTGCGGCTCTCCGCGGTCGACGCGACCAGCGGCGAGCTCGACGAGAGCTTCCGGCCGACGCCACCCTCGGTGGTCTACTCGGTCGCGGTCGACGGCGACGGCGTCTACGTGGCCATGGGTGGCCCGGGCGGACGGGCGGCGGCGTACACCCATGGCGGCCGGACGCGCTGGACGCGGACCTTCGACGGCGACGTCCAGGCGGTCGCGGTGCTGGACGGCACCGCCTACGTCGGCGGGCACTTCGACCGGGCCTGCACCACCGACACCACCGGGGCCCACGGCACCTGCACCGACGGCTCGGCCTCCCGGGTCAAGCTGGCCGCGGTGACCGGCAGCGGCGCGCTCGCCTCGTGGGCGCCGCAGGCCAACGGCATCGTCGGGGTGCGGACGATCGCGGTCGACCCCGAGCACGGCACGGTGGCGGCCGGCGGCGACTTCACCACCATCGGCGGCCGGGCCCAGAAGCGCTTCGCCTCCTTCGGCTGATGCGGCGCGCGGTCCTCTTCGCGGTGGCGCTGGCGGCGGCCGGCGCCACCGGGCCGTCGGCGCACGCGTCGACGGCGCCCCCGCCCCAGCCCCAGCCCCGTTTCACGGTGCGCTTCACGTTCGACGGCGACCGGCCGCTGGCCGACGTCTCGGGGCACGGCCACGACCTGAGCCCGGTGACCCGGCACGGCGGCTCGTTCGCCACGATCGCGCACGACGGCGGGGGCGCATTGACGTTCCCGGCCCCGTGCCACACCGAACCCTGTCCGCGGATCGCCCTGCGTGCCGTCCCGGACGACGACCTGAACCCGGGCGTGCGCCCGATCCGCTACGGCGCGTCGGTGCGGCTCGACCCCGACGAGACGACCAAGGGCGAGAACGTGCTGCAGAAGGGCTACTCGGCCCGGGGCAGCCAGTACAAGCTGCAGATCGACGGGGTGGCCGGCCGGCCGAGCTGCGTGCTGGTCGACGACGAGCGCCCGAAGATCCATGTGGCGCTCGGCTCGGTCACGGTGGCCGACGGCCGCTGGCACACGCTCGAGTGCCGCCGCGCCGGCGCCGGCCTGACGATCCTGGTCGACGGCGAGCGCCGGGGCGGCACGAAGATCCCGGCCGACCTCTCGATCAGCAACCGGATCCCGCTGAGCGTCGGCGGGAAGGGGTCGTTCACCGACAACGACCAGTTCCAGGGGACGCTCGACGACGTGTGGGTCTCAATAGGAGAGTGAGTACGGCTTGCTCACCACGTTCACCTGACCGAACCAGGTGGTGAGCTCGACGCGTACCTCCGGGGTGCCCGGCACCCGGGGCACCGGCGCGAGGTGCAGATTGTGCTGGGAGAAGACCACCGCGCCGGTCAGCTCGACCTCGACGCCCTCGGGCACGGTCACGTTGACCTGACCGAACAGGCACAGCCCGGCGATCTCGATGGCGCGCTGGTCGGTGATCACCTCGCGCAGGTCGATGTCGGTCTTGCCGAAGAAGCAGCGCAGCCACAGCCGCGGCGAGCGCAGCCGCCACCGGCCCCGGCGCTTGGTCTCGCTGAAGACCGTGGTGACGCTGTCGACCGTCTGCGCCGAGCCGACGACCGGCGCCGCGGCGAGGTCGGCGGTGGCCCGCTCGATCTCCTGCGCGCTCTCGGCCGCGTAGACCGCGCCGACCCGGGCGCTGAACTGCTCGAGGGTCAGCCGGCCCTCGCCGCAGGCGCGTTGAAGGATCTCGGCGGCCCGCTCACGCTCGTGGTCGGACGGTGACATCGGCGCCGGTGAGCTCACGGTCAGCACTGTAGTCCGTGCCGCCGTCACGTGATGTCCCGTCGCGCGGTGACGGCGGCCCCGGCGAGGGCCAGCGCGGCGGCGTAGAGGGCCAGGACGAGCGCGGCCGACCACGGCGCGGGGCGACCGGCCGTGTTGGGCAGTCCGACCAGCGCCTGGCCGAGCGCGAACGGCAGCCAGCGGCTCGCGTCGCCGATCAGCTCGCCGACCACGCCCTCGATCAGCGCGATCCAGGCCAGGGCCGCGGCGATCGCGGCGCCGAGGTTGGTGATCAGCGCGCCGACGCCGACGCCGAGCGCGGCGAACGCGATGTTCCAGCCGACCCCGCCGGCCACGGTCCGCCACAGCACGCCGCTCGCCAGGTCGATCCCCGAGCCCTTGGCGGCCAGCCAGATCGCGTCGGTCACCAGCGCCGTCACCGCGGCGGACGCGCCGAAGACCGCGCCGGCCGCCGCCGAAACGATCAGCTTGTCGCGGACGACCCGGCCCCGGCGCGGCCGGGCGAGGAACGTGTCGGTGATCGTCCGGTGCCGGTACTCGCCGGCGATCGCGAGGATCCCGAGCAGCAGGCCGAAGAGCGCGACCAGACCGATGTGCGCCATCGCGTTGCGCTGCCCGGCGTCGCTCGCCGGATCGTCCCGGCGGAACATCAGCCCGCTCACCCCGGCCGCCACCACGACCTGGGCGATCGCCAGCAGCAGCCAGGTGCTTCGCGCGGTGGTCAGCTTGCGCAGCTCGGCCCTCATGCCACACCCCCGGTGAGCCGCAGGAACGTGTCCTCGAGACCGGCCGGCTCGTCGAGCGGCCCGGCGTGGCGCAGCTCGCCGTCGCCCAGGATCACCACCCGGTCGGCGATCTGCTGCACCTCGGCCAGCACGTGGCTGGAGACGACCACGGTCCGGCCCTCGGCGCCGAGGTCCCGCAGCGTCCCGCGCAGCCAGGCCAGCCCGGCCGGGTCGAGCCCGTTGCCCGGTTCGTCGAGCACCAGTGCCTCGGGGTCGCCGAGCAGCGCGGTGGCCAGGCCAAGCCGCTGCCGCATGCCGAGCGAGTAGCCGCGCACCCGGCGATCGGCGGCGGCGGCCAGCCCGACCTGGTCGAGCACCGGGGCGACCCGCGACGCCGGCAGGCCGGACTGCTCGGCCGAGATGGTCAGATGCTGTCGCGCCGTGCGGCCGGGGTGGAAGCCGGTCGCGTCGAGCAGGGCGCCCACCACCCGGCGGGGCTGCGGCAGGTCGGCATAGCGGCGACCGCCGATCGTGGCGGCGCCGGCGGTCGGGCGGACGAGCCCGAGCAGCATCCGCAGCGTCGTCGTCTTGCCGGCCCCGTTGGGCCCGAGGAACGCGGTCACCCCGGCGGTCATCGAGCAGGTCAGATCTCGTACGGCGGAGATCGCCCCGAACTGCTTGGAAAGTCCATCGAGCACGATGTCGGTCATGGGGCCGACTCTGGCCGAACGGGTGGCGCCCGCGAGTCGCCCGGCCGCGGCATCTTCGGCGTACAGCATCGGCGGTATCCCCCCGGCCCCCGGTTCCGCCGTACCGTTTGCTCATGCGCCAGCTGCAGCGGTGGGCCGACGCCGCGACCGCCGCGGCGGTGCTCGTGGCCGCGCTGCTCACCACCTCGGCCGGGCAGCACCTGCGCGACCCGGTGGCGGGCGGGCTGGCGCTGGTCGCCTGCGGCGCACTGGTCGTACGCCGCCGCCGGCCGTTCCCGGTGCTGCTGGTCTCGACGATCGCCGCCGAGGGCTACCTGGCCCGGGTGTCCGGGGGCGGCGGCACGCTGATCCTGGCCGCGCCCCTGATCGCGCTCTACACCGTGGCCGAGGCCGGCACGCGCCGTCGCTCGGTGTGGGTCGGCGGCGCGCTCGTGCTGCTGATCGGCGTCTTCCACACCGCGGTCAAGTCCGGCCGCTGGCTCGGCGCCGAGAACATCGCGCTGGCCGCGCTCGGCGGGCTCGCGGTGGCGGCCGGCGAGGCGTCCCGCAACCGGCGCGCCTACCAGGCCGAGGTGCTGCTGCGGGAGCAGGAACGGGTCACCGCCGAGCGGCTGCGGATCGCCCGCGACCTGCACGACAGCGTCGGCCACCACCTCGCGCTGATCAGCGTCCAGGCCGGGGTGGCCGGGCACGTGCTGCCGGACGAGTCGGCGCCGGTGCGCGAGACCCTCGACCAGATCCGGCAGAGCGCGCGCTCGGCGCTCGACGAGCTGCGCGACGCGGTCGGCCTGCTGCGCCGCCCGGACGAGCCGGCCGCCCCGGTCGAGCCCGCGGTCGGCCTGGCCGAGCTGGACGACCTGCTGTCCACGTTCGAGCGGGCCGGGCTGCGGATCACGTGCCGGCGCGACGGCGCGGAATCGTTGCCGCCGGCCACCGACGTGGTCGCCTACCGCGTGGTGCAGGAGTCGCTGACCAACGTCCGCAAGCACGCCGGGCCGGTCGCCGTGCGGCTCCGGCTGCATCGGCGCGACGCCCTGCTCAGCGTGGTCGTCGAGAACGACGGCGTGCTCGTGGAGACCGACGGGCCGGCCGCGAGTGGCGCCGAGGGGCACGGCCTGGCCGGCATGCGCGAGCGGGTGACCGCGCTCGGCGGCTCGTTCACGGCCGGGCCGCGCCCGCTCGGCGGCTTCCGGGTGAGCTGCCGGCTCCCGGCGGAGCACCCGGCATGATCCGGGTGGGCCTGGCCGACGATCAGCCGTTGCTGCTGGCGTCCTTCGCCACGCTGATTGCCTCCGCCGGCGACATGACCGTCTCGGGCACCGCGCGCAACGGCCACGAGGCGGTCGAGCTGGCCCGCGCGGGCGAGACCGACGTTCTGCTGATGGACATCCGGATGCCGGTGCTGGACGGGCTCGGCGCGACCCGCGAGATCACCGCCGGCCGGCCCGACGTACGCGTGCTGATCCTGACCACGTTCGAGATCGACGAGTACGTCTTCGAGGCCCTCCGCGCGGGCGCCAGCGGCTTCCTCGGCAAGAGCGCCGAACCGCGGGAGCTGCTGCACGCGGTCCGGGTCGTGCACCGCGGCGACGCCCTGCTCACCCCGGCCGCCACCCGCAGCCTGATCGCCCGCTACCTGTCGCACCCCGAGCGGCCGGCCACGCCCTCGCCACGGCGGCTGGCCGAGCTCACCGAGCGGGAGCGGGAGATTCTCATGCTGGTCGGCGCCGGACTGTCCAACGACGACATCGCCCGGCATCTCGTGGTCAGCCCGCACACGGTGAAGACGCACGTCAACCGCACGATGGCCAAGCTGGGCGCGCACGACCGCGCCCAGCTCGTGGTGGTCGCCTACGAGACCGGCCTGGTCACACCGACCGGAACTCGATCCCGAGGAGGCTAGCGGCGGCCCGGTAGTCGGCGGCCCGGTGCCCGACCGAGAGCGACCAGTGGTGGCCGACCCCCGACGCGCTCCAGTCGTCGACCCACTCCCCCGGGTCGCGGCCGAAGTCGACCCGCGACGTCGTGTTGCCGATCGCCAGCAGCGGACCGTCCACCACCGTGCCCTCGGCGGCGATGAAGGAGAGCGAACCGTCGCGGTCCTGGCCCAGCCCGAGCAGGGTCACGGGACCGTGGCGTACGTCGAACTCGACGCTCACGCCCCATCCCCGCTTGCCGTGGTAGACGCCCAGCCCGCGCAGCAGCGGCCGTTTGGCGCTCAGCGCCAGGTGCGCCGGACCGTCGTGACCCATCTCGACCACGTTGTCCTCGAAGTTCAGCGCCTGGATCTCGCAGAACGAGCCGCCCGCGCCCGCGACCTGGGTGGCCAGCTGGGCCACGGTCGTGCGCAGCTCGTACTCGCCGGTCGCCGGAATGCCCCGGGCCGTGAGCAACGACGCGCCCAGGATCATCCCGGCACCGATCCGCTCGTGCAGTTCGCCGTTCAGACCCCGGTGGTAGTAGGCGAGGCTGTCCAGATCGAAGTCGTCGGCCAGCCGGTCGAGGCCGACCGAGACCCGCGCGCCCCAGGCGAAGTCCTCCTCCTTGACCGACTCGTCGAGCACGAAGATCTTCCGGGCCAGCTCCATCCGGTCGGCCACCTCGTCCTCGGTGACCGCCAGCACCCGTTCCCGCAGGTCGTCGAATTCGAGCACCTCGACGTGCGAGCCGAACGTGGCCGGCAGCAGCGTGAGGTCGGTGGAGACGTCGAGCATGCCCGGGTAGAGGTGGCCCATCAGCCCGTGCCGGGTGTTGCGCAGCGCGGCCCGCACGTGCGCGGCCCGGATCCAGCGGCCGATCCGCTCCCACACCGACTCCTGCCGCAGCCAGCCGGTGACCGACCGGAACGGGATGCCGGCCCGGCGGAACAGGTTGCCCGTCTCCGGCACCGGGCACTGCCCGCAATACGCGAGCCACGCCCCGGTGTCGAAGGTGGCGTGGTCCATCTTCTCGGTCGGCTGGAGGTCGATCACCAGCACCGGCGTGTTCGCGCGCTGGGCGATCGGCAGGACCATCGACGAGGTCAGGTAGGTGGTGAGGAACAGGACGATCAGGTCGCAGTCGGCGCGGCGCAGCATCTCGGCGGCGGCCGCGCCCTCCTGCGCGTCGGAGATGAAGCCGGCGTCGGTGACCTCGGCGTCCATCTCGGCGAACCGCTCGGAGACGTAGCGGGCCGACTCCTGAAGCTGCGGAAGCAGGTCCGGGAACTGCGGCCAGTACGTGCCGAGGCCGCCCGCGACCAGCCCGATCCGGGTCTTGCGGCGTTGTTTGGGACTTTGTTCGAGTATCACGAGGCCTCCAGGAGGATGACGTGCAGGTTGCGGGGGCCGTGCACCCCCTCGACCCGGTTGAGCTCGATGTCGCTGGTGGCGGACGGGCCGCTGATCCAGGTGAGCGGGCGGCGCGGGTCGAGCCGGGCGACGGCCTCGGGCACCGAGGCGACGACCTGGTCCCGCCGCAGCACGCAGATGTGCAGGTCGGGCAGCAGCGAGATGATGCGGCGGCCCTGGTCGGGGGACGCGTCGAGCACGATGGTGCCGGTCTCGGCGACCGCCACCGCGGCGGCCGTGACCACGCCGTCGGCAGCCGCGATGCGGTCGGCCGGCAGCCCGTCGTCGACGATGACCGTCGGCTCCGCGGGCAGCCAGTCCGCCGGCAGCCCCGGCGGCACGACAATCGTCCCCGCGCCGACCACGTCCGCGATCACTCGCCGGACCCCGCCCGCCGTCGCCGCCATCCCTTTGCCCGATTTATCGGTATTTATCAGGTGGACGACCGCCTTGTAATCCGTGAGGCGATCGACCAAGAGCTCCACATCGACCGGCGTCGACCCGCGCCGATAGTCGCGCGGGATCTCGGCCGGTGGCGCGCTCCGCACCAACGCGGCCCGGATCCGGTCCAGGATGACGTCCTTCATCGCCCCCGCCACCAACCGCGGAACGTCTCCTCCGGCGGCGCCGGCAGGTCGCGGCCGGCCGACCACCCGTTCAGCGGCGGCGGCAACCCCCGGCCGCGTCGGCCCGCGAGCTTGGCCAGCTTGGCCGCGTGCTGCGCCGCGGCGTACAGGCGCGGATGGTCCATGGTGTAGGCCGCCGCCGCCATCACCGCCGCCTCCGACCGCGGGTGCGGCGCCTGATTCCGCAGGTGCACCAGGATCGACGGGATGTCGATCATGACCGGGCAGGCGTCGAAGCAGGCGCCGCAGAGCGACGACGCGTACGGCAGCGTGGCGTTGTCGTCCACGCCGGTGAGCTGCGGCGACAGCACCGCTCCGATCGGACCGGGATACACCGACCCGTACGCGTGCCCGCCCGTCCGCTCATAGACCGGGCACACGTTGAGGCACGCCGAGCACCGGATGCAGTGCAGCGCCTGCCGCCCCACCTCGTCGGCCAGCACGGCACTGCGCCCGTTGTCGAGCAGCACCAGGTGGAAGCTCTGCGGCCCGTCACCCGGGGTGACCCCGTGCCACATCGACGTGTACGGGTTCATCCGCTCCCCGGTCGACGCCCGCGGCAGCAGTTGCAGGAACACCTCGAGGTCCTGCCACGACGGCACCAGCTTCTCGATGCCCATCACGGTGATCAGCGTGTCCGGCAGGGTCAGGCACATCCGCCCGTTCCCCTCCGACTCCACCACCGCCAGCGTCCCGGTCTCGGCGACCGCGAAGTTCGCCCCCGAGATCGCCACCTTCGTCGACAGGAACGTCTCGCGCAGGTAGCGCCGGGCCGCCGCGGCCAGCACCGCCGGCTCGTCGGTCAGCTCCGGATCGACGCCCGGCATCGCGGCCAGGAAGATCTCCCGGATCTCCGAGCGGTTCCGGTGGATCGCCGGCACCAGGATGTGGCTCGGCTTGTCGTTGCCGAGCTGCACGATGAGCTCGGCGAGATCGGTCTCGACCGGCGTGATCCCGGCCGCCTCGAGCGCCTCGTTGAGCCCGATCTCCTGGGTGGCCATCGACTTGACCTTGATGGCCCGCGTCTCGCCGGTCCGCCGCACCAGGTCGGTGACGATCGCGTTGGCCTCGTTGGCGTCGGCCGCCCAATGCACCACCCCACCGGCGGCGGTCACGTTCTCCTCGAGCTGCTCCAGCATTTCCGGGAGATGAGCCATCGTGTACGCCTTGAGCGCCGCACCCGCCGCCCGCAGCTCCGGCCAGTCGGGCAGCTCGGCGATGACCCGCCCGGACTTCTCGCGGATCGTCGTCGTCGCGTGCTGCAGGTTGCGCCGCAGTTGCGCGTCGCCCAGCGCCCGCCGGGCCGCGACCGGGAACGGCTCGTCCCCCCGCAGATGCCCCACCCCGCGCGGCGCCCGCGCCGGCATCCCCAGAAACGTCATGACGCCGCCTCGGTCGAGGCCAGAATCTCGGCCAGGTGCACGGTGCGGACGCCGGTGCGCAGCCGGGACAGCCCACCCCCGATGTGCATGAGGCAGGACGCGTCGCCCGCCGTGCACACGTCCGCGCCCGTCTCGAGCACGTGCCGCATCTTGTCGGCGAGCATCGCGATCGACGTATCCGCATTTTTCACGGAAAATGTGCCGCCGAAGCCGCAGCATTGCTCCGCCGCCGGCAGCTCGACCAGATCGAGCCCGCGCACGTTCCGCAGCAGCCGCAGCGGCTTGTCCCCCACCCGCAGCACGCGCAGCGAGTGGCACGTCGGGTGATATGTCACCCGGTGCGGGAAGTAGGCGCCGACGTCCTCCACCCCGAGCACGTCGATCAGCAGTTCCGACAGCTCGAAGGTGCGCGCCGCCACCGCGGTCGCCTTCTCGGCCAGCCGCTTGTCACCCGCCGCCACCGTCGCATGCTGATGCCGCACCGAACCGGCGCAGCTCCCGGACGGCGCCACCACGACGTCGAAGCGCTCGAAGGTCCGGATATAGCGCTTGATGAGCGGCAAAGCGTCCTTCTGGTAGCCGGTGTTGATGTGCATCTGGCCGCAACAGGTCTGCTCCGGCGGAAAGACGACCTCGTGGCCGAGCCGTTCCAGCAGCAGCACGGTCGCCTTGGCCGCGGCCGGGAACATCGTGTCGGCCAGGCAAGTCGCGAACAGAGCGATGCGCACCCGCGGCCCCCTACCCGGCGATCCGCTTGGCGGCCGCTCGCCAGGCGCCGGCATCCCCGCCCGGCTCGTAGCGCACGATCCGCTGCGTCTCACGGAGGACCGCCCGCAGCGCCGCCAGGTCCCCGTCGATCACCCCCGCCGCCCGCGCCTGCACCAGCACGTTGCCCAGCGCCGTCGCCTCGACCGGCCCGGCCAGCACCGGCAGCCCGCACGCGTCGGCGGTGAGCTGGCAGAGCAGCTCGTTGCGCGCGCCCCCGCCGACGATGTGCACCGCGTCGACCGACCGGCCGGCCAGCTCCTGTGCCCGATCCACCGCCCGCCAGTGCGCCAGCGCCAGACTGTCCAGAATGCACCGCGTCACCACCGCCGGCGAGGCGTCCGCCGGCAGCCCCGCCGTCCGGGTCAGCCGCCCCGACATATCTCCCGGAGGCAGAAATGTCGGGTCGTCGAGGTCCACGACGTGCTTCAGCGCCGGCTCGTCGAACGCCGCCCGGAGCAAATCGGAAATGTCCGGGGAACCCCACTCGCGCATGGCCTCCTGGAGGGGCCACAATCCCATGACATTTCGTAAATATCGGATGGTCCGGTCTACGCCGCCCTCGTTGGTGAAGTTTGCGGCGCGCGACGCGGCCGACAGCACCGGCGCGTCCAGTTCGAGGCCGACCAGCGACCACGTCCCGCAGGAGATGTAGGCGAAATCCCCGGCGGCGGGCACACCGACCACCGCCGAGGCCGTGTCGTGCGAGCCGACGGCCACCACCGGCGTTCCGTCGTAGTGCCCGATCGTCGAGCCCGGCTGCCGGAGAGGCGGGAAGAGCGACGGACGCAGGCCCACCTCGGAGATCAACGGCAACGACCATTCGCGCGTACGGACATCAATCAGTTCCGTGGTCGAAGCGTTCGTGTACTCCGCGCCCAGCTCGCCGGTCAGCCAATAGGCCAGCAGATCGGGGATGAGCAGCATCTGCTGGGCGGCCTCGTACTGCGGGGTGCCGCGCGCGGCCAGGAGCTGGTAGATCGTGTTGAACGGCAGCTTCTGCAGCCCGGTGACCTGGTAGAGCCGCTCGTCGGTCACCGGCGAGGACACGCCGTCGGTCCGCGAGTCCCGGTAGTGCACCGGGTTGCCGAGGAGCGCGCCCGACGCGTCGAGAAGGCCATAGTCGACGGCCCACGAGTCGATCCCGATGCTGTCCACCGGCCCGGCCGCGCGCAGGCCGTCGAGCACGCCGCGGTAGAGCGACAGGATGTCCCAGTGCAGCGTGCCGCCGGCGCGCACCGGCTCGTTCGCGAACCGGTGCGCCTCGGCCAGCTCGACCCGGCCGGGCTCGACCCGGCCGACCATGACGCGCCCGCTGGACGCGCCCAAGTCGACCGCCGCGAAGGCTTTCATCGCAGGAAGGCAGCCGCGACACCCGCATCGACGGGGATGTGCAGGCCCGTCGTGTGGGTCAGGTCGCCGCCGGTCAGCGCGAAGACCGCGTTGGCCACGTGCTCGGGCAGCACCTCGCGCTTGAGCAGGGTGCGCTGCGCGTAGTACTCGCCGAGCTTCTCCTCCGGCACGCCGTAGACGGCGGCCCGCTTCGCGCCCCAGCCGCCCGCGAAGATCCCGGATCCGCGCACCACGCCGTCGGGGTTGATGCCATTCACGCGTACGCCATGAGCACCGAGCTCGGCCGCCAGCAGGCGCACCTGATGCGCCTGGTCCGCCTTGGTCGCGCCGTAGGCGACGTTGTTGGGCCCGGCGAAGATCGAGTTCTTGCTCGAGATGTAGACGACGTCGCCGCCCATGCCCTGCGGGATCATGACCCGGGCCGCCTCGCGGGACACCAGGAACGAGCCCTTGGCCATCACGTCGTGCTGGAGGTCCCAGTCGGCCTCGGTGGTCTCCAGCAGCGGCTTCGAGATCGACAGGCCGGCGTTGTTCACCACCAGGTCGACGCCGCCGAACGCCAGCACCGCGTCCCGCAGCGACTCGACGATCGCGTCGGCGCTGGTCACGTCGGCGGCCACGGCGATCGCCAGGTCGGCGCCGCCGATCTCGCCGGCGACCGTCGTGGCCGCCTCGAAGTCGCGGTCGGCCACGATCACGCAGGCGCCCTCGGCCGCCAGCCGCAACGCGATCGCCCGCCCGATGCCGGAGCCGCCGCCGGTCACGTACGCGATCCGGGTCGCCAGCGGCTTCGGCTTCGGCATCCGCTGAAGCTTCGCCTCCTCCAGCGCCCAGTACTCGATGCGGAACTTCTCGGCCTCGTCGATCGGCGCGTAGGTGGAGACCGACTCCGCGCCGCGCATCACGTTGATGGCGTTGACGTAGAACTCGCCGGCCACCCGCGCGGTCTGCTTGTTGGCGCCGAACGAGAACATGCCCACGCCCGGAACCAGCACGATCGCCGGGTCGGCGCCGCGCATCGCGGGCGAGCCGGCGGTCGCGTTCCGCTCGTAGTAGCCGCGGTAGTCCTCGCGGTACGCCTCGTGCAGCTCCCGGGCCCGGGCCACGACCTCGTCGAGCGGGGCGTCGGGCGCGGTGTCGAGCACCATCGGCTTGACCTTGGTGCGCAGGAAGTGGTCCGGGCAGGAGGTGCCGAGCGCGGCCAGCTCCGGCAGCCGCTCGCTGTTGACGAAGTCGAGCACGACGTCGTTGTCGGTGTAGTGCCCCACCTGCGGACGGTCGGTCGAGGCCAGCCCGCGCAGGACGGGGAAGAGTGCCGCCGCCCGTTCCCGCTTGTCGACGGCGGTCTCATGAACGCGCGCCCCGAACGGATCCTTCCGCCCGTGCGACTCGAGGTAGGCGGCGGCGGTCGAGATGATCTCCCGTGAGTTGGCCTCGCACTCGGCGCTGGTCGCGCCCCACGCCGTGATCCCGTGCCCGCCCAGGACCACGCCGATGGCCTGCGGGTTCGCCCGCTGAACGGCGGCGATGTCGAGCCCGAGCTGAAATCCGGGCCGGCGCCACGGCACCCAGAGCACCCGATCGCCGAAGATCTCCTTGGTCAGCGCCGGCCCGTCGGCGGCGGTCGCGATCGCGATGCCCGAGTCGGGGTGCAGGTGATCGACGTGCGCGACGTCGACGAGCCCGTGCATGGCGGTGTCGATGCTCGGCGCCGCCCCGCCCCGCCCGTGCAGGCAGAAGTCGAAGGCCGCCACCATCTCGTCCTCGCGCTCGACGCCCGGGTAGACCCCGGTGAGCGCGCGCAGACGGTCGAGCCGGAGCACCGCGAGGCCCTTCTCGGTGAGCGTGCCGAGGTCGCCGCCCGAGCCCTTGACCCAGAGCAGCTCGGCGGGCTCGCCGGTCACCGGGTCGGTCTCGGTCCCCTTGGCCGAGGTGTTACCCCCGGCGTAGTTGGTGTTGCGCGGATCGGCGCCGAGCCGGTTGCTGCGCTCCAGAAGCTCACGGACTGCGGGATTCGTCATGGGGTTCGCTTCCGCTCATGAAACGTTTCAGACGTTGCACGCAGATTACGGCGCGCCCCCGCTCGCGGTCAAGACGCAACAGCTCTGCTTACCTCCGCGCGCGCCCGCTACGCCCAGCTCTGCTCACCTCTACGCGCGCCGCCCGCCCAGCTCTGCTTACCTCCGCGCGCGCCCGCTACGCCCAGCTCTGCTCACCTCTACGCGCGCCGCCCGCCCAGCTCTGCTTACCTCCGCGCGCGCCGCCACGCCCCGCTCTGCTCACCCCTACGCGCGCCCCACGCCCAGCTCTGCTTACCTCCGCGCGCGCGCCCGCTACGCCCAGCTCTGCTCACCCCTACGCGCGCCCCACGCCCAGCTCTGCTTACCTCCGCGCGCGCCCGCTACGCCCAGCTCTGCTCACCAATACGCACCCCCGCCCGCCCAGCTCTGCTCACCTCCGAGCTGGCTGCGCCACCTTGCTCTCCCACGCAGGCACCATTCGTCCCACGACCCGACCTCCCGGCCTCAACCGACAACCGCGGCACCGAGCTCGGCCGCACCTCCCCGAACGCGTTTGACCGACGGCAGCGCGCCCGACCGCCTCCCCGTCACCCTCCGCCGCCGCCAACCGGCTTACGGTCGAGCGTTCCGACTTCGGCTGAGCGATATCGTCGACGCCCGAGCCACCAACTCCGGGGTGAAGAACAACTGCTGGTGCTCGTGTGCCGGGTTGGTGGCCTCGTCGAGCACCAGGTTGGCCGCCGCCCGGCCCAGCTCCTGCCGCGGCTGGCGCACCGAGGTCAGCGGCACGGCCGCGGCCGCCGCGAAGTCGATGTCGTCGAAGCCGACGATGGCCAGGTCGTCCGGCACCCGCAGGCCCGCCCCGATGCCCTGCTGCAACAGGCCCAGCGCGAGCAGATCGTTGGCGCAGAACGCGGCCGTGGGGCGGCGCCGCGCCGGCAGACCGGCCAGGCGCTCGCCGGCCGACCGTCCTTCCGCGACGGTCATCGCCTCGGTCGGCAGGTGCACCAGGTCGTCGGCGGGCAGCCCCAGCTCCTCCCACACCTCGCGGGCGCCCTGCAGACGCTCGCCGACCTGGCCGAGCGACTCCGGCCCGCCGATGAACGCGACCCGGCTGTGCCCCTGCTCGACCAGATGCTCGACCGCCACCCGGCCGCCGTGCACGTCGTCGACCGCCACCGAGCAGCAGCTCGCGTCGCGGCTCGTCCGGTCGACTATCACCAGCGGGACGCCGCGCCGGGACAGGTCCTCGAGGTAGCTCGCCTCCGGGTTCACCGGCGTGATCAGGATGCCCTGCACGCGCTGCTGGAGGAGCCGGTCGAGGTGGGCCTCCTCGCGCTCGGCGCGGCTGTTGCTGTTGCAGATGAACAGCGACAGGTCGGCGTCCTCGGCGGCGAGCTCGATGCCCTGGGCCACGTCGTGGAAGAACGGGTTGGTGCCGTCCAGCATCACGTAGGCCAGGGTGCGGCTCGTCCCGGCCCGCAGCTGCCGCGCCGACTCGTTGCGCACGAAGCCCAGGTCGGCCATGGCCCGCTCGACCCGCTCACGGGTGCGCGCGCTCACCACCTCGGGGCGGTTCATGACATTCGAGACCGTGCCCAGCGAGACGCCGGCGGCGGCGGCCACGTCCTTGACGGACGGCGTCCTGCCGTTCAGCACGAGGACCCCCTTTGAAACGTTGAAGCAGCATCTTACGGTACGCGACCCCAGCGTAATGGCTGTGTTTCCGGACCGTTTCCATCCAGTGCTTGACATGTGTGATCGGGGCCACCTACGTTTGTGAAACATTTCAAAGAGGAGGTACTCGTGCCTGAGGCACCTGCCTTGCTCGAGGTACGCGACGTGACGAAATCCTTCGGCGCGGTCGCCGCCGTCCAGGGCGTCAGCTTCCCGCTGTACGGCGGCGAGGCGCACGCCCTCGTCGGCGAGAACGGTGCCGGCAAGTCCACGATCGTGAAGATGCTCGCCGGCGTGCATCGCCCCGACACCGGCACGCTGCGCATCAACGGAAGCGACGTCGACTTCGCCGGGCCGGCCGACGCCAAGGCGGCCGGCATCGCCGTGATCTACCAGGAGCCCACGCTCTTCCCCGACCTCGACGTGTCCGAGAACATCGCGATGGGCAACCAGCCACTGACCAGGCTGCGCCAGATCGACCGCAAGACCATGCACGCCAACGCCGAGGCGCTGTTCCGCCGGCTGGGCGTCCACATCGAACCGACCCGGCCGGCCCGCGGCCTCTCGATCGCCGACCAGCAACTGGTCGAGATCGCGAAGGCGCTCTCCAGCGAGGCCCGCATCCTGATCATGGACGAGCCGACCGCGGCGCTCTCCGCGGTCGAGGTCGAGCGGCTCTTCGCGGTGGTGCGGTCGCTGCGCGACGAGGGCGCCGCGATCCTGTTCATCTCGCACCGCTTCGAGGAGATCACCCAGCTCTGCCAACGCGTGACGATCATGCGCGACGGCAAGCACGTCGCCACCGAGCCGGTCGCCGACCTGACCGTCGACGACATGATCCGCCGGATGGTCGGCCGCGACCTGAGCGCGCTCTTCCCCAAGCAGGACGTCACGCCCGGCGACGTGATGCTCGAAGTCAAGGACCTCACCCGGGAGGGCGTCTTCCGTGACGTCTCGTTCGAGGTGCGGGCCGGCGAGATCGTCGCGCTGGCCGGCCTGGTCGGCGCCGGCCGCTCCGAGGTGATGCAGGCGGTCTTCGGCGTCGATCCCTACGATTCCGGCTCCGTAAAAATACGGGGGAAGCAGCTCAAGTCCGGCAGCCCGCGCAAAGCGATGGCCGCCGGCATGGCCCTCGTCCCCGAGGACCGCCGCCAGCAAGGCCTGATCATGGACCTGTCGATCGAACGCAACATCACGCTCCCGCGAGCGCGCAAGCTCGCCCGGCTGGGCCTGCTCTTCGGCGGCGCGGAGGAACGGGCGGCCGCCACCTGGGCCGAGAAGCTGCAGACCAAGCTGGGCAAGCTCTCCGACGCGGTCGGCACGCTCTCCGGCGGCAACCAGCAGAAGGTCGTCCTGGCCAAGTGGCTGTCCACCGGCCCGCAACTGCTGATCGTCGACGAGCCCACCCGCGGCATCGACGTCGGCACCAAGGCCGAGGTGCACCGGCTGATGTCCTCGCTCGCCGCCGACGGCCTCGCGGTCGTCATGGTCTCGTCCGAGCTGCCCGAGGTGCTCGGCATGGCCGACCGGGTCGTGGTGCTGCGCGAGGGCCGGGTCGCGGCCACATTGAGCCGCGCCGAGGCGACCGAGGAGTCCGTCATGTACGCCGCGATGGGTCAGGAGGCCGCGGCATGACTCTCGCGCTCCCCAAACCACGGAAGCCGGCGATGAACTTCCTGAAGACCCGCGAGCTGGGCATCGTCCTCGCTCTCGCGGCGCTGGTCCTCTACACGACGATCAGCAATCCGCGCTTCCTCTCCGGGCAGAGCATCCGCGACAACCTGCTGAACACGGCGATCCTCGCGGTGATGGCCACCGGCCAGGCGATCGTCGTGATCACCCGGAACATCGACCTGAGCGTCGGCTCGGTGCTCGGCCTGTCCGCCTTCTCGGTCGCCACCCTGATGAGCGACCACCGCGGCCTTCCGATGATCGTCGCGATCCTGGTCGGCCTCGCCGTGGGCGCGGCCTGCGGCCTGCTCAACGGCGTGCTGGTCCGGTACGGCAAGGTGCCCGCGCTCGTGGTCACGCTCGGCACCCTCTACATGTACCGCGGCATCGTCTACCAGTGGGCCGGCGGCTCCCAGGTCAACGCCGACGAGCTGCCCCCGCACTTCTTGGGCTTCGCCAACGACAACCTCCTCGGCGTACCGTGGCTCGTTCTGATCGCCCTGATCGTGGTCGGCGGCGGGTCGCTGCTGATGCGCAACTACCGCGTCGGCCGCGAGCTGTACGCGATGGGCTCGAGCCCGCAGGCGGCCGAGCTGGCCGGCATCAAGGTCGCCCGCAACCTGCTCGGCGCGTTCCTGCTCAGCGGCGCGCTGGCGGGCCTGGCTGGAGTGCTGTTCGCGGCCCGGTTCGGCACCGTCGACGCGAGCGCCGGCACCGGCTACGAGCTGAACGTGGTGGCCGCCGTCGTGGTCGGCGGCGTGGCCGTCTTCGGCGGCAGCGGCACGGTCTGGGGCGCCGGCCTCGGCGCGCTGCTGCTCACCGTGATCAGCAGCGCCCTCGCGGTGCTCGACATCAACCAGTTCTGGCAGCAGGCCATCGTCGGCGCGCTGATCATCCTGGCCATCTGCGCCGATCGCCTGGTCGCCGTCCGCATCGCCCGCTCGCTGCGAAAGAGGGACGCGCGTGCTTGAGCTAACCCGCGGCGGAAAACAGAAGGAAAACGGATGAAGAGATTGGGCAGCTGGGACGCGATCATCATCCTGCTGACGGTCGTCGTCCTGATCATCGCGTCGGCGACCGTCGACAACTTCGGCACGAGCCGGAACTTCACCTTCATGGTGCTCGACCTGATGCCGATCATCCTGGTCGCCCTGCCGATGACGATGATCATCGTGACCGGCGAGATCGACCTGTCGGTGGCCAGCATCCTGGGCCTGACCAGCTCGCTGATGGGCTGGCTCTGGAACCACGACCTGTCGATCGAGACGATCATCCCGCTCTGCATCCTGATCGGCGCGGTCGCCGGCGCCCTCAACGGCTTCCTCATCACCGGCCTCGGCCTGCCGTCGCTGGCGGTCACGATCGGCACCCTCGCCCTCTACCGCGGCCTGGCCCTGGTCGTGCTGGGCGACACCGCGGTGGCCGACTTCCCGTTCAACTACACCGGCTGGGTCACCGGCACGCTGGGCGGCGGCAGCGTCCCGAACGTGCTGATCCCGATCGTGATCCTCGCCGCGATCTTCGGCATCGTGCAGCACGCCACCCCGGTCGGCCGCTCGCTCTACGCGATCGGCGCCAACGCCCAAGCGGCGCATTTCTCCGGCATCCGGGTGGCCAGGACCAAATTCTGGTTGTACGTCGTCAGCGGCGCCGTCTCCGGGCTGGTCGGAGTGCTGTGGACGCTGCGCTACTCCAGCGCCCGCGCCGACAACGGCGCCGGGCTCGAGCTCGCCGTGGTCGCGGCCGTCCTGCTGGGCGGCGTATCGATCTTCGGCGGAAAGGGCAGCCTGCCCGGCGTCCTCGCCGGTGTGGTGCTGCTGACCGCGCTGCAGAACGCGCTGCGCCTGGAGGACGTCTCCGGGCAGGCGCTGAACATCGTCACGGGCGCCCTGCTCGTGCTGTCCGTCCTGCTTCCCAACGTCGTCACCACCGTTCGCGGCAACTGGCAGCGCCGTCGGCTCCGCCAGTCCGCCGCTCAGTAGATCTTTGGAGCCAGCATGTTCCGACACCGCTTGGCCGTCTCCGTATCCGCGGCCTCGATCCTGACGCTCGCCGTCGCCGGTTGTGGTGGCACAACCAAGGACAGCACCTCGAACTCGGGCGGCGGCGCTCCCGCGTCGGCCGCCGCGAACCCGAACGCGCAGCTGAAGACCGGTCTGAAGATCGCCTACCTGCCGAAGCAGCTGAACAACCCGTACTCCGACGTCGAGACCTCGGGCGGCGAGGAGGCGGTCAAGGAGCTGCAGGGCGAGTACAAGAAGGTCGGCCCGAACGACGCGTCGGCGTCGTCCCAGGTCTCCTACATCAACACCCTGATCCAGCAGCAGCAGGACGTCATCGTCATCGCCGCGAACGACCCGAACGCGGTGTGCCCGTCGCTGAACCAGGCCCGGGCCGCGAAGATCAAGGTCGTCACGTTCGACTCGGACGCCTCCAAGGACTGCCGGGACGCGTTCATCAACCAGGCCACCACCGAGGGCATCGGCCAGTCGCTGGCGAAGATGGCGCTCGACCAGGCCGGCGCGAACGGCGGCGAGATCGCGGTGCTGTCGGCGACGCCGAACGCCACGAACCAGAACTCGTGGATCGCGGTGATGAAGACCGAGCTGGCCAAGCCCGAGTACTCGAAGCTGAAGCTGGTCAAGGTCGCCTACGGCAACGACGACGATCAGAAGTCGTTCCAGGAGGCCCAGGGACTCGTGCAGTCGTACCCCAATTTGAAGGTGATCGTCGCCCCGACCACCGTGGGCATCGCGGCCGCCGCCCGCTACATCGGCTCGTCGTCCTACAAGGGCAAGGTCGCCGTGACCGGTCTCGGCCTGCCGAACCAGATGCGCCAGTACGTCAAGGACAACACCGTCAAGAAGTTCGCGCTGTGGAATCCGGCCGACATCGGCTACCTCGCGGCCTACGCCGGCGCGGCCCTGGCATCCGGGCAGATCACCGGCGCCGAGGGTGACAAGTTCAAGGCCGGCAAGCTCGGCGACTACACCGTCGGCGCGAACGGCGAGATCGTCCTCGGCCTGCCGACCGAGTTCACCGCCGACAACATCGACAAGTTCAACTTCTGATTCACATGCCCCGATACTGCTTCAACCTCCAGGTTCGTCCCGAGCGGATGGCGGAGTACGTGGAGCGGCACCAGGCCGTGTGGCCCGAGATGCAGGACGCACTTCGGGCCACCGGCTGGCGCAACTACTCCCTGTTCCTGCGCTCCGACGGCCTGCTGATCGGCTACGTGGAGGCGGACGACCTGGCGGCGTCCCAGGCGGCAATGGCGGCGCTGGACGTCAACACCCGGTGGCAGGCGGAGATGGCTTCGTTCTTCGCCGGCACCACGCCGACCGAGGGTTTCCCTCCGCTCACCGAGGTCTTCCACCTCGACTAGGAAAGATGTGACGAACCATGGCTGACCTTGCCGCAGTCAAGCGCGCGCTCGCCGCGCAGCGCATCGAGACCCCGTCCTGGGGCTACGCCAACTCGGGCACCCGCTTCAAGGTGTTCGCCCAGCCCGGCGTGCCACGCAACCCGGAGGAGAAGATCGCCGACGCCGCGACCGTGCACCGGTTCACCGGCGTGGCGCCGTCGGTCGCGCTGCACATCCCGTGGGACAAGGTGGACGACTACGCGGCCCTGTCGGCGTACGCGTCGGATCAGGGCGTCGAGATCGGCGCGATCAACACCAACGTCTTCCAGGACGACGACTACAAGCTCGGCTCGGTCACCAACCCCGATCCCGGTATCCGCCGGAAGGCCACCGATCACCTGCTCGAGGCGATCGACATCATGGACCGCACCGGCTCCCGCGATCTCAAGCTGTGGTTCTCCGACGGCATCAACTACCCCGGCCAGGACGACCTGCGCACGCGCCAGGACCGCATGGCCGAGGCGCTGCGGGAGACGTACGACCGCTTGGGGGAAGATCAGCGCATCGTGCTGGAGTACAAGCTGTTCGAGCCCGCCTTCTACGCCACCGACATCCCCGACTGGGGAACGTCCTACGCGCACTGCCTGACGCTCGGCGACAAGGCGACGGTCTGCATCGACACCGGCCACCACGCCCCCGGCACCAACATCGAGTTCATCGTCGCGTTCCTGCTGCGAGCCGGCAAACTCGGCGCCTTCGACTTCAACAGCCGCTTCTACGCCGACGACGACCTGATGGTGGGCGCCGCCGACCCGTTCCAGCTCTTCCGCATCATGTACGAGATCGTCCGGGCCGAGGCGCTAGACCCGTCCTACGGCATCGCCTTCATGCTCGACCAGTGCCACAACATCGAGCGCAAGATCCCCGCCATCATCCGCTCGGTGATGAACGTCCAGGAGGCGACGGCCAAGGCCCTGCTGGTCGACCGCGACGCGTTGTTCGCCGCCCAGCGAAACGGCGAGGTCCTGGAGGCGAACGCGGTCTTCATGGACGCCTACAACACCGACGTCCGCCCGCTGCTGGCCGAGGTCCGCGCGGACGCCGGCCTCGACCCCGACCCGGTCGCCGCCTACAAGCGAAGCGGCTACGACGAGAAAATCATCGCCGACCGAGTCGGCGGCACCCAAGCGGGCTGGGGAGCGTAGTCAAGGGCCAGATCGATTTCATTCGTCAAGGGCCAGATCAAATTCATTCGTCAAGGGCCAGATCAAATTCATGATGTCCCGCGTGGGTGGGGCGTGCGGACCGCTGCTCCCGCGGGGACCCGGCCGGGCCGAGCAGGGCGCTGACGCGCCCAAGACGCTCGGCCCACCCGGGCGACGTGCGTGAGCGGTAACGCTCACCCCAAACCCCGAGATGAGTCGCGCGAGGGTCGCCGCGGCCAGCGCGTCGTGCAGGATCGGCGCTCGAAGGTGCGGCGTTGGCGTCGGCCGGGCGGGCAGGCGGGCGGGCGGCAGCCGGAGTAGACGAGCTCCGAAATCGCTAAAGCGTGGGCGAACTGTGGCCGATACATGCGGCCATGGATCAGATCGTGGACAACGCCTACACCGTGACCAGCAACCTGTTCGGTCCGGAGTCGGGCATTCCGTGGTGGGCCTGGTTCTTCGTGGTCGCCGCGATCATGTTCAAGATGCTCGTTCCGACGCCCAAGACCGCCCGGGACATCGCGGACGAGCGGGACCAGATGATGCTCGACGAACTGATCGGGGCCGACGGCGGCAAGAAGGGCAAGAAGAAGGACAAGAAGAAGAAGTAGTTCAGGGCCGCAGGCCGGTGGTCACAATCTCGATCATGCGGGTGCGATCGGGGGCGGCCACGCAGGCGCCGAGCAGGGCCTTGACGTCGTCTCGGGTGGCGTCGGGGCGGACGGCTCCGGCCTTTTGCGCCTCGGTCAGCAAGCGCTGCTCGACCGTGTCCAGGCCTCGGCCCGTGCGGGCCGCGGCGGCTTCGACGTCGAACCCGCCGCCGGCCAGGGCCTCGGCCAGGCCTCGGTTCGCGGCCGCCTGGCCGACCATGTAGGCGAAGAAGCGGAAGAACGCCTCGCCGGGCGGGGCCACGGCCAGCAGGCGCTCCGCCTCGCCGACGATCTCCTCGACCCGGGCCAGCACGATCGCCTCGTAGAGCGACTCCTTGGTCGGGAAGTGGCGGCTCACCGTGCCCGTGCCGACCCCGGCCCGGCGACCGACCTCGGCGACCGTCACCGACAGGCCCTCCTCGGCGAACGCGGCCATGGCTGCCTCGACCACCTTGGCGCGATTGCGCTCCGCGTCCGCACGCATCGGCGCCTCCTCTGATCGGAACGAGCCCTGGCTAAACGGGACGGGCATCCCGTATATTCGGGATGCTCGTCCCGATTATAGGAGGCGCCATCGTGTGGACCATCCCCGATCAGGCCGGTCGCATCGTCCTGATCACCGGAGCGACATCCGGCATCGGCTTCCAGAGCGCGCGCGAGCTGGCCGGGCGCGGCGCCACGGTGATCGTCGCCGGGCGTGAGCCGGACGAGGCCGCGGCGCGGGTCGGTGGCGCGCCACTCCGGCTCGATCTCGCCGATCTCGCGGCGGTCCGAAGGGCGGCCGCCGACTTCCGCGATCGGCACGACCGGCTGGATCTGCTGATCAACAACGCGGGGCTGATGATTCCGCCGTACGGCCGGACGCGTGACGGCTTCGAGCAGCAGTTCGGGGTCAACCACCTCGGGCACTTCGCGCTGACCGGCCTGCTGCTCGACCGCCTGGCCGCCGGGCGCGAGCCGCGGGTGGTCACGGTCAGCAGCAACGGGCACAAGCGCGGGGCCATCCGCTTCGACGACCTCGCCTGGGAGCGGGGCTATCACGCCATGAACGCGTACGCGATGTCCAAGCTCGCGAATTTGCTCTTCGCGGCCGAGCTCGGGCGGCGGTTCCCGTGGCTGACCAGCGTGGCGGCTCATCCCGGGGCGGCCCGCACGAGGCTCATGCGCACGAGTCCCTGGCATTTCCGGTTCGTCGTCTCACCCCGTACGCGCTGGGTGTTCTCGTGGTTGATCCAGAGCGAGGAGGCCGGCGCGCAACCGGTTCTCCGTGCCGCCACCGACGCCGGGGTCCGCGGTGGCGAGTATTTCGGGCCCGACGGCTGGGGCGAGTTCACCGGTAAGCCCGTGCTGGTCACGCCCTCGGCGGCCGCACAAGATCCAGTTTTGGCGAAGCGGCTGTGGGACACGTCGCAGACGCTGACGGGGGTGAACTGGCCCGCCGCCGCCGGTATGCTCACCGACGGGCCGTGACTGGCGCGTTCGGATGGGGAACCATCGTGGAGCGGCCCCGTCAAAAAGACGACTTGCCGTGCGCCTGGGCCCCCCGAAGCCGTGATAGGGAGGGTTCATGCCCGAGTTGAACGCCGAATCGAATGCCTTCCGCTCCGCGCTCGAGGTCGTCCGCGCCGTCGAGCCCCGCATCGCCGACGCGATCGCCAAGGAGCTGACCGACCAGCGCGAGTCCCTCAAGCTGATCGCCAGTGAGAACTACGCCTCCCCGGCGGTCCTGCTCGCGATGGGCAACTGGCTCTCCGACAAGTACGCGGAGGGCACCATCGGCCGCCGCTTCTACGCCGGCTGCCAGAACGTGGACACCGTCGAGGCGATCGCCGTCGAGCACGCGAAGGCCCTGTTCGACGCGCCATATGCGTACGTGCAGCCGCACTCCGGCATCGACGCGAACCTGGTCGCCTACTGGGCGATCCTCGCCGACCGGGTCGAGGCGCCGTTCCTCAAGAAGTTCGAGAAGCGGCAGGTCAACGACCTGACCGACGCCGAGTGGGCCGAGCTGCGGGCGGCCTTCGGCAACCAGCGCATGCTGGGCATGTCGCTCGACGCCGGCGGCCACCTCACCCACGGCTTCCGCCCCAACATCTCCGGCAAAATGTTCGACCAGCGCAGCTACGGCGTCGACCCGGCCACCGGTCAGATCGACTACGCGGCCCTGCGCGCGACGGCCCGCGAGTTCAAGCCGCTCATCATCGTGGGCGGCTACTCGGCGTACCCCCGGAAGGTGAACTTCGCGACGATGCGCGAGATCGCCGATGAGGTCGGCGCCACCTTCATGGTCGACATGGCGCACTTCGCCGGCATGGTCGCGGGCAAGGTCTTCACCGGCGACTACAACCCGGTCGAGCACGCGCACATCGTCACCACCACCACGCACAAGAGCCTGCGCGGTCCGCGTGGCGGTGCGGTGCTGGCCCAGGAGTCGCTCGCCTCGCAGGTCGACCGGGGTTGCCCGATGGTTCTCGGCGGCCCGCTGTCGCACGTCATGGCGGCCAAGGCGATCGCGTTCGCCGAGGCCCGCGACCCTTCCTTCCAGACGTACGCCCAGCAGATCGTCACCAACAGCCAGGCGCTCGCCGAGGGTCTGCTGAAGCGCGGCGTCCGGCTGGTCAGCGGCGGCACCGACAACCACCTCGTGCTGCTCGACGTGCACCCGTTCGGTCTGACCGGCCGCCAGGCCGAGCAGGCCCTGCTCGACTCGGGCGTGGTCACCAACCGCAACGCGATCCCGCAGGACCCGAACGGCGCCTGGTACACCTCCGGCATCCGGATCGGCACGCCGGCGCTCACCTCGCGCGGCCTCGGCGCCGACGAGATGGACCAGATCGCCGAGCTCATCCACACGGTCCTGGCCAACACGAGCTCGGCCGAGGGCTCGAAGGCCAAGTACAACCTGGACCCGGCCCTGGCCGACCGGGTGAGCAAGCAGGCCACCGAGCTGCTCGCGCCGTTCCCGCTCTACCCCCAGGTCGACCTCGGCTGAGAATCAGGCCGACTCCGCCAGATCCCGCCACTGCTGCCAGGTCGAGAGGCGCTCCTCGTAGAGCTTCTCGGCGATCGGGTACGGGTAACCGCCCAGGAACAGGCGCAGTGGCGGGTCGGGCAGGTCGACGAGCCGCATCAGCACGTCCGCCGTCGAGGCCGGGTCGCCGGGTGCGCGATGCCCGCGGCTCACCCGGCGTGCCTCCCGGATCGGCTCGTACGCGTCGATCGGCGTCGCCTGCACCGCCGACGCCCCGGCCCAGTCCGTGCCGTACGGGCCCGGCTCGACGATCGTCACCCGGATGCCGAAGCGGGCCACCTCCTGGGCGAGCGCCTCGCTCATCCCCTCCAGCCCCCACTTGGACGCGTGGTAGAGCCCGAGCGTGGGGAACGCGGCCACGCCGCCGATGCTGGAGACCTGCACTAGGTGGCCGCTCCGCTGGGCCCGCATGATCGGGAGCGCCGCCTGGGTGACCCAGAGCGCGCCGAACAGGTTGGTCTCGATCTGCGCGCGGGCCTGCGCCGCGCTCACCTCCTCGACGGCGCCGAACAGGCCGTACCCGGCGTTGTTGACCACCACGTCGAGGCGCCCGAAGGTGTCGGCGGCCTTGCCGACGGCCTCGACCACGGCGTCGCGATCGGTCACGTCCAGTTCGAGGGGCAGTAGTCGGTCGTGCGCGTCGAGGGTCGCGATGTCGCGGGCCGTCGCCGCGACCCGGTCGCCGCGGTCGAGGGCCGTCCGCGCCCAGACCCGGCCGAAACCGCGGGAGGCGCCGGTGATGAACCATGTCTTCATGACCCCGACGGTGCCCGGCTCGGGACGAGGTAGCCAGCACCCCGCCGGGGATAGGCTCGGCGCACGATGACGCTTCTCGGGGAGTTCCTCCAGGCGCGCCGGGCCCGGGTGCGCCCGGACGAGGTCGGGCTCGCGGTGCACGGGCGGCGTCGGGTGCCCGGGTTGCGGCGGGACGAGCTGGCGTCGCTGGCCGGTCTGTCGGTGCAGTATCTGACGCGGCTCGAGCAGGGCGTCGATCGGCACCCATCGGCGCAGGTGCTGGACGCGTTGGCGGCGGCGCTGCGGCTGGAACCGGACGCGGTCGCGCATCTGCATGCGCTGGCGGCCGGGCGGCCGGTCACCCAGGGCGCGGCGACGGCCGAGATGCAGGGGCTGCTGGACGCTTGGGGCGGCATTCCGGCGTACGTGCGGGATCGTCGCTTTTTCGTGCTGCTGGCCAACAAGGCCGCCGTTTCGCTCGCGCCGCTCTACGAGCCCGGGCGCAACCTCGTGCGAGACGTCTTCCTGGATCCGTGCGCGCGCACGCTGTTTCCCGATTGGGCCGAGATCGCCGCCCAGTCCGTCGCGATGCTGCGGGCGTCGGCCGATCCGGGCGATGCGCTGGTCGCCGAGCTGAGCGCGCACGAGGAGTTTCGCGAGCTGTGGGAGCGCCACGACGTGCGGCTGTCGCGCGACGAGGTCAAGCGATTCGACCACCCGCACGTGGGCCGGTTGACGCTGCGCCGCCAGACGTTGACCGTCGCCGGCGCCGAGGGCCTGGTGGTCATCGCGTATCAGGCCGAGCCGGGCAGCCCATCGGCGGACGCGCTGGCTCGGCTGGTCTGATCGCGCGCGGGCCCGGCTGCTCTGATCGCGCGCCGGCCCGGCTGCTTGATCGCGCGCCGGCCCGGCTGCTTTGATCGCGCGCGGGCCCGGCTGGTCTGATCGCGCGCCGGCCCGCCTGCTTTGATCGCGCGCCGGCCCGGCCGGGCCGCCTGCTCTGATCAGAAGCCGCCCGTGTGGTGGTTGATCGTCGGCCCCGCGTCGGGCGGCGGAGGCGGGGTCGGCATCGACCGTCCGCGGCGGGCGCTGACGCCCGCGACGATGCCGGCGGCCGCGATGACCAGAATCAGGATCAGTATCACCATGCCGTGAGTGTGCGCTCCGCGCGCCACCGTGGCTAGGACGGATGCCGGCGCGAGGGCAGCGCGTGCAGGGTGACGTCGCCGAGCCGGCCGTCGGCGATGGTCGCAGTCATGAACGTCGCGTGCGGCTGGCGGCGCCGGTCGGTGGGCGACCCGGGGTTCAGCAGGCGCAAACCGGTCGTCGCGGTGGTGTCCCAGGGAATGTGCGAATGGCCGAAGACCAGGACGTCGACGTCGGGAAAGCGGGCCGCGCACCGCGCCTCGCGGCCGGTCGCCGGGCCGGTCTCGTGGACCACCGCGAGGCGCAGGCCGTCCAGCGTCGCCCGGGCGATCTCGGGCAGGCGGGCGCGCAACCCCCGGCCGTCGTTGTTGCCGTAACACGCGATCAGGCGGCGCGAGCGGGCCGACAGCGCGTCCAGGGCCGCCTCGTCGACCCAGTCGCCGGCGTGGATCACGACGTCGGCCTCCTCGACGGCCGCCCACAGCGGCGGCGGGAGGTCGCGCGCCCGCTGCGGCAGATGCGTGTCGCTGGTCAGAACGAGGTGCATGTGATCCACCGTAGAGGAAGCGCTCTCCTGGAACCGGTTCCGGAGAAACGGGCGACATTTCCGACTGGGGCGGTAGTGGCGCTTTTGCTGATCAGCGGCGGAACCGGTTCCGGCGCTTTGGTTATCGGCTCCGAACAGGTCCGTCACACCGTACGAACGGGAAGTTGTTGCAAGGCTCTGAACAGCGACTATGCCCGAACGGGCAACCCGCCATGACGAACGCTTGTGACATCCGCAAGTCCACGACGGTTATCGATCGGTTCCGGAACCGTGGCCAACTCTGGACAGGGTCGCAGCCCCGTACCTAGCTTCGATGGCGGGGGAGCGCTCTCCCCGTAAATGTGGAGAGATCGGCCTCCCCGAGGGTGCAAGCAGTCCCCCTTGCAGTTCCCCGCCCAAGGAGAAGCAATGACCATCCCCGTCAACTCCGCACCTCCGCGGAGACGCTCCCCCTGGCGCCTCGGCGCGATCGGCGGCCTCGTGGCCGCCGTCATCGCCGGGTACGCCGCCTTCACGACCGTCGGCGCCAGCGCCGCGGAAACCCTGCTCTCGCAGGGCAAACCGGCCACGGCGTCGTCGACCGAGGCGGCCGGCGCCTACCTCGCCTCCGAGGCGGTCGACGGCAACCTCGGCACCCGGTGGTCCTCGGCGTTCTCCGACCCGCAGTGGCTGCAGGTCGACCTCGGCAGCTCGCAGGCGATCAGCCGGGTCGAGCTCAACTGGGAGACCGCCGCGGGCAAGGCGTTCCAGATCCAGGTCTCGGACAACGCCAGCACGTGGACGTCGATCTACTCGACCACGACGTCGACCGGCGGCAACCAGTCGCTGACGGTCAGCGGCACCGGCCGGTACGTGCGGATGTACGGCACGCAGCGTACGACCGGCTATGGCTACTCGTTGTGGGAGTTCAAGGTCTACGGCGGCGGTGGCACGACCACGCCGACGACCCCGCCCACCTCGCCCACCGGTCCGACGCTCCCCGGCGGCGGCTCGCTGGGCTCGAACGTGATCGTGTTCGACCCGGGCATGTCGAGCGCCTCGATCCAGAGCCAGGCCGACACGATCTTCCACCAGCAGGAGTCGAACCAGTTCGGCACCCAGCGGTACGTGCTGGCGTTCAAGCCGGGCACCTACAACGGCCTGAACATCCAGGTCGGCTTCTACACCTCGGTGGTCGGCCTCGGCCAGAACCCGCAGGACACCCGGATCAACGGCGACATCACCGTCGACGCCGGCTGGATGCAGGGCAACGCGACCCAGAACTTCTGGCGGTCGGTGGAGAACCTGTCGCTCTACCCGGTCTCCGGTGACGACCGCTGGGCCGTCTCGCAGGCCGCGCCGTTCCGCCGGATGGACATCCACGGCGGCGTGAACCTGGCCCCCAACGGCTACGGCTGGGCGTCCGGCGGCTACATCGCCGACTCGCGGATCAGCGGCACCGAGGGTCAGTACTCGCAGCAGCAGTGGTTCACCCGCAACAGCCAGATCGGCTCGAACTCGAACGCGGTGTGGAACCAGGTCTTCGTCGGCGTCCAGGGCGCCCCGGGGACCAGCTTCCCGAGCCCGGCCTACACCACGATCGGCACCACCCCGGTCATCCGGGAGAAGCCGTACCTGTACCAGACCGGCGGCAACTACGCGGTCTTCGTGCCCAACCTCCAGACCAACGCCGCGGGCGTGACCTGGGCGAACGGCAACACCCCGGGCACGTCGCTCCCGCTCAGCCAGTTCTATGTGGCCAAGCCCGGTGACAGCGCGGCGACGATCAACCAGGCACTCGCGCAGGGCCTGAACCTGATCTTCCAGCCGGGCATCTACCACGTCAGCCAGACGATCAACGTGAACCGGGCCAACACCGTCGTGCTCGGCCTCGGCTACGCGACGATCATCCCGGACAACGGCGTCACCCCGATGCAGGTGGCCGACGTGGACGGCGTGAAGGTGGCCGGCCTGCTGTTCGACGCCGGCGCGACCAACTCGGCGAACCTGCTGGTGATCGGGCCGTCCGGAAGCTCGGCGAGCCACGCGTCGAACCCGACCACGGTCCAGGACGTGTTCTTCCGGATCGGTGGCGCGGGCCCCGGCAAGGCCACCAACAGCCTGCTGGTGAACAGCAGCAACACGATCATCGACCACATCTGGGCGTGGCGGGCCGACCATGGCACCGGCGTCGGCTGGACGGTCAACACCGCGGACAGCGGCCTGATCGTGAACGGTCAGAACGTCACGGCGTACGGCCTGTTCGTCGAGCATTACCAGAAGAACGAGATCGTCTGGAACGGCAACGGCGGCCGCACGTACTTCCTGCAGAACGAGCAGCCGTACGACCCGCCGTCCAACGCCGCCTGGCGCAGTGACGGCACCGGGTACCCGGCGTACAAGGTGGCCGACTCGGTGACCAGCCACGAGGCCTGGGGCATGGGCAGCTACGCGTACTTCAACGCGAACCCGGCCGTGCACTCGGCCAACGGGTTCCAGGCGCCGGCGAACGGCGGGGTGAAGCTGCACAACATCTTCACCATCTCGCTCGCCTCGGGCACGATCGACCACGTGGTCAACAACATCGGGGCGGCCGCCACGGCCGACGCGGTGGTTCCGCGTACCGTGACCAACTTCCCCTAAGCAGTAATTTCCCCGCTGCCGCGCGGGATCAGGGTCGTCGGGATCCTGATCTCGCGCGGCGGTGCTTTGTCACCGTCGATCCGCTCGAAGAGGGTCAGAGCGGCGGTCCGGCCCATCCGCGCCGGGTCGGGCGCGACGACGGTCACCGGCGGGTCGAGCAGGTCGGCGAGCGGGAAGTCGTCGAAGCCGATCAGCGCGACCGTCCGCTCCAGACCCAGCCGGCGCAGCGCCCGCACCACCCCGATGGTGATCAGGTTCTGGGTCGCGAAGATCGCGGTCGGCGGGTCCGGCCCGCGCAGCACGGCGATGGTGGCGCGCTCGGCGGCGGCGCTGTCGAGCAGGTCGTGCACCACCGGGCCGGCGCGTCCGCCGAGCGCGCGCAGATAACCCCGATACCGGTCCCGCGCCGTCGTCAGCCTGCGCAGATTTCCCAGGTACGCGATCCGCCGATGCCCATGCGTGACCAGATGCCGCGCCGCCGTGCCCGCCCCGGCCGCGTTCGTGGACACGATCGTGTCGCCGGTGGTGTTCGTTGGGCGTCTGTCGACAAAAACGATGGGTCCGATAAATCTGGATAAATAACCCTGGTCGTCCCCGGTCGGCGCGAGAATCAGGCCGTCGATCTCCCGCTGGGCCAGGGCCGAAGCGAGCTGCCGTTCCCGGTCGGGCTCGGGGCTGCCGGCCAGCACCTGGACTCCCCGTGCGCCGGCCTCGTCGGAGACGGCCCGGTGCAGCGCGGCCGAGAAGGGGTTGGCCAGGTCGTCGAGCAGCACGCCGATCGTGTCGGTACGCCGGTCGTTGCGTCGCAACTGGCTCGCTCCCAGGTTGGGCCGGTAGTCGAGTCGCCGCACGGCGGCCCGCACCCGGTCGGCCAGATCGGGCGCCACGGTCGTCTCCCCGTTGACCACCCGGGAGACGGTCTTGAGGCTCACCCCGGCGGTCCGGGCCACGTCATTCATGGTCGGCCGATGCGCCATTCGTTGATTCCCGTCAATGTCGATCACCAAGCGCAACATCTCGGAAACTCATTGTTGACACGGGATGAACGCGGGCGTCTACTGCGAGACAACGTTGTCTCTCGATGTGTGCTAAATCGATTCGGAGGAGACATGCGGGATCCAACCCTGTCCAGAACCGGAAGGGTGGTGGCCGCCGGCTGCGTGATGACGCTGGCCCTCGGATCGGCCGCCGCCTGTAACAGAGGAAACGGCGAGGATGTCGTCGGGCTGATCACCAAAACCGACACGAACCCGTTCTTTGTCACGATGAAGAGGGGCGCCCAGAAGGAGGCCCGAGCCGAGCAGCTCGAGCTGCAGACGTTCGCCGGCAAGCAGGACGGCGACAACGAGGCACAGGTCCAAGCGATCGAGAACCTCATGTCGTACGGCGCCAAGGGCTTTCTCATCACCCCGAACGACTCGAAGGCGATCGTCCCCTCCATCGACAAAGCGCATGAGCAGAAGATGCTGGTCATCGCCCTCGACACGCCGGTCGACCCGCCGAACGCGGCGGACGCCACCTTCGCCACCGACAACTACCAGGCCGGAAAGTTGATCGGCCAGTGGGCGAAGGCGAAGTTCGAGAAAGAGGGCAAGCAGGCGAAGATCGCGATGCTGGACCTCAACGCCAACGGGGTCTCGGTCGACGTGAAACGGGACCAGGGCTTCCTCGACGGCTTCGGCATCCAGGTCGGGGACGCCAACAAGATCGGCGACGAGAACGACCCCCGGATCGCCGGACACGACGTCACCGACGGCGCCGAGGACGGCGGCCGGACGGCGATGGAGAACCTGCTGCAGAAGGACCCGTCGATCAACCTGGTCTACACGATCAACGAGCCCGCGGCGGCCGGCGCGTACCAGGCCATCAAGAACGCCGGCAAGGACAAGGACATCACGATCGTCTCGATCGACGGCGGCTGCCCGGGCGTCGACAACGTGTCCAAGGGCGTCATCGGCGCCACCTCGATGCAGTTCCCGATCAAGATGGCCCAGATGGGCGTCGACGCCATCGCCAAGTTCGCCAAGGACGGCACCAAGCCACAACCGACGCCGGGCAAGGATTTCTACGACACCGGCACCCAACTCATCACCGACGACCCGCAGGCCGGCGTGGAGGCGAAAGACTCCACGTGGGGCAAGCAGAACTGCTGGGGTTGATATGGCCACTGCCACCGCTGACTTCGAGGTGCGCAAGCACGACTCGTTCGGCCTGCGCGTCCAACATCTCCTTCACTCCAACCCGGTCCTCGGGCCGCTGGCGGTGCTGATCGTCGCGATCATCGCGTTCTCGATCGTCAACGCCCGGTTCCTGACCGCGACGAACCTCTCCCTCGTCCTCCAACAGGTCACGGTGATCGCCACGCTCGCCCTCGGGCAGACGCTGATCATCCTGACCGCCGGCATCGACCTGTCGGCCGGCGCCATCGCGGTCTTCTCCTCGGTGCTGATGGCGAACTTCTGCACCAAGGCCGGGATGCCCGGGGTGATCGCCCTGGTGCTCGGCCTGGCCTGCGGCACCGTGATGGGCGCGATCAACGGCGTGCTGGTCACCAAGATCAAACTGCCACCGTTCATCGTCACCCTCGGCACGCTGACCATCTTCTTCTCGCTGAACTCGGTGGTCAGCAACAGCGAGACGGTGCGGGGCTCGGACATGCCCGGCCTGATGACCTGGACCGGCAACTCGATCCCGCTCGGGAGCTTCCGGCTCACGTACGGGTCGATCATCATGCTCCTGCTCTTCGGCTACTTCTTCTATGCCCTGTCCCGTACGGCGTGGGGCAAGCACGTCTATGCGACCGGTGACGACGTGGAGTCCGCCCGGCTGGCCGGCATCCAGACCGGTCGTGTGCTGTTCTCCGTCTACACCGTGGCCGGCCTGCTCTACGCGGTCGGCGGGTGGATCCTCATCGGCCGGCTCGCCTCGGCCAGCCCCAACGTCGGCACCGAGTACAACCTCGACTCGATCACCGCGGTCGTGCTCGGCGGCACCAGCCTCTTCGGCGGTCGCGGCAGCGTGATCGGCACCCTGATCGGCGCGCTCATCGTCGGCGTGTTCCGCAACGGCCTGCAGTTGGCCGGCGTCGAGGTGGTCTGGCAGGGCTTCGCGATCGGCCTGCTGGTGCTGATCGCGGTCTCGCTCGACCAGTGGATCAGGAAGGTGAAGACGTGACCGCCACCCCGGTTCTGCAGGCGAAGGGCCTGAGCAAGCGGTACGGCCGCGTCGTCGCCATCGACGGGAGCGATCTCGAGCTGTACCCCGGCGAGATCCTCGCGGTGATCGGCGACAACGGCGCCGGCAAGTCCAGCCTGATCAAGGCGCTCTCCGGCGCGCTGGTCCCGGACGAGGGCGAGATCTTCCTGGACGGCAAACAGGTCCATTTCCGTACGCCGATGGACGCGCGCTCGGCCGGGATCGAGACCGTCTACCAGACCCTCGCGGTCGCCCCCGGCCTCGACATCGCCGACAACCTGTTCCTCGGCCGCGAGGAGCGCAAGCCCGGCCCGCTCGGCTCGGTGTTCCGGATGCTCGACCGCGCGCACATGCGGGCGGAGGCCAAGCGCCACATGAGCGAGCTCGGCGTCGCCACGTTGCAGAACATCGGCCAGGCCGTCGAGTCGCTTTCCGGCGGCCAGCGGCAGGCGGTGGCGGTGGCCCGCTCGGCCGCCTTCGGCAGCAAGGTGGTGATCCTCGACGAGCCCACCGCGGCGCTCGGCGTCAAGGAGGGCAACCGCGTGCTCCAGCTGATCCGCGACGTCCGCGACCGCGGCCTCCCGGTGATCCTGATCAGCCACAACATGCCGCACGTCTTCGAGGTGGCCGACCGCATCCACATCCAGCGGCTGGGCCGCCGGGCCACGGTCATCACCCCGAAGTCCCACTCGATGTCCGAGGCGGTAGCCATCATGACCGGCGCCGCCGAGCCGCCCCCGGAGGCCGCGGCCTAGATGCCGAGACGGGCGCTGCTCCCCACATGGAGCGGCGCCCGCCTCGTCAACCAGCGGAGGACGAGATGATCCCGCCGCGGATGTTGTTCCGGGCAGACCACCGGCCTGCGCCCATGACCACCCGCCGGACGCTGGGACGACCGGGGGTGAGTCAGCGCCGGCGGGCCAGGGCGGCGAACTCGTCGACCTCGGGGACGGTGTCGTCGGTGGCGCCGGGGCGCCAGCGGGAGCAGGAGACGATGCCCGGGTCGAGCAGGTCGAAGCCGGTGAAGAAGCGGGCTATCTCGGGCGGCTTGCGCAGCGTGATGGTGGGGCGGCCGAACTGGTTGTAGTGCGCGACCGACTCGTCGCTGGCCGCGCCGAAGACGACGTTCGTGGCGTGGTTGACGGCCAGGTAGCTGCCGGGTGGTAACGCGTCGCGCAACGTGGCCACCAGGGACGCCGCCCGGTCGGTGTCGTCGATGTGGTGCAGCACGCCGACCAGCATCAGGGCGATCGGGCGGTCGAAGTCCAGGGTCTTGGCCGCCGCCTGGAGAATCGGGGCGGGGTCGTGCAGGTCGGCCTCGAGGTAGACGGTCTCGCCCTCGGGGGTGCTGGTCAGCAACTGGCGGGCGTGCAGCAGCACGAGCGGGTCGTTGTCGACGTAGACGACCTTCGCGTCGGGAGCGATCCGCTGGGCGACCTGGTGCGTGTTCTCCGTCGTGGGCAGGCCGCTGCCGATGTCGAGGAACTGCCGCACGCCGAGGTCGCCGGTCAGGTGGGCGACCGCCCGGCCGAGGAACGCGCGGTCGGCCCGCGCCTGGTCGACGATGCTGGGCAGGATCTGCCGTACCTGCTCGCCGACCTCGCGATCGACGGCGAAGTTGTCGGCGCCGCCGAGCCAGTAGTTCCAGATCCGGGCCGAATGCGGCCGCGAGTCATCCACGCCCGGAGGCGTTTCCTGGGCCATGGGCCGACACTAGACCCTTTAGCCTGATCATCGTGGACGGCGTTCAGCTACTGCTCATCATCGGGGCCGGCATCGCGATCTCGGCGGTGGCCAAGAAAAGGAACATCGAACCGGGCATGGTGATCGTGGTGCTCGCGGCCGCGGCGTCGTTCATCCCGGGCGTGCCCCGGCTCGAGCTGGACAGCGAGCTCATCCTCGCCGTCGTGGTGCCGCCGCTGCTGTACTCGGCGACCCGGGGGGCGTCGTTCGCTGCCTTCGGCGCCAACATGCGGGCCATCATCACGCTCGGCGTGCTGCTCGTGCTGCTCACCACCGGGCTGCTCGGACTGGTCGCGGGCTGGATCCTGCCGTCGCTCGGCGCCGGCGCCTGGGTGCTGGGCGCGGTGCTGGCGCCACCCGACACGATCACGACCGTCTCGCACGGCGACGAGATCGGGCTGCCCAAGCGGGTCACCTCGATCCTCACCGGCGAGAGCCTGGTCAACGACGCGACCGCGCTGACCTTGTTCGCGATCGCGCTCGGCTCGGTCAAGGGCGAGCACACCACCTGGGTGCACGGCGGGGTGGAGCTGCTGCGCAACGCGTTCGTCGGCCTCGCCATCGGCGGCCTGTTCGCGCTGGCGACGCTGTGGATCCGCAAGCAGCTCGGCAACCCGACCCTGGAGACGGCGCTCGTGCTGCTGGTGCCGTTCACCGCCTACCTGGTCGCCGAGGAGGTGCACGCCTCCGGCATCCTCGCGGTGGTCATGGCGGCCTTCTCGATCAGTGTCAACCTGACCCTCGACCCCAAACATCAATACCCGGGCGCCTACCGTACGCGGTTGCAGGAAGAGGCGTTCTGGCCGGTTCTGGACTTTCTCCTCGAGACGTTCGTCCTCGCGTACATCGGCCTGCAGTTGAAGTTCGTTCTTCAGGACCTTCTCGACGCGAAGGAGCTGACCCGCACACTGGTCGCGTCGGGCGTGCTGCTGGTGGTGGCGATCGTCTTCCGGCTCGTGGCGGTCTACCTGCTCTTCGGCCGGTGGACGCTGAGCGTCTGGATGATCAAGAAGCGGGTCGAGCGGAACGACGCCTTCCGGGCCGAGTACGAGAAGCACCAGGAGCAGCAACGGCGGCGCCGGCGCGGCGGGCAGCCGTTCGACCCGCCGACGCAGAAGGAGACGCTGCTGGTCGGCTGGGTCGGCGTGCGCGGCATCATCACGCTGGCCGCGGCGGGCTCGATCCCGGAGAGGGTGCCCGGGCGGGAGGCGATTTTGGCGATCGCGCTGTTCTTCACGCTCGGCACGCTGCTGATCCAGGGCACCACGGTCGGGCGGCTGACCCGCTGGTTGAAGTTCGACCTCACCGCCGAGCGGGCCGCGGAGGAGGAGATGCGCGAGCGTGGCCGGCAGATCATGGTCGGCGTGATGCTCGATCGCGGTGCCGATCGCGGTGCCGATCGCGGTGCCGATCGCGGTGCCGATCGCGGTGCCGATCGCGGTGCCGATCGCCCTGTCGACCGCGATGTCGACCGCGATGTCGACCGCGACAAGATCTCCGACAAGCAGCGGCTCGCGCTCGGCGAGGCGGTGGCCAACCACACCGTGACCGAGGAGATCGCTCGCGCCCTGGTCCAGGACATCGACCTGCGCCAGGCCGCCCTGCACACCATGCCGCCGCGACCGGGCGGACCGGTCGGGCCACCCGGCGGGACGGCCGAGCCCTGATCTGCGCGGGTTGGGTCAGAACAGGGGCTGGTCGGCCTCGATCTGGCGCAGGTCGGGAAGATAGGGATCGAGGTCGCCGGGCTCGAACCGCGCCATGCCGATCACGTGCCAGAACTGGTTCGTCACGACGCCCTCGGTCTTGTACCGGCCGTCCGGCGTCACCGCGACCCAGCCGTTCGGCAGGCCGAGCAGCGTCGCCGCCTCGGTCGCCGTGCCGTCGCCGGCGCGCCGCCAGAGACGTACCGTCCCATCGGCGCCCGCGCTGGCCAGGAGCCGCCCGTCGGGGCTGAACGCCACCGACCAGACGCGGCGCTCGTGCCCGTGCAGCCGGTCCACCAGCTCGCCGGTGCGGACCGACCAGATGTCGACCGTGTGCTCGTCGCCGCCGGTCGCGAGGAACTCGCCGCCGGGGTCGAAGGCGAGCGTCCACAAGCGGGTCTCGCCCGGCTTTATCCGGTGCCGGACGGTGCCGTCCGCCGCGTTCCGGATCACCGCGACGCCGTCGTGTCCGGCGGTCGCGATCAGCTCGCCGTCGGGGCTGTAGGCGAGCGCGAACACCCGGCCCAGCTGCTCGGCCGTGACGAGCCGCGACGCGCCCGTACGCCAATCCCACACGTGCAGCCGGTTGTCGCCGGCCGCGGCGAGCGCGGTGCCGTCGGGGCTGAACGCCAGGGCACGGACCCGGCCGCCGTAGCCGGTGAGCATCTGTACCGTACGGCCGGTGGACCGGAACATGATCTGCACGGTGTCGTCGTCGTTGGCCGACGCGATGAGCTCGCCGTCGGGGCTGAAGACCGTCGCCCACACGGTCTCGGTGGCGAACTCGAGGATGCGGTCCTCCTCCACCCCGCCGTCCGGGCCGGCGTCCGCGGCCATGGCCGAATCCCACAGGTAGATCCGGCCGTCGTTGCCGGCGGTCGCGATCTCGTCGGTGACCGGGCTGAAGACGCCGGTCACCAGCAGTTCGGGCGGGTGACGCAGCACGGCCGCACATCGTCCGGCACTGGTGTCCCAGATCCGGACGACGCCGTCGTTGCCGCCGACGGCGAGCAGGCTCCCGTCCCGGTGGAACGACACCCCCAGCGCCCGGCGGCCGTGCCCGCGCAGGGTGCGCAGCAGCTCGCCGGTGCGGGCGTCCCAGAGCTTCGTCGTGTAGTCGTTGCTGCTGGTGACGAGCTGCGATCCGTCGGGGCGGAACATCATCGGCCAGACCGAGGCGTGGTGCGCGGCGAGATCGAGCCGCACGGCGCCGCTGTCGGCTTCCCACAGACGTACGGCGCCATCGCTGTCCCCGCTGGCGAAGGCGCTGGCGTCGGGACTGAACGAGATGCGGTAGACGGCGCCGGTGTGCCGCCCCAGCTCACGGCCGACCGGGTCGGGTCCTGTCACCTCCCATCGACGTACGAGACCGGAGGTGTCGGCACTCACGATCGAGCGCCCGTCCGGATGGAAGTCGAGGGCGTAGACCGCGGCCGTGTGTCCTTCGAGCCGATGCTCGAGCCGGCCGTCCGGCCACGACCAGATGCTGACCACGCCGTCCTGCCCTCCGCCGGCCAGGCGCGTGCCAAGCCGGTCGAAACGCATCCAGTACGTGCACCGGCCGTCCGCGTCGAGTTCCTGCCGGAGCGTCCCGGTCACCATGTCCCACATTCGCGCGTGGCCGCCGTCGTCCCCGGTCGCGAGGTAGCGGCCCGGGCCGTCGAAGGACGCCGTCCAGACCGGAGAGACGTGGCCGCCGAGCTCCCATCGCACCTGGCCGGTCGCCGTCTCCCAGACCCGGACCACGCCGTCCCGGGAGCCCGCGGCGAGCAGGGTGCCGTCGGCGCTGAAGAGCATCGGCCACACCCAGGCGTCGCAGCCCGCGAGCAGTTGCAGGCACGCACCGGTGTTGGTGTCCCAGATCCGGACCGTCCCGTCGAGCGAGCCGGACGCGAGCAGCGGTGCGCCGGTGCTGAACACCACGACGTAGGTCCGGTCCCGATGTCCGGTCAGCGTGCGCACCGGCTCGCCGGCCACCGCGTCGCAGATCAGGATCGAGCCGTCCTCGTTGCCGATCGCCAGCAGGGCGCCGTCGCCGCTGTATGCCACCGGCTGCGGCAGCCGCCCCTCCTCGAAGCCGAACCGCACGCCGATCGACGGCGGCATCGTCGCCGTCTCGACCGGCTGACCCGGCGCCACCACGGCCGCGCCGCCGGCCCGGGCCCGGGCCAGCAGCTGGTCGTCGGCCACCACGTTGACCAGCACGGCCCGCTGCCACCGGACGTCGTCGGCGATCACCGCGGTGAGGTCGGCGCCGAGCAGCCGCGCGCCGCTCAGGTCGGCGCCGGCCAGGTTGCCGCCGATCAGCCTCGTCCCGCCGAGCTGCGCCCCGCGCAGGTCGGCGTCGGTGAGATCGGCGCCGGTCAGGTCGGCCTCGTCGAGCACCGCCCCGCGGAGCCGGGCGCCGGTCAGCTTCGCGGCGCGCAGATCCATGGTGCGCATCCGGGCGTCGGTCAGGTCGGCGCCGGTCAGGTCGGCGCGCGGCCACATCCGGCCGTCGAAGTCCTCGTTGCTGAGCTGGGCGCCCCGGAGCATCACGTCGGACAACTCGATGCGGGACAGCACGCGAGCCACGTTCGCCCGGCCCATCTCCCCCGCGCCGGACGACTCGGCCCCCACCGCCGTCGCCCACCGGTGCAGGGCGGTGGCGTCGGCCAGGCCGCAGAGGAAGTCCACCGTGAGCGGCGAGAGCCCGTGCCGTTCGAGCTGCGGCAACCGTCCGTCCGGGTCGGCCCCGAGCCGGTCGGCGACCCACCGGGCCACCAGCCACTCGCGCACCGACTCGTGGATGAAGCCGAACATGCCGTCTTCCGTACGGACGAGCAGGCTTCCGGCCCCGACCGTGTAGACGATCTGCTCGGTGGAGAGGTGGCCGCCGGCCAGGTCGACCAGGGTGCGTGCGACGTCGCCGAGATCGTCGGCGTCGATCATCACCGCGTCGGCCTCCCACATCCGCAGCGCCAGTTCGGTGACGGCGGCCCACAGGTCGTCGATGTCGAAACCGCGCAGCGCGCCCGGGATGCTCTGCGTGCGAGCCGTCTCGTGGGCCAGCCAGTGGTCGAGGATCTGCTTGTAG
Source organism: Actinoplanes sp. NPDC051537 (assembly GCF_055586105.1). Classification (NCBI taxonomy): domain Bacteria; kingdom Bacillati; phylum Actinomycetota; class Actinomycetes; order Micromonosporales; family Micromonosporaceae; genus Actinoplanes; species Actinoplanes sp. NPDC051537. The sequence continues at coordinate 137,782 of NZ_JBVJIU010000024.1, forward strand.
AGCCCGGCCAGGTTGACCTGAACCCCACTCTCGGCGACGGCCCGCAGCCAGTTCTCGTCGAGCTCGGCGATGAAGGTCAGCATGCGCGGGTTCTGCGCCAGCGCCCGCAGCCCGGGCACCCGTTCCAGCAGCTCGATGCGCCGGTCGGCCGCTCCGGTGTCGCCGTCGTACCGGTTCGTCAGCAGCATGCGGGCCTGGTCGTCGGACAGGTCGGAGAGCGAGAAGATGCGACGCTCGGGCAGCCGGCGGACCCGCGCGCCCATCGCCGTGAGGATCTGGTCGTGGGTCTGGAAATGCTGGGTGCGGCTGGCCACCACGATCTTCGCGGCGTCGATCATGCCGGCGAGCAGCGTCTGGAGGTGATCGGCGGCCCGCTCGTACGTGGCCCGGACGACCAGCTCGTCGAACCCGTCGAAGATCAGGACGACCCGGCCCTCGCGCACCATGTAGCGCAACGCGCGCATGTCGATGTCGTCGTGCATCGTGGCCAGGTGGGCGGCGACGTGCTGCTCGAGGGACTGCGACTTGTCGAGCATCCGCAGGTCGATCAGGATCGGCGTCAGGTGCGGGTGGACGACGGGGAGGCGCCGGGCCAGCTCGCGCAGCGCGAACGTCTTGCCCCGGCCGAAGTCGCCGAGCAGCAGCACGAACCGGCCGTCCGGCGCGCTGACCTGAGCAAGCAACTCCGCCACAACGTCGGGGCGCACCGGCGACTCGGGGGCGAGCGTGTCGGTGAACCGGTGCGGCACGTAGGCGGCCGGCCGGTAGCGCTGGTCGGCGACGAGCCGATCGGACTGCGTGCGGACGAAGCCGGAGAGGTCGATCAGGCCCTGGAACTGAAGGAAGCTGCGCACCGTGATGTGCCGGCGTGCCGCGTACTGCCGCAACTCCTCGGACGGGCTCGCGCCCTGGTGGACCAGGGTCAGCGGCTCGGTGTCGGAGAAGTTGACGACGGCCTGGAACTCGTCGATCTGCTCCTCGCCGAACTCGCCCACCCACCCGCCGATTCGCAGCTGCCGGGTGCGGCCCTCCTCCTGGAAGGTGACCCGCAGGTAGGGCGGCCGGGACTTGATGCGCTGGACGATCGCGTCGGCGTTGCGGGCCAGACAGACGTCGGCGACCTGGTCGAGCAGCGCCTGACGGGCGTCGCGCGGGCCCGGGGCATCGTCCTCGGCCGGCGTCTCGTCCGTCCAGTCGGCGCCGGGCTCACGCCAGATCGGCTCGCGGGACTGCCGTTGGCCGGTCCGCCCGCCCGGCAAGCCGAACGTGCCGTGCGTCCCGAGCCATTCCTCGGCGAGCTCGGTGGCCGGGTGGGCCTCGTCGTCGGCGACCCACGTCTTGCCGTCGGCGTCGTAGCGACGGACCGCGCGGGTCAGACCGTCCGGCGAGATCCTGAGTAGCTGATAGCGGGTGGTGCCCTCGTCCGGGCGGCCGACGCCGAGCGCGAGCGTGCCGGCGTCGAGGCGACCGGCCCGGCCCGTGCCGTGGCCGTGCAGCAGCAGGTTGACGTGCGTGCCGAGGGCACGGCTCAACAGGTCGGCGTCGGTCAGCGCTCCGTCGGTGCCGGCCTGGTCGCCGAGCGGATTGTGGTGGACGAGTCCGATACGGAACCAACCCTGACTTTCGTACGACGTGAGGCTGTCGGCGAACCACTCGACCTGCTCCGGGCCGACGGCGCCGTCGTGACTCATGCCCTCCGGCCCGTCGTGCAGAGTCGAGTTCAGACCGGCCACCACGATCCGCAGGTCACGCATCTCGAACAGGCTCCACGGCCGCTCGGCGTGCATCCGCATCGAACGGGACTCCTCGGGCCAGTCGTCGAGCAGGAGCGCGAACCGCTGCCAGTTGCTCCAATACGGCTGGCGGCGAGGCGTTTCGTCGGCTTCGCATTCGTTGAAGTACGCCTGGGTCGCCGGCAGGTTGACGTCGTGCTCGCCCGGGATGATCGCGACCCGGTCGTAGCCGATGCCGAAGCGCTCGGTGAGCCGCTGGAGGAACGCCCGGACCAGGTCGTATTCGCGCGGGCGCCCGGTGCGCCCGAGGTCTCCGGTGACCACCACGAGGTCGGGCCGGGCGTCGATCGCCTCCAGATCCGCCACCAGCCGGTCGGCGAAGGCGGCGTGGGTCTCGGGGTCGGCCGTCCGCCCGAGCAGGCTGTCCGGCGCCATGTCCAGGTCGGAGAGGTGCAGGATGCTGCGGGCGGTTTCGGCGGCCTCGGCGGTGAGGTCGTCGAGCGTGACCCCGAGCGCGGTGGCGAAGACGGCCGCCTCGTCCATGTCGATGCCGCGGCGGCCGTTCTCGATCCTGGCGATCACTTCTCTGGTCAGCGACGGCATGCCCTGACGGGCGCATTGCTCGGCGAGCACGCGGGCCGACCAGCTCTGCTCCGTCCGAAGCCGGCGGATGTTGGCGGCGACGATCTCGTTCAAGGCCCGGCGCCCCATAGCGGCTCCTCACCGTCACCGCAGGGTGATCGTTTGCTTACGGAGGCGACAAGGTCACCTTATTGCCCGCGTCAACCGGCCTCCTCCTTCCCGGCAGCCTTCTTGCCAGGGACTGGTTGTCCCCGGTTGAGTCCGGCCTTCCTGAAATCTCCCGTTCGGGTCAGTCTTGATCCGTCACCACGGGAGGCTGATCGCATGGACCGGGCGCAACTCGCCGACTTTCTCCGGACCCGCCGCGAGGCGCTCCAGCCGGAGGACGTCGGGCTGCCGCGCGGTCAGCGGCGGCGGACCGGCGGGCTGCGCCGGGAAGAGGTCGCGGCGCTGGCCGGCATGTCGAGCGACTACTACGGGCGCATCGAGCAGCAGCGCGGGCCGTTGCCGTCGGAGCAGATGCTCGCCGCCATCGCCCGGGCGCTGCACCTGAGCCTCGACGAGCGGGACCACCTGTTCCGGCTCGGCGGGCACCCGGCGCCGCAGCGGGCGCTGCGCGAGGACCACGTCGCGCCCGGCGTGATGCGGATCTTCGAGGGGCTCGAGGACACGCCGGCGATGGTGCTGTCCCGCCTCGGCGAGACGCTGCTGCAGACCCGGCCGGCGGTGGCGCTGTTCGGCGACCAGACCCGGTTCACGGGCCTGAGCCGCTACAACGTCTACCGCTGGTACACCGATCCGTCGTCGCGCGCGGTCTATCCGGTCGAGGACCACCCGACGCACACCCGGGTCTTCACCTCGTCGCTGCGTTCGGCGTACGCGGGGGCGCCCGGCGGCCGGGCCGGCGAGATCGTCGAGGCCCTGCTCGCGGTCAGCCCCGAGTTCGCCGAGGTCTGGGCCACGCACGAGGTCGGGGTCACGCACCCCGACCGCAAGCGGATCCTCAACCCGTCGCTGGGCGAGCTCTCCCTTTACTGCCAGACCTTGTTCGACCCCGGCCAGCAGCAGGTGCTCCTGGTCTTCACCGCCGTACCCGGGTCGCCGAGCTACGAGAAGCTCCAGCTGCTCGCGGCCGTTTCCTGACTCCGGGCCGTTTGTTGAGAGGAACCATCACCATGCCCAAGATCGCCCTGATCACCGGCGGCAACCGCGGACTCGGCCGGGCCACCGCCGAGGCCCTGATCGCCGACGGCGTCGAGGTCATCTACACCTATCGCGACGATCCCGGCGAGAAGATCGAGGCAGTCGCCCTCAAACTCACGGTCGGCGACCTCGACTCGTACCCGCAATTCGTCGCTTCTCTCCGCGGCGTGTTGCAGGACCGCTTCGATCGCACCGACTTCGACTTCCTGATCAACAACGCCGGGGTCGGGATCGGCGGCAAGTTCGCTGAATTTGCCGTCGCGGACTTCGACGAGCTCGTGAACGTGCACTTCCGCGGCATGTTCTTCCTGACCCAGGCGCTGCTGCCGGTGATCGCCGACGGCGGCCGCATCCTCAACCTGTCGACCGGCTTGGCCCGCTTCACCGGCGAGGGCCTCTACGCCGCCTACGGCTCGGTGAAGGGCGCGGTCGAGGTCTTGACCCGCTACCTGGCCAAGGAACTGGGCCCGCGCCAGATCAGCGTCAACGTCGTGGCCCCCGGCGCCACCGGAACCGACTTCGGCGGCGGCGCCATGCGCAACAGCGACCAGGTGCGCCGGCACATCGCCGGGCAGGTCGCCCTCGGCCGCATCGGCGAGCCCGAGGACATCGCCGGCGTCATGGTCGCCATGCTCGCCGACAACACCAAGTGGATCACCGGCCAGCGCATCGAGGCCTCGGGCGGGATGCTGCTCTAGGACGCCGATTGCCGCATGATCGTCCCATGACGACGGTGGTGTTCGGCGCCCGCGGCAATGTCGGCGCCCAGGTGATGGCGGCGTTGTCGGCGGCGGGCGAGAGCGTTCGCGGAACCAGCCGTGACCCCGCGGCGGGCCGTGACGCGGCGGGCCGTGAGCCGGCGGGCCGTGCGCCGGCGGGCCGTGCGCCGGCGGCGGGCCGCGACCCCGCGGCAGGCCGTGAGCCGGCGGCGGGCCGCGACCCCGCGGCAGGCCGTTACCGCCTCGTGCAGGCCGACCTCAATCGGCCGGCGACTCTGCCGCGCGCGCTCGATGGGGCCGACCGGGTCTTCCTCTACGCCCAGCCCGACGGCGTCGACGGCTTCGTCGGCGCCGCCCGGGCGGCCGGCGTGCGGCGGGTCGTGCTGCTCTCGACCGGCGCGCTGGCCCGGTCCGGCAACGAGGGCAACCCGATCGCCCGGCGGCACCGGGTCGTCGAGGAGGCGCTGGAACGTTCCGGTCTGGAGTGGACGTTCGTGCGGGCCGGGATGTTCGCCACCAACACGCTCGGCTGGCGCGGCTCGATCGTGAGCGACGGGCGGGTGCGGCTGCCCTACCCCGAGGCGCAGACCGCGCCGCTGCACGAGGCCGACATCGCGGCGGTCGCCGTCGCCGCGCTGCTGGAGGACGGCCATCAGGGGCGGGCCTATCCGCTGTGGGGGCCGCAGTCGCTCACCCTGCGGGATCAGGTCGGGGCCATCGCGGCGGCCATCGGGCGGCCCATCGAGGTGGAGACGGTCACGCCCGAGGCGGCGCGGGCCGAGATGGTGCGCACGATGCCCGAGCCGGCGGCGGACGCGGTCCTCCGTCTCTGGCGCGCGGGGCGCGAGCGGCCGGCCGAGGTCTCGACGCTGGTGCCGGCGTTGACCGGGCGGCCGGGACGCACGTACGCGCAATGGGCTCGTGATCACGCCGGAGATTTCGACGTGCCGATGTCGGTTCCGTAACTCATTTTTCTTGCTTGTTACACAACGCATCGATAAGACTGACTGCGTCGGACGCACCCCGCCGCCGATCCCCCTCCGGATCACCTCGGTCTTTCCCCGGACCGATCCCGGCGCGGCGGCGGAGGTGCGCTCCCAAGCGGATCGGCCCCATCGGCGTCGTTCGTGCGCGCCTCGGCGCCCCACCGCGCCGGCCAGGACCGAGTCCCGTTGCCTGGCCGGGTTGCTCGCCTGTGGATACGCCGCGGGAAATGTCGTAGGTGGGCCGTATCGTCGCCCCACCCAGTAAACGGGGTGGGGACCAGTAGCGGGTGACCAAATCGCGGGTGGCCATGATCGCGGGCGCCTGCGACGCGGACATGGGCGAGCGGCGAGCGGCGTGGCGGCCTGGGCGAGCGGCTGGGCGGCGGCCTGGGCGGACGGCGGCCTGGGCGAGCGGCTAAGCGGCGGCCTGGGCGGACGGCGGCCTGGGCGAGCGGCTGGGCGGCGGCCTGGGCGGGAGGCGGCCTGGGCGCGCGACAGGCGACCTGGGCACGCGACAGGCGACCTGGGCACGCGGCAGGCGGCCTGGGCGGACAGCGTCAGCGACACCTAGGCGACCTGGCCCGAGCGAACCAAGCGCGAGCAGACCGAACGCGAGCAATCCAAGCGGCCAAAACCACGGACCAAACTAGGTCCCGATCAACCGCAGCGACACCCACAGGGCGAAAACGCCCGCCAGCAGCGTCAACGGCACGGTAAGAGCACCCAACCGCAGGAAATCGCGTACGTCCGGAGCAGCGTCGCGCGTGTGCAGGATCTGCCTCCACAGCAGGGTGGCGAGGGAGCCCACATATGTGAGGTTGGGCCCCACGTTTACACCGATCAGCACGGCGAGCAGCAAGGCCGGCGAGGATGACACGGCCGGGACCAGCACGAGTGTCGCCGGCAAGTTGTTCACCACGTTGGCCAGCAACGCGGCCAGGGCGGCCACCGCCAGCAGCTGCGGAAGGCCCGAACTGGACGGCACCAGGGTGTCCACCCAGCGGTCCAGGCCGTGCTCGCGGACTGCCAGCACCACGACGCCCAGCGACAGCACGAAAGCGCAGAAGCCGGGATTGGCCTCGCGCAGCAGCGTCACGGGACGCACCCGCCTGGGTATTGCCAGCGCCAGGGCGCCGGCTGCGGCGATCCAGGCGGGGTGCACGCCCAGCGGCTGGGCGACGCCGAAGCCGGCCAGGGTCAGCGCCAGCACGGTCAGCGCGAAACGGGGAGGCGGAGGCGTCGAACCGGCCGCGACCGGGGACGCCGGCGCGCGCAGGTCCTCGCGGAAGAACAGGCGGAACAGCAGATATTCGGTCAGGACCACGGCTACCCAGGGCAGCGCCATCACGGCCGCGAAGCCGAAGAACGTCAGGCCGCTCGCGGCGAAGGCCAGCAGGTTGGTCAGGTTGGACACGGGCAGGAGCAGCGACGCCGAGTTGGCCAGGTGCGCCGAGGCGTACGCGTGCGGCCGCGGCCGTGCCCCGGTGCGCGCCGCCGTGACCAGGACCACGGGGGTCAGCAGCACGACGGTCGCGTCCAGGCTCAGGACGGCGGTGGTCAGGGCCGCCACCACGAAGACGGCGGTCAGCAGCCGGGCGGGGCTCCGGCCGCTCACTCGGGCGGTGAGGGCTCCGGCGTACCGGAAGACGCCGTGCTCGCCCGCCAGGAACGCGAGGAGAAGGACCGCCGCCAGGAAGCCGACGGTCGGGCCTAGCTCGCGCACCTCGGCCAGCGCGTCCCGCCACGGCAGCAGGCCGGTGACCACCACGAGCAGGGCGGCCGGCACCGCGACGACGGCCTCGGGCAGCCCGCGCGGGCGGCCCACGGCGAACGCGAGCACGCCGGCGAGCAGCGCCGACGCGAGGACGAGAGCCATCAGGCGCCGAAGAGCTCCAGGGCGCCGGACACCTTGAGCACCCGGGCGACCAGGCCGCGCGGGTTGACCACCCGGAAGCCGGCGGGCCGCTCGCGGGCCGCGTTGTATCCGTCGATGAGGGCGCCGAGAGCCTCGGAGTCGATGAAGGTCACCTCGTCGAGGTCGACCACCACGTTGCCGCCGGCGAGCGCCGCGAGGATCGCCTCGCGCAGGTCGTCGCGCGCGGTGATGTCCAGCTCACCGGTGATGCGCAGGAACGTCACCGATCCGTCGGCCGTCCGCTCCTGGCCGATCTTGTAGGAGTCCGCCACGGGGCATTTTTACCAGCACCTCGCGGATTCAGCTCGGGAAGCTGGCCCAGACGTGTTTCGTGCGGTCCGTCGAGTACCACCCGACGTCGAGCGCGAAGTCGCGGGTGAGCTGAAGGCCGAGGCCACCCTTGCCGAGTGGGCGGTCGGTCGCGAGCCGCGGCCCGGCCTCGCGGTCGCGGTCGGCCACGTCGATGATCAGGCGATCCCGCTCGCGAAGAAGCCGCACCACGGCCGGCGGGAGACCGTGCCGCAGCGCGTTGGTGGCGAGCTCGGTGGCGACGACCGTGACGCGATCGGGAATGTCGCCCAGGTCGCGGCCGCCGATTTCGGCCAGAATCGCCCGCAACGCCGCGCGCAGGCCCCGCAAATCGCCGAAGCCGGCCAGGTTCCACCGGCATATCTCCGCGGCCGACGGGTACGGAACCGACGTGGGCAGCGAGGTCATGAAGTCCATCTTGCCTGGTCGGCGAGGTGTCACGCACTGGGCCGACCAGCCCGGCGGGCATCGTCCGCCCAGGTGACAGAGGACATCGGACGATGACGGTCATCTAATGATCACTCTGTATTACTTGTCATCACGCAAAGTCACTCATACTTTCGGCTAGTCTTTTCTAGTCCTCTCAGTTAGGGTCTTGGTATCCGAACGGCCTAGTGCGCTTGATCGGGGGCGGTCACATCGACCGCCTTCGTTCGCTAGATAGGGACACCCGACCGACCGGGTCCAGCGATGGACCAGGCTCTCCGGAGAGGTGCCAGGGAGGACCACAGCATGACCGTCACCGAGAGGTCGCAGATCGCGCCCGCCACCACGGCCGGCGCCGAGGCGCCCGCCGACAGCGCCGCCGAGCTGCTCAACGCGATGGCCGCGATGCCGATCGGCCACCCTTCGCGGGCCGCCCTGCGCGACAGCGCGATCGAGGCGTGGCTGCCGCTCGCCCGCCACCTCGCGAACCGCTACTCCGGCCGCGGCGAGCCCACCGACGACCTCATCCAGACCGCCACCGTCGGCCTGATCAAAGCCGTCGACAAGTTCGACCCCGAACGCGGCGTCGACTTCGCCGGCTACGCCATCCCCACCATCATCGGCGAGATCAAGCGGCACTTCCGCGACCGCACCTGGAGCGTCCGGGTCCCCCGCCGCCTGCAGGAACTGCGACTCGCGATCACCGAGGCCAACAGCACCCTCACCCACAGCCTCGGCCGCAGCCCCACCGTCGCCGACATCGCCGCCCACCTGCAGGTCACCGAGGAAGACGTCCTGGAAGGCCTCGAAGGCGCCCGCGCCTACAACGCCACCAGCCTCTCCACCCCGATCAGCGCCGACGGCACCACCGAGCTCGGCGACACCCTCGGCGGCGAAGACCACGAATACGAGCTCGCCGAAACCCGCGTCGCCCTCGGCCCCGCGCTGGCGACCCTGGACGAGCGCGAGCAGAAGATCCTCACCCTGCGCTTCTACGGCAACCTCACCCAGTCGCAGATCGCCGACCAGATCGGCATCTCCCAGATGCACGTGTCGCGCCTGCTGACCAAGGCCCTCACGAAGCTGCGCGGGCAGCTCGCGGGCAGCGAAGAGATCTGATCTCCCACCGACAGCGAAGGGCCGGCCCGGTTCGGGCCGGCCCTTCGCTACGCAAGCTACGTGCGAACGGTCAGGCGAACGGCGCCCAGCTCGCGAACGCCGAGGTGCTCAGCACCACGGTGCCCAGGAGCTTCGTGCCGCCACCGCGGTAGAGGATCGGCTTCGAGTCGCTCTTGCGGATGGCGAAGATGTCGGTGTAACCATCACGATCAAAATCACCGACCCCGAGCACATCCCGTACGCCGTTCCAGCCGCCGCCGAGCGAGAAGCGCGCCTTGATCTTGGCGCCCGCCGCGCCCGGGTAGACCCACAGCGTCCCGGTCGAGTTGTCCCGGGCCACGAAGTCCACGTAACCGTCGCGGGTGAAGTCGCCGACGCCGGCGAGCTCGCTCCGGCCGCTGTAGACGTTCGCGCCGAGCAGCTTGCGCGGGCCGATCTTCTGCCCGGCGAGCCCCGGGTACAGGTAGAGGTTCGAGCCCACGATGCCGGCCAGGTCGGGGTAGCCGTCCTTGTTGAAGTCGCCGATCGCGCTGATCTCGCGCACCACGTTCCAGCCGGTCGCGATCTTCTTACGGGCGCCGAACCCGGTGGTCGTGCCCGGGTAGAAGTACAGCGAGCCGCCTGTGTCGCGGCTGACCAGGTCTTCCTTGCCGTCCTTGTTGAAGTCGCCGATGCGGACGAACGCGGTCATCGTGTTCCAGCCGCCGCCGACGTACCGGCGCGTCCCGGTGTTCAGGACCCGGCCGCTGCCGGTGTAGAGGTACAGGTACCCGTTCGTCGTGTTCCGGGTGAGGACGTCCGACCAGCCGCTGTTGTCGAAGTCGGCCATCTTCGCCGACGGCAGCATGGCGAAGTCGACGTAGTCGTTGTCGATGTTGATCGTGACGTTGCCGTACGTCTCGGTGTGCCCGCCCTTGTACTGCTTCATGCGGCGGTGAGGGGCCCACATTGTCGACGGGATGGCCTTGTCGTCGGTGGTGTTGCCGACGTTGTCCCAGCGGGCGAAGTCCATGTAGTCCGGCGGGGTGTAGCCGGTCGCCGAGTAGTTGGCGACCTGGTCGGCCACGCCCGAGCCGGCGCTGGAGTAGAAGCCGGAGAGGTAGCCGAGCTCGTGCAGCGCCGACGTCCAGCCGTTCATGAAGTCGAGGACACCCTTGCGGCAGGCCGCGTCGGTGGTGTCGTACGCCTCGACGTCGTAGATGAGCACGCTCTGCTTGGCCAGGCCGAGCCCGGCGGCCTTCGCGGCGGCGTCGGCGGCGGTGTCGCGACCCTGGCCGGTGGCGTTCGCGTTGTTGATCAGCGTGCGGTTGCCGCTGGTGCCGGTGCAGGTGGCCTGCGGTCCCACGTAGATCGGCAGCAGCTTCCACCCGGCGGTGACCTGCGTCTTCACCCAGTCGGCGGTGAGGTTGGGCTGCGCGCAGCCGCGGTTCACGCCGCCGATGTAGACGCCGATGCCCTTGTACGGCGACGAGGCCTTCCACGCCGTCATCGAGGCGGCGGCCGGCGCGGCGCAGGCGTCGAACGCCATGCCCGTGAAGGAACCGGGCTGCACGGTGCTGTAGGCAGCCGCGGCCCCGGCGTTGGCCTGGGCCAGCGTGAACGAGGCCGCACCCAGCATCACGGCCAGGAAGGCCGCCTTGACCGCGTTCTTACGGCTCGCCGGGACGGCCCTGCGGTGCCCCGGACGGTGTACCCGATCCCCCATGATCACCCTTCTCGGCATGAAGCGACCGCCGAGTCAACCAAGTGATCATGGGGAATGCCTCGGCCGAACGGCTCACCTTAGGCAAGCCGTTCGGCCGAAAACGATCGATCAATACCAATAGCGGCGACCACCGACCGGGCGGCCGACCGAGCCGAGGATCAGGAAGACGGCGCCGACGATCAGCAGGATGATCCCGATCGTGGTGAGGATCGGGATGTGGGCAAAAATGCCGATCAACAGCAGCACAAGGCCGACGACCAACATGGAACCGCTCCAATCAGCGGGGGGATTGTTCCGCTGGCCGGAGCGATACCCATCGCTGCGAACGGCCAACCATCGCGCCCTCACAGAACCGGCACAGTGAGACCACAACCAGGGGAAAGACGCCGGCCCGACGGTTGGTCGCATGAGACCGCTACTGGACGTCGTCATCCCCGTCCACAACGAAGCCGCCGACCTCGAGCGCAGCGTCCGCAAGCTGCGCGGCTACCTGCTCTCGGTGCTGCCGTTCCCGTTCCGGATCACGGTGGCCGACAACGCCAGCACCGACGAGACCCCGCTGATCGCCGGGCGGCTCGCGGTCGAACTGCCCGAGGTCACGGCCGTCTACCTGGCCGGGAAGGGCCGGGGGCGGGCGTTGAAGTACACCTGGTCGCACTCGAACGCGGCCGTCCTCGCGTACATGGACGTGGATCTCTCCACCGACCTGGCCGGCCTGCTCCCGCTAATCGCGCCCCTCGTCTCCGGTCATTCGGACCTGGCGATCGGGTCGCGCCTGCGGCGCGGCTCCCGCGTTGTGCGCGGGCCGAAGCGGGAGATCATCTCCCGCTCCTACAACCTGATCCTGCGGGCCACGCTCGGCGCGAAGTTCTCCGACGCGCAATGCGGCTTCAAGGCCATCCGCGCCGACGTCGCGCGGCAACTGCTGCCGCTGGTGCGGGACGACAACTGGTTCTTCGACACCGAGCTGCTGGTGCTGGCCGAGCGGGCCGGGATGCGTACGCACGAGGTGCCGGTCGACTGGGTGGACGACCCGAACAGCAAGGTCGACATCGTCGCCACCGCCCGGGAGGACCTCCGTGGCATCGCCCGCCTCCGCCGCACCATCCCGAACCTGCCGATCCCGGCAATCCGGGCACAAATGGGTCGCACCGCGCCGCCCGCTCCCGTGCTGGTCGCGCGGTGATCGCCACGATCGAGGGGGAAAGGACCTTCAGCCACAGAAGTGACACCGCAGGTTTGGGTGGCTCCGGTCCGGCTACCGTGTTAGCCGATGCCACCTTCATCCGAACTTCCGGGATTCCTGCACGGAGTCGCGCCGATCCTCGATCGGTGGGGTTACCTCGCCGTCGCCGCCATGATCGGTGTCGAGAGCTTCGGAGTGCCGGCGCCCGGTCAGACGATCATGGTGGCGGCGGCCATCTACGCCGGCTCGGGCCGCCTCAACATCTTCGCCGTCGCCGCGATCGCGTTCGTGGCGGCGGTCCTCGGCGACAACGTCGGCTACTGGATCGGGGTGCGCGGCGGCCGGAAAGCCGTGCACCGTTGGGGCAAATACGTTTTCCTTACGCCGGAGCGATTGGCCCGAGCGGAGGGTTTTTTCGCCCGTCGCGGAAGTCGTATCGTTGTCATCGCTCGTTTCATCGACGGTCTCCGGCAGTTCAACGGCGTGATCGCAGGGCTCACCGCGATGCCGTGGCGCACCTTTCTCATCTACAACGCGATCGGCGCGGCGCTGTGGGTCGGTTGGTGGACGAGCATCGCGTATGCGCTCGGTAACCATCTCGTCGAGATCATCGAGCATGCACACCGATACAAATGGTGGGCGATCGCCATCATCACCCTCGCGGTGATCGCCTACATCACATTGCACCTCCGGCACATCAAACGTCGGCGCGCCCGCACCGCCGCGAGTGTCGTCGAGGAGCCCCACGGCTGAATGGAAGCCGCGCGGCGCCGGGGGTGCGAAACGAAAGGAGAATTCGTGACCACCCCTCAGCTCGACCGTCGTCGTGCCCAGTCGGCGGCCGCCGGCGCCGCCGCCGAGAAGGCCCGGCTGGCCGTCACGGAGCTGGACAACCGGCTCAAGGCCAACGCGGACCTGACCAAGCAGCAGGCTCAGGCGCTGCGTAACGCCGAGGCCGAGACCAAGCGCCTCAAGCGTTCGCTCAAGACGCAGAAGCGCGACCACGACCGCCTGGCCAAGGCGCACAAGAAGGCCGTCACCAAGGCGGCGAAGAGCAAGAGCCGGGCCGCCGACGTCGAGGCGAAGTACGACAAGGCCGTTCTGGCCGACATCGTGAGCCGCGAGAAGCAGCGCAACCGCGCGGAGGCAGCGCCGGCCCCGGTCGCCGCGAAGCCGGCCGCCACCCCGCCGGTCGCCGCGCCCGCCGCCACCCCGGCGCCGGCCGCCGTGGCCCCTGCGGCCCCGGTAGCCAAGGCCACGCCCGCCCGCGGCACCGCAGTAAGCCGCGCCACGGCCGCCACCAAGACGGCCACCGCGGCCGCCGCCAGGACGGCCACCCCGGCCGCCACCAAGACGGCCGCCACCAAGACGGCCACCCCGGCCGCCACCAAGACGGCTACCCCGGCCGCCGCCAAAACGGCCACCCCGGCCGCCGCCAAAACGGCCACCCCGGCCGCCGCCAAAAGGACGACGACCACCGGCCGCGCCACGACGCCGCGCAAGGCGCCGGCCGAGACGGCCGCCCGCCGCGCCGCCACCCCGCGCCGCACCACGGGTCGCTGACCGACCGGCTGAGACGAAGGCCGCTCCCGGGAACCATCCCGGGGGCGGCCTCTTCGCGTCAGACTTGGCCGGCGGCGAACGCGGCGAAAAGGCGGCAAGGAGGAGGCAAACGGTGGCGGAGATCAACCCGGCCGAGATCGGCGCGGTCCTCTTCGACATGGACGGCACGCTGGTCGACTCGGATCGCGCGGTCGAGCGGTCCTGGCTGTCGTGGGCCGGCGAGTACGGCGCCGACGGCCCCGCCGCGTACGAGATGGCGCACGGCAGCCCGAGCGAGACGACGGTCCGCAAGCTGCTCCCCGACCTGGCCGAGGAGGACATCCGCCGCGCCTCGGCCCGCCAGCTCGAGCTCCAGTACGACGATCTGTCCGACGTCGTGGCCACCCCCGGCGCGCACGACCTGCTCGCGCTGCTGGCCGCCGAGGGGCGGCCCTGGGCCGTGGTGACCAGCGCCGACGACCGGCTCGCCAAGGCCCGGCTGGACGCCGCCGGCATCACCCCGCCGGTGCTGGTGACGACCGACGACGTGGCCGCCGGCAAGCCCGACCCGGCCGGCTATCTGCGCGCGGCCGAGCTGCTGGGCGTCGCGCCGGAGAACTGTCTCGTGGTCGAGGACGCCGAGGTCGGCCTCGAGGCCGCCCGCCGGGCCGGCGCGCACACCGCGGCCCTGCGCGGTCTCGACGGCGACCTGCGCCTCACGACACTCGCCGACCTGACCGAGTGGATCAGCGAGACGGCAGATCGTCCAGGAACTCGGCGGTAGGCACGAAGAACAGCGAACCGGTCACGGCGGCCGAGAAGTCCAGGATCCGGTCGTAGTTGCCGTACGGGTTGCCGAGGAACATGCGCCGGAGCATCTGCTCGGGCACGTCGGGCGTCGACGCGTACGCGATGTAGTAGGTCCCGAACTCCCCGTCCTTGATCGATCCGAACGGCATGTTGTCCCGCAGGATCTTGAGCTCGTTGCCGTCCGGGTCGTCGATCGTGTTCAGCTCGACGTGCGAGTTCGAGGCCTTGTCCTTGAGCTCCACGTTGTCGAGCTTGGTCCGGCCGATCGCCGCCTCCTGCTCCTCGACCTTCAGCGCGTTCCACGCCGGCAGGTCGTGCAGGTACTTCTGGACCAGGACGTAACTGCCGCCCGCGTACGCCGGATCCTCGTCCCCGATCAGCACATGCGCCGCCGCCACGTCGCCCACCGGGTTCTCGGTGCCGTCGACGAAGCCGAGCAGATCCCGCTCGTCGAAGTACTTGAAGCCGTGCGTCTCGTCGACCACGTCGGCCACCTCGCGCAGCCGGTCGGAGAGCTTGCTGGCCAGCTCGAAGCAGACGTCCATCTGCCCGGCCCGGATGTGGAAGAGCAGGTCGCCGGGGGTCGAGGGCGCGGTGTGCACGCTGCCCTTCCAGGCCCGGAACTTGTGCAGCCCGGCCGGCCGCGGCGCGGTGAACAGCCGGTCCCACAGCTCGGCGCCGATCCCGGTGACGCAGGACAGCCTCGCCGCCGGCAGCCGGAAACCGACCGTGCGCTGCAGGGCGCTCATGTCCTCGAGCAGGTCCCGCACGGTGTCCTCGCCGCCCTCGCGGACGGTCAGGACCAGGAAGATCGCGGCGTCGGTGAGCGGGGCCAGCACCGCCTGCGAGTTCACCAGCGGGCCGAGCGAGCGAGGCGCTGTCATGATCCGCAGAATACGGCGTCCCGCGACGATAATGGACCGATGAGTGACCGGGTTGACGTTCTCGTCGTGGGTGCGGGCCTGTCCGGCATCGGCGCGGCCTACCGGCTTCAGACCGAGTGTCCCGGCAAGAGCTACCTGATCCTCGAGGGCCGCGACGTCAGCGGTGGCACCTGGGACCTCTTCCGCTACCCCGGCGTCCGCTCCGACTCCGACATGTTCACCCTCGGCTACCCATTCCGGCCCTGGCGGCAACCGCGGGCCATCGCGGCGGGCGAGACCATTTTGCGGTACGTACGGGAGACCGCCCGCAAATACCGGATCGACCGGAAGATCCGTTTCGGCCGCCGGGTCGTCTCGGCCCACTGGTCCACCGAGGACGCGTCCTGGACGGTGCGGACCGAGAGCGGCGAGACGTACGAGTGCTCGTTCCTCTACCTCTGCACCGGGTACTACCGCTACTCCGGCGGCTACGACGTCGACTTCCCGGGCCGGGCCGACTTCACCGGCCGCGTCGTGCACCCCCAGCAGTGGCCGGCCGAGCTCGACCACGAGGGCAAGCGGGTCGTGGTGATCGGCAGCGGCGCGACCGCGGTGACGCTGGTGCCGGCCATGGCCGAGACCGCGGAGCAGGTCACGATGGTCCAGCGCTCCCCGACGTACATGATCAATCTGGCCAACGGCGACGCCGACGGCGACCGGGTGATGAGCCGGGCCGCCTCGCGGCTGGTCCGCACCCGCAACATTCTCGGCACCTCGCTGCTCTACCAGGCCTCCCGGCGCTGGCCCGCCCGAATGAGCGGCTTCCTGCGCAAACAGGTGGCCGGCCAGCTCCCCGCCGGCGTGCCGGTCGACCCGCATTTCACGCCCGCCTACGCGCCCTGGGACCAGCGCCTCTGCGTGGTGCCGGACGGCGACTTCTTCGCCGCCATGCGGGCCGGCAAGGTCGCGGTGGTCACCGGGACGATCGAGACCTTCACCGAGAAGGGCGTACGCCTGAGCGACGGCGCTGAGCCCACCCGCGGCGGAAAACAGAATGCAAGGGCGGGAATTGAGTTGCCGGCCGACATCATCGTGACCGCGACGGGTCTGTCGATGGTGGCCCTCGGCGAGATCGAGGTCGACGTCGACGTCGAGCCGGTGGTGACCGGCCGGGTCGGCGTCTACAAGGGAATGATGCTCGAGGGCGTGCCCAACCTGGCCTGGTGCGTGGGTTACGTCAACGCCTCCTGGACGCTGCGGGCCGACCTCACCTCCCGGTACGTGTGCCGGCTGCTCAACTACCTGGACCGGCACCGCATCGAGATCGTCACGCCGGTGGTGCCGCCGGGCACGCCGGTGCTCGACGAGCCCGCGATGGGGCTCTCCTCCGGTTACGTGCGGCGGGCCGCGGGCGTGCTCCCCCGGCAGGGCGGGCGCCGGCCGTGGCGGATGAGCAGCAACTACCTGACCGACCTGCCGGCCATGCGGTTCGGCCGGATCGACGACGGCAACGTCCGGTTCGCGCGACGGAAGGTCTGACATGCAGCGATTCGCCTTCGCCGGACGCACCTGCCTGATCACCGGGGCGGCCAGCGGGATCGGCGCCGCCCTCGCCCTCGACCTGGCCAAGCGCCGGGCCGTGCTGGCGCTGCTCGACAAGGACGCCGAGGGCCTGGAGCGCGTCGCCGCGGTCGCCCGCGAGGTCGGAGCGGCGTCGGTCACCACGTACGTGCTCGATCTCGCCGACGGCGGCGACCGGCTGGACCTCGCCGCCGAGATCGCCTCCCGCCACGGCGGGGTGGATCTTTTGATCAACAATGCCGGCGTCACGCTGACCGGCACGTTCGAGCAGAACCGGATGAGCGACTTCGACTGGCTGCTCGAGATCAACCTGCACGCCGTGATCCGGATGACCAAGGCGTTCCTGCCGCAGCTGCTGGCCCGGCCGGGGTCGCACCTGGTCAACATCTCCAGCCTGTTCGGGCTGATCGGGCCGCCCGGCCAGGTCGCCTACGTGACCAGCAAGTTCGGCGTGCGCGGGTTCACCGAGGCGCTGCGCCACGAGATCGGGCCGCGCGGCGTCGGGGTGACCGTGGTGCACCCGGGCGGCATCAAGACCAACATCGCGGCGAACGCCCGGATCAGCGGCGCCGACCCCGACGGCGAGCAGGCCGAGCAGGCCCGGCAGTTCGCCGAGGCGGCGCTGACCATGCCGCCCGAGGAAGCGGCCCGGCAGATCGTGGCGGCCATCCAGTCGCGCAAGCCCCGGTTGGTGATCACCAAGGAGGCGAAGGCGGCGGACTGGTTGGTACGGCTGACGCCGACCCGCTGGTGGGCGATCAGTCAGAAACTGGCCGAGCGCCGCCGGATCAAGACTTAGAAGATCGCGAACCGGCGCCGGTCCTGGCCGTCGATCGTCGTGAAGTCGCCGCCCGCCTCCAGGGTGCCGGTCGCCTTGTTGACGCTCAGCATCCGTACGCCGATCACGCCGTTGCCCTTCGGCGCCCACTCCGCGAGCGCGCCCGTCCCGGTGACCGCGGCCAGCTTGAGGCGCGGCACGGAACCGTCCACACAGGCCCCGTGCGCGCCGTTCTTGCTGGTCAGGCACGCACTGTCGAAATGCCCGCCGACGTAGGCGACGCCACCGGCCACGGCGATCGCGGCCGCGTCCCCGTCGAAGACCCGCTGCCACCGCACGGCGCCCGTCGACGCGTACGCGATGGCCCGCCCGCCCACCCCGGCGGTGGCCACGTAGATCCCCGCCTCGTCCAGCGCGATCGCCCGCACCTCGGCCGGCACCTTGGGCCGGAAGTCCGGGTCGACCTCGCCGGTCACCCCGTGCACCGCGGCCAGCCGCAGGGTGCCGCGCTCGTCGTTGACGAAGTGGAACGCGCCGCCCAGGTAGATCCGGTTGCCGTGGGCGACCAGCGCGTGCACGGCGTCGTCGGCCGCGGGCCGCCAGCCGGCGTCCAGCTTGCCGGTCTCCAGCGAGAACGCGGCCAGGCTCGCCCGCCGCTTGCCGTCCACGTCGTCGAAGCTGCCGCCCAGGTAGAGCCGGCCGTTCCCGACCGCCAGCGCGTACGCGGTGCCGGTCAGCGTGTGGTGGAACGGCAGGACGGTGCTCGCGACCGGGCTGAGCCGGGCCAGCGAGTCGCGGTCGTGGCCGCCGACCTGGTGGAAGTCGCCGGCCGCATAGATGCTGTCGTCGGTGGCGGCCAGCGCGCGTACCGTGCTGTCGGCCGCGGGCGCCCAGCTCAGCAGCGCCCCGGTGCGGGCGTCGAGGGCCGCGAGCCGGGACCGCGGGTAGGTGCGGCCGCGATAGGTGGCGGTCGTGAAGGCGCCGCCGAGATAGACGACCGGTCCGCTGTGCGCGATCGCGTAGACGCCGCCGTTGAAGGTGGGAGCCGCGATCATGGCCCGATCCCCGCCGGCTGTCGCCCGTGCTGGAAGACCGAAGAGAAGAGTGGCCAGCGCGACGAGTCCGGCGATCAGGATTTTGGGCACAAATCCCTAACCGTCGTGCACGCGGGAAAGTCTCGGCACGTCTTCGGTCGCTTCCAGGGCGGCCGCCTCGACGTCCGCCGCCAGCGACTGGGTACGCAGGCCGAGCATGTTCAGCCACTCGACCAGCTGGAAGTGCACGGCGTCGGCGCCGTTCAGCTCGGGGCGGGCGATCGGCCAGCGCGCCGGGTGCACGAGCACCGCCTCGGTCTGCCAGCCGCCGAGCCCGCCGTGCGAGCCGACCAGCTCCTCGAACGCGGCCACCTCCTCGGTGACCGGGTCCACGCAGCTGATCAGCACCAGGTCGCCGACGTGCTGCGACTCCTGGTGCCGCAGCAGGTCGGCGCGGGCGTGCGGGCCGTACGGCAGCAGCGGGTCGACGCCCTCGACGGTGTTGTCGCGCAGCCGGTGCACGCCGGACGTGCCGATCGCCACCGGGCCGTCCTCGTCGCGCACCACGACCAGCCCGACGCCTGGATGCGCGGCGAGCCCGGGGATCAGCAGCGGGTGGGACCGGTCGATCTCGGAGCGGGTCAGCCGGTGGCCGAACCGGGTCAGATACAGCAGCGACAGGTTGCCCGAGGAGACGACGAGCAACGGCGGCTGCTCGCTGTCCTCCTTCGGGTCGACGGCCACCTCCCCCGACAGCCGTTCCACCAGCTCGTCCAGCGTCTCGCCGTAGCGCTGCCGAAAGGTCGCGCCCTGGCTCTGCCCGTGATCGGAGAGCACCACGATGTGGTAGCGCCGGGCCGCCTCGGGCGCGAGCCGCTCGAGCACGCCGAGCATCCGGTCGAGGCTCTCCAGCTGCCGCATCGACTCCGGCCGGGCCGGGCCGGCGTGGTGCGCCACCTCGTCGTAGTCGACCAGGTCGCAGTAGACGGCCGGGGCCCCGCGGGCCATCTGCTCGGCGATCAGCGAGACGTTCACGTCCCGCAGCAGCATCGAGGCCGGCCGCAGCGCCAGGAACGCGCCGGAGCGGCTCACCCGAGGCAGCAGGTTGCGGCGGCGCTGGAGGCGGGCCTGGTGCAGCTCGGTGATGACCTCGCCGACGCCGAGCACGATCGCGCGGGTGAAGCCGTACGGGGAGGCCATGAACGCCGCCCAGCCCCGCGCCGACCGGCCGGGCAGCGCCGCGTGGCTGACCGTGAGCAGGCTGACCGAGGCGTCGCCGCTGAACGCGTTGCCGATGCTCACGCCGCCGTCGCGGAGCAGGCCGCGACCGTCGCTGAGCCGGGGCTCGATGACCGCGGCGTCCCGCGGCCGGTTCGAGACCATCAGCTTGCCGGTGTCCTTCTCGTACCAGCGGAAGCCCGGGATCTGCCGGGTCGCGCCGTGCAGGATCCCGGCCTGCGACGCCGGCGTGGTCGACGGCAGCCCGGTGTGCCAGCCGCGCATGCTGTGGCTCCCCGAGCGCAGCCAGTGCCCGAGCGTCGGCAGGTTCCCGGCCCGCACCGCCCAGCGCAGCACCGGCTCGGACAGCCCGTCGAACTGGACCATCAGCAGGCCCGGCTCGGTGCCCGCCCGGGGCCGCCGCAGGGTCAGCAACGGCCCGCCGGCTTGCCGTGCCTGCCGCCGCCGCACCCCGCGCATGAGCCGCTTGGCCTCCCGGACGAACGTGTCGTCGGTGCCGCTGTCGAGCATCCAGTCGATGATCGCGGCGAAGACCACGGCCAGGATCGCGGCGATGACCAGCGACGGCAGGCCGCTGATCCGTTCGGCCGGGTCGAGCTCGAGCGCCACCACGATCACCGCGATCTGGGCGACGACGCCGAACAGCATCGCGCCCCACCCGCCCAGCGCCACGATGCCGGCCAGCAGCAGCGGCCGCAGCACGGCGCCGACGGCGGCGACCAGCAGCACGAGACCCAGCGTGTCCACGATGTCGGAGCTGGCGACCCCCGGCATCAGCCACAGCGTCGCGGTCAGCACCACGAAGGTGACCACCGCGCTGCGCAGCACGGCCCGCAGCCGGTTGAGGATCCGCCGGGGGCTGAACAGGGCACGCAGCTCAGCGCGCACGTCCCGGACGGGCGGCGGCGGGGGCTCGAACGGGCTGACGGCCACGGGAAAACGATCGCACAGGCGTCGGATCGGGGGGCCCATGGTGCCCGGAATCACCCACACCCGATCGAGGGAAAGACATGCTCTTCGCGCCCCGGCGGGGGCTAGCTTCGGCCCGGTGCGCCGTCTGCTCGTACTTCTGCTGCCCCTCGCCCTCTTCGCCTGTTCGGCACCTTCGGCACCGCTGGTCAAGAAGGCCGCCACCTTGAAGACCGTCGGGTACTTCACCGACTGGGGGGTCTACGGCCGCGACTTCCAGGTGAAAGATCTCGACACCGGCGGGGCGGCGAACAAGCTCACCCATCTGGTGTACGCGTTCGGCACGGTCGCCGGTGGCCGGTGCGCCGCCGCCGACCCCTGGGCCGACTACCAGAAGACGATGCCGGCCGGGGACAGTGTGGACGGGGTCGCCGACCCGCCCACCGACGCGCTCAAGGGCAACTTCGGGCAGCTGCGCAAGCTCAAGGCCAAGCACCCCGGCCTCCGGGTGATCTGGTCGTTCGGCGGCTGGAACGGCTCCGCGGGCTTCACCGAGGCGGCCCGCGACCCGCAGGCGTTCGCCGCGTCCTGCCAGGCGCTGGTCGACGACCCGCGGTGGGCCGGGCTGTTCGACGGCGTCGACGTCGACTGGGAGTACCCCAACGCATGCGGCCTGACCTGCGACACGAGCGGCCCCGACGGCCTGGCTCGGGTGCTCGGCGCGCTGCGCTCGGCGTTCGGCCCGCGGGCGCTGGTCACGGCGGCGGTGCCGGCCGATAACGGCAAGCTTCACAAAGCCGACTACTTGGCCGCGTCCCGCCATGCCGACTGGCTGAGCGCGATGACCTACGACTACTTCGGCACCAGCGGCGACGGAGGCGGCGGGGGCGACTCGGCCGATTCGCACCGGGTCGAGCCGCAGGCGGCGCTGAGCGCGTACGCCGGCATCCCGCGCGCGTCGGCCAACGCCACCGCGACCATCGACGAGCTGCTGGCCGCGGGCGTGCCGGCGGCGAAGGTCCTGCTCGGCATCCCGTTCTACGGCCGCGGCTGGACCGGCGTCACCTCGTCCGCGCCCGGCAGCACCGGGACCGGCCCGGCCGACGGACGCTACGAGAAGGGCCTCGAGGACTACGAGGTGCTGGCGACGCGCTGCCCCCCGACCGGCACGATCGGCGGTACGGCTTACGCCCACTGCGGCACCCAGTGGTGGTCCTACGACACCCCGCAGACCATCAAGGCGAAGATGGCGTACGCGAGGAGCAAGTCCCTGGGTGGCGCCTTCGCCTGGGAGCTCTCCGGTGACACCTCGCACTCGGACCTGCTCAGCGCTCTGGCGTCCGGGTTGGCGGAGACTTCCTGAGCGCGGCGGCATGATGGGTGGGACGCCAAGGAGGCATGCGATGGCCACGAAGAAGATTGCGATCGTGCTGACCAGCCACGACAAGCTGGGCGACACCGGGCGCACCACCGGCTACTACGTGGGCGAGGCCGCTCACCCCTGGGCCGAGTTCGTCGACGCCGGCTACTCCGTCGATCTGCTGTCGATCGCCGGCGGGGAGCCGCCGCGGGACGGGGAGGACGGGGACGACCCGGTGCAGAAGCGGTTCCTCGCCGAGACCGCCGACGAGCTGGCCGCCACCCGGCCGGTGCGCGACGCCGACCCGGCCGCCTATGACGCGGTCGTTCTCGCCGGCGGGCACGGCACGATGTGGGACTTCCCCGGCGACCCGGCGCTGCGCGGGCTGATCCGGGACGTCTACGAGGGCGGCGGCGTGGTCGGCGCGGTCTGTCACGGGCCGGCCGGGCTGGTCGACGTCACGCTGCGGGACGGCACCCACCTCGTGGACGGCAAGCAGGTGTCCGCGTTCACCAACGCCGAGGAGGAGGCGGTCGGGCTGACGAGCGTCGTGCCGTTCCCGCTGCAGTCCCGGCTCGAGGAGCGCGGCGCCCGGCACCAGGCCGGCCCGAACTGGAAGCCCAAGGTGGTGCGCGACGGCCGCCTGGTGACGGGCCAGAACCCGGCGAGCGCGGCGGGCGTGGGCGCGGAGGTGCTGGCGGCGCTCAAGGACTAGCCGATCTCGACCCAGACGTTGTCGAGGGCGCCGTTGAACTGGTCGTTGTCGGCGAAGGCGCCCTTGCCACCGATGCTCAGTGGGCGGTTGTTGGTGACCGTGAGCTTGGCCGGAACCGTGGCGGCGCCGCGCGGGACGTCGTCGACCAGCACGGTGAGCGTGGTGCCCGCCCGGCGGCAGGCGACGGCGTGCCAGCGGCCGTCGGCCACGCTCACCGAGCTGGTCACCACCCGGATGGCCGGCTTCTTGTCGTCGACCAGCACGCAGCTGGGCCGCCCGGCGACGCCGTCGACCTGGAGCTTCCACTGGCTGCTGGTGGTCGAGTAGCCCTTCTGCACGATGTTCTGCCCCTTGCTGGTGTGCCCCGGCAAGATCAGGACATCGGCGCCGTACGCGATGTCGCGCGTCCCCGGATTCAGATCGCCCGAGCTCGGGGTCTGCAGGGCCACGTGCGGGCAGCCCCGGGTCGCGCAGTGGGCGGGGAAGGCGAGCGCCGTCCCCTGCCCGTGCACCACCGACCGGACCGAGCCGCCGTGCCCGGAGATCACCGAGAGCGTGTGCCCGTGCCCCGACTCGTCGAGGATCGCGCCGGACCGCCCGTTGAACGTGTAGCGGGCCGTGACCACGCCCGGATCCGGCACGACGGTCGCGGCCGCCGCCGGTCCGGGCACGGCGGCGACCGCGAGAAGCACGCCGAACCACCTGGATCGCATGCCTGGATTATCACTTGTGACACTTATGTCCGAGGGGACATCCGGGCCGCGAACCAGCCGATCATGGCTGGCTGAACGGCTTAACCCAGGTGCGCGGCCGCGCCCTCGGTCGGCAGGTCCGACTTCCGCACCTTGATGAAGACGGCGGACACCACGGCCGCCAGCAGGATCATCACGGCCGCCCAGGTGAACGCCGCCGAGTAGCCGTCGATCTGGGCGAGCAGTCCGATCTGCTGCCCCTCGGCGGGCGACTTCGCCGACGGCAGGTGGCTCGCCGCGTACGCGGTGATGGCGCTGGTCGCGATCGTGTTCAGCAACGCCGTGCCGAGCGAGCCGCCGACCTGCTGGGTCGCGTTCAGCGCCGCGCTCGCCGCGCCCGCGTCGTGCTCGGGCACCCCGACCAGGGCCAGGCTGGACAGCGGCACGAAGGTGAAGCCGAGCCCGAGGCCGAGCAGGACCTGGGCCGGCATCAGGTGCGCCCAGAACGAGGTGTCGAGGTCGATGAACCGCAGCGCGATCATGCCGGCCGCCGCCAGGACCGGGCCGATGATCATGAGCGGCTTGGCGCCCACCCGGGGCAGCAGGTTGCTCGCCGCTACCGCCGAGACCAGCACGCCGACGGTCACCGGCAGCGACGCGAAGCCGGCCTTGAGCGGCGTGTAGCCCAGCACGTTCTGCTGGTAGAGGGTCAGGAACAGGAACGCGCCGAACAGGCCGGCGCCGACCAGCGCCGAGGTGATGTACGCGCCGCCGCGGTTGCGGTCGGCCAGGATCCGCAGCGGCAGCAGCGGGTTGCGGGTCCGGCGCTGGAGCACGATGAAGACGGCGAGCAGCACCACGCCGGCCGCGATGAAGCCCAGCGTCGTCGGCGAGCCCCAGCCCTCGTCCGGCTTCGCGGCCTCGGTGAAGCCGTAGACCAGCGAGGCGAGACCGAGGGTGACCACGATCGCGCCCGGGATGTCGTACGTGGTGTCGCCGTGCGCCCGGCTCTCCGGCACCAGCGGGATGGCCAGCGCGAGCGCCACCAACGCCACCGGGATGTTCACCAGCAGGCACCAGCGCCAGTTCGCGTACTCGGTGAGCACGCCGCCGAGCAGCAGGCCGACGGCCGAGCCGCCACCCGCGATCGCGCCGTAGACGGCGAACGCCTTGGCCCGCTCCCGCGCCTCGGTGAACAGCACCGTGAGCAGGGCCAGCGAGGCCGGGGCCAGCAGCGCGCCGAACGCGCCCTGCAGCGCCCGCGCCGCGAACAGCATGGCGCCGCTGGTGGCCAGGCCGCCGAGGGCCGAGGCGGCCGCGAAGCCGACCGCGCCGACCATGAACGTGCGCTTGCGTCCCCAGTAGTCGGAGATCCGGCCGCCGAGCAACAACAGGCCGCCGAAGGCCAGCGTGTAGGCGGTGATCACCCACTGCCGGTCGGCGTCCGAAATGTCCAGCGCCTTCTGCGCGCTGGGTAGTGCGATGTTCACGATGGTCGCGTCGAGAACGACCATCAGTTGCGCGATGGCAATGACCCCGAGCGCTACCCAGCGTTGCGGATGCGGCTCGTTCGACGGTTTCGCGTCGGACAATTCTGCTGCGGCGAGGGACATGAATCGCCCTTTCCCGGAGAGACCCCGTTAAAGCGCGATCATATGTATCCGGAAATCGAAAAACGCCGCTTGAGCAGGGAAGTGAGACGCTGCTCGCACAATTGATGTGTCCTACGTCTCCGGTTTCTCGCTGTCCAGCGGAACGGCCTCGCCGGGCACGAGTCCGAGCTGGACGCCCTGCCGGCCGAGGATCGCGCCGAGCAGCCAGTCACCGGCCACCCGCACCCGGTTCCCGGGCATCGACAGCAGGTGATAGCCGCGCGTGACCGCCTTGGCCGGCAACCCCTTGATCGGCACGCCGAGCGGATTGGCCGCCGAGTCCAGCCCACCAAGATCAACGACGAAACCAAGATCATGGTGCTTGTACGCGCGACGCCGCCCCCGGCCGTACGAGGCGGCGATGTTTCGTGCCGCGGTGACCCCATGGCGTACGGCATGCTGGGCGGTCATCCCGGTCAGCTCGCCCGGCATGGTCAGGTCGGGCACCGCCGCCGCGTCGCCGATCGCGTAGACGTCGGGATATCCCGGCACGTTCAGGAACTCGTCGACGACCAGGCGGCCCTCGCGGGTGTCGAGTCCGATGTGGTCGACGAGCGGGTCGGGCCGCACCCCGACGCACCAGATCAGCGACCTCGTCGGCACGTACTCCCCGGTCGACAGCAGCACGCCGTCCCCGCTCGCCTCCTGCACGCTGGTCTTGGTGAGGATCTCGACGCCGCGCTCGCGCAGCACCGCGTCGGACGCCTCGGCCAGCCGGTGGTCGAGCGACGGCAGTACCCGGTCGGCCGTGTCCACGAGCAGCCACCGCGGCCGTCCGCGCAGGTCGGACCACGACTCGACCAGGTCTTTCGTGTAGAGCACGCCCTGCGCCGCGACCTCGGTGCCGGTGTAGCCGGCGCCGGCCACCACGAACGTGCAGCGGGCCTGCCGCTCGGTCTCGTCGGTGGCGTTGCCGGCCATCTCGATCTGCCGGGTGATGTGGTCGCGTAGGTAGAGCGCCTCGCCCATGTCGCGGAAGCCGTGCGCGTGCTCGGTCAGGCCGGGCACCGGCAGCAGCTTGTTGACGCTGCCGACGGCGATGACCAGCCGGTGGTAGCCGATCCGGCCGTGGCCGCCCTCGGGGTCGGTGTAGCTGACCGTGCGGCCGTCCAGGTCGAAGTCGTCGACGTTGCCGAGGATCAGCCGGGCGCCGGGCAGCGCGGCGTTGAGCGAGACGGTGACCCGCCGCGGCTCGAGCAGGCCGGTCGCCACCTCGGGCAGCAACGGCAGGTAGAGGAAGTAGTCGGTCGGGTTGATGATGACGATCTCGGCGCTGCCGCGGGACAGCTTGGCGAGCTTGCGGGCCACGGTGAAGCCCGCGAAGCCGGCGCCGACGATCACGATCCGGGGACGTGCCATGCCGGTCCTCCGTTTCCGCACGCGTCTCTCGACGCTAGCGAACGAAGCCGCCGGACGCTGACTCATGGCCGTTCGGACGATCCGGGAAATCGGCCGAACGGCCGTCGCCCGCCGGGCCACATATCGGCGTCTGGTTATGTGTCGGGCGGTGCCCACACGGGGAGGCATCGAGCGACGGGGCCCACGGGTTGCTGGGGCGATCAAGGCGGGAGGGGGAGACGTGAGTGCCATCGCGGTAGTTGAACCGCGTGGGTACGCTCACGTTTCCCGCTACCCCCCGATCGGACACCTGGAAATGGACGCCCGAGAGGCCGACTATGCGCATTTCGTCCGCACGCGGACGCACGCATTGTTGCGCTCGGCGTACCTTTTGACCGGAGATCAGCACCTGGCGGAAGATCTCGTTCAGGAGGCGCTCGCGCGCACCCACCGGGCCTGGCTCCGCCTGGAGAAACCGGAGCATGCCGAGGCGTACGCCCGGAAGGTCATGTACCACGCCCAGGTCTCCCTCTGGCGGCGTCCGAAGGTGGCCGAGGTCCTTCCCGGGGAAATCGAGGCCGGCCAAGCTGGGCCGGCTCAAGACATGGCCGAGGAGACGGTCCAGCGGATCGCCCTGCGCCGGGCCCTGCTCGCGCTCACCGCCAAGCAACGCGCCGTGATCGTGCTGCGCTTCTTCGAGGATCACACCGAGGCCGAGGCGGCCCAGCTGCTCGGCGTCTCGGTCAGCACGGTCAAGACGCAGACCGGCCGGGCCCTGGACCGGCTCCGCACGCTCGTGCCCGATCTGCGCGTGCTCACGACGGAGCAGCAGCGATGACCGACGAGCTGCGCACCTCGCTGCACGAGCTGGCCGACGTGGTCGAGCC
Organism: Actinoplanes sp. NPDC051537; assembly: GCF_055586105.1. Taxonomy (NCBI): domain Bacteria; kingdom Bacillati; phylum Actinomycetota; class Actinomycetes; order Micromonosporales; family Micromonosporaceae; genus Actinoplanes; species Actinoplanes sp. NPDC051537. The sequence goes on from NZ_JBVJIU010000024.1 coordinate 165,065, forward strand.
GGCCGATCTCTACGACCGGGCCGTCCGCCGGTCCCGCCGCATCGCCCGCCGCGAGGCCACGGTCGGCACGGCCGCGGCCCTGGTCGCGATCGGGCTGCTGGCCAGCGGCCTGTGGCGGCTGCCGGACGACAAGGCCGCCGAGGCGCCGCCGCTCGCGCTGCGCTCGTCGCCGGCCACGATGATCGACCCCGAGCCGGTGCCGCTGCCCTCGATCACCCACCACGGGCCGGTGCCGACGCACCGCAGCAGCGCCGCGACCAAGCCCGGAAAGCGCCACAAGAACCAGCCGCCGCCGGCCAAGCCCACGCCCGAGCCCGAGTCGCGCGCGCTCACCGACCTGCCCGGACACGTCTTCTACCAGCAGGCGACCATCCCGCCCGACGTCGTGCGCCTGTCACCCGCCGACGGCGACGTCGACACCGTGCTCGCCAAGGCGCCCTCCCCGGTCGGCATCTCTCCGGACGGCAAGAACATCGCGTACGCCCAGGGCAGCACTCTGCTGATCGCCCGGACCAACCGGGCGCGGACCGAAAACGCCCCGACCGAGGAGGTCGCGACCGGCGTCAGCACCGCGGCCCAGGCCCCCGCCTGGTCCCCCGACGGCGCCCGCCTGCTGGTCAACGCCAGCACCCCGGCCGTCCTCCAGGTCGGCACCCGCACGCTCACCCCGCTCGCCGCCGACCTCGCCGACGGACGGCATTTCCGCTGGTCGGGCGACGGCAACAAGCTCGTGTACGCGACCACGTACTGCGGGCTCAAGGTGGCGGCCGGCGACTCGGACTCGACGGTGCCGGTGATCGGCGACCTGCGGCCGGTGGACAACCCGGACGGCCTCGCGGCCTGCAAGCCGACCAGCGTCGACGCCACCGGCGACCACGTCACCGTGCAGCTGCAGACCACCGGGCAGCTCGGCGCCGACGGGCCGGACACCGGCGACGCCGTGGTCGACACGATCACCGGGGACGTGCTGCCGCTGCCGGTGACCGGGAGCGTGGTGGGCGCGATCTTCGCCCCGGACGGCAACCTCCTGGTGCGCACCCGGCACGACGACGAGACCCGGCTGTCGCTGTTCACGCCCGCGGGCACGCTGCTGGTCCAGGCGGTCGAGCCGGCCGCCGTACGAGATCTCGATTTGCTGGCGTACACCCGCTGAGACCCGCCCGGGTGTCAGCATGGTGGTGATGGCCGTGCCGTCCGGGACCGTCCGGCCCCCGGCCGGCGCACGTCCGCCCTGGTGGCGGCGGGGTCCGGTGGTGGCCGGCATCGTGCTGCTCATCCTCGGCGTCGAATTGATCTTCGGTTGGCCGGCGCTGACCGGGGCGTTCACCCAGCTGCGCACGCCGCGCTGGAACTGGGTGGCGTTCGCGGTGCTGGCCGAGATCGCCTCGATGGGCACCTACGCCCGGATGCAGCGCGCGCTGCTGCGCGGCGCCGGCACCCGGGTCAGCGTTCGCAAGCACGTGGCCACCGCCTACGCGGCGCACTCGCTCAGCGCCACCCTGCCCGGCGGCCCGGTCTTCTCCTCGACATTCAACTTCCAGCAGCTCCGCCGCTTCGGCGCGTCGGCGGCGGTGGCCTCCTGGTGCGTCGCGCTCAGCGGCGTGCTCTCCACCGGCGCGCTCGTGGTGATCGGGGCGGTCGTCGGCCTGCTCGCCCGGGATGCCGGGAGCTGGCACACGCTGGCCATCTACGCGGTGGTGGCGGTGGTGATCGCGTTCGGCGTACGCCTGCTGGCCGAGCACCCCGAGTGGCTGGATCGCCCGGTTCGCGCCGTCCTGAGCGCCGTCAACAAGGCCCGCCGCCGCCCGCCCGAGCACGGCCGCGACCGGTTGCTCGGCTTCGTGACCCAGCTGCGCGAGGTGCGGGTGCACCCGGTCGCGTTCGCCGTCGCGGTGCTGCTGGCGCTGCTGAACTGGCTGTTCGACGCGCTCTGCCTGTGGATGTGCTGCGTGGCGGTGGGTGTGCAGGACGTCAACCCGGTGAGCCTGGTGATCGCCTACTGCGCCGGGATGGCCGCCGCCAGCCTGCCGATCGTTCCCGGCGGGCTGGGCGTGGTCGACGGCGCGCTGATCCTCGGCCTGGTCGCCGGCGGGCTGGCCGGGCCGTACGCGGTCGCCGCCGTGGTCCTCTATCGCCTGATCAGCTTCGGCTTCATCATCGGGCTGGGCTGGCTGGTCTGGCTCGCGATCAGGCTTTCTTCCGCCCGAACAGCTTGAAGCCGCGCTTCTTGGGCTCGGTCTCGCGGGCGGCCTCGCCGTTGAGCACCGCGAGCCGATGCTGGGCCACCGGGTTCTCCGGGTTCATCCGCAGCGACGTGAGCAGCGCCTGCCGGGCCTGGTCGAGGTGGCCGAGCGACTCCAGCGCCACCCCGTGCGTGAAGTAGTAGTGCGGCTCGTTCGGGTCGAGCCCGATCGCCGTGCGCGCGGCCTGCTCGGCGTCGGCGAACCCGCGGTCGGCGGAGAGCAGCGCCCACGCCACCCGGTCGTGCCACTGCGGGTTCTCCGGCTCGACCACCACCGCGCGGTACGCCATCGTGACCGCCTCGTCGTGCCGGCCCATCTGGCTCAGCGCACGGCTCGCCGTGGCCAGCGCCCGCGCGTTCTCCGGGGCCAGCGCGATGGCCTTGGTGGCGGCGTCGAGCGCGGCCGGGTTCTCGTCGAGCGCCAGCCGCAGCCGGGCCATCAGGTTCCAGCCCTCGACCGAGGCCGGGTCCGCGGCGAGTGCCGGCTCCAGCGCGGCCACCGCCTGGGCCGGGTCCATCCGCTCGAACTGCGCGACGGCCCGGGCGATCCCCAGCTGAGTCCGATCCGAGACCGCCGGGGGCGGAGCGGGGTCGGGGAACATAGCCTCATCTTCGGCGATTTGCCGGATTTCAGGGGCGAATTCCGCGGAATCCCTTCCGACGGCCCCGGCGGCGCCGCACGATCACGATCAAGCAGCCGACCGCGGCCGCCACCAGCACGAGCGCGGCGATCGACATCCACCACCGGGCGTTGGTGGCGGCGATCTCGAGCACGATCGCGGCGAGCATGAACACGATCACCGCCCACCACAGCGCGGTGGTCACCCGGTCGGCCTGCTTCCCGACGCCGGCCGAGCGCACGTGCGCGTTCGTGGCCGAGACGGTGAGCAGCCGGACCGCGAACCCGCCGACCGCGGCGACGCCGAGCAGCCAGGGCAGCGAGTCGGCCGGGGCGACGGTCGCGGCCAGCAGCAGGGCGAGGCAGAGCGCGGCGCCGATCGCGGCGATCCGCTGCCGGCCCTGGGTGAGCACGGCGAGCAGGTACGCGCGCAGCGACCGGTCGAGCCGGGCCACGAAGTAGGCCGCGAACGCCACCGGGGCGAGCGCGGCGACACCGGCCAGCACCCGCGCGCCGCCGACCGAGAACGCCGTCATCCGCCAGCCGACGTAGGCGAGGATGGCCAGCAGCACGGCCGTGTAGACCAGGAACCGGCGCAGCGCCACGTCGAGCATGAACCGGCTGGCCTGCTGCCGCGGGTCGGCCCGCAGGGCGCCGGCCAGGCCGCTCGCGCCCCGGGCGAGCCGGGCCAGCGCGAACGGGTTGCGGTGCACGACGTCGATGGTGGCGAGCTCGTGCTGAGCGACCGCGTTGTCCGGCTCGAGGGCGAGCGCGTCCCGCAGCGCCTGCCGGGCCCGGTCGGCGTAGTCGAGCTGCTTCATCACCATCGCGTACGTGATCCGGAAGTCGGCCTCGTTCGGATCGAGCTGGACCGCCCGCCGCGCCGCGTGCTCGGCCTCGACGCCGCGCCGGCCGTCGCCGAGCAGCGCCCAGGCCAGCCGGTTGTGCCGGTAGGCGTTCTCCGGCTCCAGCTGCACGGCCCGGCGTGCCACCTCGACCGCCTCGTCGTGCCGGTCGAGCCCGGTGTAGGCCCGGCTCAGCGCGCCCAGCGCCTCGGCCGACTCGGGCGCGACCAGCACCGCGTGGTGGGCGGCCCGGTAGGCGAGGTCGGGCTTCTTGAGGGCGAGCTGCGCGTGGGTCATCAGCACCAGGGCGCGCACGTTGTCCGGCTCGGCGACCAGCACCGGGCCGAGCAGCTCGGCCGCGGCGCCGGCGTCCCCGCGCTGGAACTGCACCGCCGCCATCGAGACCGCGGTGCCGGTGTCGTTCACGGCTGACTTTGCGTGGGGAGCCAGCCGGCCGAGCGCGTGTGGTCGTGGGGTTCGAAGTAGGGCATCACGGCGAACGCGCGGACCGGGAACGTGCCGACCCCGCTGATCCGGGGCGGCGCGGCGGTGAACCGGGCGCCGGTCGGCGGCAGCTCGCCGAGGCCGGTGAGGTGCTCGACGATCGGGATGCCGGCGGCCAGCAGCTCGGTGTGCGCGGGCCGCTCCCCGCCGGTCGCCGCGGACGTGTCGTCGATGTTGATCGAGTCGATGCCGACCAGCCCGGCCCCGCGCTCGACCAGCAGGCGGGCCGCGTCCCGGGTGAGATAGGGCGCGTCCACCGCGTACTCCGGGGTGCCGAAATGCCGGTCGCCGCCGGTGTGCAGCAGCACCGCGTGCCCGGCCAGGTTGAGCGGCTCGAGGTCGCTCGCCTCGACCGCCCGGCGTCCCGTCCCGGCGATGCGCACCACGACGGCGGGCAGGTCGGCGAGCCGTTCGAGGGGCAGGCCGGCCAGGTCGGCGCCGTCGGCGTAGCGGTGCCGCGGGCTGTCGAGATAGGTGCCGGTCTGCCCGATCATCTCGATCCGTTCCATGCTGAACTCGGTGCCCGGCGCGTAGCGCGAACGCGAGTCGGCCCAGGTCAGGTGCGGGCTGATCACCGGTGCGGGCAGGCCCGGATAGGTGGTGAGGCCGTCGCCCACGACGTGGCTGAGCTCGACGTACCGCCGGCGGACCGCCGACCGGACCCCGACCGTGACGGCCGGCTCGGCGAACACCCGGACCGCGTCGAGGTCGACCCGCTCGACGTCGCGCAGACCCAGCGAGGCCACCAGCAACATGGCGATCTCGGCCTGGGTGACGTCGGCGTGCGGCACGTCCACGCACAGGCCGCTGGCCCGCACGCTGCCGCCGCTGACGAGGGTGACGGCGGCGTCGAGCTCCGCCCGGTACTGCAGCACGGCTGGTCCCCTATCGCAGGTCGATGATGGCTTCCACGATCAGCCAGATGCCGAAGATAGCGAAGAGCGCGGCGGCGCCGTACTTGATGACCTTCTCCGGCAGGTGCCGGCCGAGCATGCGGCCGACCAGAATGGCCAGCGCGTCGGCCGCGACCATGCCGATGGTCGAGCCCAGCCACGTGCCGAACCAGCCGTGCTGGGTGGCCAGCGTGATCGTCGCCAGCATCGTCTTGTCGCCCAGTTCGGCCAGGAAGAACGCGCCGCCGACGGCGAGGATGGCGGACCCGGTCGTACGGGAAGCCTTGTCCTTCTCGTCGTCGGTGAGCTTGTCGCCGCGCAGCGTCCAGGCGCCGAAGACGAGGAACGCGAGGCCGGCGATCAGCGAGATCCAGCCCGTGGGCAGGGTGGCGCCGAGCCCGTAGCCGATGCCCACCGAGACCGCGTGCACGACGGCGGTGGCCACGGTGATGCCGATCAGCACGGGCACCGGTTTGAAGCGGGTGGCGAAGGTCAGCGCCATCAGCTGCGACTTGTCGCCGAGCTCGGCGACGAAGATGACCGCGAAGCTGAGGGTGAGCGCCGCAAGAAAGCCGTCCATGAAAAACTCCCGGTGCTTAGGCCGGGAGGAGGGGCGCAGGGCGACCTCGACCCGGCCGTCGTGTGACAAGCCAAGTCGAAGGTCTCGCTCGCCCCGGGAACCGAGGCCGCGCGGCCGGACGCCCGGAAAAGCGACGCCAGTATGTCGACCGCGACATTGGGAGCTACTCCCCTTCGCGAGATCCAGCATACCGGGCGCACCCCGGACATCCGGCCGGTACGTGGCCGGAGTCACCGAGCCATGAGCATCCGCTCCACCTCGGCCCGCGGGTCGGCGGCCCTCTTGCCGGAGGCGCCGTTGGCCGGGTTCGGCTTCATGATCGCCGGGCAGCGCTTGTCCGAGCGCTCGCCCTTGAGTCGCTTGGGCAGCGCGCCGGTCGCCAGGTAGGCGGCGATCGTGTCGTCGACGCACTCGTCGCCGAAGAGCGAGCCGGCGTGCGTGGTGCCGTTGACCCCCTCGATCAGCGCCGAGCGCGGGAACCGCTTGCGGGTCTCGAGGGCGCCGTCGAACGGGGTGGCCGCGTCCAGCGTCTCGCTCATCAGCAGGATCGGCGGCACGGTCTCGCCGGAGACGTACGTCGGGACGCCGGGCTCGGCCGCCCAGTCCCGGCACGGCGCGTTGTACCAGGCGTTGGCCCAGGTCTCGAACGGCGCCCGGCGGTGCACCGACCAGTTGTCCGAGCGCCACTTCGTCCAGCTCACCGGCCACGGCGCGTCGGTGCACTGCACGCCCAGGTAGATCGCGTACCCGTTGTCGGCGCCCTTCTCCTGCGGGTTGTTCTTGTCGTAGAGCTTCTTCAGCGGCGCCGGATCGTGCTTGCCGACCCACGCGGCGAAGGCCTGCGCGATCTCTTCCCAGCCGAAGACGTAGTAGCCGGCCTGCAGGAAGACGTCGGTGAGCTCGGACGGGCCGATCGCGCCGCCGGCCGGCTTGGCGGCCAGCTTCGCCCGCTCGGCGTAGAAGCGCTTCGCCACGGCCCGGCCGGTGCGGCCGAGGTGGTAGATCCGGTCGTACTTCGCGACCCAGTTGAAGTAGATCTTGATGTTCCGGTCGAACGCGATGTCCTGGTCGAGGTTCGAGTCGTACCAGACGCGGGACGGGTTCACGACGCCGTCGAGGACCATCCGGCGGACCCGCGACGGGTACATGGTCGCGTAGACCTGGCCGAGGTAGGTCCCGTACGAGAAGCCGTAGAAGTTGATCTGCGTGGCGCCCAGCACGAGCCGGATGCTCTCCATGTCGCGCGCGCTGTCCTGGGTCTTGAGGTGGTCGAGCAGCGGCCCGCCGGCCTTCGCGCAGTCCTGGGCGTAACCCTCGGCGCGCTTGAGCCAGGCCGTCTCGATCGCGGTCGTGCTCGGCACGTACTCCGGCCGCCGGTAGCCCGCGTAGTCGCTGTCGCAGCTCAGTTGCGGCTTGCTGGCGCCGACACCGCGGGGGTCGAAACCGATCCAGTCGTACGCGTCACCCGCGCCGTTCGGGACCAGCGACCCGAGCACCGCGAGGCCCTGTCCCTTCGCCCCCGGCCCGCCCGGGTTGACCAGCATGACGCCCTGATACTTGGCCTCCGGGACGGTGTGCTTGATCCGCGAGATGGCCAGCTGAAGGGTCGGCCCGTCCGGCTTCTTGTAGTCGATCGGCACGGTCACGAAGCCGCAGTCGGCCTTGCGCGTGAGCAGGGATGGGTCGGTGCACTTGCCCCAGGTGAGCTGCGGGTACCCGGCCTTGCGGCGCGCCGGGTCCGCCTGGGCCGGGCTCGCCGCGGCACAGGTCACCGCCAGGGCGACCGTGGCCGCCGCCGCCAGAAGTCTTCTCATGTCCGCCTCTCGTGTCCGATTCGCCCCATATGCTGCGGGGGGGGGGGGGGGGGGGGGGGGGGGGGGGGGGGAGGAGGGGGGGGGGGGGAGGGGGGGGGGGTGGGGGGTTTTTGGTTCTTTTTCTTCCTG